>NZ_JAEMVM010000004.1:0-261815 GCF_016463925.1 Pseudomonas sp. P20 | reverse complement strand
TCTCGGCCAAGCCGGATGCCGAACTGGTGATCAAGGCCCTGGACATGGCCTACGAACAGCGCGGCAAGCCACAGCAGGTGCTGTTCCATTCAGATCAGGGCAGCCAGTACGCCAGCCGCCTGTTTCGGCAACGGCTCTGGCGCTATCGGATGCAGCAGAGCATGAGTCGCCGAGGGAATTGCTGGGATAACTCGGCGATGGAGCGCCTGTTCCGCAGTCTGAAGTCGGAGTGGGTCCCGTCAACGGGTTACCTGACGGCGCAGGAGGCCCAACGGGACATCAGTCATTACTTGATGCACCGCTACAACTGGATCAGGCCGCATCAATTCAACGACGGGTTACCACCTGCGGTGGCCGAAGAAAAACTCAACCCACTGTCCGGGATGGGTTGACCACTACACATCGACTTGACGAAGTTCTTTCAATCCCCCGATGCTCGGGCGTTACAGGAAAATCCTGTGTAGCTGCGGATAACGCTTCGCGTTATTCGCCCTACCTCTTCCAGAGAAACATCCGATGCTCCGGTCCGCCCCATCAGGAGGCCGAGCGGAATCGTCGTGTAGGAGGCCGAATGCAGGGGCAAGCGCTTTGGTTACTTTCTCGGGGCCGGCCATCCTGCGAGGCCGAGAAAAAGACTTGGTAGCCGGGGTAGGGCGAATAACGGCACAGCCGTTATCCGCCAGCAGACTCAAACCCGCTCGGCCGCCCGGACCTCCAAGGAAGGATCACCGGCCCAATCCTCGGGATAAAGCCCATCAGCCACGGCCCGGTGGAAGGTGGAGAAGGGCCAATCCTTGACCGCCGTAACCAGCCCGTGTTTCACAGGGTTGAGATGGATGTAGTCGAAATGGCGCCGGTAGTCCGTGTCATTGCGAATCAGGTGTTCCCAGTAGCGCTGCTGCCAGATGGCGCGTTGTCCTCGCCGCCGTTGCGCGAAGGTACGTGATTCGTGGCAGGGGATGCGCCGTGCGAAGCCGGACTTGATGACCTTCCAGCGGGTGGCGAAATCGGCGTCGTCGGGCGGCAGGGTCCAGAGGCAATGCATGTGCTCCGGCAGCACGACCCAGGCATCGATGCGGAAGGGATGCCGGCGCCTGGTCTGGGCGACCACGCGGCGCAGCAGGTCGATTTCGCGGGTCAGCAGGTTGGAGCGGCGGTCATGCAGAGTGACGGTGAAGAAATAGGTGCCGCCGGGGACCCAGGTTCGTCGGTAGCTTGGCATTGGGGATCGTCCGTGTATCCAGAAGGATTTCGGAGCGTACCTTGGCCAGCTGGCGGATAACGCTGCGCGTTATTCGCCCTACGGAGATTTCAGATTGAGCGAATGGTTGGGCATGTTTTTATTTCTTGTTTTCTAGGGCTGTTTGACAGTCCTCAAATAGTCTGTCGATGGTGTCTTGGGGATAGTGAGCTTGGCACATATCTTCTATTTGATTTGGTGAATTAACTTGCTGAACACCTTGGGTTTTTATTTCTCTTTAATGAAGAACCCCGCACAAGGCGGGGCTCTTCATCTCTACCACTGTCCCGAAATCCCTTTCCGGCGACAGCGTCTAACGGTCTTGACCTAAATCGAGAATCTCAATCCCAGCTCAGTGCTCCGCCCGTCTGGTACTCGATAACCCGCGTCTCGAAGAAGTTCTTCTCCTTCTTCAGGTCCATGATCTCCGACATCCACGGGAACGGGTTGGTGGTCCCCGGATACTCTTCCTTCAGGCCGATCTGGGTCAGGCGCCGGTTGGCGATGAACTTCAGGTAGTCCTCCATCATCGCCGCGTTCATGCCCAGCACCCCGCGCGGCATGGTGTCGCGCGCGTATTCGATCTCCAGCTGGGTGCCCTGGAGGATCATCTGGGTCGCCTCGTCCTTCATCTGGGCGTCCCACAGGTGCGGGTTCTCGATCTTGATCTGGTTGATCACGTCGATGCCGAAGTTCAGGTGCATCGACTCGTCGCGGAGGATGTACTGGAACTGCTCGGCGGTGCCGGTCATCTTGTTGCGGCGGCCCATGGAGAGGATCTGGGTGAAGCCGCAGTAGAAGAAGATGCCTTCCAGCACGCAGTAGTAGGCGATCAGGTTGCGCAGGAACTGGCGGTCGGTTTCCGGGGTGCCGGTCTGGAACATCGGGTCGGAGATCGAGCGGGTGTACTTCAGGCCCCACGAGGCCTTCTTCGCCACGCTGGGGATCTCGTGGTACATGTTGAAGATCTCGCCCTCGTCCATGCCCAGCGACTCGATGCAGTACTGGTAGGCGTGGGTGTGGATCGCCTCTTCGAAGGCCTGGCGCAGGATGTACTGGCGGCACTCGGGGTTGGTGATCAGGCGGTACACGGCCAGCACCAGGTTGTTGGCGACCAGGGAGTCGGCGGTGGAGAAGAAGCCGAGGTTGCGCATGACGATGCGCCGCTCGTCTTCGCTGAGGCCGTCCTTGCTCTTCCACAGGGCGATGTCGGCGTTCATGTTGACTTCCTGCGGCATCCAGTGGTTGGCGCAACCATCCAGATACTTCTGCCAGGCCCAGTCGTACTTGAAGGGGACGAGCTGGTTGAGGTCGGCGCGGGCGTTGATCATCTGCTTGTCGCCGACCTGCACGCGCGCGGCGGAGCCTTCGAGGTCGTCCAGGCCTTCCTGGATGTCGAGGTCGTTCAGGGCCTTCTTGGCGCGGGCGACGGCGTCGGAGTCGTCGGCGGAAACGGCGCGCGCTTCTTCCACCGAGCCGGCGGCTTCGTCGTCCAGCTTGTCATGGCCCTGGGCAACGGCCTGGGCGGCGGCGGGCGCGGCCTTGGCTTCGGTCGGGTCTTCTTTGTCGAATTCGTCCCAGCTCAGCATCTTGCTCTCTCCTGGTCTGGCGGCCGTCTCGGCGGCCTGGATATGGGGCGTGAGGTGCACGCGAAAGCGGTGGTCCGGCACGGTCTGGCCGGGCCGTTCTTCTCCCCCGGAGGGAAGAAGGGGATTGTTCCTGGCCCTGGCGAGGGGCCTTGCGCTGCCAGCGTGGCGCTGGACGAGCGACCGTCAGGCGCCGGGCAGGCCGAACCCACGCGAGGAGTCCGGCTTGCCCGGCCGCGACACGGACGCCGTTCAGCGACGCGCGATCACTGGCAGGCTTCGCAGTCGGGGTTATCGATGCTGCACGCCTGCGGCACCGGCGCCGGCTTCGGCTCGGCGGCCGGGGCGGCTTGCAGGCCGTCGTTGCCACCGGCCGACACGGCGTTGAGCTTGCCGGTGTTGATGGTGGACTTCTCGGTGCTGGTGGCGGCCAGGGCACGGAGGTAGTAGGTGGTCTTCAGGCCGCGGAACCAGGCCATGCGGTAGGTCACGTCGAGCTTCTTGCCCGAGGCGCCGGCGATGTACAGGTTCAGCGACTGGGCCTGGTCGATCCACTTCTGGCGACGGCTGGCGGCTTCGACGATCCAGCGGGTCTCGACTTCGAACGCGGTGGCGTAGAGGTCCTTGAGGTCCTGCGGGATGCGCTCGATCTGCTGCACGGAACCGTCGTAGTACTTCAGGTCGTTGACCATGACCGGGTCCCACAGGCCGCGGGCCTTGAGGTCGCGCACCAGGTAGGGGTTGATCACGGTGAACTCGCCGGAGAGGTTCGACTTCACGTACAGGTTCTGGTAGGTCGGCTCGATCGACTGCGAGACGCCGGTGATGTTGGCGATGGTCGCGGTCGGCGCGATGGCCATGATGTTCGAGTTGCGGATGCCTTTCTGTACGCGCTCGCGCAGCGGCGCCCAGTCGAGGGTTTCCGACAGGTCGACTTCGATGTACTTGGCGCCGCGCTCTTCGATCAGCTTCTTCTCCGAGTCGATCGGCAGGATGCCTTGCGACCACAGCGAGCCCTGGAAGGTCTGGTAGGCGCCGCGCTCGTCGGCCAGGTCGCAGGAAGCCTGGATCGCGTAGTAGCTGATGGCTTCCATGGACTGGTCGGCGAAGGCGATGGCCGCGTCCGAACCGTAGGGGATGTGCTGCAGGTACAGGGCGTCCTGGAAGCCCATGATGCCCAGGCCGACCGGACGGTGCTTGAAGTTGGAGTTCTGCGCCTGCGGGACCGAGTAGTAGTTGATGTCGATGACGTTATCGAGCATGCGTACCGCGGTCTTGACGGTCTTCTCCAGCTTGGCGGTGTCCAGCTTGCCGTCGACGATGTGGTTGACCAGGTTGATCGAGCCCAGGTTGCAGACGGCGATCTCGTCCTTGTTGGTGTTCAGGGTGATCTCGGTGCAGAGGTTCGAGCTGTGCACCACGCCCACGTGCTGCTGCGGGCTGCGCAGGTTGCACGGGTCCTTGAAGGTCAGCCACGGGTGGCCGGTCTCGAACAGCATGGAGAGCATCTTGCGCCACAGGTCCTTGGCCTGGACGACCTTGTGCAGCTTCAGCTTGCCGTAGCTGGCCAGGGCCTCGTAGTACTCGTAGCGCTCCTCGAAGGCCTTGCCGTAGAGGTCGTGCAGGTCGGGGACGTCGGACGGCGAGAAGAGGGTCCAGGAGCCGTCGTCGAAGACGCGCTTCATGAACAGGTCGGGGATCCAGTTGGCGGTGTTCATGTCGTGGGTACGACGACGGTCGTCACCGGTGTTCTTGCGCAGCTCGAGGAATTCCTCGATGTCCAGGTGCCAGGTTTCCAGGTAGGCGCAGACCGCACCCTTGCGCTTGCCGCCCTGGTTGACCGCGACCGCGGTGTCATTGACCACTTTCAGGAAGGGCACGACGCCCTGGGACTTGCCGTTGGTGCCCTTGATGTAGGAGCCCAGCGCGCGCACCGGGGTCCAGTCGTTGCCCAGGCCGCCGGCGAATTTCGACAGCATGGCGTTGTCGTGGATGGCGCCGTAGATGCCCGACAGGTCGTCCGGCACGGTGGTCAGGTAGCAGCTGGAGAGCTGCGGACGCAGGGTGCCGGCGTTGAACAGGGTGGGGGTGGAACTCATGTAGTCGAAGGACGACAGCAGGTTGTAGAACTCGATGGCACGTGCCTCGCGGTCCTTCTCCTCGATGGCCAGGCCCATGGCCACGCGCATGAAGAAGATCTGCGGCAGTTCGAAGCGGATGCCGTCCTTGTGGATGAAGTAGCGGTCGTACAGGGTCTGCAGGCCGAGGTAGGTGAACTGCTGGTCGCGCTCGTGATCGATGGCCTTGCCCAGTTTCTCCAGGTCGAATTCCTTCAGCTTGGCATCGACCAGCTCGAACTCGGCGCCTTTCTCGATGTAGGCCGGCAGGGCCTTGGCGTACAGCTCGGCCATCTCGTGATGGGTGGCGCTCTCGGCCACGCCGAGGAAGCCCAGGGCTTCGGCGCGCAGGGTGTCCATCAGCAGGCGGGCGGTGACGTAGGAGTAGTTCGGCTCGCGCTCGACCAGGGTGCGCGCGGTCATCACCAGGGCGGTGTTGACGTCCTTCTCGGCGACGCCATCGTAGAGGTTCTTCAGGGTCTCGCGCTCGATCAGCGCGCCGTCCACCTCGGCCAGGCCTTCGCAGGCTTCGCTGATGATGGTGTTCAGGCGGCCCATGTCCAGCGGCGACAGGCTGCCGTCGGCGCGGGTGATGCGGATGCTCGGGTGCGGCTGGGCGACATCGCTGGCGGCGCCGGCGTTCTTGCGCTCGGCGGCGCGGGCTTCGCGGTAGATCACGTAGTCGCGGGCGACCTTCTGCTCGCCGGCGCGCATCAGGGCCAGTTCGACCTGGTCCTGGATCTCTTCGATGTGGATGGTGCCGCCGGACGGCATGCGGCGCTTGAAGGTGGCGGTGACCTGCTCGGTCAGGCGGCGCACGGTGTCATGGATACGCGACGAGGCGGCGGCGGTGCCGCCTTCCACGGCGAGGAACGCCTTGGTGATGGCCACGGTGATCTTGTCATCGGTGTAGGGGACTACGGTGCCGTTGCGCTTGATCACGCGCAGCTGGCCCGGCGCGGTGGCGGCCAGATCCTGCGACGAATCGGCGGCCTGCGGCGCGCTGGCCTGCGGGTTCTCGCGTGTGGTGTCGGTATGCATGGGTGGGTATCTCCACGTTCTCGTAATGGTTTTGCTAGCGGGCGCCGGGGCGCCCATTCCCTTGAATCGATAAAGAGCCGGGCAGCCGGCCTCGCGGCGGCTGCTTCATTCGAATGCTGAGGGTGGGGACTGTGAGTGCCTCCCTGGCCCTGGCGGGTTCGTGGCGTTTTGCCGTCGAACACAATACCTAGTGGTGTTGACTGTCTGTTTACAGCGTCCGTTGCAACACCCGTACCGCTTTTCCAACGTCATGAAGGGCTCCTTGCGGTGAGCGCCGTCGATGCTTTCAGTACGTCTGGAAAATGCTTTTTTGCGGAGCCGCCGGAGCCATCAGAGTGGTCCGTGCGCGGTTGGTTCCGTTGTAGCCGTTCGTGCGCTCGAAACCCAAGATATAGGGGGTGGCGACGATGGGGATACAAGATAATGCGCTAATGGGGTGTTTGCAAGGTGACAGTCTGGGGGAAACCTGTGGATAAAGTGTGGGTCTTCTGTGCGTGAGTCCTAGGAAGCGTCCGTAGGCCGCGGCAGCGCTGGAGAATGCCATTCGTCGCCCTCGGAAAGCACCGGCGCAGACCTACTCCCCAACCTTTCGGGGCGCGCACCCTACCCACAATATGTAGTGTTTGCAAGATGTTCCTCGCGTGCTGCCGCGTGGCCCCCGTATTGGCTACAATGCGGGCCGCTCTGAGGGGGCCGCGCGGCGGCTCCGGGACCGCGATACGAGGAGGCTGTGTGGAGCAAGAAGCCTGGCGCATCCTGATCGTCGAGGACGATCGACGCCTGGCCGAGCTGACCCGGGAATACCTGGAAGGCAACGGCCTGAAGGTCGACATCGAAGCCAACGGCGCACTGGCGGCGGCGCGTATCCTCGCCGAACGCCCGGACCTGGTGGTGCTCGACCTGATGCTGCCGGGCGAGGACGGTCTGTCCATCTGCCGCCAGGTGCGTCCGCAGTTCGACGGTCCGATCCTGATGCTCACCGCGCGCACCGACGACATGGACGAGGTGCTCGGCCTGGAGATGGGCGCCGACGACTACGTGTGCAAGCCGGTGCGCCCGCGTGTGCTGCTGGCGCGCATCCGTGCCCTGTTGCGGCGCAGCGAGGCGCCGGAAGCGGGCGCCCCGGCGGCGGACAGCAAACGCCTGGCGTTCGGTCGCCTGGTGATCGACAACGCGATGCGCGAGGCCTGGCTGGACGGGACCACCATCGAGCTGACCAGCGCCGAGTTCGACCTGCTCTGGCTGCTGGCGGCGAACGCCGGGCGGATTCTCTCCCGCGAGGAGATCTTCAACGCCCTGCGCGGCATCGAGTACGACGGCCAGGACCGCTCCATCGACGTGCGCATCTCGCGGATCCGCCCGAAGATCGGCGACGACCCGATGCACCCGCGGCTGATCAAGACCGTGCGCAGCAAGGGCTACCTGTTCGTCGGCGAGGGCTGAGGCGCTTTTTTCCTGCGGGCCGGGGCGCGGGCGTCCCGGTCGGCCAGAATCAACAGCAGCGGACAGCGGCCGGGGGCTCGCCGATGAAATCCATCTTCCTGCGCATCTATGGCGGCATGCTCCTGGCCCTGCTGCTGGTCAGCGGCCTGGGCCTGCTCGGCCTGCACTGGATCAACGAGGTGCGCGGCGAGCACTACCGCGAGGAGCTGGCGCGCGGCACCTTCCGCCTGATGGCCGACAACCTGCAACCGATGACCGCCACCGAGCGCAAGCGCGCCCTGGCGCAGTGGAGCCGCTTGCTGGGGATTCCCCTGCAACTGCGCGGGCTGGATGAGCTGCGGATGGACGGACGCAGCCGCGCGCGCCTGATGAACGGCCAGGTGCTGGTGAAGCAGACCGCCGAGCACGCCGTCACCGTCTATACCCAGGCCAGCGCCGCCGAGAACCTGGTGCTCAGCGGCGAGGTGCAGCAGGTCAGCGAGCAACTGGCGCGGGCCACGGTTTACCTGCTGATGGACGAACTGGTGCGCTACCCGGCCAGCGAACAGCCTTACCACCTGGCGCGGATCGTCCGCGACAAGCGCTTCGGCTTCCCGGTGCACCTGCTCCAGGTCAAGGAACTGGACCTCGACGACGACCAGCGCCGGCGGGTGGTGGAGGGCGACACGGTGATGGCGCTGGGCAAGGACGGCGACTCGATCCGCATCTTCGCCGGCATCCTCGACACGCCCTGGGTGCTGGAGCTGGGCCCGCTGTTCCAGATGAACCTCTATCCGCCGCAGCTGCTGTTGCTGCTCGGCGCGCTGTGCCTGAGCTTCATCGGCCTGATCACCTACCTGCTGGTGCGTCGCCTGGAGCAGCGCCTGCGCAGCCTGGAGGCGGCCGCCACGCGGATCGCCCGCGGCAGCCTGGATACTCGCGTCGAGGTGCGCGGAGGCGACTCGGTGGGACGCCTGGGCGCGGCCTTCAACCATATGGCCGAGCACATCCACCGGCTGCTGACGGTGCAGCGCGAGATGGTTCGCGCGGTGTCCCACGAGCTGCGCACGCCGGTGGCGCGGTTGCGCTTCGGCCTGGAGATGATCGAGACCGCCGAGACCGACGGCGCCCGCCTGAAGTACCTGGAGGGCATGGACAACGATATCCAGGACCTCGACAAGCTGGTCGACGAGATGCTCACCTACGCGCGCCTGGAACAGGGCTCGCCGCCGCTGACCTACCAGCGCCTGGAGCTGGGCGTGCTGGTGCGCCAGGTGGTGGAGGAGATCGCCCCGCTGCGCCGCGAGGTGCTGGTCAGTTGCGAGGAGGGCGCGCTGGTGCCTGAGGAGCTGGGCAGTTGGATCGAGGCCGAGCCGCGCTACCTGCATCGGGCCTTGCAGAACCTGCTGACCAATGCGCTGCGGCATGCCGATCGTCGGGTCAGGATCAGCTACCGGGTCAGCCTGGAGCGTTGCCGGGTGGATGTCGAGGACGACGGGCCGGGGGTGCCGGAGGCGCAATGGGAGCGGCTCTTTACGCCATTCCTACGCCTGGACGATAGCCGGACCCGTGCTTCCGGCGGGCATGGCCTGGGACTGTCCATCGTCCGGCGGATCGTCTACTGGCATGGCGGCCGGGCCTCCATCGGCCGCAGCGAGACTCTGGGCGGTGCCTGCTTCACCCTGGCCTGGCCGCGCAAGGCGGGTCTGCGCGACCGCTGAAAAGCCGACGGAAATATGGCGGCTAGCTATCTGCAAGTGCATGCGCAGACGTATTCCAGGCGTAGCGAAAACATATCGAAAGGCCAGTCCCGCCGGGCGTGGCGAGTATTCCGCCAGGGGCTAAAAAAGTCCTTTTCAGTTGGACTCGTTTGTTTATACTCCGGGACGCGGTGGCTAGTGGAACGCCATTCGAAATGCCCGCTCCAACGGCATTTTGCCGGGGTCGGATAACAAGAACAGCGTTGCGCAGCCGAACCGTCGAAGTCTTCCCGGATTGGGAAGGCCACTTATAAAAAATTGCAAGTTGGAGAGTGTGGTAATGGCTGATCGTGAGGTCGGAACCGTCAAGTGGTTCAATGACGCCAAAGGTTATGGATTCATTCAACGCGATAGCGGTCCGGACGTGTTCGTTCACTACCGCGCCATCCGCGGCGAGGGTCACCGCTCCCTGGTGGAAGGCCAGAAAGTGGAATTCTCGGTGATCCAGGGCCAGAAAGGCCTGCAAGCGGAAGACGTCTCCAAGGTCTGATTCCCGCAAGCAAAAGCCCGTCGCGAGACGGGCTTTTGTCATCCAGCGCATCCACCCCGCCAGGCCCCCGTTGGGTGGCCCCTCGCAGCGCGGGGTTTTCGTCGTTCAGGCGGTGCGCCAGGTAATTTCCTCGACGCCACCGGCGTCGACCCGCAGCCAGCGGTCGGCGTCCTCTTCGCCCTGGTTTTCCTCCCAGCCGCCCGGCGCGCAGCGGATCTCCACGCCGAGCGCGGCATGCGCGGCCCTGGCGCAGGCGAGGTCGTCGTCCCAGGGCGTGCTGTCGCTCTCCAAGAACAGGCTGTGCCACTTGCCCACCGCCTTCGGCAGCCAGGTGACGCGCACCGCGCCGTGCTTGCCGCGGGCGGTGCACTTGAGGGTCTGGCCGTGCTCCTGCCATGGGCCGCAGGGCCCCAGCGCCTGTTCCAGCCAGGCGGCGACGGCCGCGTGCTCGGCGTCTTTCAGGTAGATCTCGATATCCGGTTGGCGCATGGGGTCCTCGGGGACGGTCAGTCGCGTTGCAGCCAATCGTAGCGCACCGCCACGCTGACTTCGAAGGGTTCGGCCAGGATTCGCGCGCGGCGCTCGGGGTTGACCCGCCAGCCGTGCGGGGTCATGGCCAGGAGGTTTTCCCGCGCGTCGTAGCTGTCCAGCGCCAGGCGGAACTCGAGGGTCTCGGTGTGGCGCAGGCGCAGTTGCGCGGGCAGGCCGGCGAGGTGCTTGTCGTCGGCGTAGTCGCGCACGTCGTCATAGAGCCGCTGGCGCAGTTCCAGCAGGTGCGCGCTGGCCGGGCCCAGGCGCAGTACGCCGCCGCCGGGGGCGAGGACGCGCACGGCTTCGTTCCAGTCGATCGGGCTGAACACGCTGGCGATCAGCTCGCAACTGGCGTCGGCCAGCGGCAGCCGGGCCATGCTCGCCACCAGCCAGGACAACTGCGGCGCGCGGCGGCAGGCGCGTTTCACTGCCTCGCGGGAGATGTCCAGGGCATAGCCTTCGGCGCCGGCCAGGGCTTCGCCGAGCCGGGCGCTGTAGTAGCCCTCGCCGCAGCCGATATCCAGCCAGCGTCGCGGCGCGCGTTCGGCGGCCAGTTCGGCCAGGCGCCGGGCCAGCGGCGCGTAGTGGCCGGCGCCGAGGAACTGGCGACGGGCCTCGACCATGGCGGCGTTGTCGCCCGGATCGAGGCTTTTCTTGTGCTGCACCGGCAGCAGGTTCAGGTAGCCCTGGCGGGCGCGGTCGAAGCGGTGCCCGGCGGGGCAGGCGACGCCGTTGTCGACCTCGCCCAGGGCGGCGGAGCAGAGCGGGCAGATCAGCATCAGGCGAGCAGCCTCACCAGGGTCTGGTAGTAGATTTCGGTGAGCAGCTCCAGGTCGCTGGCCAGGACCCGCTCGTTGACCTGGTGGATGGTGGCGTTGACCGGGCCGAGTTCGACCACCTGGGTGCCCATGGTGGCGATGAAGCGTCCGTCGGAGGTGCCGCCGCTGGTCGAGGGCTGGGTCTCGCGGCCGGTGACCGCCCTGATGCTGGCGGCCACCGCATCGAGCAGTTCGCCCGGCTCGGTGAGGAACGGCAGGCCGGACAGCGCCCATTCGACGTGCCAGTCCAGGCCGTGCTTGTCGAGGATCGCCTCGACGCGTTTCTGCAGGCCTTCGACGGTGGATTCGGTGGAGAAGCGGAAGTTGAACAGCACGGTCAGTTCGCCGGGGATGACGTTGGTGGCGCCGGTGCCGGAGTTCAGGTTGGAAACCTGGAAGCTGGTCGGCGGGAAGAAGGCATTGCCGTCGTCCCAGTGTTCCACCGCCAGTTCGGCCAGCGCCGGGGCGGCCAGGTGGATCGGGTTCTTCGCCAGGTGCGGGTAGGCCACATGGCCCTGTACGCCGCGGATGGTCAGCTTGGCGCCGAGGGAGCCGCGGCGGCCGTTCTTCACCACGTCGCCGACCAGGCTGGTGCTCGACGGTTCGCCGACGATGCACCAGTCCAGGCGCTCGCCGCGTGCGGCGAGGCGTTCGACCACCGCCTTGGTGCCGTGGTGGGCCGGGCCTTCCTCGTCGCTGGTGATGAGGAAGGCGATGGCACCCTTGTGCTCCGGGTGGTCGGCGACGAAGCGCTCGACGGCGACGATCATCGACGCCAGGCTGCCTTTCATGTCCGCCGCGCCGCGCCCGCAGAGCATGCCCTGGTCGTCGATCAGGGCGTCGAAGGGTTGGTGCTGCCAGGCCTGCAGCGGGCCGGTGGGGACCACGTCGGTGTGCCCGGCGAAGCACAGCACCGGGCCGTCGCCGCCGCGCCGTGCCCAGAAGTTGTCCACCTCCTCGATGCGCATCGGCTCCAGGGCGAAGCCGGCGGCTTCCAGGCGGCGCATCATCAGGGCCTGGCAGTCGGCGTCGAGCGGCGTGACGGAGGGGCGGCGGATCAACTCGCAGGCGAGTTCGAGGGTCGGCGAGAGACTCGGCGAAGAGGCGGTCATGGGGAGGGCATCCTGAGCGGGTCGAGCGGAAAGGGGGAATCTTAAAGCATAAACGTGGGCGAAGGGACGCCGTTTAGGCGAGCGGAGCCGGCTGTCCCGACGCCTCGCTCGATCTCAACCGCCGATCCGCTCGGCGCCGCCGGCCAGTTCCTCGCGCGGTTTCGGCAGCGACGAGAGCAGGGCCATGACCAGCGCCGCCAGGTAGGGCAGCGATTGCACCAGGAGCATGGCGACCCAGATCAGCAGGTCGCGGCTCGGCACGCCCTGAACCGCCACGATGCCGGCCGCCGCGCCCCACAGCAGGAGCATCACGAAGACTTCCTCGCGGGCCTCCGCCAGGGCCACCAGCAGGCCGTGGCTGGAGCGCATCTTCGGCGTGCGGAAGAACGGGATGCCGCGGGTGACGAAGCCGTACAGCACCGCCTTGGCAATGGTGTGCGAGAGCGACAGGCCGGCGAGGGCGGCGAAGAACGAGTCGCGCAGGTCGACGCCGACGGTGCGCCGGTAGAGGAAGAGGATCTTGCCGACCTTGAAGACGAACAGGGCCAGCGGCAGGATCGCGAAGATCAGCAGCGGCGGGTCGACGCGCTTGGGCACGATGATCATCGCCGCCGACCAGAGCAGCGCGCCGAGGGTGAAGAAGATGTTCAGGCCGTCGGCGATCCACGGCAGCCAGCCGGCCACGAAGTGGTAGCGCTGGCCGCGGGTCAGGCGGCTGCCGTCGGGACCGCGGCCGCGCAGCAGGGCGTCGGTATGCCGCTTCATGATCTGGATCGCGCCGTAGGCCCAGCGGAAGCGCTGCTTCTTGAAGTCGATGAAGGTATCGGGCATCACCCCCTTGCCGTAGCTGCGCTCGAAGTAGGCGGCCGACAGGCCCTTCTCGAACACCCGCAGGCCCAGCTCGGCGTCCTCGGTGATGCACCATTCCGGCCATCTCAGCTCGTCCAGCACGCTGCGCCGGATCATGGTCATGGTGCCGTGCTCGATGATCGCGTCGCGGTCGTTGCGGGTGACCATGCCGATGTGGAAGAAGCCCTTGTACTCGGCGTAGCAGAGCCGCTTGAAGGCGCTCTCGTGCTGGTCGCGGTAGTCCTGCGGCGACTGCACCATGGCGATCCGCGGGTCGCCGAAGTGCGGCACCATGTGCCTGAGCCAGTCGGGGTCGACGCAGTAGTCGGCGTCGATCACCGCGACCACCTCGACGTCCGCCGCCACGTGGCCCAGGGCGAAGTTCAGCGCGCCGGCCTTGAAGCCTTCCAGCGGGGCGACGTGGAAGAAGCGGAAGCGCTCGCCCAGGCGCGCGCAGTGCGCCTCGACCGGCTGCCAGACGGCCGGGTCGCGGGTGTTGTTGTCGATCACCAGGACTTCGTAGTCCGGGTAGTCGAGGCGGGCAAGGGCGTCGAGGGTCTGCTTCAGCAGTTCCGGCGGCTCGTTGTAGCAGGGCACGTGGATCGACACCTTGGGCCGATAGGCCTGCGCGGCGGTGATCGGCAGGAATGGCCGGCGCCGCTTGCGCGTCCAGACCGCCTCGGCCAGCTCGTGGGCCTCGGTGAACAGCACGATGACCACCCCCAGCGCGCCGACGCCCAGCAACGCGCCGACGGTCAGGCTGAACCAGGTGCTGTACTGCTGGCTGTAGTCGTAGGCGATCCACACCAGCACCGAGGCGCAGGCGAACGAGACCACGGCGAGGAAGGTCCTCCCGCGCTGGCGCAGCGAGGAACTGTCGATCAGCAGCAGGGTGAAGGCGAGTACCGCGAGTACCGCCGAGGCGATGGCCAGGGCGCGCCACTTGGGAATCGGCACCACCGGCCCGGTGAAGTTGAACTTGGCCTTGCGGTCGGCGTTGTAGACGCCCCAGTAGGCGCCCACCGAGCCTTCGGCGCTGACCTTCCAGGGCTGGTCGAAGGCTTCGATGACGAAGTAGCTGTAGCCTTCGCCGTTGAGCGCGTTGGTCAGGCGCCGCAGGTAGATGGCCTGGTCCGCGGGTGTCGCCTCGGCGCTGCCGCGCATGCGCCCGTTGCTCGGCCAGCCGACCTCGGCGAGCAGCAGCGGCTTCCTCGGGAAGGCGGCCTTGAGTTCGCGCGCGCGTTCGAGCACGAAGTCCACCGCGTCGGCCACCGGCGTAGCCTCCCAGTAGGGCAGGACGTGGGCGGCGATCAGGTCGACGTGTTGCGCCAGTTCCGGGTATTCGCGGTAGACGTGCCACTGTTCGGCGGTGGTCACCGGAACCTTGACCGCCGCGCGGACCCGGTCGAGGTAGGCGATCAACTGTTCCGCCGTCACCTCGCGGCGGAACAGCGCCTCGTTGCCGACTATCACTCGCACCACGCTCGGCGACTCGTTGGCGATGCGGATGGCGCGGGCGATCTCGGCCTCGTTGCTGGCCAGGTCCGGGCCGAGCCAGATGCCCAGGCTGACGCGCAGGCCGAACGCCTCGGCCAGCGCCGGGATGTCGCCGAGCGCGCCCTGGACCGAATAGGTGCGGATGCTGTGGGTGTGCCGGGCGACCAGTTCCAGGTCGGTGCGCATCTGTTCGGCGCTGGGGTAGCGGCCGCTCTGCGGGTTCTGGTTGAGGCGGAACGGCGAGAAGGAGAGGCCGGAGATGCGTTCCGGCCAGTCCGGTACGCTGACCGGACGGTTGTACAGGGCCCAGATGCCGGTGAAGAGGGCGGCCAGGGCGACGATGACCACCAGGTTGAGCCCGATCTTGCGTGAAGACATAGAGATGAAACCAGGTTCCGGATGTTTCGCTGAACACGGGGCGGCGCATGCTACCCCGCACCCCCCGGGGTGTACAGGCGCCGGGCCGGCGGGTCTGTTGCAAGTCTAGTCCGGCCTGCGCGACGAGCCGTAAGAACGCAGGCGACGCGGCGGCCGCGGCTTTTTATAATGCGCGCGGCAATCCGCGATTCGGTTTCAGAGGTGGTTGGTGATGCAGGTGGATGAACAGCGCTTCGGCGGTATCGGCCGGTTGTACGGTCGCGAGGGGCTGCAACGCCTGGCCGATAGCCACGTCGCGGTGGTCGGCATCGGCGGGGTCGGTTCCTGGGCGGCGGAAGCGCTGGCCCGCAGCGGCGTCGGCGAGATTTCCCTGTTCGACCTCGACGATGTCTGCGTGACCAACACCAACCGCCAGGTGCATGCCATCGAAGGCTCGGTGGGCAAGGCCAAGGTCGAGGTGATGGCGGCGCGCATCCGGGCCATCAACCCGGCCTGCCGGGTCCACGCGGTGGCCGATTTCGTCACCCGCGAGACCATGGCCGAGTACATCGTCGACTTCGACTACCTGATCGACTGCATCGATAGCGTGGCCGCCAAGGCCGCGCTGATCGCCTGGTGCAAGCGGCGCAAGATCCCGGTGATCACCACCGGCGGCGCCGGTGGCCAGGTCGACCCGACGCAGATCCAGGTCGCCGACCTGAACAAGACCTTCAACGACCCGCTGGCGGCCAAGGTGCGTTCCACCCTGCGCCGCGACTACAACTTCTCGCGCACGGCGGGGCGCACCTACAGCGTGCCCTGCGTGTTCTCCAGCGAACAACTGCGCTACCCGAAGCCGGACGGCACGGTGTGCCAGTCGAAGAGTTTCGTCGGCGAAGGGGTGAAGCTGGACTGCGCCGGCGGCTTCGGCGCGGTGATGATGGTCACCGCCACCTTCGGCATGGTCGCCGCCGCCCGCGCCGTCGAGCGCCTGGCGGACGGCCGCGCGCTGCGGCCGTCGCGGCGCACGCCGGGGAACGCCTGATCAGGCGCCGACCGCCACCAGGCTGAGCAGGCGTTCGTCGAGCACGGCGAACTGGGCGTCCAGCTCGCTGCCGTGGCGCCACTCCGGCGACAGGTCGGTGAGCAGGCGCAGCCGGGCCTGGCCGTCGGCGCGCCATTCCAGCAGTTCCGCATGTTCGAAATAGAAGCGCTTGCCCACCAGCGGATAGAGCGCCTTGAACAGGCTTTCCTTCAGCGAGAACGCCAGGGTCACCAGCAGGCCGGTGCGTCGCTCCAGGTCGTCGGCGAAGCGCAGGCGCTCGCCTTCGGTGAGGATCTCGCCATGCAGGTAGCGCGCCCGTTCGGCTTCGAGCAGGGTTTCCACGTCCAGGCCGAGCCCGCGCCAGTCGCCGCGCGCCGCCACCAGGGCGGCGGCCCAGCGGTCGCCATGGGTGATCGAGCCGCTGATCGCGGCCGGCCAGACCGGTGCGCGGTCCTCGCCGACGGCCGGCGTCTGGGCGCGGCCATCGAGGGCGAACAGGGCGGCGCGTGCGCAGAGGCGCCCGGCGAGAAACTCGGCCTGGCGCTTGGCCACCGCGCGGAGGATGTTCGCCGGCGGCTGGATGCCGGCCAGGGCGAAGTCGCCGGGTTGCAGCAGCGCCGGGTCGAAGCGGGTGCTGCGCAGTTGCACGCCGGGCAGCGCGACGGGCAGCGGCCAGCGGTCGTCCAGTGGGGTGCAGAAGGAGGGGAGACGGTCGTTCATGGCGCGCATTGTGCCGGTTCCCGACGTGGCCCACCAGTCACGCGGCGCTTACACAAGATTGCAAAAGCGCAACAAAGGAAAACGGACCGCGAGGCCCGGTTTTGACAGACTGCGCCGCGCATTCCTGTGGAATGCAGGTGAGGTTGTTTGTTGATGACGGGATACTGTCCTGTCTCGACCTTTCAAGACGGGAGTCCCTCCGGGGACTCCCGTTTTTTTATGCGTCGGCGCAGGGTTCAACCCTGCCCGAAGATGTCCTTGAGGAACGCCTGCAGGTCTGCCCAGGAGCGCTGGTCGGCCTGGCGGTCGTAGCCGATGTCCAGGCCGTGGCCTTTGTGCGCGTCGGCGTCGGGGTTGGTGAAGCCGTGTTTGGCGTCGTCCTGGATCACCACCCGGTAGTCGGCGCCGGCGGCGTTCAGTTCCTGTTTCAGGGCGTCGAGGTCCTTGGCCGGGACCAGGCTGTCGGCGCTGCCGTGCTCCACCAGGATCTTGGCCTTGACGCTGCCCTTGCTGGCCGGGGTGGCGGTGCCGAGGGCGCCGTGGAAGCTCGCCACGCCGGCCAGCGGCAGGCCCTGGCGGGCCATGTCGAGGACGATCTTGCCGCCGAAGCAGTAGCCGATCGCGGCGATCTGGCTGGGATCGGTCTGCGGTTGCCGCTTCAGCAGTTCCAGGCCGGCGAGGAAGCGCGCCTTGGCGGCGTCGGCATCCCGGGTCGCGGCCTGCATGAAGGCCATCGCGTCCTGCGGGTGCTCGGTGTGCTTGCCTTCGCCGTACATGTCGATGGCCAGGGCGCTGTAGCCGAGTTCGGCGAGGTCGCGGGCGCGGCGTTTGGCATAGTCGTTGAGCCCCCACCATTCGTGGACCACGATGACCCCAGGGCGGATCCCCGGCTTGCTGTCGTCGTAGGCGAAATAGCCGACCATGCGCGTGCCGTCTGCGCTCCGGTAAGGCATCTCGCGGGTCTGGATAGCGGCCTGGGCGCTGGCGGCGCAGGCGATGAGCAGCAGGGCGCAGAACAGGCGCATGGCATCTCTCCGTGAAAGGGTCCCCGATCAAGATAGACGCTTGTGCGCGGGACGCGGGGAAAACCCTCGGTGCCGGCCTTGCGCCGCTCAAACGCGGGCCATTCGGCCAGGCAAAGCGTGCGCCGCTCATCTACCCTATGGGCGAGTCCCTTCCCCTCGCTAGGACACCGTCTGGATGCCTGACCTGAGTACCTGGAACCTGACCATTCCCCAGGGCCGCCCGGCCATCACCATCTCCACCAGCCAATTGCAGCGCGACTACCGCAGCGACTATTTCCAGCGCACCGCCGACGGCATTCGCTTCTGGGTGCCGGTGAACGGCAGCCACACGCGCAACAGCGAGTTTCCGCGCAGCGAGTTGCGCGAGACCCTGTCCAGCGGCAGGCCCTACAACTGGCGTTACGCCAGGGCCGACAACTGGCTGGAGGCGACTCTGCGCATCGAGGCGGTGCCCTCGACCCGGCGCATGATCATCGGCCAGATCCACAGCGATGGCAGCAATAGCGGCCAGGCCGCGCCGCTGGTGAAGCTGCTCTACCAGTTGCGGCTCGACCAGGGGCGGGTCCAGGCGCTGGTCCGCGAGCGGCCGGACGACGGCGGGACCAGAGCCTACACACTGATGGACGGGATTCCTCTCGGCCAGCCGTTCAGCTACCGCATCGGCGTGTCTCGCAGCGGATTGCTCAGCGTGTCGGTGAATGGTAGCGCCCTGGAGCAGCAACTGGACCCGCAGTGGGCCTACCAGGGCCTTTATTTCAAGGCCGGACTCTACCTGCAGGACAACCGCGGACCGTCCAGCGAGGGCGGGCGGGCGACATTCAGCGAGCTGCGCGTTAGCCATCAATGAGCGGTCGAGGCGTCTGCGCCGCGGACTTCGCGTTGTCGTGGCGCTTCGCAACTGCCAGATCTGGCAGGCGCGGAAGAAGGAAAACCTGGCCCGGAAAAAAATATCCGTATTTTTCCAAGGGGAAATAGGCCGCGCGATCTGGCGATTCTGGTACTTCAGTACAGGGAACCGCCTTGGCGTATCGTCCCGAATAAATGTGACGTTTTGCGCAGCGCCCTTCCGGGTTTGCACGATTGGTATAGCCCTGGCTGGATGAAATTCACTCTTGCCGCTGGCCAGCGTAGTTCTTTGCAAGTCAAAAGTTCGCCGTCAATAATTATTGTGGATAACTATTGTTCCAGGCTTTTCCTGTCAACTGTGCGAAGCGTCAGCTTATTGCCGGTTTTTTCTCTCGCTATTGCTTTCTCCACGTTCCGAAGAAGTTCGGGCGTGCAGGTTTCTTTGCTGTTTTCAGCGAGAACCATTCGTTTCAACAATTCGAATATGTGGAGATTCAGAAATGAAAAATCAGGTGAATGCCCTGGCGGTTCTAAGTGTGGGTGAAATCGAACAAGTTTCTGGCGCCGGGACTTTCCTGGGCGATGCCATCATCAACGGCGTCTACGCGGCCAACTCCTTCCTGAACTCGCCGCTGTTCTCCAGCATCGGCAACGCGGCCAGCGCCATCGGCCTCAACCGTACCCACGAGCTGGTCGACCTGCTGGCCTTCCAGGTGCCTTCGGTGGCGGCGATCACCGTCGGCAAGATTCTCGGCGGGACCGACAACCACAATGTTCCGTTGCATTACAACAAGGAAAGCGGCGAAGGGCTTTACAGCTGATCGCAACCTGTTGAAAGAGCGATTCGATGCTCAGGCATCGAGTCGTTCCTGGTTAATGCATTGATGGAGTCGATGATATGAAACGCAGGAGTGTGCTCTTGTCGGGTGTCGCCCTGAGTGGAACCGCACTGGCCAATGACTCGATATTCTTTTCACCCTTGAAATACCTCGGGGCGGAACAACAGCGATCTATCGATGCCTCGCGAAGTTTGCTGGACAACCTGATTCCGCCGAGTTTGCCGCAATATGACAACCTGGCCGGAAAGTTGGCGCGGCGTGCGGTATTGACCAGCAAGAAACTGGTATATGTCTGGACCGAGAACTTCGCCAATGTCAAAGGCGTGCCGATGGCCCGCTCGGTGCCGCTGGGCGAGTTGCCGAATGTCGACTGGCTGTTGAAGACCGCCGGGGTGATCGTCGAGCTGATCGTCAATTTCGTCGCCTCGTTGCCGGCGTCGGCCGCCGCGCAGTTCGAGCGGATCGCCGCCGGGCTCAGCGGCGATCTGGAGGCGGCGCGCCAGGTCCACGAGGCGTTGCTGGAGGAGGCGAAGAACGATCCGGCCGCGGCCGGCAGCCTGCTGCTGCGCTTCACGGAATTGCAGACGCGGGTGATCGCCTTACTGACGCGGGTCGGCCTGCTGGTCGACGATATTCTCAAGAGCGCCAGCAACCTGGTTACCCAGGGGGGGCAGGGCGACGGCCTGAATCGCTTCCGCGCGGTGTTCGGCACCCTGCGCCTGCCGGAGGTCGCCGACAGCTTCCGTGACGACGAAGCGTTCGCCTACTGGCGGGTGGCCGGGCCTAATCCGCTGCTGATCCGTCGCGTCGATGCGCTGCCGGCCAACTTTCCGCTGGGCGAGGAGCAGTTCCGCCGGGTGATGGGCGCCGACGACAGCTTGCTGGAGGCCGCCGCCAGCCGCCGCCTGTATCTGCTGGACTACGCCGAGCTGGGCAAGCTGGCGCCGTCGGGAGCGGTGGACAAACTGCTCACCGGGACGGGCTTCGCCTATGCGCCGATCGCCCTGTTCGCCCTTGGCAAGGATCGGGCGAGGCTATTGCCGGTGGCCATCCAGTGTGGTCAGGACCCCGCTACCCATCCGATGTTCGTGCGTCCCGCCGAGTCGGAGAGTGATCTGTACTGGGGTTGGCAGATGGCCAAGACGGTGGTCCAGGTCGCCGAGGAGAACTACCACGAGATGTTCGTCCACCTGGCCCAGACCCACCTGGTGAGCGAGGCGTTCTGCCTGGCCACCCAGCGCACCCTGGCGCCCAGCCATCCGCTGCACGTCCTGCTCGCCCCGCACTTCGAGGGCACCCTGTTCATCAACGAGGGGGCGGCGCGGATCCTGTTGCCCAGCGCGGGCTTCATCGACGTGATGTTCGCCGCGCCGATCCAGGACACCCAGGCCACCGCCGGCGGCAATCGGCTGGGTTTCGACTTCTACCGCGGCATGTTGCCGGAGAGCCTGAAGGCGCGGAACGTCGACGACCCGCTGGCGCTACCGGACTACCCCTATCGCGACGACGGCCTGCTGGTATGGAATGCCATCCGCCAGTGGGCGGCCGACTACGTGGCGGTGTACTACGCCAGCGACGGCGACGTCACCGCTGACGTCGAACTGGCGGCCTGGGTCGGCGAAGTGATCGGCAGCGGCAAGGTGGCCGGGTTCCGCCCGATCACCGGTCGCAGCCAACTGGTCGAGGTGCTGACCATGGTGATCTTCACTGCCTCCGCGCAGCATGCGGCGGTCAATTTTCCCCAGCCTTCGATGATGACCTACGCACCAGCCATCTGTGCCATGAGCGCGGCGCCGGCACCGGACTCGCCAAGCGGCAAGAGCGAGGCCGATTGGTTGAAGATGATGCCGCCGACCCTGGTGGCGCTGGAGAAGGTGAACATCTATCACCTGCTCGGTTCGGTCTACCACGGTCGCCTGGGCGACTACCGGCAGACCGGGTTCCCCTACGCGCCGGTGTTTTCGGACAGGCGGGTGACCGCCAGCGGCGGCCCGCTGGAGCGCTTCCAGGCACGCCTGAAGGAGGTCGAGGCGACCATTCGCACGCGCAACCAGGCGCGCCGCAGGCCCTACGAGTACCTGTTGCCGAGCCGGATCCCGGCGAGCACCAATATCTGAGCCGGAGAAAGAGGACGGGGCGCCCCCGGGCGCCCCGTTGCTCTTAGCGGCCTTCGCTTTCGGCGGCGTCCGCCGGCGCGGCATGCCGCTGCTTCAACTGGCGGCGCGCCAGGAGGCTGCCGAGGAGGATCACGAACAGCGCGCCGAAGGCCGCCGCGCCGTAGTGCAGGTAGGAATCCCATTGCGCGTAGGGCGCCAGCCAGGGCTTCAGGGCGCTGTCGGTGAGCAGCATGCCGCCGGCGATCCAGCCGAGCAGGCCGCCGCCGAAGAGGATGATCAGCGGGAAGCGGTCGATCAGGCGCAGGATCAGCTGGCTGCCCCAGACGATGATCGGGATGCTGATCAGCACGCCCAGGGAGACCAGGAAGAAATCCCCGGCCGAGGCGGCGGACAGGGCGATGACGTTGTCCAGGCTCATCACCGCGTCGGCGATGATGATGGTCTTGATCGCGCCGAGCAGGTGGGTGCTGCCCTTGATGTCGTCGCCGTTCTCCTCCTCCGGCAGCAGCAGCTTGATGCCGATCCACAGCAGCAGGAGCGCGCCGATTACCTTGAGGTAGGGCAGGTCGAGCAGGTGCAGGGCGAAGAACAGCAGCAGGATGCGGATCAGGATGGCGCCGGCGACGCCTCCGAAGATCGCCTGCTTGCGCCGGTGCGCCGGCAGGTGCCGGCAGGCGAGGGCGATGACTACGGCGTTGTCGCCGCCCAGGAGGATATCGATGGCGACGATCTGCAGCAGGGCTGTCCAGAACGTCGGGTCGCTCAACCAGTGGATCAAGGTTGTACTCCGAAACGTGTAGTGAGGGTGGAAAGCCCGGGGCGGTGGCGGGTGGCGGCCGCCCGGCTTTCCTGCGGTGGTCTGGGACCGTCGGGGCCGGCTCCGGCTTGTGGACGGAGGCGGGGAACACTGCTTGGACCGGCGAACGCCCGGCCAGTGCCCGGAAAACGGACGCGCGGGTGGCGCAGCGCGTTCGGGCACGGATGTGACGCGGCGGATCGGCCGCGAGACACCCGGCATGCGTATTCCATCGCCAGTCTGCCCGAGCAAGGTTTCACCCGCCTTTCAGGGCGGAGATGGCGCCGCACCCGGCGGGACGGTAGGCTAGTGGCCCGTGTGGCTGACTCGACCAGTCGAACGCCGATCACCGAGTCAACCGTACAGGCCACCAGGCCTTCGGCGCCGGGGGAAGCCCGCCGGTGCCATGGATGACCGTTCACCGTACAAGGAAACCCCATGCGCAGTCTTCTTCTCTCCTCGCTGGCCCTGCTACCCGCCCTGGCCCTGGCGCAACCCGACGCCTCGAGCTTCCCTTCCTGCCTCGCCGGCCTGCAGAAGAAGGCCCAGGCGCAGGGCATTTCCGCCGACAGTTATGAGCGCTTCACCAGCGGCCTGCAGGCCGACCTCAGCGTGCTCGACCTGCTCGACGCGCAGCCGGAGTTCACCACCCCGCTGTGGGACTACCTGGCCGGTCTGGTGGACGAGCAGCGGGTCAGCGATGGCAAGGCGATGCTCGCCCAGCACGACAAGCTGCTCGACCAGGTGGCCGCGCGCTACGGCGTGGACAAGTACACGGTGGTGGCGGTGTGGGGCGTGGAAAGCGACTACGGGCGGATCTTCGGCAAGCGTCCGCTGCTGACCTCGCTGTCGACCCTGTCCTGCTACGGGCGCCGCCAGTCGTTCTTCCAGGGCGAGTTCCTCGCCACCCTGAAGCTGTTGCAGGCCGGCGACATCCGCGACGCCGGCATCACCGGCTCCTGGGCCGGGGCCTTCGGCCATACCCAGTTCATGCCATCGACCTACGCGCGGATCGCCGTGGACTTCGACGGCGACGGTCGCCGCGACCTGGTGGGCAGCGTGCCGGATGCCCTCGGTTCCACCGCCAACTACCTGAAGAAGGCTGGCTGGCGCACGGGACAGCCGTGGGGCTATGAAGTGAAGGTGCCGGCCGACTTCCCCGCCAGCCTGGCCGGGCGCGGCAAGCGCCAGCCGCTGTCGGCCTGGGTCGCCCGTGGGGTGAGGCGGGTCGACGGCCAGCCGCTGCCGGGCGGCGACGAGAAGGCCGCGATCCTCCTGCCGGCCGGGGCCCAGGGCCCGGCCTTCCTGGTCTATCGCAACTACGATGCGATCTATTCCTACAACGCCGCGGAAAGCTACGCGCTGGCCATCGCCCTGCTTTCCGACCGCCTGCGCGGCGGCAGCGGCCTGGTGGCGTCCTGGCCGACCGACGACCCGGGCATCAGCCGGCTCGAGCGCAAGCAATTGCAGAAGGCGTTGCTGGCGCGCGGCTACGACATCGGCGAGGCCGACGGGCTGATCGGCACCAGCACGCGCAAGGCGATCCAGGCCGAGCAGAAGCGCCTCGGCCTGACCCCGGCCGACGGTCGCGCCGGGCGCAAGATCCTCGAGGCGCTGAAGGGCGCCCAGCCCTGATTGCGCCGCGCCGCCCGGTCCGCGGGCGGCGCTACCAGCCCTTCACCCCGGTCATGTCCGGCAGGTGGTGGGCGATCCCCTTGTGGCAGTCGATGCAGGTGGCTTCGCCGCTGGCCAGGGCGGTGGAGTGCATCTGCCGCGCGCGCACGCTCTGCCGGGTGAAGTCCATGAACTCGAAGTTGTGGCAGTTGCGGCATTCCAGCGAATCGTTGGCCTTGAGTCGTGCCCATTCGTGCTCGGCCAGCTCGCGGCGGTGATCGAGGAATTTCTCGCGGGTGTTGATGGTGCCGAAGATCTTGCCCCAGACCTCCTTGGAGGCCTGCATCTTGCGCGCGATCTTGTCGGTCCACTTGTGTGGCACGTGGCAGTCGGGACAGGTGGCGCGGACTCCGGAACGGTTGCTGTAGTGGATGGTGTCCTTGAGTTCGACGAACACGTTGTCGCGCATCTCGTGGCAGGAAATGCAGAAGGTCTCGGTGTTGGTCGCCTCCAGGGCGGTGTTGAAGCCGCCCCAGAAGACGATCCCGGCGATGAAGCCGCCGAGGGTGAGGAAGCCCAGGCTGAAATGCACGCTGGGACGACGCAGGACCCGCCAGTAACCGGCCAGCCAGGCGATGAGTGCTTTCATGCGGCCTCCCTCAGGGTTTGCGCGCCGCATTGGCGGCTTCTTTCTCGAGGATCTGGTCGATGTTCTCGAAGCGGTTGTCGACCAGCGGCTTTACGTCCTGTTGCGGCACATGGCACTGCACGCAGAAGTAGCGGCGCGGCGAGACGGCGGCCAGCGGCTGGCCGTCGCGGTCCATGTAGTGGGTGATGCTGATCATCACCGCCTGGGTTCGCGCGCTGTTGGCGCGGCTGTGGCAGGACAGGCACTTGTTGCTGTCCTTGTCGATGCGATAGCCGACGATGCTGTGGGGAATGGTCGGCGGCTGCTCGGGGTAGTTGCGCTCGCGTTTCAGGTCCTTGTTTTCCTCGGCCGCCAGCGGCGGCGCGGGGCGGCTTTCGGCCAGCGTGCCGCCGGGGCGGCGGCCGTCGGGGGCGGGCGCGTCCAGCGGGTAGCCGAGGTCGGCGGCGAAGGCCGCGGGGGCGCCGAGCAGGACGAGGAGCAGGGCAGTCAGCAGAGGTTTCATGGCGCGCTCCTCAGGCCAGGTTGAGCAGTTCGATGCGAACGGCGCACTTCTTGTAGTCGGTCTGCTTGGAAATCGGGTCGGTGGCGTCCAGGGTGACCTTGTTGATCAGCTTGTTGGCGTCGAAGAACGGCACGAACACCAGCCCCTGGGGCGGCTTGTTGCGCCCGCGGGTCTCGACCCGCGCGCGGATCTCGCCGCGCCGGCTCACCACCTTGACCTCGCTGCCGCGGCGCAGCTTGAGCTGGCGCGCATCCTCCGGGTGCATGTAGACCAGCGCGTCGGGCACCGCCTTGTACAGCTCCGGGACCCGCGCGGTCATGCTCCCGGTGTGCCAGTGTTCGAGCACCCGGCCGGTGGCGAGCCAGAACGGGTAGTCCTGGTCCGGCGCCTCGGCCGGCGGCTCGTAGGGCAGGGCGAAGACGATCGCCTTCTTGTCCGGATAGCCATAGAACTGCACGCCGCTGCCCTTGCTCACGTAGGGGTCGTAGCCTTCGCGGTAGCGCCAGCGGGTCTCCTTGCCGTCCACCACCGGCCAGCGCAGGCCGCGCGCCTCGTGGTAGGCGTCGAAGGGGGCGAGGTCGTGGCCGTGGCCGCGACCGAAGGCGGCGTATTCCTCGAACAGACCCTTCTGGATATAGAAGCCGAATGCGTCGACCTCGTCGTTGGCGTAGCCCTTGGCCAGGTCGCTGGCCGGGAAGCGGTCGACCTGGCCGTTGCGGAACAGCACGTCGTAGAGGGTCTTGCCCTTCAGCTCGGGGGCCTTCGCCAGCAGTTCCGCGGGCCAGACCTCGTCGGTGGTGAAGCGCTTGGAGAATTCCACCAACTGCCAGAGGTCGGACTTCGCCTCGCCCGGTGCCTTCACCAACTGGTGCCAGAACTGCGTGCGGCGCTCGGCATTGCCGAAGGCGCCTTCCTTCTCCACCCACATGGCGCTGGGCAGGATCAGGTCGGCGGCCTGGGCCGAGACGGTGGGGTAGACGTCGGAGACGATCACGAAGTTGTCCGGGTTGCGCCAGCCGGGCAGCACTTCCTGCATCACGTTGGGACCGGCCTGCATGTTGTTGCTGACCTGGGTCCAGTAGACGTTGAGCACGCCGTCCTTGAGCATCCGGCTCTGCTGCACGGCGTGGAAGCCGACCTTCTCCTGGATGGTCCCGGCCGGCACCTTCCAGATCTTCTCCGCGGTTTCCCGGTGCTTCGGGTTGGTCACCACCAGGTCGGCGGGGAGCCGGTGGGAGAAGGTGCCGACCTCGCGCGCGGTGCCGCAGGCCGAGGGCTGGCCGGTGAGCGAGAAGGGGCTGTTGCCCGGTTCGCTGATCTTCCCGGTGAGCAGGTGGATGTTGTAGATCAGGTTGTTCGCCCAGACCCCGCGGGTGTGCTGGTTGAAGCCCATGGTCCAGAACGACACCACCTTGCGCTTGGGGTCGGCGTAGAGTTCGGCGAGGGCCTTCAGGCGCTCGGCCGGCACGCCGCTTTCGCGCGCGGTACGCTCCAGGGTATAGGGCTTGACGAACTCGGCGAAGGCCTTGAAGTCGATGTCGCTCCAGGTGTTGGCCTTGTCGGCGTTCTTCGCCTTCTTCTCCAGCGGGTCGTCCGGGCGCAGGCCGTAGCCGATGTCCTCGGCGCCATGGGCGAAGCGCACGTGGCGCTCGACGAAGTCGCGGTTCACCGCGCCGCTCTCGATGATGTGGTTGGCGATGTAGTTGAGGATGATCAGGTCGGTCTGCGGCTTGAACACCATGGGCAGGTCGGCCAGCTCGAAGCTGCGGTGCTCGAAGGTGGACAGCACCGCGACCTTGACCTGCGGCGCGCTGAGCCGGCGGTCGGTGACCCGCGACCAGAGCACCGGGTGCATCTCGGCCATGTTCGAGCCCCAGAGGACGAAGCTGTCGGTGGCCTCGATGTCGTCGTAGCAGCCCATCGGCTCGTCCATGCCGAAGCTGCGCATGAAGCCCATCACCGCCGAGGCCATGCAGTGGCGGGCGTTGGGGTCGATGTTGTTGCTGCGCAGGCCGGCCTTGAACAGCTTGTTCGCCGCATAGCCTTCCCAGACCGTCCACTGGCCGGAGCCGAACATGCCGACCGACTCCGGTCCCTTGGCCTTGAGCGCGGCCTTGAACTTCTCGGCCATGATGTCGAAGGCCTGTTCCCAACTGATCGGCTGGAACTCGCCCTGCTTGTCGAACTTGCCGTCCTTCATGCGCAGCAGCGGGCGGGTCAGGCGGTCGCTGCCGTACATGATCTTCGACAGGAAGTAGCCCTTCACGCAGTTGATCCCGCGGTTGACCTCGGCCTTGATGTCGCCATGGGTGGCCACCACCTGGCCGTCGCGGGTGGCGACCATCACGCTGCAACCGGTGCCGCAGAAGCGGCAGGGGGCCTTGTTCCAGACCAGACTGGTGACGTCCGCCTCGGTCACCAGGTTGCTGGCGCGGACCAGGATCGGCAGGCCGGCCGCCGCCGCGGCGATGGCGGCGGCGTTGGCCTTGGCGAATTCACGACGGGTGAGGTTCATCGATTGTCTCCTCGGGCGAACACGGTATCGCGCGGTCGGTCATGGCCGCCGCGTCGTTGCTATCGTCGTCGTGCAGGGTCTCGTGGTAGACCAGCACGGCGTTGAGCACTCCTGGCAGGTTCTGCAACTGGCCCAGGGTGTCGAGAATCTGTTCTTCGCGTTCGGCTTCCAGCACCAGGATCAGCTTGCCCTGCGGGCTTTCCTGGTAGATCTCCAGGCCGTCGAGCAGCGCCAGGTTGGCCTTCACCGCTGGCAGTCGCTCGGGCCGGCAATGCAGGATGAGGCTGGCGATCTGCAGGGCTTCAGGCATGTCGTGGAGACTCCTTGGTGGATAGCGCGCGCAGTTGGATGGCCTGGCTCGGACAGGGCGCCAGGCAGGCGCCGCAGCCGTTGCAGCGTTGGCTGTCCAGCTCGGCCAGGGCGACGCCGCCGGGGCCCGGGCGGAAGCGGATCGCGGCGGGTTCGCAGGCGTCCTGGCAACTGCGGCAGTGGATCCCGGCCAGGGCCAGGCAGGCTTCGCCGATCGTGGCGATCCAGGGGAAGGCCGGGCGCGCGCCATCGAACAGGCCGGCCTCGCAGCGGCTGGCGCATTCCCCGCACAGCGTGCAGCCGGCGCTGGAGAGGTCGAGTTCGACGAGCCGACCGGCGCCGAGCTTCAGCACGCCTTCCGGGCAGGCCTCGACGCAGGCGGCGCAGCCTGTGCAGCCTGCGGCGAAGTCGGCGGCGGTCCACGGCGGGCGACGCGTCGGCGGGTGCCCGCCGAGGCGGCGGAACAGCTCTCGGCGACTGCTCATACCCGACCTCAGGCCGGCGGCCCGGGCGGGCCGGCCAGTAGCTGGTACATCCAGACGCAGAAACCGAAGCCGCCGACCAGTGCGACGGACAGCAGCGGGAACAGGCAGATCACGAGAAACAGGAAGAGCCTGGCTTCCATGCCCTTGACGCGTCCCTGGTCGGGTTGTTCGTTCATTGGCCCAGCCTCTGTGCAGGCGACTGTAGAAAGCCTAGACCCTACTTGCAGTACGGGCAAAAACCTCGCCGAGCCGGCGCGCGGCAGCCTGGAAACAGAGCGTTCGCCGGCAAACGCGAGTCGTTCAGCCCGGGTTCAGCAAGCGTTCAGGGGCGGTTCAGTACCCTGTCCGTACTCTGCAAGCCGTGAACGACACGACTCTCGCAGAACGGAGAAACACCATGAAAGCACTCAAGACTCTCTTCATCGCCACCGCCCTGCTGGGTTCCGCCGCCGGCGTCCAGGCCGCCGACAACTTCGTCGGCCTGACCTGGGGCGAGACCAGCAACAACATCCAGAAATCCAAGTCGCTGAACCGCAACCTGAACAGCCCGAACCTCGACAAGGTGATCGACAACACCGGCACCTGGGGCATCCGCGCCGGCCAGCAGTTCGAGCAGGGCCGCTACTACGCGACCTACGAGAACATCTCCGACACCAGCAGCGGCAACAAGCTGCGCCAGCAGAACCTGCTCGGCAGCTACGACGCCTTCCTGCCGATCGGCGACAACAACACCAAGCTGTTCGGCGGTGCCACCCTCGGCCTGGTCAAGCTGGAACAGGACGGCAAGGGCTTCAAGCGCGACAGCGATGTCGGCTACGCTGCCGGGCTGCAGGCCGGTATCCTGCAGGAGCTGAGCAAGAATGCCTCGATCGAAGGCGGCTATCGTTACCTGCGCACCAACGCCAGCACCGAGATGACCCCGCATGGCGGCAACAAGCTGGGCTCCCTGGACCTGCACAGCAGCTCGCAATTCTACCTGGGCGCCAACTACAAGTTCTAAATGACCGCGCAGCGCCCGCGAGGGCATGCTTCGATGGCCGGGCCGGAAGGTCCGGCCGCATCTCATCCGGAGGAACCTCATGAAACTGCTGGTAGTGGAAGACGAGGCGCTGTTGCGCCACCACCTCTATACCCGCCTGGGTGAACAGGGGCACGTGGTGGACGCGGTACCGGATGCCGAGGAAGCCCTCTACCGGGTCAGCGAATACCACCACGACCTGGCGGTGATCGACCTCGGCCTGCCGGGCATGAGCGGCCTGGACCTGATCCGCGAGCTGCGTTCGCAGGGCAAGTCCTTCCCGATCCTGATCCTCACCGCCCGCGGCAACTGGCAGGACAAGGTCGAAGGCCTGGCCGCCGGGGCCGACGACTACGTGGTCAAGCCGTTCCAGTTCGAGGAACTGGAAGCGCGCCTGAACGCGTTGCTGCGACGCTCCTCGGGGTTCGTCCAGTCGACCATCGAGGCCGGTCCCCTGGTCCTCGACCTGAACCGCAAGCAGGCGCTGGTCGAGGAGCAACCGGTGGCGCTGACCGCCTACGAATACCGCATCCTCGAATACCTCATGCGGCATCACCAGCAGGTGGTGGCCAAGGAACGCCTGATGGAACAGCTCTATCCCGACGACGAGGAGCGCGACGCCAACGTCATCGAGGTGCTGGTCGGCCGCCTGCGGCGCAAGCTGGAGGCCTGCGGCGGCTTCAAGCCGATCGATACGGTGCGCGGCCAGGGCTACCTGTTCACCGAGCGCTGCCGGTGATCCGTTCCCTGCGCATCCGCCTGATGCTCGGCGCCGCCGCCCTGGCGGTGCTGTTCATGCTGGCGCTGCTGCCGGCCCTGCAGCGGGCCTTCGGCATCGCCCTGGAGAACACCATCGAGCAGCGCCTGGCCGCCGACGTGGCGACCCTGGTCTCGGCGGCGCGGGTGGAGAAGGGCCGCCTGGTGATGCCCGAGCACCTGCCGGTGGAGGAGTTCAACCTGCCGGAGGCCAAGGTCCTCGGCTATATCTACGACCAGAATGGCGATCTGCTCTGGCGCTCCACCTCGGCGGCCGACGAGTCGATCAACTACACGCCGCGCTACGACGGCCGCGGCAACGAATTCCACACCACCCGCGATGCGAAGGGCGAGGAGTTCTTCGTGTTCGACGTCGAGATCGACCTGCTGCGCGGCAAGCAGGCGGCCTACAGCATCGTCACCATGCAATCGGTCAGCGAGTTCGAGAGCCTGCTCAAGGGGTTCCGCGAGCAGCTCTACCTGTGGCTCGGCGGCGCCCTGCTGGTCTTGCTCGGGCTGCTCTGGCTGGGTCTGACCTGGGGCTTCCGGGCGATGCGCGGGTTGAGTTCCGAGCTGGACCAGATCGAATCCGGCGAGCGCGAGAGCCTGAGCGAGGAGCATCCGCGCGAGCTGCTGCGCCTGACCCACTCGCTGAACCGCCTGTTGCGCAGCGAGCACAAGCAGCGCGAGCGCTACCGCCACTCCCTCGGCGACCTGGCGCACAGTCTGAAGACGCCGCTGGCGGTCTTGCAGGGGGTCGGCGACCAGCTCGCCGAGGAGCCCGGCAACCGCGAGCAGGTGCGGGTGCTACAGGGCCAGATCGAGCGCATGAGCCAGCAGATAGGCTATCAGTTGCAGCGCGCCAGCCTGCGCAAGAGCGGCCTGGTACGCCATCGCGAGCAACTGGCGCCGCTGGTGGAGACCCTGTGCGACGCGCTGGACAAGGTCTATCGCGACAAGCGGGTAAGCCTGCAGCGGGACTTCTCGCCGTCCTTCAGCGTGCCGGTGGAGCGCGGCGCGCTGCTGGAACTGCTCGGCAACCTGCTGGAGAACGCCTATCGCCTGTGCCTGGGCCGGGTCCGCGTGGGCGCCCGGCTGGGGCCGGGTTACTCGGAGCTGTGGGTCGAGGACGACGGTCCCGGAGTGCCTGCCGAACAGCGCGCACGAATCATCCGCCGCGGCGAGCGCGCCGATACCCAGCACCCGGGGCAGGGCATCGGCCTGGCCGTGGCGCTGGACATCATCGAGAGCTACGACGGCGAACTGAGCCTGGACGATTCCGAGCTGGGCGGCGCCTGCTTCCGCATACGTTTCGCTACAGTCTGAGACTTGGCGGCCGTTACCTACGTCTGAGGTGTTTCCGCGCTACGCTGAAGTCTGTTCGGCTGGCGCAGTTCCTTTGACGCAGGTACCGGGGATTCGAGCGGATGTTCAGTGGCAAAACCGACGACAGGGGCTTGTGGGCGGGCATCCAGGCCGGTGTGCTGTTCTTTCTCGCCGCCCTGGCCTGCATCTACCTGTCGCGCCAGCCCGCCACCATCGCGGCGATCTGGCTGCCCAACGCGATCCTCACCGCCGCCCTGCTGCGCGCGCCGCTGCGCCAGTGGCCGGCGATCCTGCTCTGCTCCGCCGTGGCCAACCTGGCGGCCAACCGCCTGTATGGCGACAGCCTGTGGATGAGCGCGGCGTTCCTGCCGGCCAACCTGAGCGAAGCGATCTTCGCCGCGATGCTGTTACGCATCAACCGGGTGCGCGAGGACTTCGAATTCAACCTGCATTCGGCGGTTCGCGTGCTCTGGGCCGGCGCGCTGATCCCGCCCTTGCTCGGCGCCTCGGTGGGCGCGGTGCTGGTCAGCGTCTTCGGCATGGGGCGTTTCCCGGAAATGTGGGCGCGCTGGTACGTGGGCGATGCGATGGGCATGCTCGCGCTGCTGCCATTGTGCATGGCCAGCAACCTGGCGGCCTGGCGTCACGCTCTGTCGGGGCGGGCGGGAGTGGACAACGCGATGCTCCTGCTGGTGACCCTGGTGATCAGCTTCGTGGCCCTGACGCGCCTGCCCTACGCCTTCATCTACGTGCTCCTGCCGCTGCTGGTGGCCGCCGCCAGCACCAGCGTGTTCGGTACCGCGCTGATCGGTTGCCTGAACACCTGTTTCATCGCCGTGCTGATCGCCCTCGGCGTGTTCGTCCCCGAGTCGTCCCAGCAACGTTTCGGCGAGCCGCTGCTGTACCTGCCGATGGCCTTGACCCTCATTCCCGCCTTCCTGGTCTCGGTGATCATGGAGCGCAGCCGCCGCGAGCAGCATCAGGTGGCCATCGGCGAGGCGCAGTTCCGCGGCGCCATGGAATTCTCGGCGATCGGCATGGCCCTGGTGTCGCTGGAGGGGCGGCTGTTCAAGGTCAACGAGGCGCTGTGCCGGATGCTCGGCTATTCCGCCGAACGCCTGGGCGAGCTGTCGTTCCAGGAGATCACCTATGTGGACGACCTGGAACTGGACCTCGACCTGGTGCGCGACCTGCTCGCCGGGCGTATCAACTCCTACCAGATGGAGAAGCGCTACCTGCGCCAGGACGGCGAAACCTTCTGGGCGCGCATCAGCGTGTCGCTGGTGCGCGACGAGGAGGGAGTCGCCCAGTACTTCGTCACCCAGGTGGAGGATATCGACAGTCGCAAGCGTGCCGAGCTGGAGCGCGAGCGCCTCGCCGAACGGATCAAGCTGGCCACCGACGCCGGGCAGATCGGCATCTGGGAGTGGGACCTGGCGCGCAACCGCCTGCACTGGGATTTCCGCATGTTCGACCTGTACGGCATCCGCAGCGGTCCCGGGGAGACCACGGTGGAGCAGTGGAAGGCGAGCCTGCATGCCGAGGATCACGACCGCGTGCTGCGCGAGCTGGAGCGCGCCGTCAGCGGGTTGCAGAAATTCGACTGCGAGTTCCGTATCGTCCGCCCCAACCGCGAGGTTCGCCACCTGCGGGCGATCGCCACGCTGACGCGCGACGAGGACAACCGTCCGGTGCGGATGATCGGCATCAACAGCGACATCACCGAGATCCGCACCCTGGCGGAAACCCTGCACGAGGAAAAGGAACGCCTGCAGGTGACCCTGTATTCCATAGGCGATGCCGTGTTGACCACCGACGCCGGCGGCCGCGTGACCTTCATGAACCCGGTGGCCGAGGCGATGACCGGCTGGACCTTGCAGGACGCCATCGGCGCGCCCCACGAACTGGTCTTCAACGTGCTCGACAGCGACACCGGCGAGGCCCTGGAAAGCCCGGTGCGACGCTGCCTGCAGAACACCCGGGTGTTCTACCTGGAGGACGGCGCCACGCTGATCAGCCGCAAGGGCGAGCAGCACGATATCCAGAATTGCGCGGCGCCGGTGCGCACCCGCGATGGCGAGATCATCGGCACCGTGCTGGTGTTCCAGAACGTCACCAAGGCCCGGGCGATGCAGCGCGAGCTGAGCTATCACGCCTCCCACGATGCCCTCACCGGGCTGTTCAACCGCACCAAGTTCGAGGAGGAGCTGCAACGCGCCCTGGCCAACGCCCAGGAGCGGGCGACCCAGCATGCGCTGTGCTTCATCGACCTCGACCGCTTCAAGGTGGTCAACGATTCCGCCGGGCACGCGGCGGGCGACATGCTGCTGCGCGAGCTGAGCCGGATTCTCGCCGACCGCACCCGCGCCTCCGACACCCTGGCGCGGCTGGGCGGCGATGAGTTCGGCCTGCTGCTGTTCGATTGCGACCTGGCGGAGGCGGAGCAGGTGGCGAGCAAGCTCATCGAGCAGATCTGCTCGGTGCGCTTCCCCTGGGAAGGGCGGCTCTACGACGTGGGCGCGAGCATCGGTATCACCGCCCTTACCGCCACCTCGCGCAGCACCAGCGAACTGATGAGCCAGGCCGACGTGGCCTGCTACGCGGCCAAGCATGCCGGGCGCAACCGGGTTTCGGTGTACCAGTTCGGCCATGAGGAAGTGGAGCGCCAGCACCGCGACATACTCCTCGCCAGCGGGCTGCGCGAGGCCCTGGAGAACGACCGCTTCCAGTTGCAGGCGCAGGAGATCGTCCCGGTCGGCCCCCGCCGCGACGGCGACCGGCACTACGAGCTGCTGCTGCGACTGTACGATCCGGATGGCCAGATGACTCCGCCGGGCGCCTTCATCCCGGCCGCCGAGCGCTTCAACCTGATGGCCAGCATCGACCGCTGGGTGATCAACGAGGCGCTGATCAACTTCGGCGCGCGGATCGCCGCGGTGGAGGGCCTGAGCATCGGCATCAACCTGTCCGGCAACTCGCTCAACGACCCGCTGTTCCTGCCTTACCTGCTGGATCGCATCGAACACTCGCCGCTGAGGCCGGAGCGCCTGTACTTCGAGCTGACCGAGACGGCGTTGATGAACCAGTTGTCGGTGGCTTCGCGGATCGTCGCCAAGCTGCGCGACCTCGGCTGCAAGGTGGCGCTGGACGACTTCGGCTCCGGCCTGAGTTCCTTCAATTACCTGAAGAATTTCGTCGTCGACGTGATCAAGATCGACGGCAGCTTCGTCCGCAACCTGGACAAGAGCCCGGTGGACCAGGCCATCGTCGACTCCATCAACCAGATCGCCCACCGCCTGGGCGCGGTGACTGTGGCCGAGTTCGTCGAGAGCCGGGAAATCCTCGATCACCTGGCGCGCCTCGGGGTGGATTTCGCCCAGGGCTACGCGGTCGGGCGGCCGCAGCCGTTCGCCACGGTGCTCGACCAACTGCGCAGCGGGCTTCGTCGCCAGGAGTTGGGCTGAGCTTCAGGCTTCCGCCTGGTGCCGGTACGCGCCGGGGGTGAGGCCGGTCCACTTCTTGAACGCGCGATGGAAGGCCGAGGGCTCGGAAAAGCCGAGCTGCTCGGCGATGTCCTGGATCGACAGCTCGTCCCGACCCAGGTGGTAGATCGCCAGGTCGCGCCGCAGGTGGTCCTTGAGTTGCTGGAAGCTGCCGCCTTCCTCGCGCAGGTGGCGTCGCAGGGTCTGCGAACTCATGTGCAGTTGGCGGGCGACCTGGTCGAGGTCCGGCCAGCGCCGGCAGTCGCGGCCGAGCAGGCGGCGGATCTGGCTGGTCAGGCTGTCGCCGCCGTCCGGGCGCGCCAGCAGGTCGGCGGGAGAGTGCTGGAGGAACTGCTTGAGGGTGCGTTCGTCCTGCAGCAGCGGCATGCCCAGGTAGCGGGCGGCGAACAGCAGGCTGGTGCAGCCGGCGGAAAACCGCCGGGGGCAGGGAAACAGTAGGTCGTACTCGGCCTGGTGGTCCGGCGCCGGGTAGCTGAAGGTGGCTTCCTCCAGGCGGATGCGCTGGCCGATCAGCCAACTGGCGAGGCGGTGCCAGATCACCAGCAGGCTTTCGGCGAGAAAGTGATCCGGGTCCGACAGGTGGCGTTCCTCGAGGCTCAGGCGCACCAGGTCGCCGTCGCGCCGCAGGTGGATCAGCGGCGCCTGGGGGAACAGGCCGTAGAACAGTTCGCCGCGCTGCAGGGCCTTTTCCAGGGTCCGGCAATGAATCAGGGTGTGGCACATCATGGCGAAGGTGCCGCGCTTGCTGCGGACTTCGCCGAAGCCCATGTATTCGTCGTCCAGCACTTCCCAGAGCAACTGCATCAGGCGGGTGAACTGCTCCGGCGCGATGCGTGCCCGCGGTTCGTCCAGCAGGGCCGGCTGGATGCCGGCGCGACGCAGCAGGGCGGGGCCGTCCAGGCCTTGGCGCGTGGCCCCGCGCAACGCGGCGCGGACGAAATGGCTGGCGATGGTGCGCTCACGCATGGCGGCGTCCTTGTTGTTGGAACGGCGATGGTAGGGCGCCACCCGGAAGACGACAAGGGTGGTGGCGGACTCCCGCCATGCTCGCGCGGCACAGCCGGCCCGCCGGGCGGTAATCCGCCACGCTTAGCCCGCTATGCAATTTTCATTTTTTATTTAACTTGTTGATATATAAGGATTTTATTTAGAGAAAGAGCATCCTGGCACAGCCTCTGCAATGCCTGGGCAAGGTTCCGCCGCGGCGGTTCACGACAAAAAATCTCCCCAGCAAGGGGGGTAACGCTACCGGTGAGCGCGTTCCAGGGAACTGGCGAAGCGCCCCCGTGAGGACTCTGCCCATGACCAAACAACCCTTCTACAAGAGCCTGTACGTGCAGGTTCTGGTCGCCATCGCCATCGGTATCGCGCTCGGCCACTGGTACCCGGAAACGGCGGTGGCGATGAAGCCGTTCGGCGACGGCTTCGTCAAACTGATCAAGATGGCCATCGCGCCGATCATCTTCTGCACCGTGGTCACCGGCATCGCCGGCATGCAGAGCATGAAGTCGGTCGGCAAGACCGGCGGCATGGCGCTGCTGTACTTCGAGGTCGTCTCCACCGTGGCCCTGATCATCGGCCTGGTAGTGGTCAACGTGGTCCAGCCGGGCGCCGGCATGCACGTCGACCCGAACACCCTCGACACCAGCAAGATCGCTGCCTACGCCGCTGCCGGCGAGAAGCAGAGCACTGTCGACTTCCTGATGAACGTGATCCCCGGCACCGTGGTAGGCGCGTTCGCCAACGGCGACATCCTCCAGGTCCTGTTCTTCTCCGTGCTCTTCGGCTACGCCCTGCATCGCCTGGGCAGCTACGGCAAGCCGGTGTTCGAGTTCATCGAGCGCGTCTCCCACGTGATGTTCAACATCATCAACGTGATCATGAAGGTCGCCCCGATCGGCGCGTTCGGCGCCATGGCCTTCACCATCGGCGCCTACGGCGTGGGTTCGCTGGTGCAGCTCGGCCAACTGATGCTGTGCTTCTACATCACCTGCATCCTGTTCGTGCTCATCGTCCTCGGCGGCATCGCCCGCGCCCACGGCTTCAGCATCCTGCGCTTCATCAAGTACATCCGCGAGGAACTGCTGATCGTGCTGGGCACCTCGTCTTCCGAGTCGGCCCTGCCGCGGATGATCGACAAGATGGAGAAGCTCGGCTGCAACAAGTCGGTGGTCGGCCTGGTGATTCCCACCGGTTACTCCTTCAACCTCGACGGCACCTCGATCTACCTGACCATGGCCGCGGTGTTCATCGCCCAGGCCACCGATACGCCGATGGACATCACCCACCAGATCACCCTGCTGCTGGTGCTGCTGATCGCTTCCAAGGGCGCCGCCGGCGTCACCGGCAGCGGCTTCATCGTGCTCGCCGCGACCCTTTCCGCCGTCGGCCACCTGCCGGTCGCCGGCCTGGCGCTGATCCTCGGCATCGACCGCTTCATGTCCGAAGCCCGCGCGCTGACCAACCTGGTCGGCAACGGCGTGGCCACGGTAGTGGTTTCCAAGTGGTGCAAGCAGCTCGACGAGGGCACCTTGCAGCGCGAACTGGCCGGCGAGGGCAACGCTTCGTCGCCTGCCAGCGATATTCCGGTGGGCGGCCGCGAAGCGGTCTAAGCTCAAACCTGTTCGGCAGGGGGAAGTGAAGAGCTCCCTGCCGCCCTTCGAACCCGCCCTCGTGGCGGGTTTTTTTATGCCTCGGCGGCGGCCTGCTCGCGCAGCCAGGCGAGGAACAGCGAGAGGGGCGCTCGTTGCGCCGCTCCTGGCAGGCTCACCGCGTAATAGGCGAAGCGGCTCGGCCAGGGCCGCTCGAGGGCGACCGCCAGGCGGCCGCTGGCGATCTCGGCGCGGGCATGGATCTCCCGTACCAGCGCGATACCCTGGCCGGCCTCGGCGGCGCGAACCAGCAGCAGGTCGTCGGCGAAAGCCGGACCTCTCTCGCTGCGCGGGTCGTCCTCCACCCCCATCGCCCGCAGCCACAGGCGCCAGTCATTGCGCTCCGACTCCTGCAACAGCGGGTAGGCCAGGCAATCGATCGCTTCGCGGATCTCAGGGCCTTCCGCCAGCAGGCGCGGGCTGGCCACCGGGATCAGCGGCGGGGCCATCAGCGCCTGCACGTCGAGTCCGGGGTAGTCGCCGAGCCCGTGGCGGATGGCGACGTCGATTCGTTCCCGGCGCAGGTCGGCGAGCAGTGCCGTAGCCTCCACGCGGACTTCCACCTGCGGGTGCGACGCGCTGAATTGACCGAGGCGCGGCACCAGCCATGTGGCGGCGAAGGAGGGCTCGGTGCTGACCGTGAGGGTCTGGCGGGCATTGATCGCCTCCAGCTGGGCAAGGCTCGCGGTGATCTGCTCGAAGGCCTGGCGGAGGCCGGGATAGACCTGCTCGCCCTCCGGCGTCAGGCGCATGCCATGGCTGAAGCGCTGGAACAGGACGACGCCGGTGCGCGCCTGCAGAGCCCTGAGCTGCTGGCTTACCGCGCCGGGAGTGACGCCCATGGCCGCGGCCGCGCGGGTGAGATTGCCATGGCGGGCGGTTTCGACGAAAGCGCGTAGCGCGAGGAGCGGGAGGACGGCACCCATGAATTCAGTTTTTCTATAAACAGGTTGTAGAAAGGATCGTTTTTCATCCGCCGACCTGGGCTTCAGCATGTGTGGCGAAACGAGAGACTTTAGCCTAGCTGCTTTCTTCGGTGTGCGGGAAGCGGCCGAGGCGGTTTCCCCGGTCGGCGCCGCCCCCATCGCCCAGGCGCCGGATAGTCCAGCGCTGCAAGGATACTTGCCATGCCTTCCCTCCAGCTCTACAGCGACAGTTCACCCAACGGATTCAAGATCACCATCGCCCTCGAGGAACTGGGGCTGCCCTACGCACTGCACCACGTTCGCATCGACCATGGCGAGCAACGCCGCCCGGAATTCCTGCGCCTGAATCCACATGGCCGGATACCGGTGCTGGTAGACCGGGCCGCCGGCATCACCCTGTTCGAGTCGGCGGCGATCCTGCAGTACCTGGCGGAGACCAGCGGGCGGTTGCTTCCCGACGCCCCCCGGGAACGCTGGGAGGCCCTGACCTGGCTGACTTTCCATGCTTCCAGCATGGGCCCCATCCTCGGCCAGCGCGTGCATTTCGAGATCTTCGCCGAAGAGCGGTACCCGCCGGCCATCGAACGCTATCGGCGGCTCTCCGAGGAGGTTTTCGCCACCCTCGACCAGCGCCTGGCCGGACGGCCCTGGCTGGCCGGTGAGCAATACTCCATCGCCGATATCGCCACCTTCGGCTGGACCCATACGGCGCGGATCGTCGACTTCGACTTCAGCCATTATCGCCACCTGGACAACTGGCACCGGCGCATGGCCCTGCGGCCTGCGGTGCAGCGCGGGATCCTCCTGCCGGAACCGGCGGTGGGTCCATGAGCGCCCTGCTGCAAGGCGCCTCGGCGCCGGCCTTCGTCGGGCACCCTGGCTATCGGCGCATGTTCGCCGCAGACGCGCTGACCCTGGGCCTGTTCCTGCCGTTGCGTTTCTACCAGGGCGACATGCGGGTGCTGCTGGGCCAGGCGCGGTTGGTCGAAGAAATCGATCGACTGGGATTCGCCGCCGTCTGGGTACGCGACGTACCGCTGTTCGACCCACGCTTCGGCGATGCCGGACAAGTGTTCGACCCGTTCACCTACCTTGGCTATCTGGCCGCGCGGACCCGCCGTATCGCCCTGGCCACCGGCAGCGCGGTGCTTGCCCTGCGCCAACCGGTCGACCTGGCCAAGGCCGCGGCGAGCGTCGACCGGTTGTCCGGCGGACGCCTGGTGCTGGGCCTCGCCTCCGGCGACCGGCCGGTGGAGTTCCCCGCCTACGGGTTGGAGCATGCGCAGCGCGGCGAGCGGTTCGCCCAGGGCCTGGACTACCTGCGCCAACTGCTGCACGGCTGCCGGCACGTCGCCTCGCCGCTCGGTACGCTGGACGACGCCGAACTGTTGCCGCGTCCGCCGGCCGGCGCCATCCCGCTGGTCGTCACCGGCTCCGCGCGGCAGCCGGCGGACTGGCTGGCACGCCAGGCGGATGGCTGGCTGACCTATCCGGAGTCGACTGTCGATGCGTCCGGACCACGTCGCCTGGCCCGGAAGATCCGCGCCTGGAGGATGTCCATCGCGGACGGCGGGTTCCGCCCGCACATGACCAACGAATGGCTGGACCTGGTGGACGACCCGGCGTATCCGCGTACGCCGTTGCACGGCGGCTACGTCCTGCGCACCGGGCGCAACGGCCTGATCGAGCTGCTCGGCGAATGGCGCGCGGCGGGCGTCAACCATGCCGCCCTGGGCATCCAGTTCGCCGCCAGGCCGGCAGCGGAAGTCATCCAGGAACTGGCCGAGGAGGTGCTGCCGTTGTTCCCGTCCCACCCGGGCGTGCAGCCGGCGAGCATGGACTGGTAGCTGACCGATTCGGTCAACCGAGCCTGAGCGCTCGCGTCATTGAGGGCGCCGGCCGGCGCCGCCTACCCTGCGGAACCACTGACCGCAGGGAGTCCCCGTACATGCAACGGCAGATCTTCGAGACCGAACACAACCTGTTCCGCGATGCCTTCCGCGCCTTTCTCGACAAAGAGGTGGTACCGCACCAGGATGCCTGGGAAGAGGCCGGGGTGGTCGACCGCGCTGTCTGGAGGAAGGCGGGGGAGATGGGCTTCCTGCTGCCCTGGGCGGACGAGGAGTACGGTGGCGCCGGGCTCAAGGACTTCCGCTACGAGCAGATCATGTGCGAGGAGCTGGCGCGGATCAACGAGCCGGGCTTCATGATCCCGCTGCACTCGGCGTTGTGCGGGCCGTACATCGCCGAATACGGTAGCGCCGAGCAGAAGGCCCGCCTGTTGCCGGGGATCGTCCGTGGCGAGACCATCCTCGCCGTGGCCATGACCGAGCCGTCCGCCGGCTCCGACCTGGCCGGCATGCGCAGCACCGCGGTGGACAAGGGCGACCACTGGCTGCTCAACGGCTCCAAGGTGTTCATCTCCAACGGCCTGCTGGCCGACCTGGTGATCGTCGCGGCGAAGACCGATCCGGCGAACAAGCACGCCATGGGCCTGTTCCTGGTGGAGCGCGGCATGCAAGGCTTCGAGCGCGGGCGCAACCTGAAGAAGCTCGGCATGAAGAGCCAGGACACCGCCGAGCTGTTCTTCAACAATGTGCGGGTGCCGAAGGAAAACCTGCTGGGCGACGCCAAGGGCGGCTTCTTCTACCTGATGAACATGCTCGCCCAGGAGCGCCTGACCAACGCCTGCGGCGCGGTGGCCGGGGCCGAGGCGGCGTTGCAGGCGACCATCGACTACGTGAAGGAGCGCCAGGCCTTCGGCCGGCCGGTGGCGCACTTCCAGAACACCCGCTTCAAGCTCGCCGAAATGCGTACCCAGATCGACGTGGCGCAGGTCTTCACCGACCGCTGCGTGATGGACCACAACCAGAAGAAGCTGTCCCCCGAGGTCGCCGCCGAAGCCAAGCTGTTCACCACCGAGCTGCTGGGCAAGGTGGTCGACGAAGGCGTGCAACTGCATGGCGGCTGGGGCTACATGTGGGAGTATCCGATCTGCAGGATGTACGCCAACGCCCGCATCCAGCGGATCTTCGCCGGTACCTCGGAGATCATGAAAGAGATCATCAGCCGCGGCATGAAGCTCTGACGCCACGGCCATGTCGCGCCGCGCGGCGGGTGGATAGGCTGCTCGGCAGGCGATCCCGACCAATGCCCGGCGACCCAGAGGAGGGAGCATGAAAGGCCCGTTGTCATCGTTGAAAGTGCTGGATTTCTCGACCCTGTTGCCGGGGCCGTTCGCCTCGCTGCTGCTGGCCGACATGGGGGCGGACGTGCTGCGCGTGGAGTCGCCCGGGCGCATGGACCTGGTGCGGGTGCTGCCGCCGCACGTCGACGGCACCTCGGCCAGCCATGCCTACCTGAACCGCAACAAGCGTTCCATCGGCCTCGACCTGAAGCGGCAGGGCGCGCGCGAGGTGGTGCTGGAGCTGGTACGCGAATACGACATCGTCCTCGAACAGTTCCGTCCGGGGGTGATGGACAAGCTCGGCGTCGGCTACGAGGCGCTGAAGGCGGCGAACCCGCGGCTGATCTACGTGGCCATCACCGGCTACGGCCAGACCGGGCCGTACCGCGAGCGCGCCGGGCATGACATCAACTACCTGGCGCTGGCCGGCGTCGCCAGCTACACCGGGCGCCGCGAGCGTGGCCCGTTGCCGCTGGGGGTGCAACTGGCGGACCTCGCCGGCGGTTCGTTGCATGGCGTGATGGGCCTGCTGGCGGCGGTCATCCACCGGCAGCAGACCGGCGAGGGGCAGTTCGTCGACATCAGCATGACCGACTGCGCCTTCAGCCTGAACGGCATGGCCGGTGCAGGCTATCTCGCGGCCGGGGTCGAGCCGGAGATGGAGGCGCTGGCGCTGAACGGCGGCAGCTTCTACGACTACTACCGCACCCGCGATGGCCGCTGGTTCTCGGTGGGCAGCCTGGAACCGCAGTTCATGCAGCAGTTCTGCGCCGCCATCGGCCGCCCGGAACTGGCCGCCCGCGGCCTGTCGCCGAAGCCGGAAGAGCAGCGGGCGCTGAAGCGCGAGATCGAGATGGAGTTCGAGAAACGCGACTTCGCCGAATGGCAGGCGGTGTTCGCCGCCCTGGATGCCTGCGTGGAGCCGCTGCTGCCGCTCTCCGAGGCGCTGGAACACCCGCAGTTGCAGGCGCGCGGGCTGGTCGCCCGGGTGCCGCTGGCGGACGGCGGCAGCCAGGCGCAGATGGCCTGTCCGATCAAGTTTTCCGCCGGCCTGCCGGCGCCTCGCCACATCGGCGCGGCGCTCGGCGCCGACACCGTGGCGGTGCTCGAAGGCCTGGGCTACTCCGCCGAACGGATCGCCGAGCTGAAGGCGGCCGGGGCCATCGCCTGAATCACTCGCGGAGCACTTCGCCGGTGAACACCAGGGTCGCCTTGCAGCGCCGGCAGTAGTAGCGGCGCCCCTTGGCCACCAGGGTGTGGCGTTGCGGGGAGAACGGGAAGTCGTTGTGCTCCGGGCAATGGCAGCGGTACAGGTAGCGGGTGGTGGCGCGGCGCTTGACCGCGTAGGTGTGGCAGCGGTCCGGCGGCAGGCCGTAGATGCCGCGCATGATCAACTGCCACTCCTCGCCGTGGGGGCGGATGCGCGGGCCGAACAACTGGTGCGCGATCAGGTGCGCGACTTCGTGGGCCACGGTCTGTTCCAGGAAGTGCTCGCGGTTCTCGCGGTACAGCTGGGGATTGAAGCGCAGCAGGTTCTCGTCGAGATGGGCGACCCCGGCTTTCTGGCCGCGCAGGCGGAAGCTGACGGTCGGGCGGGGGAAGCTGCGTTGGAAGAAGTGTTCGGCCTGCCGATAGCAGGCCTCGACGCGGGCGTTGAGGTGTTCGGGCATTCGGGAAGACTCCAGCAGCGGGCGATTATGCCGGAGACAGGAGGGCGGGCGCAGGCGTCGGGACGACCGCTCGTCCGGGGTGCAGGATCAGGCAAGCGCGGCGGCGGGCAAGAAAAAACCGGGCGGCGGTTGCCCGCGGCCCGGTCGTACGATGCGTTCGCTGGACGTCAGCTGGTGTATTCCGGGCCGACCCCGCTGCCCCAGAGGATCACCGACAGGGCGATCATCGCCACCAGCACCACCAGGCCCACCGCCAGCACCGAGCTGGAGAACAGGAAGCCTTCGTCCTTGTGGATGTTCATGAAGGTGGGAATCCCCACGTAGAGCAAGTAGACCGTGTAGCTGATCGCCGCCACCCCGACGATCATTCCCAGCCAGAGGTGCGGATACAGCGCCGCCAGCCCGGCGATGAACAGCGGCGTGGCGTTGTAGGCGGCGAACACGATGCACTGGGTCAGGCTCGGGTTGGCGTCGTAGGTCCGCGCCATCCAGTGGATGAACGCGCCCATCACCGCCACCCCGGCGAGCATCGCCAGGTAGGTGAGGACCGTCATCTGCAACGCGCTGGCCTGGGTCAACTTGACCGGATCGCCGCCGCCGACCACCCAGCCGACCTGGGTCGTGCCGATATAGGCGGAAATCGCCGGAATGGCAGCCAGGATCAGGATGTGGGTCAGGTACATGTGGCTGATGCTTTCTTCTTCGCCACGGATTTCCTGCCATTCCTGATCGGGATGGGTGAAGAGCCCCCATACATGATGGATCATGCCGTTTCCTCCTCGTTCTTATGTGGTCGCCCCCCAGCGAAGCGCCGGGCGCGCATGGACAGCGCCACCCGGTGCTCGGCCGACCTATGCGACCTTATGTCGCAGTATAGGAACGGCCCGAGCCCGCGTCGCTCGCGGGTTTAGAGCAAATCGAAGCTTCACGGCCGGCTGTAATAGCGTTGCAGTATTTCCATCGCCTTGTTGATCGATTGCAGGCGCGCAGTGCTGCCGCCGCGGTCGGGATGGTGCTGGCTGACCAGTTGCCGGTAGCGCAGCTTGATGGCGGGATAGTCGACCGCGCCCTCCAGCTCGAACAGGGCGAGGGCGGCAGCCTTCTCCTCGCTGCCCTGCATGCGCGTCCAGAAACTCTGCAGCAGCCGCTCGACGTCGGCCTCGCTGGTCTCCCCCAGGTGACGCAGGTCGAGGTAGTAGTCGCGCAGCGGATCGCCCTGTTCCAGCGCCTGCGTGCCATCCACGTAAGGATGCAGGCGCAGGCTCAGCGGGCTGATCTCCAGGTGCGCCTCGCGCTCGGCCCAGAGGTGGTCGCGCAGGTGGTAGAGCGCGTTGAACAGGAGGAAATGGGTGCGGAACAGCACCAGCTTGTCGGCCAGTTCGCGATGGGGGATATGCGTCGAATGGCGGGCCTTCAGCAGCTGGATCAACTGGTATTCGGAAAGCCCCTCGGGATGCTCGCGCAGCAGGCAGAGGATCTGCCCGGCGAGGTCGAGGCGGTGGTCGAGGTCGGGAGTCATGGGACAAGACTAGCATCGGGCGTCGGGAGGGGCTGGGGTCGGCGTCGCTTTGTGCGTAAAATAGCCAGCTTTTCTCCTCGAACACCCGGATTCCAGAGCACCATGGGCACCCTTTCGGTCAATCAGAACAAACTGCAGAAGCGCCTGCGCCGCCTGGCCGGCGAGGCCATCACCGACTTCAACATGATCGAGGATGGCGACAAGGTCATGGTCTGCCTGTCCGGCGGCAAGGACAGCTACACCATGCTCGACATCCTGCTCTACCTGCAGAAGGTCGCGCCGATCCGCTTCGAGATCGTCGCGGTGAACATGGACCAGAAGCAGCCCGGTTTTCCCGAGCACGTCCTGCCGGAGTACCTGAAGTCGATCGGCGTGGAGTACCACATCGTCGAGAAGGACACCTACTCGGTGGTCAAGGAGAAGATCCCGGAAGGCAAGACCACCTGCTCGCTGTGCTCGCGCCTGCGCCGTGGCACGCTGTACACCTTCGCCGACGAGATCGGCGCGACCAAGATGGCCCTCGGTCACCATCGCGACGACATCCTCGAGACCTTCTTCCTCAACATGTTCTACGGCGGCACCCTGAAGGCCATGCCGCCGAAGCTGCTGGCCGACGACGGGCGCAACGTGGTGATCCGGCCGCTGGCCTATTGCAGCGAGAAGGACATCGAGGCCTATTCCCAGCTCAAGGAGTTCCCGATCATCCCCTGCAACCTCTGCGGTTCGCAGGAGAACCTGCAGCGCCAGGTGGTCAAGGAAATGCTGTTGGAATGGGAACGCAAATCGCCGGGGCGTACCGAGATCATGTTCCGCGCCCTGCAGAACGTGGTGCCGTCGCAACTGGCCGACCGCAACCTGTTCGACTTCGCCAACCTGCGCATCGACGAGAACGCCACGCCGCGCTTCCTCGACGTGATGAACCTCTGAGCCGCGCCGCGGGTCAGTTCTTCTCTCCGGTCTGCAAGGATTCCCGATGCGCGACTACGCCTGGATGTACGAATACTGCCTGAACCGCTTCGGCTCCAGGGAGGCGCTGGAAGCGCGCCTGCCGCAGCCGAAGAGCGCCGCCGAGCTGCGCGCGGTGGGTGACGACCGCTACCTGTCGCTGATCAGCCTGCGGATCTTCCGCGCCGGCCTCAAGCACAGCCTGGTGGACGCCAAGTGGCCAGCCTTCGAGGAAGTGTTCTTCGGCTTCGATCCGCAGAAGGTCGTGCTCATGAGCGCCGAGCATCTCGAGCGGCTGATGCAGGACGCCCGCCTGATCCGCCACCTGGGCAAGCTCAAGAGCGTGCCGCGCAATGCGCAGATGGTGCTCGACCTGGCCCGCGAGCATGGCAGCTTCGGCAACTTCCTCGCGGATTGGCCGGAAACCGACATCGTCGGCCTGTGGAAGCTGCTGTCCAAGCGCGGCAACCAGCTCGGCGGCTTGTCGGCGCCGCGTTTCCTGCGGATGGCCGGCAAGGACACCTTCATTCCCAGCGACGACATGGTCGCCGCGCTGAAGGCCCAGGAAATCATCGACAAGCCGCCCACCAGCCTCAAGGACCTAGCGGCCGTCCAGGGAGCCTTCAACCAGTGGCGCGAGGAGAGCGGCCGGCCGCTGTGCCAGCTGTCGGTGATGCTGGCACATACGGTCAATCATTGAGCTAGAGGCTCAGCCGACCGCTGCCGATCATCCACAGCGCCGCCAGCGCGAGGACCAGCACCAGCGCCGCGACGCTGCCTTCGGCGCGATTGCCGAACGCCGGCAGGCCGCGCTGGCGACGGGCATGCAGGAAGAAGCCCAGGCCTGGCGCGTAGAGGATCATCGACAGCAGCAGGTATTTCAGCCCGGCGGCGTAGATCAGCCAGACCCCGTAGAGCGTCCCCAACAGCGCCAGCGCCAGCATCGCGCCCGAGTGTGGGCGGCGCGCCACCAGCTTCAGGCAGAAGCCGGCGCAGAGCAGGTAGGGGATCAGCGCCATCGAGGTGGCCAACTGGATCAGCGCGTTGTAGCCCGAGGCGTTGAGGAAGGCCACCAGCAGCAGCGCAGAGATCAGCGTGCTGGTCAGCCACAGTGCCGGCGCCGGGGTTTCCACCGTATTGGTGCGGCCGAACAGTGCCGGCGCGGTGTGCGTTGGGCCACGGCTGGCCAGGTAGAGCATTTCCACCGCGAGCATGGTCCAGGCCAGCAGCGCGCCGCCGACCGAGACGATCAGCCCGACGTTGATCAGCGTGGCGCCCCAGGGGCCCACCGCCGCGGCCATCACCTGGGCCATCGAGGGGTTCTTCATCTGCGCCAGTTCGTGCTGCGGCACCACGCCCAGCGACAGCACCGAGACGCAGACCAGCAACAGCAGGGTGACCACGAAGCCGAGCAGGGTTGCGCGGCTGACATCGGCCGCGTGCCGCGCGTGGCTGGCATAGACCGTGGCGCTCTCGATGCCGAGGAATACCCAGACGGTGTAGAGCATGGTGGTTTCCACCTGGCGGGTGACGCTGCCCAGGGCCGGGCTGCCCCAGAAGTCCAGGTGAAAGGTCTCGATGCGGAAGGCCAGGGCTACGCAGAGGATGAACAGGGCGATCGGCACCACCTTGGCGAGGGTCACGATGGCGTTGGTCATCGCCGCGTTGTGCACGCCGTGGAGGACGAAGGCATGCATCAGCCAGAGCACCGTCAATTCGCCGAGCAGCGCCGGCCAGGTGGTTCCGTCGCCGAAGAAGGCCAGCGCGCCGAACGAGCCGAGGGCGCTGAACAGCACCACCAGGTAGCCGGCGTTGCCGACCCAGGCGGAAATCCAGTAGCCCCAGGCGGCATTGAACCCCAGGTATTCGCCGAAGCCTTCGCGGGCGTAGCCGTAGACGCCGTCGTCCAGTTCGGGGCGGGTGGTCGACAGCCACTGGAATATCCGCGTCAGGGTCAGCATGCCGACGAAGGTGATCGCCCAGGCGATCAGGATCGCGCCGGCGCCTGCGCCTTCGGCCATGTTCTGCGGCAGGCTGAAGATGCCGCTGCCGATGATGCCGCCCACCACCAGCGCGGTCAGCGCCGGCAGCCCCAGTTTTCCCTTGTCCGAATCGGCCATGTGGCACCTCCGAAACTGCATCCGGTATGTCGCGCCCGGCGCAGGCGGAGCCTGCGCCGGGGTGCGACGGCGGGAGGCGGCGGGTCGGTCCGCCGCGGCATGGTTCAGAAGCGCAGCGACATGCAACTGACGCCGCCGTCGATCTTGCGATATTCGGAGGTGTCCACCTCGATCACCCGGTAGCCGAGGCGGGCGATCTTCTCGCGGGTCCGGGGATAGCCGGCGGGCATGATCACCCTTTCGTTGACCCAGATGCAGTTGGCGGCGTAGGACTCCTCTTCGGGGATCTCGATGATGTTGAAGTCCTGGAACTCCGGCTTGCTGACGAACTCGCCGGCGGCCAGCAGGTTGTTGTGTTCCAGGTAGGCGAGCCCGGTCTTCAGGTGCAGGACCTTTTCCAGGCGCACCACCGAGCCGCTGAGGCCATGTTTCTCCAGGATCGCGATCATCTGCCGGGCGCCCTCGGCGTTGGTGCGGGCCGATTCGCCGATGTAGAAGTGGTCGCCGACCATCATGATGTCGCCGGCTTCCACCGTGCCGGGTGCCTCGATGCGCTCGACCTTGCCCGGATAGAAGCGCTGCACGGTTTCCTCGATGATCTCGGTCTCGCCGCGCCGCGATTCGGCGCCGGGGCGGGTGATGATGGCGCAGCGCGAGGTGCAGAGCACCGGGTCCTCGACGAACACCGAGTCGGGGAAGCGTTCGTCCGGCGGCAGCAGGGTGATGTCCACGTCGCAGGTCTGCAAGGCGCGGATGTAGGCGTTGTGCTGCTCCAGGGCCTTGGCGTAGTCCGGCTTGCCGAGGTGGCTGGAGGTCAGGCCGTCGACCAGGCTGCGGGCGGGCGTGCGAGCGATGATGTGCTTGAACATGACGATTTTCCTCGTGTGGGGACGACGAGGTCGTTGCAAGCCACGCGCCAGCCAACGCCCGGGAATTGCCTTGGAAATCCTTGATAAATCGGAGGATTTTCCTGGTTTTCCGAGGGCTTGGTTGATCCACGCCAAGGATGCTCGGTCGCGCTGCGTCGAAGATGGGACAACTGACGAGATTTCGACATCCGGGAAACCGAGGGGGAGAGCATGGCGCTTGTCGAGGAGCCGACGATTTCCACGCGAAGCGGTGAACTGGCCTGGTTGGTGGACTGCCTGGCGCCGATTTTCGACGGCCTGCGGCAACCGGTCACGGTGGTCGACCCCTCCGGTCGCTTCGTCTACTACAACCGTGCCAGCGGCCTGCTCGATGGTCTCGACCCGCAGCGGGCGTTGGGTATGCACCTGTTGCAGAGCGCTCCCTGGCTGGCGGCCGAGCAAAGCACGCTGTTGCGTTGCCTGGCCGAAGGGCGGCCGTCGATCGATACGCTGCAGGCCTACGTGGGGGCCGGCGGCGAGCTGTTGCAGTATCGCCACCGGGCGATCCCGCTGCGCGGGCGCGACGGTTGCCTGCTCGGCGCGATGGAACTCGGCGAAGTCGTCGCCGAGACCGAAGAGGCCGCAGGCCTGGCGGATTGCCCGAACATCCTGAGCGTGGCGCCGAGCCTGCTGCGGCAGGTGCAGCGCCTGGACGTTTTCGCCGCCACCGACCTGCCGCTGCTGATCCATGGCGAGACCGGCACCGGCAAGGAACTGTTCGCCCGTCGCGCCCATGCCCTGAGCCCGCGACGCAGCGGTCCGATGATCAGCCTGAACTGCGCAGCGATTCCCGAGACGCTGCTGGAAAGTACCCTGTTCGGCACCACCCGCGGCGCTTTCACCGGCGCCGAGAACCGCAAGGGCATGTTCGCCCTGGCGCAGGGCGGCAGCTTGTTCCTCGACGAGATCAATTCCATGCCGATGGCCATGCAGAGCAAGCTGCTGCGGGTCCTGCAGGACGGCAGCTACCTGCCTCTGGGCAGCCTGAGCCCGCAGCGGGCCGATGTACGCCTGATCGCGGCGAGCAACCAGCCGCCGCGCCAGGCGATCGCCGAGGGACGCCTGCGCGAGGACCTGTACTACCGTCTGGACGTGGGCAGCCTGTGCATCCCGCCGCTGCGCGAGCGCCCCGGCGATGTGGAACTGCTGGCACGGGCGTTCGTCCGTCGCGATGCGCGCAGCCTCAACCCGCGTGTCACCGCTCTTGGCGAGCGGGCGCTGGCGCAGTTGCTGGCCTGCGACTGGCCGGGCAACGTCCGGCAACTGGAAAACGTGATCCGGCGCAGCCTGTTGCTGCACGGGGAGGGCGGCGCACTGCTGGATGAGGTGGCGTTCGCCGACGACGGCGCCGAGGCCGTGGGCGGCGAGGCCGCGCTCTCGATGAACAGCGCGGCGGTCGGAGGCCTGCGCGAGGCGCTGGCGCAACAGGAGCGCAACCTGATAGAAGACGCCTTGCGCCAGGCGCGCGGCAATCTCTCCCGGGCCGCCGCCCGGTTGCGGATTCCGCGCACGACCCTGCTCGGGCGCATGCGCCGGCTCGGCTTGCCGGCTTCCCTCGATCCGCCAGCCTGACAGGAGCCAACCATGGACAGCCACAGCCCGATCGCCACCGTCGCCCAGGCCCTGCGGCGCGCCGAACGCATCCTGGTCATCACCGGCGCCGGCCTCTCCGCGGACTCCGGTATGCCCACCTATCGCGGCCTCGGCGGTCTCTACAACGGTCGCACGGAAGAGGGCCTGCCGATCGAGGCGGCACTTTCCGGACCGATGCTGCGGCGCGATCCGGCGCTGTGCTGGAAGTACCTCGCGGAACTCGGCAAGGCTTGCCTGGCGGCCCGACCCAACGCCGGCCACGAAGCCATCGCCGAGTTGCAGAAGCACAAGCCGGAATGCTGGGTGCTGACCCAGAACATCGACGGCTTCCATCGCCAGGCCGGCTCGCCGGCCGAGCGGCTGATCGAGATCCATGGCGAACTGGCGCCGCTCTACTGCCAGTCCTGCGGTGCCGAGAGCGGCGGCCTGGAGGAGCATCTGCACGGCCAGTTGCCGCCGCGCTGCGCCGCTTGCGGTGGGGTGCTGCGGCCGCCGTTGGTGCTGTTCGAGGAAATGTTGCCGGAAGAGGCGATCGATACCCTGTACCGCGAATTGCGCAAAGGCTTCGATGCGGTGCTGGTGGTGGGAACCACCGCGAGCTTCCCCTATATCGTCGAACCGGTGCTGCGCACGCGGCAGGCGGGAGGCTTCACCGCGGAGGTGAATCCTGGCGTGACCGACCTCAGCGAGCGGGTCGATGTGAAAATGACAGGACGAGCCTTAGACATCATGCCGCAGGTGGTAAGTCACATTTATCGATAAAAAACTTGCATAGGATTGATCGAGAAGGCAAATTAGCCCGCTAGTAAAACTAATGAGACACGGTCGTGCCCATGCTTAAACGCTTAGCACCCCTCGTGCCCATGAGTTTCGTTCTGCTGCTGGCCGCTTGCGCCAGCCATTCGCCGGAGCCGCAGGTCGCCAAAGAGCCGACCGCAGCCAAGAGCAGCATCGACGTCGAACGCGACGCGATCGCTTGGCAGGATGTTGAGGACGAAGGGGCGGACAATTCATCGGCTGGTACGCCTGCGCTGGCGTCCAGCATCCTCGAGCGCGCTTTCGAACTGATCGGTACGCCGTACCGTTTCGGCGGTACGACGGCGAAAGGCTTCGATTGCAGCGGCTTCGTCGGCTACCTGTTCCGCGAGGAGGCCGGCATCAAGCTGCCGCGCTCCACCCGCGAACTCATCGATATGGACGTACCGCTGGTCTCCAAGGACGAGCTGCAGCCCGGCGACCTGCTGTTCTTCAACAACCGTGGCCGTGGCCGCGTCAGCCACGCCGGCATCTACATCGGCGATGGCCAGTTCATCCATTCCGCCAGCCGTCGCGGCGGCGGGGTGCGGGTGGACAGCCTGGACTCCAGCTACTGGAGCCTGAGCTACATGGAAGCCAAGCGGGTGCTCGAACCCGGCTACAAGGATGCCCTGACGAGCAAGCGCTAAACTTAAAGTTTTACTTTAAGTATTGCGTTTAACTCCTTGTCGTAGCAAAGTGGAAGCATTCCTCACCAGGAAGGCTTCCACTATGCATGCACTGGCCCGATTCTCGATCCTCGCCTTTGCTGCGCTGCTTACCGCCTGCGCCAGCAAAGCGCCGCCCCCCGCGCCCGCCAAACAGGTCGTATTCCGTCCGGCGACGAATTTCTCGCCCGCCGCCGACGATGTGCTGTTCCGTGCCCTCGGCCTGGTCGGCACGCCCTACCGCTGGGGCGGCAACACGCCCGATTCGGGCTTCGATTGCAGCGGCCTGATCAACTTCGTCTACCGCGACATGACCGGCATCAAGCTGCCGCGCTCGACCCGCGAGATGATTTCCATGCGCGCGCCCAGCGTGCCGGTGCAGGCCCTGCAGACCGGCGACCTGGTGTTCTTCGCCACCTCCGGTGGTCGCACCGTGAGCCATGCCGGCATCTACGTCGGCGAGGGTCGCTTCGTGCATGCGCCGCGCACCGGCGGCACGGTGCGCCTGGACAGCCTGCAGAACAGCTACTGGCAACGCGCGTACCTGGACGCCAAGCGCGTGCTGGTCGCGCCGTCGCCGTTGGCGCGGGTGCCCTGAGGCGGGGAGGTCCGGGCCGATGACCACCCGCACCCTCAACCTCGACGACAACCTCTACCGCTACCTGCTGGACGTTTCGCTGCGGGAAACCCCGCTGATGACCCGCCTGCGCGAGGAAACCGCGAAGCTGCCCAACGCACGCTGGCAGATCGCCCCCGAGCAGGGCCAGTTCATCGCCTTGCTGCTGACCCTGATCGGCGCGCGGCGGGCGCTGGAGGTCGGCACCTTCACCGGCTACAGCGCCCTGTGCATGGCTACCGCCCTTGGCGAGCAGGGGCGTCTTACCTGTTGCGACCTGCCCGGCGACTACCACCTGACTGCGCGCCGCTACTGGCGCGAAGCCGCTGTCGAGGAGCGCATCGAGCTACGCCTCGGGCCCGCCCTGGAAACCCTGCGTGCGTTGCTCGACGAAGGCCTGGCCGGGCAGTTCGACCTGGCCTTCATCGACGCCGACAAGGCCAACTACCCCGAATACCTGGAGGCCGCGCTGGCGCTGGTGCGCCAGGGTGGGCTGGTGCTTTTCGACAACGTGCTGTGGAGCGGCCGGGTGCTCGAAGCGCAGCCGAAGAGTGCGGATACCCGCGGCATCCAGCAGCTCAACCTGGCGCTGAAGAACGACGCGCGGGTGGACTACTCGCTGCTGCCGATCGGCGACGGGCTGAGCGTCTGTCGCAAGCGCTGAGCGAGGCTCAGCGCACGCCCCACGGCGGGCTGCCCAGGGCCTGCTGGAGAAACTGGACGAACAGCTTCACTTTCGGCGAGAGGGTTGCCGCTCGCGAATACATGGCGTAGATCAGGTCGTCCAGCGGCCGCTCCTGCGGCAGGGCCTCGACCAGCCGGCCGGCGGCCAGGTCCTCGGCGGCGATGAACAGCGGCAGCATCGCCAGGCCCAGGCCACGCACCGCGGCGTCGCGCATGGTCTGGCCGTTGTTGGTGTTGAAGCGTCCGCGCGGGGTGATCATCCGCGCCGGCTCGCCGGCCACCCGCGGCTCGAAGCTCCATAGCTGCGACGGGGTGTTGTGGCTGTAGCCGATGCAGGGATGGCAGAGGATGTCTTCGATACGTTGCAGCGGGCCGTGCCGTTCCAGGTATTCCGGGCTGCAACACACTACCCGGCGGCTGGTGCCCAGTTGGCGGGCGATCAGCGAGCTGTCCTGCAGGCGGGTGATGCGGATCGCCAGGTCGTAGCCTTCCTTCTCGAAGTCGACGATCCGGTCGTCCAGTTGCAGGACCACTTCCAGGCGCGGGTTGCGCGCCATGAATTCCATCACCAGCGGCCCCAGCCAGAGCGTGCCGAAGCTCATCGGCGCCATCACCCGCAATTCCCCGCACAGGTCGTTCTCGCGCAGGGCCACGCTTTCCGCGGCGTTGTTCAGGTCCTGCAGCGAGGCCTTGGCCGACTTGTAGAAGAAGCCGCCGGCCTCGGTCGGCTCGACGTTGCGCGTCGAGCGGTAGAGCAGGCGCACGCCGAGGTGGCGCTCCAGGTCGCTGACGCGTTTGCTGATCACGGACTTGGACAGGCTCATGCGTTCGGCGGCGGCGCTGATGCTGCCCAGCTCGACCACGTTGAGGAAGGCCTGTATGTCTTCAAGGCGCAGGCTCATGGCGAATCTCGAAACAATCGGGAGGCAGACTGTCGCATGCGGGAGAACTCCTGGTAAGGGGATGCGCGCGTCGCACGTACGGGAAAGACAATGGCAGGGCAAGCGTAGCGCGCCCGGGGAATGGCATTGTTCTCGTATCGAGAACACCGTTTTCGCATTTTACCGGGCGGTAAATCGCTGTCGCTGTCACTACTCTTGATGGGCGGCGTGCGCTCCCGAGACCGCCCATGCTTGCCTCCCAGGAGGCGCTTCGTTTCACACCGCGCGGCGACGGACGCCGCCCGAGACCGGAGAAACACCATGTCCTTCACCTACAAGCGACTCGACAAGAACGATGCGGCGGTGCTGTTCGTCGACCACCAGGCAGGCCTGCTCTCCCTGGTCCGCGATTTCAGCCCGGACGAGTTCAAGAACAACGTCCTGGCATTGGCCGACATCGCCAGGTTCTTCAACCTGCCGACCATCCTCACCACCAGCTTCGAGGATGGCCCCAACGGCCCGCTGGTGCCGGAACTCAAGGAAATGTTTCCGCAGGCCCCGTACATCGCCCGCCCCGGCAACATCAACGCCTGGGACAACGAGGACTTCGTCAAGGCAGTCAAGGCCACCGGCAAGAAGCAACTGATCATCGCCGGCGTGGTGACCGATGTCTGCGTAGCCTTCCCGACCCTCTCGGCACTGGAGGAGGGGTTTGACGTATTCGTCGTCACCGACGCCTCCGGCACCTTCAACCCGGTGGTGCGCGACGCCGCCTGGGCGCGCATGACCGCCGCCGGCGCGCAACTGATGAACTGGTTCAGCGTCGGCTGCGAACTGCACCGCGACTGGCGCAACGACATCGAAGGCTTCGGTGCCATCCTCGGCGGCCACCTGCCGGCGTACGCCAACCTGATCCAGAGCTTCGGCACGAAGAAGTAAGCCGGCTTCGCCGCTGTCCCGGACACAAGGCACTCCGACCATCGGGTGCCTTGTGTCGTTTTCCGTCCAGATGTTTTCATCGGAACGCCGCTTCGCCGGAACCCGAGGTTCCGGCACGCCCCCCATGCACAGGAGAAACCCCATGGCTACCCAGGTCGTCAACGCTTCCCTCGGCACCACCCCTTATCGCGTGACCCTCGGCGACGACAGCCACCAGTGGCTGAGCGACGTGCCGGCCGCCCTCGGCGGCGCCGACAGCGGTCCCTCGCCGCACGAGATCCTGCTCTCGGCGCTGGGCGCCTGCACGGCGATCACCGTGGCGATGTACGCGCAGCGCAAGGAGTGGCCGCTGGAGGGTATCGACGTGCAACTGAACATCGTCGAGGAACGCACCAAGCCGGAGCCCTTCACCCATATCCGCCGCGACATCCGCCTGGCCGGCGATCTCGACGCCGAGCAGCGCCAGCGTCTGCTGGAGATCGCCAATGCCTGCCCGATCCATCGTGTACTCTCCGGAGAGGTCAGCGTCAGCAGCCAGCTACGCGACTGAACCCGCACGCACAACGAGGAGCACGGCATGAGCGACGACATCAAGGTATTGGGCATTTCCGGCAGCCTGCGCAGCGGCTCCTACAACAGCGCGGCGCTGCAGGAGGCGATTGGCCTGGTCCCGCCGGGCATGAGCATCGAGCTGGCGGACATCTCCGGCATCCCGCTGTACAACGAGGACGTCTACGCCCTCGGCTTCCCGCCCGCGGTGGAACGCTTCCGCGAGCAGATCCGCGCGGCGGACGCGCTGCTGTTCGCCACCCCGGAATACAACTATTCGATGGCCGGGGTGCTGAAGAATGCCATCGACTGGGCCTCGCGGCCGCCGGAGCAGCCGTTCTCCGGCAAGCCGGCGGCGATCCTCGGTGCCAGTGCCGGGCGTTTCGGCACCGCGCGGGCGCAGTATCACTTGCGCCAGACGCTGGTGTTCCTCGACGTTCATCCGCTGAACAAGCCGGAAGTGATGATCTCCAGCGCGCAGAACGCCTTCGACGCCCAGGGCCGGCTGCTCGACGACAAGGCGCGCGAGCTGATCCAGCAGCAGTTGCAGGCCCTGCAGCTATGGGTGCGCCGCCTGCGCGGTTGAATGCCTCGTCACCGGAGAGCCTGAACATGAGCAATACCGAAGAGCGTTGCGACCTGTCCTCCTCGCGGGACTGTCCGGAGCGCCGCGAACACCTGCTGCAACGGGTCACCGCGCGTGCCGCGGAAATCGGCGGCGGGATCACCGTCAGTCGGCTGATGCCGTCGCGCCAGCGGCGGATGATCGGTGCCTGGTGCTTCCTCGACCATGCCGGTCCCGCCGAATTCGAACCTGGCGGCGGACTGGCCGTGGGCCCGCACCCGCACATCGGCCTGCAGACCTTTACCTGGATGATCCAGGGCGAGGCGTTGCACCGCGACAGCCTGGGCAACGTCCAGGTGATCCGCCCCGGCCAGGTCAACCTGATGACCGCCGGTCATGGCATCGCCCACACCGAGGAGTCGCTGCCCGACGAGCGCCACGCCCACGCCGCGCAGTTGTGGATCGCGCTGCCCTACGAGCAGCGCGACATCGCCCCGGCCTTCGACCATCATCCCGACCTGCCGCGCTGGCAGGAGCAGGGGGTCACCTTCACCCTGCTGGCCGGTGCGCTGGCCGGGCGACAGGCGCCGTGCCGGCTCTACTCGCCGCTGCTCGGTGCCGACCTGGCCTGCCACGACGCCTCGACCCTGCAACTGACGCTCGACCCGCACTTCGAGTACGGCCTGCTGCCGCTGGAAGGCGGGTTGGAAGTGGGCGGCGAGCATTTCGCGGTGAACGAACTGGCCTACCTGGGCGACGGCCGCGACGGCCTGCAACTGCAACTCGACCCTGGCGCGCGGGTGCTGTTGCTGGGTGGCGCACCGTTCGGTGCGGAGATCTTCATGTGGTGGAACTTCGTCGGCCACAGCAAGGGCGAGATCGCCCGGGCGCAGAAGGCCTGGGAGGAGGGGGATGCCCGCTTCGGCCGGCTCGACGCCCTGGAAGGGCCGCGCTTGAGCGCTCCGCCGATTCCCTGGAAGATCGACGCCGAGTGAGGTCGATGTGCCGCCGGGTGCCCCGGCGGCGTCCTCGAATGCCTGTCGGCGATCGTTGTGGACCTGCGGCCTGGCGATTCGCCGGCAGCGGGAAAACTTTCTGCACCCATCGCCGGTCAGAACTCGCCTATCGCATGCACCGAACAGGAAGTGAGCCACATGCAATTCGAACACCTGGTCCAGGTCAACGACCGGACACTTGTCGACCTGCCGGTCCTCGACCGGCTGCAACTCTGGGAAGGCCTGGTCTGCCGTGCGCGCGAGCCACAGTATTTCGTCGTCGGCCTGGAGCGTTTCGAGATCCTCGTCGATGACGGCGACCGCCTGCACCGGCGCCTGTACCTGCCGGGTCTGGTGGTCGAGGACGAAGTCGTGCTGAAGGCGCCGGACAGTGCCCACTACAGTATCAAGCCGAGCGCCGAGGTGGCCGGCGGCAGCCTCGACATGACCATCGAGGAGCCGGAACCCGGCTCGCTGTTCGTGCGTTTCGCCTACTGCACCCGCTACCTGCAGCCGCTGGGCGACGAACTACCCTACGACGCCTTCGTCAAGCAGGCCTATATCGCCATGGATGTGGAGACCATCGCCACCATCCGCGACCGGTTCGGCGCCAGCGCCGCCAGCGGGAGTTGAGCGTGGAACACGGAAGCAGTTTTCTCCAGTCCGGCGTGGTCTTCCTGATCGCGGCGGTGTTCATGGTGCCGCTGGCCAAGCGTCTGCAACTGGGCGCGGTGCTCGGCTACCTGCTGGCCGGCGTGCTGATCGGTCCCAGCGTGCTGGGCCTGGTGGACAACCCGGAAAGCGTCGCGCAGATCTCCGAGATGGGCGTGGTATTGCTGCTGTTCATCATCGGCCTGGAGCTGTCGCCGCGGCGCCTGTGGGTGATGCGCAAGTCGGTGTTCGGCGTCGGCCTGCTGCAGGTGCTGCTGACCGGCCTGGTGATCGGCACCGTGGCCCTGGTCGGCTTCGACCAGCCGGTGAACAGCGCGGTGGTGCTCGGCCTGGGCCTGGCGCTGTCGTCCACCGCCTTCGGCCTGCAGATCCTCGCCGAGCGCAAGGAACTGACCCAGCCCCATGGCCGCCTGGCCTTCGCCATCCTGCTGTTCCAGGACATCGCGGCGATCCCGCTGATCGCCATGATCCCGCTGCTCAGCGGTGCGCACAGCGACGCCGGCGGCAGCGAACTGACCCAGACCCTCAAGGTGGTCGGCAGCATCGCCGCGGTGGTGGTCGGTGGCCGCTACCTGCTGCGCCCGGTGTTCCGCATCGTCGCCCAGACCAAGCTGCAGGACATGTCCACCGCCACCGCGCTGCTGGTGGTGATGGGCACCGCGCTGCTGATGGAGCTGGCCGGCGTGTCCATGGCCCTCGGTGCCTTCCTCGCCGGCCTGCTGCTGGCCGACTCGGAGTACCGCCACGAACTGGAGGCGCAGATCGAGCCGTTCAAGGGCCTGTTGCTCGGCCTGTTCTTCATCAGCGTGGGGATGAGCGCGGACATCAGCCTGCTGCTCAAGTCGCCGTGGATGGTGCTCGGCCTGACCGTGCTGCTGATCGCCCTGAAGGCGCCGGTGCTGTACTTCGTCGGACGCATTTCCGGCGGCCTCGACAAGGCCTCGGCGCTGCGCCTGGGCGTGGTCCTGGCGGCCGGCGGCGAGTTCGCCTTCGTCGTGTTCAAGATGGCCCGCGACCAGGGCCTGTTCCAGAACGACCTGCACAACCTGCTGGTGCTTTCCATCACCCTGTCGATGGCCCTGACCCCGTTGCTGGTACTCGGCCTCGCGCGCCTGCTGGCGAAGGAGCCGGAGGCGACGAAGCCGCCGCCGGAAATGGAACGCATCGACAACGACGACACCCCGCGCGTGGTGATCGCCGGGGTCGGCCGCATGGGCCAGATCGTCGCTCGCGTGCTGCGCGCCCAGCGCGTGCCGTTCATCGCCCTGGACACCTCGGTGGAGACCATCGAGCTGACCCGTACCCTCGGCGCGATCCCGATCTTCTACGGCGACCCGATGCGCCCGGAGATCCTTCGCGCGGCCCAGGTAGAGAAGGCCGAGTTCTTCGTCATCGCCACCGATGACCCGGAGACCAACATCGAGACGGCCAAGCGCGTGCGCAAGCTGTATCCGCACCTGAAGATCATCGCTCGCGCGCGTAACCGCCAGCACGTCCACCTGTTGCTCGACGCCGGGGTCGAGCCGGTGCGCGAGACCTTCTTCTCCAGCCTGGAGATGAGCCGCATGGTGCTCTGCGGCCTGGGTCTGAGCGAGGAACAGGCGGACGCGCGGATCCGTCGTTTCCGCCGGCACGACGAAGAGGTCCTGGCCTCCCAGCACCTGTTCTACAACGACCGCGACGCGCTGATCAAAAGCGCTCGCGAGGCGCGGGTCGAGCTGGAGACGCTGTTCCAGACCGACCAGTTGGAAGACCGTGGCGCGGTAGCGGCGGAGACCCCGGAGAAACCTTCCCGCGCCTCCTAGCGCCCGACCCATGCCGGTACGCCGGCATGGGTGATTCCCACGCCTGGGTCCATACTTTGCGGATATCGCAGTACGAAGGTTGGGATACCCGCGCGGCATCCCCTCTGTAGGGTGGAGGGCATCAGCCCAGCAGACGGCTGGACGCTTCCGCCGATCGAGGAACCTTATGCCTGTCGAACACCTGGACGTACTCATCGTCGGCGCCGGATTGTCCGGCGTCGGCGCCGCCTACCACCTGATGAAGCATTGCCCCGGCAAGAGCTTCGCCCTGCTCGAAGGGCGCGCGGCGATGGGCGGTACCTGGGACCTGTTCCGCTACCCCGGCATCCGTTCCGACTCGGACATGTTCACCCTCGGCTACAACTTCAAGCCATGGAGCGATCCTAAGGCCATCGCCGACGGTCCGTCGATCCGCCGCTACATCGAGGAGACCGCACGGGAGAACGGCATCGACCGGAAGATCCGCTACCGCCACCGGGTGCTCAGGGCCGACTGGGATTCCGCCAATGCGCGCTGGAACCTCGACGTGCAGCGCGGCGACGAGCCCGAGCCGCTGCGCATGACCGCGCAGTTCCTGCTGATGTGCACCGGCTACTACCGCTACGAGGCCGGCTATACCCCGGAATTCGTCGGTCGCGAGGACTTCGCCGGGCAGGTCGTCCATCCGCAGCTGTGGCCCGAGGACCTCGACTACAGCGGCAAGAAGGTGGTGGTGATCGGTAGCGGCGCGACCGCCGTGACCCTGGTGCCGTCGCTGACCGACAAGGCCGCCCACGTCACCATGTTGCAGCGCTCGCCATCCTACGTGATCACCCTGCCGCAGAAGGACGCGATCTCCAATTTCCTCCGCCGCTTCCTTCCGGAAACCTGGATCTACCGCCAGGCGCGGGCGCGCAACGTGGCCATGCAGATGGTCTTCTTCATGCTCGCCAGGACCTTCCCCGGCCTGGTCCGCAAGGCCCTGCTCAAGCTGGCCAGCCTGCAACTGGGCAAACGCTTCGACATGCGTCACTTCAGCCCGCGCTACAAGCCGTGGGACGAGCGGGTCTGCGCGGTGCCGGACGGCGACCTGTTCAAGGTGCTGCGCAAGGGCAAGGCGTCGGTGGTCACCGAGCACATCGACCGCTTCGTCGAGCGGGGCATTCGCCTGAAGACCGGCGAGGTGCTGGAGGCGGACATCATCGTCACCGCCACCGGCCTCGACCTGGTGATGTTCGGCGGCGCCGAGCTGGCGGTCGACGGCAAGCCGTTCCAGGTCAACCAGAGCATGGGCTATCGCGGCATCATGCTGCGCGACCTGCCGAACCTGGCGGCGGTGGTCGGCTATACCAACGCCAGCTGGACGCTCAAGGCGGACCTCTCCAGCGAATACTTCTGCCGCCTGATCAATCACATGGATGCCACCGGCATGCGCCAGGTGACCGCCCGCGACAGCACCGGCGACGTGCGCGAGGAGCCCTTCCTCAACCTCGACTCCGGCTACATCCAGCGCGCCGCCGAGCGCATGCCCAAGCAGGGCGACCGGATGCCCTGGAAGCTTTACCAGAACTACGTCCTCGACCTGGCGCTGCTGCGCTACGGCAAGGTCGAGGACGGCTACCTGGTGTTCTCCTCGCCGGCGCCGCAGCGGCAAGCCGGCGGCGCGGCGGTGCAGGCCCTGGGCTGAACCCGGTGGGCGTCGCTCAGGCGTTCGCCACGACCTGCCCGTAGGCCTTGCGCCAGGCGTCCAGGCCGCCGGCCAGCGCCCAGGTGCGGGTGAAGCCGGAGGCGTTGAGGCGCTGGGCGAGCATCGCGGCGGAAAGTTCGTGGGGACAGGCGCAATAGATGACGATGCTGGCGTCCCTGAGGTCGCCGGGGAGGTCCTTCAGCGACACGTTCAGCTCCACCGGGATGGCTCCCGGAATGCCGCTCGGCTCGTCTTCGTGATGGGCGCGGACATCGAGGATCACCGGCAATTGCCCCTGTTCGCGAAGGTTTTCCAGTTCCTCCACGCTGATTCGCGGAATCCGCCGGCTGCGCGACAGCAGGCGCTGGCGCTGCCAGAGCTTCCAGGCGATGAAGGCGGCGAAGGCGCCGGCGATCAGCAGCGCGCCGATGGCCGCGTAGTCGCTGAGCAGGGCCAGCAGGTGGTCTACCGCATCGCTGAAGATCACCCCCAGCAGCAGCGCGGAACCGGCCCAGAGTGCCGAGCCGGCGGCGTCGTAGGCGAGGAAGCGGCGCAGGTGGGTGCGGGTCATGCCGGCCAGGGTGGTGGACAACGCACTGGCGCCGGGCAGGAACTTCGACATCAGCAGCGCCCTCGGACCGACCCGCAGGTACATGTTCTGGCTCTGGCGGATGCAACTGTCCTGGGACAGCGAGACCTTGCAGATGCTGCGCAGGAGGAAGCCGCCGTAGCGGCGTCCGGCCAGGTACCAGGCGACGTCCGCCAGCAGGCAGGCGAGCACCACCACCAGCAGGACCACGCCCAGCGGCGCGCCGACGCCCTGCATGGCCAGCGCGCCGGCGACGATCAGCGCCGGGTAGGCGGGAATCGGCAGCCCGGCCTGCTCGCAGAGCACGTTGAGGAACAGCAGGAGCAGCCCGTGGTTCTCCAGCAGGGGTTGCAGTTCACGCATGGCGGAGCCTCTCGAATTCTTCTGCGGGTAGTGTGAGCGCGAAGCGTGAAGCTGGGAAGAACCCAGTCGGCAGGGCCGGAGGCGTTGCGGCGGATAACGCCGCTGCGTCGAGAGAGGCTGGGGCGCAACGAAAGCAGCCCCTCGCCCGTGGGGGCGGGGGGCTGTCGGGTCAGGCCACTTCCACCAGCAGCACTTCGCTGTCTTCCAGGGCGGTGACCTTCAGGGTCGGTTCGTCGCGTACCGCCAGGCCATCGCGGGCCTCGGCGCGCACGCCGTTGACCTCGATGCTGCCGGTGGCCGGCACCAGGTAGGCGCGGCGACCGTTTTCCAGGGCGTACTCGGCGCTCTGGCCGGCCTTCAGGGTCACCGCGGCGACCTCGGCGTCGGCGCGGATGTGCAGCGCTTCGCTGTCCTGCTCGTCGCCGCTGGCGAGAGTGACGAAACGACCGTCGCGCTCGGCCTTCGGGAACGGTTTGGAGCCCCAGCGCGGTTGGTCGCCGCGGCGGTCCGGGATGATCCAGATCTGGAAGATCCGGGTGGTCTCGGCTTCCAGGTTGTACTCCGAATGGACGATGCCGGTACCGGCGCTCATCACCTGCACGTCGCCGGCCTCGGTGCGGCCCTTGTTGCCCAGGCTGTCCTGGTGGGTGATCGCGCCTTCGCGGACATAGGTAATGATCTCCATGTCGCGGTGCGGGTGCGGCGGGAAGCCGCTGCCGGCGGCGATCTCGTCATCGTTCCAGACCCGCAGGCGGCCCCAGTCCTCGCGCTCCGGGTCATAGTAGTCGGCGAAGGAAAAATGATGACGCGCGTTCAGCCAGCCGTGGTTGGCATGGCCCAGACGGTCGAAGGGACGACGTTCGATCATGATCGGATCTCCATTGGGCCCGTCGCCGCTCGTTTGCGCGAGGGGGGCGGGCGGTTGATGGGGTCATCATCCGTCAGATCATTGCGATAAAAAAGCGCGTATTTTTGGCTTTATCTATCTAATTATTAGATTCGATAAGGGCGCGAAGGAAGCGCGGGTCCGCCAGTGCGGCGAGGTGCCCGCCCGGGTATTCCCGCACTCGCGCGTCCAGGCGGTGGGCGAAGGTACGTTGCAGCGGCGGCGGGCTGAGCCGGTCGGCGGCCGCCACAACGTAGGTGACCGGGCAGGCTGGACGAACCTGCCGCGGCGAGTCGATCAGCAATTGCGCGGGTTCGCTGGCGCTGGTCGGCACCTCGGCGCCGAGCAGTTCGAGGAAGCCGGCGCGGTCTTCCAGGCGGACCCGCCCTCCAAGCGGGTCGAGGCGGCATAGCCCGAGGAGATTGTCCTGGCCGCTGTCCTGGTAGCTTTCCAGCGCGCCGCCGCCCTCGCTGACCAGCGCGCTGAACAGGTACAGGTGCGCGGCGCGCTCGCCCAGGCGGGCCGCCAGGCATTGCGCCAGGTAGCCGCCGAAGCTGTGGCCGCAGAGTATCACCCGCTCCTCGCCGGCCAGCGTGGCGGCGGCCTGGTCCAGCCAATGCGCCAGGTCGCATCCGGGCGCGTCGCGCAGATGGTCGCAGCTTCGCCAGCCGGCGCCTTCCACGGACCAGGCGGAGCGGCGCAGGAAAAATCCCGAGACCAGCAGCGCGCCGCTCATCCGCCGGCCCGCTCGGCCTGGCGCAGGCCGACCGCGCCGACCTGCAGCAGCATGATCACCCCGCACAGCGCGGCCAGGCCGAGGTACAGCGCCTGGCTGCCGGCATGGTCGAGCATGATCCCGCCGTACAGCGGTGCCAGCGCGGTGCCGAGGCTGTAGAGATTGGCCGCGCCGAAATAGCTGCCGCGCAAGTCGTCGGGGGTCAGTTGGTCGACCTCCACGCTGAAGGTCGGGAACACGATCAGTTCGCCGAGGCTGAGCACCACCGTGGCCAGCGCCAGGCCGGCGAACAGGGTCACCGGGGTCCAGGCGAAGCCTAGCTGGGCCAGGAGCATGAGCAGCATGCCGAGCATCAGGCGGCCGCCGGTGCCGGTGTTTTCCAGCAGGCGGAGGAGGGGAAACTGGGCGACCACTATGGTCAGCGCGTTGATGGTAACCAGCAGGGCGATGCTGTTGACCACGTCGGGCAGACCGCTGCGGGTGAGGTACTGCACGAGGGTCGAATCGAAGGTGGCGTAGATCAGCGCGGCCAGCATGTTGCACAGCAACAGCAGGGTGAAGGCGCGATGCCGGGCCATGCTCAGGCAGGCTTCGAGGAACCCCGTCGAGGATCGCGGGGCAAGGCTGCGCCGCTTAAGTTCGAGGTGGTGCAGCAGGCGCCAGAGCAGCAGGCCGTAGCAGAAGTAGACCAGCGCGGTGACCAGGAAGGTGCCGGCCTGGGCGGCGACGCCGAGAGTCAGGCCGATCAGCGGGCCGAGGGCGGCGCCGAGGTTGATCAGGAAGTACCGGCAGTAGAGCGCCAGTTCCCGCGAGCGGCGATCCTCGACGCGGTCGCCGATCAGCGCCTTGCAACTGGATTCGAGCAGGGCGCAGCCGATGCTCACCCCGGAGATCGCCAGTCCGTAGGACAGCGGCTGGCCGCTGAAGCCCAGCAACACGAAGGAAAGCCCGCTGAGGCTGGTGCCGAAGAAGATCAGGCGCTTGCGCCCGAAACGGTCCGACAGCCAGCCGGTGTAGATGCCGCTGAGCGCGCCGCAGACGGTCGCCAGCGCCAGCAGCAGGCCGATGGCGCTGGCGGACAGCCGGAACTCGCGCCACAGCAGCAATGCCAGGAACGGCCAGACCATGAAGTAGGCGCCGCGGGTCAGCAGCGTACCGACGAGCATCACGTGGATTTCCGTCGGCAGGGCGCGGAAGCGTTGCACGCTGAAGGTGTTGTCGCTCACGGGCGGGGCTCCTGGGCGAGGGGACGGATGCCGCCGCGCAGGCTGCCGGCGGCTACCTGGTGGAACAGCGGCAGGAAGCTTTCCGGCAGTTCGCGGGTGAACTCGCTGCTCAGCCAGCAGCGCAGCAGGCAGCGGCGCTGCCGCTCGTCGTCGCTGAACTCGGTGCGCGCGTGCAGGGTGGTGTGGTTGTTCACCAGCACCAGCATGCCCTTGCTGAAGTCCAGTTCGGCATAGCCGTCGGCGCGTTCGATCGCCTCGTCCAGGCCGTCGAGCATGCTTCGCACCTGCGGGGCGAGGCTTAGCCCGTGGCGCGTCACCGATTCGTTGAACTTGCGGATATAGCGCAAGACGAAGGTCCGCGGGGTTTCCGTGAGCAGCGGCACCAGCGCGTAGTCGGCGTCGCCTTCGTCGCGCAGGTCGTGGGGGATCGGCTGGCCGAGCAGGGGCAGCCAGGCCGGATTGGCGGCTTCCAGGGTGGCGAGGACGTCGGCCGAGGAACGGATGCGGAAGGCGCCGCCCCGGCGTGCCGGCGACCAGCAGGCGAGCACCGTGAGGTCGGCGCGATCGGAGTGGAAGGCCAGTTCCTGGCTGGTCAGGTGGCCGCGCTGCGGCGCGTCGCGGGCGTCGCGCAGGCCGAGGTCGCGCACTTCCTTGAGGTACTCGCCATTGCGGTTGATCGCCACGGTGCGTCCCAGCCATTGGCAGAATGCGCGGAACACCCGCTGGAATTCGTCCTCGGCGAGTCCGCGCAGCAGCGCGGAATCGTGCAGCAGCACGCCGCTTCCATGCTCCAGTTCGTGATGCAGGCGCTGGCGCAGGAGAGCCTCCGCGCTATCCGCGGGACGCCGCTCCAGCAGGCGCGCGAACAGCGTTTCCAGGCCGGCGGCGAAAGCGGCCGAAGCGCAGAACACCGCGTTGCCCCGCCAGGGCGCGGGGCGACGATGGATGGTTGTCATAGCGAGGCTCCGTATTCCTGCTGCCAGAGCGACAGGGTGGTCAGGGTGAACAACTGGTCGCCGGGCAGCGCCGCGACGCTCGGTGCATCCAGGCCTTCCAGGCCGAGGTCGTGGAGCGCCGGCAGGCGTTCGGCGAGGTGCCGGCGCATTTCCCCGAGGGCCTGCGGCCAACGTTCGAACGGCAGGCGGAAATGCCGTTTCGGCTGCGCCTGCCAGCGTTTCTCGCGCTGCTCCAGGAGCGCCACCAGCGGTGCCTTGGCGGTGTCGCCGACGATCCGCTGGAGGCGCCCGGCGCGCTGCGCCAGGGCGCCATGCAGGTAGGGGGTGCGCGCTTCGATGGTGCGCGACATCAGCAGATGGTCGGCGCGGCGCAGCAGCGGCTCCAGCGAGTAGTGCAGGTCGAACTGGCCGATCGCCGCCTCGAGGCCCTGGCCGAGGGCCTCGTGGGCGAGTTCCTCGATCCGCTCGGCGACCCGTCGGCCCGCCGGTTCCGCCAGCAGCGCGGCCTTGCGCCGGTACTCGCCGAACCAGGCGGCGGCGAAGCGCCGCGGTTCCGGTGCGTCGCGCCGGCGCCAGAGTTCGAGATGGCGCGGGTAGCCCCAGAACAGTTCGTCGGCGCCTTCGCCGAGAAGCACGCAGTGATAGCCCTGCTCGCCGATACCGTCGGCCAGGCGCTGGTACATCAGCAGGCTGGACATCCGTGTCGCCCCGCCGAAGTTGCCGACCGCGCGACGCAGCAGCGGCATGAAGGCTTCCTGGCGCAGCTCGAAGCGTTGCAGCCGAGGGTGTGGCAGCAGGCTTTCCTCGTCGCCTTCCAGGCACAGGTGAAAGCGTTGCAACTGCGGGTCCAGGTAGCTGCCGAGCAGGTTGGAATCGACCCCGCCGCTGACCAGCAGGGCGCAGGGGCGGAAGGTCTGGCGGCAGCGTTCGAGGGTTTCGCCGAGCTGCTCGTCGAGGCTGTCCACCTCGCTGGCCGGGGTGGTGGCCAGCCGCTGGCGCTGGCAGAGGCGCGGACGCTCCTGGGAGAGATCGAAGCGCAACACCTCGCCGGGCAGCAGCAGACGGACCTGCTGGAACAGGGTCTGGCCTTCCAGCGGCACGCCGGCGGCGACCACCTGGGCGATCGCCTCGGCGTCGGCGCGGGCGCCGCCGAGCAGGTGCAGCAGCGCCCGCGGCTCGGAGGCGAAGGCCAGCAGGCCGCGCTCGGGCTGGTAGCTGTAGTACAGCGGCTTGATGCCGAACTCGTCGCGCAGCAGGGTCAATTGCCGGGTCTGCGGGTCCCAGCTGGCGAGGGCGTACATGCCGTCCGGCAGTACCCCGCGCTGCAAGCCGTCGAGCAGCAGGCGGATCTCGCCATGGATTTCGCAGCCGGCCTGGTAGACCTCGCCGTTGTAGGCGACCCGCCGCTGGCCCTCCTGCGGCGGCAGCGGTACCGCCGCGGCGCCGGACATCGGCAGGCGGGTCATGCCGATGGCGCCGTTCGGCAGGGCCGCGATGCCCTCACCGAACGGGCCGCGATGGGCCAGCAGGCGTAGCGCTCCGGCGAAGCGCGAGACACTGAAACCGGTGCCGACGTAACCGAGGATGCCGCACATCACGAGGCTTCCCGTTGCAGCAGGGCGGCGAGCGCACGGCGGTCGTGCTTGCCGGCGCCGTTCAGCGGCAGGGCCTGGTGCGACAGCACCACGCGCTGTGGCGCGCGGAGGGTGCCGAGCTGCTGCTGGAGCCAGGGCAGGAAGGCGAACTCGACCTGCGGCGCGGTGTGGATCACGGCGACATAGTCTTCGCCATAGAGCGGGCAGTCGACCTTCAGGCAGCAGACGTCGATCACCTCGTCCAGGCCGTTGAGCGCCCGTTCGCATTCATTCAGGTGGAACAGGTTGCCGCCCTTGTTGATGGTGCCGTCGCAACGGCCGAGGACGTGCACGCAGCGGTCCTCGTCGAAGTAGGCGAGGTCCTGGGTGTTCAGCCAGCCGTCCTCAAGCACCTGGGCGGTCAGGTCGGGGCGGTTGACGTAGCCGGAGAACAGGCTCGGCGTGCGCACCCACAGGCGCCCGCGTTCGCCGCTGCCCTCCAGCGGGCGGCCGTCGGGGTCGGTCAGCTTGAGTTCCAGGCCGACGGCAGGTCCCACCGAGTTGTCGAACGCATCGCCGCGACGCTTGCCGAAGAGGAAGGCGAAGCCGCACTCGCTGAGGCCGTAGATGTTCGCCAGCGCCGCGTAGTCGCGCTGGAAGGCCGCCTGCAGGTCGGCGTCCAGGCGCGCCGAGCCGGCGACGCAGAGCAGGCGCTGCAACGGCAAGCGGCGCGGCGGCGGGGAGCCTTCCTTGACCATGTGGTTGACCACCGGCGGCACCAGGTAGAGGAAACTGATGCCGAAGCGTTCCACGCATTCCCAGAAGCCTTCGCTGTCGGCCCAGCAGTGCAGCGGCAGGAGCACCGCGCTGCCGCCGTACAGCAGCGGGAAGAGGAAATTGATGCCGAGGATGCCCAGGCCGCTGATCCGGTAGAAGCAACCGGAGCGCGTGTGCTCGCCGATGCCCAGGCAGTCGCGGCCGATGCGGTAGGCATGGAGCATGGCCTGCTGGCTGAGTTCGATGCCTTTCGGCTGGCCGGTGGTGCCCGAGGTGAACAGGATCATGTGGCTGTGCGCGGCGCGGTCGAGCCGGCGCGTCGCGCTGCGCTCGAAGTCCAGCGCCAGGCGCAGCCCGGCCAGCGCGCCCTCGAGCGGATGTTCGCTGGCCAGCGCGTCCAGGCGCATCTCGTCGACGATGGCCTGCTTCGCGGCCTCCCCCCACTCGGGATCGATCAGCACCAGATGCTTGCCCGCGCGCATGACCGCATAGATCAGGCAGAGGTTGCGGTAGCTGTTGTCGAGCAGCACGCCGACACTGCGGCAGGCATGCGCGGCGATCTGCTCGGCGAGGGCATCGACCTGGCGGTCGGCGTCGCCCCAGGTGTATTCCAGCGGTCGCTCCGGCTCGCGGGCGTCGATCAGGAACGGCCGCCGCGGGTCGGCGCTGCCGAGATGGCGGAGGGTGCTGTCGAGCGATACGGGTACGGGGAGGCTGCTCATGCCGGCTCCTCAGCGATTCAGCGCGGTGAAGGCGTGGATGTCGAAGTTCACCGCCACCTGCGGCGCGCTCTCGATCTCGCGCACCGCGGCGATGAAGCGGTCGGCGTAGTCTTCGCCGCCTTCCTGCTCGATGTAGCGGGTCACGTAGCTGGTGGAGAGGAAGAACAGCGCGACCTCCTCCGGGCTGAGGAAGATGATGTTGGCGAACACTTCGCGGCGGCAGTCGCGCAGGTGCGGGCAACTGCCCATGATCTCCAGGGTGTCGTCATAGCGGGTCAGGCGCGGATCACGGTGTTTGGCCCACTTGTTCACCAGTTCGTGCTCGATGAAGTCGCGCAGCGGCCCGTAGGCGATCGGGAAGTCGTACTTGTAGGCGCAGAACAGCCCGCCGGGGGTCAGCCAGTCGGCCATGCGCGTCAGCACCTGCTTGCGGTCCATCCAGTAGAAGGAGGTGGCGCTGGTGACCAGGTCGAAGCGGCGTTGCGGCGCGAAGGTTTCCGCCGGCGACACGCTGAAGCGGATCTCCGGGTAGTTCTCGCGGGCCTTGGCGATCAGCGCCTCGCCCAGGTCGCTGCCTTCCACGTAGCGGAACCAGGGTTGCAGGCGGACGGTCGAGACGCCGTTGCCGCAGCCGATGTCCAGCGCCGCTTCGCGTGCCGGGGCGCGTTCGGCGAGGTTGCGGTAGAGCGAATCCGGATAGGCGATCTTGCCGCGGACCACGTTGTAGGCGTCTGCGTGCTTGTCGAACTGCTTCATTGGGTAATCTCCAGTAGGCTCTCGTGGTAATCGCCCTTGTGGACGAAATTGATGTAGGTGCCGCTGCCGCCGAGGTAGCGGTAGCTGTGCTCGACGCCAGCGGGGATGAACACGCTGGCCGGGCTCTGCAAACGGCGCAGCTGGCCGCCGAGCAGGACTTCCACCTCCAGGCCGCGGTAGTCCTCGTCGCTGCCGAGGAACAGGAACACCGAGTCGCAGTTGTGTACGTGGCTGTCGACGTGGCCCGGCCCGCCGTCGCCGACGTCGTGGAACTGGCGGGCGATGAAGTAGAACGGCGAGCCGTCGAGCAGGCGCCGGTCGAGCATGACGAAGCGCTTGCCGGGGCCGTGGCGGTGGTACTTCAGTTCGCTGGCGGACTTCTCGAAAGGCGTGAGGAACAGGGATTGGCGGTGCATCGGCGTGTAGCGTTGCAGCGAGACGCGGCCGTTGATCAGTTCCGGATCGAAGGCGCTGTAGGCGTCCTGGTTTTCCTGCATGGCCAACTGGTGCAGGCGGGCGACATGGACGAAGGCGTTCTCGCCGACCACCGGGTGCATCGGTGAACGCTTGATCCGGCTGTGCGCCTCGACCAGCTCGGAGACCGCGAGGACGTTCTTCAGGTTGAAGCGGTCGGCGGCGAACTTGGTGTGCAGCAGGGTCAGCAACTGGAAGGTGTCGGTGATCCCGGCGCGTTCGCCGATCCCGTTGCAGCTCGCCGAGTGCCACTGGACCCCGGCCTGGATCGCCGCCAGGGTATTGCCCAGGGCCAGGCCGCGGTCGTTGTGCACGTGGTACTCGAAGACCACGTCGGGGAACTCGTGACGCAGCAGCGAGAGCACGTCGAAGGTCTCGTCCGGCAGCAGGATGCCGACGCTGTCGGCGAAGCAGATGCGATCGGCGCCGGCGTCGCGCGCGGTGGCGATCATGCTGACCAGGTCGCTGACCGAGGTGCGCGCGGCGTCTTCCACCGTGGCCCGGACCCGCAGGCCGCGTTCGCGGGCGTAGCGGATCGCGTCGTGGAACAGTTCGAGCACCTCCTCGCGGCTCATGCCCTTGAACTTGGTTTCCAGCGAGATCGCGTTGATCGAGGCGAACAGCCCGACCCACTGCGCACCGGTTTCCAGCACCGCGTCGATATCCTCCCGGCGCGCCCGGGCGTGGGCCAGCACCGGCGTGGAAACCGCCGCCACCACGGCGCGTACCCGCTCGCGTTCGTCCGCGGAAATCCGCGGGTGGCCGCACTCGATCATATCCACCCCCAGCGCCGCGATTTCCCGTGCCAGCTGGACCGACTGCGCGCTGTCGAAGCTGCACTGGCGGGCCTGGCACCCCTCGCGCAGGGTGCAGTCGATGACCCGGATCATCGTCTCGCTCCCGCGTCCGAGGCCGACAGCGTCGCCAGCCGCGGCTCCCTGATGAAGTCGTGGATCTTCGGCGCATGGCCGAACTGGCGGGAGAAACGGGCGAGGAAGGTGACCATCTTCAGCGAGTAGTCGCACAGCTGCGGAAGATAGTGGTCGAGGTTGTCCTCGGTGATTGCCTCGTCCGGGAACACGCTTTTCAGGTTGGAAGCGATCCAGGTTTTCATGCTGTCCTCTCGATTCAGTTGGTGGAATTCGTCGTCGTCGACGAAGACGATCGGCATGCCGATGCGCAGCTGGCCGCTGCGGTTGTTGTGGCTGCCATGTGCGGTGCGGGCGGGCCAGACCAGGACGTCGCCGGCGTCCAGCTCGGCATCCACCAGTTGCTCGCGGGAAATGCCGTTGGCCTGGAGGTCGATGCACTTGAACATCGGGTAGGCGAGGTCGAACTCGTGGGGGAAGATCGTGCGGTCGTCGGGGTAATAGAACATCCCACCGTTGTCGTTCCGCGACGGGGTCAGGGCGACCCAGAAGGTCTGCGCGCTTTCGTAGCGCTTCTCCCATAGCGCGATGTCCTGGTGCAGCGGGATGTAGGACTCGTCGGCGTGGCGCTTGATGAACGCCGCGTGGCGCAGCAGGCGCGGCTTGCGCAGATGGTCGCGGACCAGCGCGTCGAGCCCGGAGCGGGCGAACCAGTCGTCCCAGAAGAGCGGGTCGTGGCGGTGCAGGTTGCGCACCTTCTTCGCCTCGCGGCGCTCGTCGTCGGCGATGTCGAATTCCGGTTCCAGCGCCGGGTCCGGCCGCTGCGCCGCGGCGAGGATCCAGTCCAGCGCCTGTTGGCGCAATTGCGGGGATACCACCTGCCGATAGTGTTTCATTGGATGGACTCCTTGCTGACGGTGTGGACGATGAAATCGATCACCGCCGGGTCCTGCAGGGCCAGGTGGTGCGGACGCTCGCAGGGGAAGGTGTCGAGCCGCTCGATCAGGTCGCACCAGCGTTCGGCGGCCGGGTCGCGGCCGGCGTCGTCCCGGCAGCGCACCCAGCTGGCGCGGGCGAGGCGATGGCGGGGCTGCCAGCGGCCGAACAGCTCGACATTGCGCAGCAGGACCTCTTCGCGCAGTTCGCCAAGCTCGCTCATCAGGGCGATCCATTCGCGCATCTCGGCGCTCAGCCAGCGCTGGTATTGCTCGCTCGGCGGCATTCGCCGCAGGGCCGGCCAGGGCAGGTGGCTGTCGATCATCAGCAGGCGGCTGGCCGGCAACTGGCGGGCCATCTCGTAGCCGACCAGGCCGCCGAAGGAATAGCCGATCAGCCAGTCCGGTTCTTCCGCCAGGCCGTCGAGTACCTGGCTGGCGAGGGCTTCGATGCTGGCGTAGGCATCCAGCCGGTGGTAGTCGACCAGCCGGCAGTCCATTGCGCCGAGGCGTGCCAGCAGCCCGCGGAAGCAGCTCGGGTGGCCGATGAAGTCAGGCAGCAGGATCAGCATGGGCGTAGCGCCTCGGCCATGGCCGCCGCCAGCGCCAGGGTCCGTTCGCGGCCGAAGCGGCTGGCCAGGCTGGCGTCCCAGCCGCCGTCGTCGCGCCGGACCAGGGTCAGGGTCAGCGGCAGGCGGCTCTTCAGTGTCGGCCGGTGGATGAACCCGGCGCTGCGGAATGGCTGGTCGATGACATTGATCATCACCTGGGCGTCGGCATAGCGCAGCCCGGCCCGTTCGGCGATGGCCTCCGCCGGCAGCAGGCTGTGCTCGAAGGCCTCGAGCCTGTGTCGTTCGAAGGTGTCCTCGGCGGTCGCGGCGTCCAGCAACAGCGGCACCAGGTTCAGCCAGCAACCGGAAACCGCCGTGCCTCGGCGACTGCGCAGGCTGACCGGGGTCAGCGCCAGGACCTTGCCGGTGGCGCCCTGGCTGGCCAGGGCGAGAGCCAGGGCGCAGGCGAGCCGGGTCAGCAGGGCGGCTTCGCCGCCTCCTGGCGTGGCGGCCAAGCGGAAATCCTCGCAATGGCTGGCGCGCTCCGCCCAGGGCAGGCTCGCCAGTTCGCGGAACGCCTCGCCGCGCTCGCTCCAGTAGTCTTCCAGCCTGGTCCTGCGCTCGCGCAGCTGGCGCTCCAGGCGCCATTGCTGCTGGAGGAAGCCGAACTCGGGGGCCGCCGCTTCGGTCGTGGGGTCGGCGTTGAGCACGGCCAGGCGGGCCAGCAGCACGCTGGCGAAGTCGGCGTCGGCGACCAGGTGATGCAGCCAGACGCCCCAGCGCGCACGTCCTCCGCAGCGCCCGTGGAACAGTCGCAGCAGGCCGCGCTCGAACAGGGAATGCGGGCGTTGCAGCAGCGCTGCGATGAGCGCGTTTTCGTCGGCGAAGGGGCCGACTTCCAGCGCCGGGCTCTCCTCGGGCCGCCCGTGGACGACCAGTTCGAAACCTTCCGCGCCGCTGTCCACCTGGCTGTCGAGCAACGGGAACTCTTCGCGCAGGCGCCGTCCCAGGCGCGTCAGGTCGGATGCCGGCACCTCGGCCGGAGCCAGGTAGCAGAGGCCGAAGCGGGTCAGGTCGGCGCCGAGCAGCTCGCTGAAGACCATCCCGCAGGACCAGGGCGACAGGTCGACGCGCAAGGACTGCGCGGCCTCATCCGGCATCGGTTGGTGCCGCAGGCGGTCGCGCTCGGAGGGGGACAGGCGGTGCCAATCGCCGACCACCACCAGGTGCTCGCGGAACCAGTGGTAGCGCACCTCCGCGGAGAGACCGACGTTCATGCCGCGCTCCTCGACAGCACCAGCGGCTGCTCCGGCGTCGCCGCCCGTTCCAGCAGACGCTCCGGCGCCAAGCCGTGGCTGCGCAGGAGACGGCTGAACTGGTCGAGGCGCGAGTTTGCCTGCAAGTCGGCGAGTCCCAGGTTTGCTCCCGCACCCGCCGATTGACAGAGGGCGACCAGTTGCAGGGCGAGCAACGAGTTGCCGCCGCAGAGGAAGAAATCCTGGTCGGCGGCGCCGACCTCGCAACCCAGCAATTCGCTCCACAGCTGCGCGCAGCCGCGTTGGTCGGGATCGAGCGCGCTGGCGCAGCGCTCCAGCGGTTCTTCCAGGCGGCGCAGCAGGGCGGCGCGGTCCAGCTTGCCGTGCGCCGTCAAGGGCAAGGCCTCGACCCGGACGCAGGCATGCGGGCGCTGCCAGGTGGGCAGTTGGCGGAGCAGGGCCTGCGGGCTGGCGTCGGCTTTTCCCGTCCAGGCGCAGAGCAGTTGCTTGATGCCGTTGCGCTCGCGGACCAGCAGGGCGCAGTCGAGGATGCCTGGCTGGCGGCGGAAGCGCTGTTCCAGGGCGGGGAGGTCGAGGCGATAGCCGTTCAGCTTGACCTGGCCATCGCCGCGGCCGATGAAGCGCAGCCGGCCCTGCTCGTCGTAGCGAGCGCGGTCGCCGGTACGGTAGGCACGCAGGAGGCGGCCGCGATAGGGCAACTCGACGAAGCTGGCGCGGGTGCGCGCCGCATCGTTCCGATAACCCTGCGCCAGGCCGGCGCCGAAGGCGACGATCTCCCCGGCCCGGTCGGGCTCGGCGATCTCCTGTCCGTGCTCGTCGAGCAGGAGCACCGCGGTGCCGGCGATGGCCTTGCCGATGGGGATGTCGTCTTCCTCGAGGTCGTCGTCGGTGACGACATGGCAGCAGGTGAAGGTGGTGTTCTCCGTCGGTCCGTAGCCATTCACCAAGTGCAGTCGCGGATGCCGCAGCAGCGCCCGGCGCACGTGCGGCACCGAGAGGATGTCGCCGCCGGTGAGCAACTGGCGAAGGCCGCCGAGACAGTCCGGGTCGAGGTCCACCAGGGTGTTGAACAGCGAGGCGGTGAGCCAGGCGCTGTCGGCTCCGCGCTCGCCGATCAACTGGCGCAGCACGCCCGGGTCGAGGGGGCCGAGGTCGTTCAGCACGCAGCAGCCGCCGTTGAGCAGCGCGCCCCAGATCTCCAGGGTCGCCGCATCGAAGGACAGCGGCGAGTTCACCAGGAAGCGCATCTGCGGAGCGAACGCGAGGAACGACTGGCCCAGGCACAGACGGGTAATGCCGGCGTGGGTGCAGGCGATGGCTTTCGGGCGGCCGGTGGTGCCCGAGGAGAAGTTGATGTAGGCGATCTGGTCCGCCGCGAAGCATGGCCGGGCGACCGAGGCTGGAGCGGCAGGCAGGTGCCTGACCGGGACGCAGGGAAGACCGTTGGCGGGCGTCGGCGTGGTCGAGCAGTCGAGGATCAGGCGGCAGTCGACCTGCCGGCACAACTCTGCATTCCAGGCCGCCGGTTGTTTCAGGTCTATATATAAGTAGTGATGGCCGGATAATAGTATGGCGAGCAGGCAGGTAATGCTTTCCCGAGAATATTCGCCGTACACTCCAAGACAAACTCCCGGCTGCGGATAATGCTCGAGAAGATAGTCGGAAAGTTGTTCGGCGCTATGCAGGAGTTGCCGATAGTCGACACTTCCGAAACGGTCCCTGATGGCTTCGCGATGGGGATGAAGCGCTGCCATTTCGCTGAAGCGGGCCACCACCGTTGGGTGCGCGTACAGGTCGAGCAGGGAGTTCTGGGACATTCTGGCAATCGCCTTTTTTTGAAAAAATGAGTCCATCTGCCGGCTTCTTCGGCTAAATGAAGGGTTTTTGGTTTTTCGTAAGGGCGGCGGCCGAGTCTTCCCGGGAACTGCCAGTCGTCCGCCGCCCACCGGCTCGCTCACGCGAGCGGCAAGCGTCGAGGCGCCTTGCCCGGAAAAAACGTTATGGAAATACGGAGTGCCGTCGACTCAAGGGCAGTCAACTGCTGCCATGCAGACTTATCGTCAGGAAAGAGAGAAAAGCGATGAGAATGGATTCACGGTCACGCATTGCACTTCCACCTTGCGTTGGATTTCCGAAGTGTTTCGCTGTGTGTGTTTTTATATGTTTCGTGGGTATTTAAAATAAGATACAAGTTTCCCCTCACAACTATGAGAATTGGTAGTTGGCGAAAGGGCGCCATGAGGGGCGTCGAAGCGTGCCGGCTGATGGCTTTTTGCCGAGGCAGGCGGCCGCGGCTACGCCTGCCGGGGGCAGCACGGACAAGTGGTGTCGGGGGGCCTGGCCGCTGCGGCGAGGCGCGGAGGTCCGGCTGGCGCGGCGATCATCACAGAAGATTCTGCGGCGTCATTCATCGTTTGAATGGTTGCTGCCGCAAGCGCGCCCGGCGCCGTCGATGCTGGTCGGCGGTGTCGGGCGCTCGCTGGCGTTGCGTTGGCCAGCCGTCCCGGCCGGGTGCGTAGGCACCGGCCGGAGGTTTTCAGGAGGCGGGCAGCGGCGCACCCTTGGGCCATAGCAGCCAGAGCCGGCCCGGCTGCTTCATGTGTCCGGCGAGTTCGCCGGCGGCGTCGCCGGTGCCCCAGAACAGATCGGCGCGGACCTCGCCGACGATGGCCCCGCCGGTATCCTGGGCCGCCACCGGACGGACCACCGCGCTGCCGTCGTCAGGGCGGGTGGTGGACAGCCACATCAGGCTGCCCAGCGGAATCACCTTGCGGTCGATGGCCACGCTGTAGCCGTCGGTCAGCGGTACGTTCAGCGAGCCGCGCGGACCTTCGTCGCTGTCCGGGCGCAGGCTGAAGAACACGAAGCTGGGATTGCTCGCCAGCAGCTCGGAGACCCGCTGCGGATTGGCCTCGGCCCAGTCGCGGATGCGCTTCATGCTGATCTCTTCCTTCGGCACCAGGCCCTGCTCGACCAGCCAGCGGCCGACCGGCTTGTACGGGTGGCCATTCTGGTCGCCGTAGCCGATGCGCAGTTGCCGGCCGTCTTCCAGCTGGATGCGCCCGGAACCCTGGATCTGCAGGAACTGCAGGTCCATCGGGTCGCCCAGCCAGGCGAGCACCGGCGCGCTGGAGCCGTTGTCGCGGATCGTCGCGGCGTCGTCGTAGGGTTTCAGCACCCGGCCTTCCAGGCGTCCGCGCAGGCGCTTGCCCTTGAGTTCCGGGTAGACGCTTTCCAGCGCGACCACCACCAGGTCGTCCGGTACGCCGTAGACCGGCACCGGGGTTTTTTCGCCCTGGCTCAGGCTGCCGTGGTAGACCGGTTCGTAGTAGCCGGTGATCAGGCCCTGGTCGCCGTTGCTGGAGGAACGCAGGCTATAGACCTGCATCCGCTCCTGGAGGAACGCGCGCACCGCCGTCGGATCGGCGGCGACCGTCGTGGCGCTCGCACAGGGCTCGCCCCATACCGGGTCCTTGGCCAGCCGCGCGCAGGCCGAGCGCCAGGCATTGAAGCCGGCGAGCAGGTCGGCGTCGCTGGTGGCCGGCAGGGCGTCCCAGGGCACGCTGTTGTAGGTGGTGACTTCGGCGGGTTTGGGCGGGGGCTCTTTCTTGCCGTCGTCGCATGCGGTCAGCAGGGCGGCGAAAGGGAGCGCGCAGAGCAGCAGGCGGCGCCAGGGATGGAACGGAAACTTCACGCCAAGGACTTCCTGGTGGTGGATCGAAGCCCGCTAGCTTGGGCAAAGCGCGACGGTGCGTCAAACTGCGGCGACGACCGAAGCGTATCGCCGCGTTACACCGAGGCGGCGATGAGTTCGCGCAGCCAGCGATGGGCCGGATCGCGGTGCGAGCGCTCGTGCCAGAGCATGGCCAGGTCGTAGCCGGGCACCTCCAGGGGCGCCTCGACCACCCGCAACCTGTCGCGCTCGCGTACCAGTCGCGACGGCAGCAGCGCCACCAGGTCGGTGCTTTCCAGCACCGCGCGGAGGAACAGGAAGTGCGGCACCGACAACGCCACCCGGCGTTCCGCGCCGAGTTCGGCGAGCGCCTGGTCGGTGGGACCTAGGAAGCCGCCGCCGTCGGGCGAGACGATCGCCTGCTCGAGGCGGCAGAACTGCTTCAGCGTCGGTCGCCGACGCAGCCCCGGATGCCCGGCGCGCCCGGCCAGCACATAGCGCTCGCTGAACAGCCGGCGACAGCGCAGTCCCGGCGGCGCTTCTTCGAGGGTGTGGAAGGCCAGGTCGATCTCGCCGCGTTCCGCCTGCCTGACGATTCGCGTCGGCGCCAGCTCCAGCACCGCCAGGCGGCTGCCCGGCGCCTGGCGGCGAAGACTGGCGAGGATCGGCAGGAGGATCGCCGACTCGGCGTAGTCGGTGGCGGCGACGCGCCAGGTATGCCGTGACTGCGTCGGATCGAACGGCGCGGCCGGCGCCACCGCCTGCTCCAGGGCTTCCAGGGCCAGGCGTAACGGCTCGCGCAGCTCCTCCGCCCGCGCCGTCGGGCGCATCCCGCGCGGGCCGGGAAGCAGCAAGGGATCGTCGAAGATCGCCCGCAGCTTGGCCAGGTGCACGCTCACCGAGGGTTGGGAAAAATTCAGGCGTTCCGCCGCGCGCGTCACATTGTGTTCGGTGAGCAGCACGTCGAGGGTCACCAGCAGGTTCAGGTCCAGTCGCCGGAGATTAATCATCAATATACCTGGAATTTCGGATATTCATTTCAACTATAATCCGGCGATGGCCGATCCTGCGCCCACCTTTTGCCGGAGATCCGCCATGAACGTACTCATCGTCTATGCCCATCCCGAGCCGCGCTCCCTCAACGGTGCGCTCAAGGACTTCGCGGTCGCCCGCCTCGAGGCGGCCGGCCATGCGGTGCAGGTTTCGGACCTCTACGCGATGGGCTGGAAGGCCGTGCTCGATGCCGGCGACAGCCTCGAGCGCGAGGCCAGCGAACGCTTCGATCCTTCCGCAACTTCCCTGCGCGCCTTCGAGAACGGTTGGCAGAGCGTCGACATCGCCGGTGAGCAGGACAAGCTGCGCTGGGCCGATACGCTGATCCTGCAATTCCCGCTCTGGTGGTTCAGCATGCCGGCGATCCTCAAGGGTTGGATCGATCGCGTCTATGCCTGCGGCTTCGCCTACGGGGTCGGCGAACATTCCGACAGCCACTGGGGCGACCGCTACGGCGAGGGCCGGATGCAGGGCAAGCGGGCGATGCTGGTAGTCACCGCCGGCGGCTGGGAGTCGCACTACGCCGCGCGCGGTATCAACGGACCGATGGACGACCTGCTGTTCCCCATCCACCACGGCATCCTGCATTACCCCGGCTTCGAGGTATTGCCGCCGTTCGTCGTCTATCGCAGCGGCCGGATCGACGCGGAGCGTTTCGCCGCGCTGAGCGAGCAGTTGGGCCGGCGCCTCGATGACCTGCAGCGCGCTGCGCCGATCCCCTTCCGCCGGCAGAACGGCGGCGACTACCTGATCCCGGCGCTGACCCTGCGCGACGAACTTGCCCCGCAGCGGGCCGGTTTCGCCATGCACCTGGCCGAATGACCTGGGGTCAGGCCTCCAGCGGCTGCGCCTGGGCGGCCCCCTGCGCGCCGCGTGCGGCGAAGAGCTGGCTGCCGATGTGCAGGGCCTGGTCCAGATGCCGGATCGGATCGGCGGTCTCCGACTCCAGCAACAGTTCGGAACGGACCACCCGTGCGCCGCAGTAATCGAAGATGCCATGGTCGATCTGGGTGCGCATCGCCCCGGCGTAGCCGTGCCGCTCGAAGGTGCCGGCATCGGCGCCGCCGACACCGACCAGCACCACGCGCAGGCGCTGCAGCTTTTTCCGCAGGTCGCCGCCGATGCTGTAGTCGAAGGCCCAGCCATTGGAGAACACGCGATCGATCCAGCCCTTGAGCAGGGCCGGCATCGACCACCAGTAGATCGGGTAGACCAGCACCAGGGTATCGGCGCGATCGATGCGCGCCTGCTCGGCGAGGACGTCGGCGGGAGGCGACGCCTGGCCGCGATGCACGGCGTGGTCGGCCAGGCCGAAGCGCGGCTCGAAGCCTTCCGCCGCCAGGTCGGCGGTTTCCGCGGAATGACCGGCGCGGACCACGCCTTCGGCGATGCGCGCGGCGAGGGCGTGGGTGAGAGAGCGGGGATGATGATGAGCGACGACGATCAGGGCATGCATGGGCGAATTCCTCCGGGAATTGCGGGAAGGGGGGCAAGTCGATAGTCTGGGTAAAACCTACCTTCTGTAGGTTACCTTTAGTAAGTTACTTTTAGTAGGTTATCTATGTCAATGCACTCCCCAGACGACCCGTCGCCACGCCGCCGCCTGTCCCGCGACGAGCGCCAGCGCCAGTTGCTCGAGGTGGCCTGGCGGCTGGTCCGCGAAGAAGGTACCGAGGCGCTGACCCTCGGACGCCTGGCCGAGCAGGCCGGGGTGACCAAGCCGGTGGTCTATGACCACTTCGGCACCCGCGCCGGCCTGCTGGCGGCGCTCTACCAGGATTACGACCTGCGCCAGACGGCGCTGATGGAGGCTGCCCTGGAAGCGAGCGAGGCGACCCTGGAGGGGCGCGCCGACGTCATCGCCCGCGCCTATGTCGACTGCGTGATGCAACAAGGCCGGGAGATTCCCGGGGTGGTCGCGGCCCTCGCCAGCTCGCCGGAGCTGGAGCGGATCAAGCGCGACTACGAGGTTCTCTTCATGGACAAGTGCCGCGCCGTGCTGGAGCCCTTCGCCGGCGGCGGACGGCTGACCGTCGCCGCTCTGCGCGCAATGATCGGCGCCGCCGAAGCGCTGTCGCACGCGGCCGCCACCGAAGAGATCGCCCCGGAAGAGGCGCGGCGGGAACTGTACGAGGCGATCGTGGCGATGGTCGCGCGGAGTCGTCGGTGAAGGAACCGCGTGCCCTGGAGGAATATCGCCGGGCGATAGTGGCGGCCTGTCCGGAACTGGCGGACGCCACTTTCGCCATCCTGGCCTCGGGCTGGCATTCCACGGCGGTGGAGGTCGGAGGGCGCTGGGTGTTCAAGTTTCCGCGCGGCGCGGAGGCCGAGGCGGCGCTGCTGCGCGAGGCCGCCGTGCTACGCCTGGTGCGTCCGGCGGTGAGCCTGCCGGTGCCGGCGCCGCAGGTGTTTGCGGGACCGCCGCTGTTTTCCCGCCACGAGAAACTGCCTGGCGGTTACCTCCTGGGCGAGGACTACCGGCGCCTGGACGAACCCGCACGGCAGGCGGTCGGCGATGCGTTGGGGCGCTTCTACGCCGAGCTGCATCGACTGCCACCGGCGCGCATGCGGGCGGTTGGAGCCTTGCCGGTGCGTCCCTGGGAGTCGCCCGCGGCGATGCGCAGGCGCGCCTTGCCGCTGCTGCCTGCGGCCTGGCGCGAACGCGCGGAACGCTTGGTGCGGGAATATGCCAAGCTGCCTGCCGATCCGCTGGGTTCGATCTTCGGCTTCTTCGACGGCCATGGCTGGAACATGGCATTCGATAGCGAGGCCGGGCGGCTGAACGGTGTGTACGACTTCGCCGACGCGGGCATCGGTCCGCTGTACCAGGAATTCATCTATTCGGCGTTCATCGATGCCGACCTCACCGAGCGCATCGTCGCCGCCTACGAGCGCTTCAGCGGTCGGCGCCTGGAGCGTCGGCGGATCGCCTTGCTGACGGCGGCGCATCGGTTGTCGGAGCTGGCCGAGCTGGCCGACGAGCCGCGCCATCTGCCGGAGATGCTCGCCGGCGCCCTCGACGGCCTGGCCCTGGCGGAGGCGCAGGGCCTGGCCTGATGAGGGGACGCGCGGTTGTGCTGGGCAGGACGGATATGACCGCGTGCGGACATCCGCCGCGAAGTACCGCTACCGCTCAGAGATAGGCTTGCGCGCGGCGCCGCGAGCGCGGCATGCGGTTCTTCCCGGACAATTCGTTGAGACGCGCCTGCCAGGCCTTGCGGGCGGCATCGCGGTCCTGGCGCTGCGCGGCGGCGAGCCTGGCCTCGGCTTTCGGCCGCGGCGCGGCCTTGTCGATCACTGGCGCAGCGGCGGTGGGGGTGACAGGGGCACTGGCCGGAGCGGCGTTTTCCTGGGCCTGGGCGAAGGCGTTGGTGCGCCGGCAGGTCTTGCAACTGACCTGGCCGACGTCGCTCGAGCCGTTCACGTTGCTGTCGCCGCGCCCGCAGGCTGCCTGGCCGGATTCGCTCAAGAAGTGCGTAACCATCTGATCCTCCTGGAGAAAAAAGGGCGGCATTATTCCCAGAAGTGTCTTCGAGTGCCAGCCTCGGGGGAGAACAGCTGACGAACTGCAAGACCTTTCCGTCGACCTTCGTTCAGTCGGCTGGCCGCCGCATGCTGTCGCGCACGTAGCGGGCCGGGGGGCTGCCGAGCGCCTTGCGGAACATGCCGATGAACGAGCTGACCGACTCGTAGCCGAGGATCTCGGCGGTGCGTTGCACCGAAACGCCGGCGGACAGTTGCTGCAGGGCGATGATGATCTGCAATTGCTGGCGCCACTGGCCGAAGGTCATGCCGGTCTCCCGGCGCACCATCCGCGCCAGGGACCGCTCGCTCATCGCCACTCGCCTGGCCCATTCGGCCATGCTGGCGCGGTCGCCGGGGGCGCGGGTCAGTTCGTCGGCGATGCGGCGTAGGCCGCGGTTGTCCGGCAGCGGCAGGTAGAGCTGTTCGGTCGGCGCCTGTTCCAGGAGTTCCAGCAGCACCCCGGCGAGACGTGCGAGCGGGCCGTCGTGCGGATAGTCCTGCGGTTGCGCGCTCAGGTGCAGGATCAGTTCGAGGACCAGCGGCGACAGGGCCAGGGTGCAGCAGTCGCTCGGCAGGCGTGCCGCCCCCGGCTCGACGAAGAGGAAGCAGACCTTGCCGTTGGTGGTGACCCGGTTGCTATGGGCGATGCCGCCGGGAATCCACACACCGAACCCGGCCGGCACCATCCACAGGCCATCGGGCACCGTGCAGGTGATGCCGCCGCGGCAGGCCACCACCAGCTGGCCCTTGCGATGCCGGTGCACCGGCACTTCGGTGTCGTTGTGCCGGGCCTCCAGCTGCAGGGCCAGGGCCGGCTGGCCGAGCGCGTCGGGATCGAAGCGTTGGGCGAGGTAGGTCTGCGGTTCACGGCTCACGGCAGGTCCTGTGGTTGTCCGAATTCGATTATTTTCTGGCTGAGTAGTCGATATTTGCAAATCGCCACGACCCGTAGCCTGTGCTCCTCAACCCGACAGGAGCGGCCGACCGCTCCGCGCCCTCGATACCCTGGTGCCCTGCATGCTGAGCGAAGTCTCCGTTTCCGGCCTCTACGTGCCGCCATTGTTCCTCTACCTGTGCCTGGCGATGCCGCTCTACCTGCTGCTGGAGCGCCTCGCCTGGCGCTGGCTGGAATGCGCCTGGCATCCCGGCCTGCTGCGTTTCTTCCTGTCGTTCATCGTGCTGTCCGTGCTGGTGCTGAAGTTCTGAGCCGAGGTCCCCATGTCCATCGTTCGTCTTTCCAAGGTGGCTGCGACCTTCGCCTGCGGCCTGCTCGCCCTGTGCCTGGCGTTGCAGTTGTGGCAAGCCTACGTGCTGGCGCCCTGGACCCGCGACGGGCGGGTCAGCGCGCAGGTGATCCGCATCGCGCCGGAAGTCTCCGGCAGCGTCGAGGCGGTGTTCGTCGCAGATAACCAGCGGGTGGCCCGCGGCGATCCGCTGTACCGCATCGATCCGCGCAGCTATCGCCTGGCCGTGCGCCAGCGCGAGGCGGAGCTGGAGCAGGCGCGGGAAACCCTGCGCCAACGTGACGAGCAATGGCGCCGACGCATGCAGTTGGCCGGCGCGGTTTCGCGCGAGGAGGTCGCCAACGCCGGACGCGCCCTGCGTATCGCCCGCGCCCGCGCCGAGGCCGCCGGGGCGGCGCTCGACCAGGCGCGGCTGGACCTGCGGCGCAGCGAGTTGCGCTCGCCGGTGGACGGCTATGTGACGCAGTTGCGCGTGCAGCCCGGCGATTACGCGGCGGCGGGCCGGACCAACATCTTCATCGTCGATCGGCGAAGCTTCTGGGTCACCGGCTATTTCGAGGAAACCAAGCTGCGCAATGTACAGGTCGGCGCGCCGGCGACGATCAAGCTGATGGGGTTCGATCCGCTGCTCGACGGCCATGTCGCGAGCATCGGTCGCGGTGTCGCCGACCTCAACGAAAGCCGTGCCGACAGCGGCCTGCCGCAGGTCAGCCCGAACTTCAGCTGGATACGCCTGGCGCAGCGCGTGCCGGTGCGCATCGAACTCGACCGGGTACCGGCGGGCGTGGTGCTTGCCGCCGGCATGACCGGCAGTGTCGAGGTGCTGCAGGCGGGGACCGCGCGGCACTGGCGGCTGACCCGCTGGTTGCAGGAGTACCTTTGATGGCGGCGTCGGCGTCCGGCGGGCGCGATTGGTACGCGGCGTTGCCGTTGCCCTGGCGGACCGACAGCCTGGGCTACGTGCTGCGCAGCATCGGCGCTGCCGCTCTGGCGCTCGGCCTGGGGCTCTACCTGCAACTGGATTCGCCGTTTTCCGCCGCGTCCACTGTGCTGTTGCTGATCAATCCGGTGCAGGGAGCGGTGGTCGGCAAGGGCTGGTGGCGCGCCGTGGGTACCCTGGTCGGCACGCTCGCTGCCTTCGTCCTGACCGCGCTGTTCGCCCAGAAGATGCTGCTGTTCGTCGTCGCCCTGGGTTTCTGGCTGGGTCTCTGCGTCGGCGTCATGAGCCTGGTCCGGCACTTCTACGCCACCGCCGCGGTGGTCGCCGGCTACACCGTGTGCCTGGCGCTGGGATCGGCCATGGTCGAGCCCGAGGCGGCCTTCGAGCACATCGTCACCCGCGCCTCGGCGGTAATCGTCGGGGTCTGCTGCCTGAGCCTGGTGACCGTGCTCTTCAGCCGCAGGACCGTGTCCGGGCGGGTGCGCCAGCGTCTCGTCTCGCTCTGCGCGGCGACGCTGGCGCTGGTCGCTGCGCGGCATGCCGGTGCGGCTGACGGGGAACTGGAGCGCCGTCGCCGGACGCTGGCCGGCGAGGTCTACGCGGTAGACGACCTGCTGGGCGTCGGTCGCGCCGAGTCGCGGGCGCTGAGCGCTGCGCTCCCGGCGATCCGCGGTGGCCTGGCGGCGCTGTTTTCCACGCTGATGGAGTTCCGCTTCGCCGGCGAGACGCATTGGGCCCGGCGCTTGGCGGAGCGTGGACTGGCGCTGCCGATGGCCGACGACCTGTGCCTGCTGGGCGGCCAACTGGAGCGCGGCGAGCTCGACTTCGCCGGCGCCGCGCGACGGCTCGCGAGCTTGCGCGGTCGCCTGGCGGCGATTCGGCGCGGACTTCCGACAGACCAAGCGGATGCCTGTCGCGAAGGGCTGTTCATGGAGCGTCTCGACGAGCAACTGGATGACCTGCAGGCCGCCCTGCGGGGGTTCGCCCGGCTCGACGGCCGGGCCCGCGCCGACGTCCGCCCAGCGGCTTTCCATCGACATTACCGCGAGGCCTTGCGCAACGGCGCGCGAGCCTGGCTGGCGATGCTGGTCGGCGGCGCCCTGTGGTTCCTCAGCGGGTGGGACCAGGGGCCGACCCTGCTGGCGGTGCTCGGCCCCTACTGCACGCTGCTGGCAGCCTCGCCCTTTCCCGCCGAGGGCACGCGCAATTTCATTCGCGGCACGCTCTACGCGATACCTGCCGCATTGCTCTGCAAATTCCTTCTGCTACCGCTGATCAACGGTTTTCCATTGCTGCTGCTGTGCCTCGCCTTCTTCTGGTCGTTCGGTATCCAGGCCACCACAGTGCCCAGGCGGGCGTTGCAGGGAATCGCCTACCTGATCGCCTTCAACACCCTGGTCGCCACCGGCAATCTCGCCCGCTTCGATTTCGGCGACTTCGCCAACCAGTCCTGCGTCTGGGTGCTGGCGCTCTGCATCAGCCTGCTGGTCTACCGTCTGCTGCCGAAGGACCTGGAACGGCATTCGGCTTCGCTGCTCGACCATCTGCGCCGCGAGACCCTCGCCTTGCTGCGTCGTCGCGCCGGTTTCGACGCGCATGCCTGGCAGGCCCGCCAGCAGCATCGCATCGCCCAGCTGGGCGCGCTGCATGGCATGGAACATCCGCGCAGCGCGCTGGCCCTGCGCCTGGGCTTCGTATCCCTGCAACTCGGCCGCGAGTCGCGGCGCCTGTGGCGCGCCCTGGCCGGGCTCGACCCGGCCGCCGCGGAGGCGCGGTGGATCGAGCGCGCACTGCGAGCCATCGCCGTCCGCCATCGCGATCCGCCGCTCGCCGCGCGGCACGCACGCCGTGCCGGCGCCCGCCTGGCGGCCGCCGGCGAGTGGCGCCTGGCCGCGATCCTCACCGACCTCGCCTGGTTGCTCCGGGCCTATTCGCAAAGCGTCTCGTCCGACGGGGCGCAGCATGGAGAAAAGACCTCATGAAAACCTCGTTCTTGCTGGCCTTGCTGCTGTCCTGCTGGTCCCAGGTCCAGGCGGCGGACGACGACGGGCAAGAGTTGCCGCCGATCGAGCGCTACGACTACGGCATGCCGCTGGACATCGAGCGGGTGCTTTCCGTCACGCCGGTGCCGGCCACCTGTGGCGTGGTGCCGCTGGTGATGCTCTACCGCGACAGCGCCGGACGCCTACATCGCTTGCAGTACCGAGGCCTTGGCGCGAGCTGTTCGCGGCACTGAGAAGCGGGCGCAGGCGCTGTCTCAGCGCGCCGCGCCTTCGATGATCGCCAGGACGTCGCCGATGGCGTGCTCCAGGTAGTCGCCCGCCTTGTACGCCGCAAGCGCCTGCGGACCGCCGTCGAGCACCGCCTGCGGCCGTTCGACGAAGCGTCCGAGCAGGTTGAACTCCTCGTCCAGCACCAGTACCAGCGGAATCGGGATTCGCTCCAGCGCCAGGCGCTGGCGCAGGTCGTCCTCGGCGCGGCCCTTGGAAATGATCGCCAGCTCGATGTTCGGTTGCAGGCGCTGCGCGAAGTCCAGCGCGGCCAGGTTGATCTGGCAGTCCGGGCACCACATTTCCCCGGCGACCAGCAGGCGATAGCGCCGTTCGATGCGTTGCAGGCGTTCCGTCAGCGCGCTCGGCAGCCCGTTGCTTTCCAGCTTCTGCCGGAACCGCGCGACCGCGCCCTGTTCCGTGGCCAGGCCATGGCCGACGAAGGCGGCGAAGTCTTCTCCGATATCGAACAGTTCCGCGTAAGAGGCCATGCTGGTTTCGCTCCTGTACTTGGGGAGGGATGGCGCGGCGGATACGCCAGGTAGTCGCGCCACGCCGGGGCGGCCAGGGTAGCGCGCTCGCCGCGTCGCGGCGAGCGCCGGCGTGCTTCGCCGGGACTGGTCGTTAGCATGGCGCGGCTGGTAAAAAGACAGCGCCCCCACTGCCCGCCAAGGCCCGCCCGATGCTGATCGACCTGCCTTCCACCCGTCCGGTCTTCGCCTATGCCCAGGATTATCTCCACGGCGAGCGCGTCGAGCTGCACCGGCATTCGCGCGCGCAATTGATCCATGCGCTCAGCGGGGTGGTCACGGTCGGCACCGCCGAGGGCACCTGGGTGGTGCCGCCGGGACGCGGTGTCTGGTTGCCGGCCGGTATCGAGCATGCCCTGCGTTTCGCCGGCCAGGTGCGCATGCGCACCTTGTTCATCGCCCCGCAGGCGCGCCACGACCTACCGCGGGACTGCCGGGTGGTGGACGTGCCGCCGTTGCTGCGGCAATTGATCGTCGCGGCGATGCGGATCGCCCCGGACTACCCGCCGGGTGGCCGCGACGAGCGGGTGATGGAGCTGATCCTCGATGAACTGCGGGTGCTGCCGATCCTCGCCCTGCACGTGCCACAGCCGGTCGATCCGCGACTGGCGGCGCTGTGCCGCAGCCTGCGCGCCGAGCCGGCCGCCGACTGGAGCCTGGGCGATGCCGCGCGTCGCCTGGGCGTCAGCCCGCGGACCCTGACCCGCGCCTTCCAGCGCGAAACCGGTCTCAGCTTCGTCCAGTGGCTGCGGCGCATGCGCCTGCTCGCCAGCCTCGATGCGCTGGCGGCAGGGCACTCGATCCTCGAGGTCGCACTGGACCTCGGCTACGACAGCCAGAGCGCCTTCAGCGCCATGTTTCGCCGGACCCTGGGCGTTTCGCCGAGCCTCTATTTCGGCCGCGGCGCCGCCTACGGGGTGGCCGAGGGCGACTGAGTTCAGTCCTTCTGGCGCAGCATCAGCGAGGCCAGGGCGCAGGCCAGGAGCGCCACGCAGGAAAGGTAGAAGGCGTCGGAGTAGGCCATCAGGTAGGCCTGCTGGCGCACCCCGTGGTCGAGCAGGGCCAGCGCCTGCTGCTGCTCCGGCAGTTGTATCCGCACCTGGCCACCGCCCAGGCGCTGCTGCAGGGCGCCGTCGAAGATCGTCAGGGTCTCGCCGATCCGCTCGGAGTGGAAGCGCTCGCGCAGCGAGACCAGTTGCGTCAGCAGCGCGGTGCCGATCGCGCCGCCGAGGTTGCGCAGCATCGAGATCAGCGCCGAGGCCGAGCCGGCCTGGGCCTTGTCCAGGCCCTTCACCGCCAGTACCGAGAGCGCGACCATGATCAGCGGCTGGCCGATGCCGCGCACGACGATGGAGGGGATGATCACGTTGCGTCCCGCGTCGGCGTTCAGGTGCGCGCCCATCCAGCAGCCCAGGGCCATGATCGCGAAGCCGCCGGCCACCAGCAGCTTGGGGTTCAGCCAGCGCATCAGGCGCGGCAGCAGCGGCGCCAGGAGCAGTTGCACGAGGCCGTAGAGGATCAGGCTGTCGCCGATCTGCCGGGCGTTGAAACCCTGCAACTGGGACAGGTAGTTGGGCACCAGGAACACCAGGCCGAAGGTCGCCGCGCCGAACACCGCCATCGCCAGGCTGGACACGCCGAAGTTGTAGCTGCCCAGCAGGCGCAGGTTGATGAACGGCCGCGCGCCCCACAGTTGGCGCTGTACGAAGAGCAGCAGGGCGAGCACGGCGAGGACGGCGAAGGTGCGGATGAAGCCGGACTCGAACCAGTCGCGGCGGCCACCTTCCTCCAGCACGATCTGCAGCGCGCCGAGGCCGGCGACCATCGCGCCGATGCCGAGACAGTCGGCCTGGCGCAGGCGTTCGCGGTCGCCGTCGCGGGGGCGGATCGACCAGGCCACCGCGGCCAGCAGGGCGATCCCCGGCAACAGTTGCAGGAGAAAGATCCAGCGCCAGGAATAGGCATCCGCCAGCCAGCCGCCGATCGACGGGCCGGCGGCCTGGGCCACACTGTTGGAAAGGCTGAACAGCGCCATGCCGAGGGGTATCCGGCTGGACGGCAGCTCGGTGAGGATCAGTTGCATCGACAGCGGGATCAGCACCGCCCCCGAAGCCCCCTGGATCACCCGGATCAGGATCAGCGTCGACAGGTTCGGCGCCAGCGCGCAGCTCAGCGAACTGAGCAGGAACACCAGCGAGCCGAGGAGCATCACCCGGCGCAAGGAGAACACTTCCACCAGCCAGGCGGTAAGCGGGATCATACTGATTTCCGCGACCAGATAGGCGGTGGAGATCCACGAGCCCTCCTCGAAGGTGGCTCCCAGCGCGCCTTCTATCTCCGGCAGCGCCGCGCTGGTGACGTGCACGTTCATGCCGGCCATGAAGCAGCCGAACAGGCCGCCGGTGACGGCGACCCAGGCACGCAGCGATACCTTGTCGTCAGCGCTCATCGGCGGAGGCTCCGTCCGGTTCGCGAGTGTCCACGGTGGCGATCACCGACATCCCCGGAAGCAGCCGGCCCCGCTCGGCGGCGTCGGCGTCCAGGCGGATACGCACCGGGAAGCGCTGGACGATCTTGGTGAAGTTGCCGGTGGCGTTGTCCGGCGGCAGCAGCGCGAATACCGCGCCGGAGGCCGGCGCCACGCTGTCGACGCGGCCGCGCCAGCGGCGGCCGAACGTGTCCACCTCCAGCTCTACCGGTTGCCCGGGGCGGATGCGTTCGAGCTGGGTCTCCTTGTAGTTGGCCACCACGTAGGCCTGCTCCAGCGGCACCACCGCCAGCAGCGGCAGCCCCGGCGTGACGTACTGGCGCAGGCGCACCTTGCGCTGGCCGACGCGGCCGGCGAATGGGGCGCGGATTTCGGTATCGTCCAGGGCGTGGCGCGCCAGTTCGCGCGCCGCCGCGGCTTCCTGCAGCTCCGCCTGGCGCTGGGCGAGCGCCGCCTCCGCCTCGCGTCGCCGGCTCTTCAGTACGTCCCTGGCGGCGCGCTGGCGGCCTTCCTCGGCGCTTGCCCGCCGCGCCGCCGCCCGCGCTCGCTGGTGCGCCGCGTCGGCGTTCTCCAGGCGCTGGCGACTGGTGGCATGCTCGTCGGCCAATTGCCGGTAGCGTCGCCAGTCGGTCTCGGCGCGGCGCCATTCGGCTCGCGCCGCTTCGCCATCGGCGCGGGCGCGGCTGATCGTCTGCGCCTGCTCCAGCAGTTGCCGATCGAGGGTCTCCAGCTTCGCGCGCTGGGCTTCCAGCGCCGCCTGCGCCGCCGCTTCGCGGGCCTCGGCGGCGCGCAGGCGCTGGCGGAAGTCGCGCGGGTCCAGGCGCAGCAGCAGGTCGCCGGCCTGGACGTCGGCGTCGTCGGCCACCAGCACCTCGGCGACGTAGCCGGAGACCTGCGCGCTGACCGCCACCCAGTCGGCGCGTACATAGGCATCGTCGGTGCCCTCCAGGAAGCGTCCGCTGCTCCACCACCAGGCCAGCAGGGCGGCGAGCGCGATGGCGCCGGCGAGGCCGCTCAGCAGCCAGGTTCGGCGCCGGCGCGTGGCTGCTGGCATGGTTTCGCCAGTGGTGTGTTCGATGGGTTCCCTGATTGCCTGGTTCATTGTCCGTTTTCCTGGTGGGAGGGGCTGGGAGCGGCTTGCCAGCCGCCGCCGAGAGCCCGGAACAGTTCGACCTGGCGCTCGGCGACGCGCATCTCGGCGTCGACCAGGCGCGCCCGGTCGGCGACCAGGCTGCGTTGGCTGTCGAGCAGCTCGAGGGCATCGAGGGCGCCGGCGCGATAGTTGCTGCGCGCCAACCGGTAGGCGTGGCGCTGCTCGTCGAGGGCACGCTGGAGGTCGGCACGCCGCTGGCGCTCGCCGGCATACAGCGCCAGGGCACGCTCGACCTCGCGCAGGGCGCCGAGCACCGCTCCGTCGAAGCGCGCCAGGGCGGCGTCGCGCTCTGCCGCTGCGCTGTCCAGGCGGCCTCGCGCGCTTTCCCGGTTGGGGAAGCGCCAGCTCAGCAGCGGGCCGGCCGCGTAGGCCAGCGCGCCGCTGGCGCCGAGGCCGGCGAGGGTCACTGCGGAGGTTTCGGCGCCGACGGCGAAGCTGATGCGCGGGTACAGCTCGGCTTTGGCCAGCGCGCGCCGGGCGTCGGCGGCGGCGAGCCGGCGCTCGGCCGCGCGGACGTCCGGGCGGCGCGCCAGCAGGCTCCAGCCGTCGCCGGTGGGCAGGGCACGGCGCAGTTGCGGTATGCCGGCGCAGGTCGCGGCAGGAGCGTCCAACTGGCGCGGCGAGCGCCCGCTGAGCAGCGCCAGTTCGTAGAGTGCCGCGCGCCGCCGCGCCTCGAGCATCGGCAGCGCGGCGCGGGTCCGCTCGCGCAAGGCCAGCAGCCGGCGTCGCTGCAGCTCGCTGGAAAGGCCGGCGGCGAGCTGGCGTTCGCTCAGCGCCAGGCTCGCGTCGAGTAGACCGACCGATCGGCGTTGTACCTCTGCCCGTCGCGCCAGGGCGCAGGCGCGGACGTAGGCGAGGGTGGTCTGGCTGGCCACGCTGACCCTGAGCAGGTCGCGCGCCGCTTGCGCCGCTTCGGCATCCGCCTTCGCCGCGGCGATGCGGGCGCGGACTTCGCCCCACAGGTCCAACTGGTAGGACAGGTCGAGGCGGGCGGTGTGTTTCCACTGGCTGCGCAGGTCCTCGTCGGTGGCTTCGGCGAGGGTCTGGTCGTCGCCGTCGCGCCCATACTGGTAGCCATAGCCGACCTCGGTCCGTGGCCAGCGTTCGCCCTGTGCGCCGCGCAGATGACCGAGGAGCGCGCGGGCATGGGCATCGGCTGCGGCCAGGTCGCGGTTGTGGCGCAGCGCGGCGGCCACCAGGTGGTTCAGCCCAGGGTCCTGGTAGAGCGTCCACCACTGGGCGGGCAGCGCGTCGCCGCGGGTTCCCGCCACCCTCGACAGGCCAGGGTCGAGGCTTTCCGCGCGTGGCGCGGGTTGGTTGCGGTTCGCGCAGCCCAGCGCGGTGGAGATCCCCAGCGCCAGCGCCACGCAACGCAGATGACTGGCAAGCGGCATTGCCCTGCTCCCGTGTCTGAAAGAGCGGGGAACGGTAAGGCAGGCGCAGGCGGCCTGCGCCGGCAAAAGCGCCAGTCATCGTCGCGAAATGGACAGTCGGCGGATTTTTCAGCGTTGTCGCATCAGGTACGGGCCGCAGCCCAGGGCCAGCAGCCCGGCCGGGATGGCCAGCAGGGAGATGCGGGCGATCTGCCGGGAGTAGCGGTTCACCCCGGCAAAGCTGTCGGCCTTGGTGGCGGTCTCCCGGCGAAACCCCGGTCGCGGCTTTCGGCGCGGCTGCGTTCGAGAAGGAACTCCACGGCGACCACGCCCAGCCAGAATGCGACGGCGAACAGGCGAAGGGACAACGGCAACGGGTGCATGGCGCGCGCTCGCTGGTCTTTCAGGCGTTCTCCGGATGCCGTCTCAGCCAGCGCAGGGCGTCGTCCCACAGCGCCTCTGCACCGGCGCGGAAGTAGCCCATGTGTCCGAGCGGTCCACCGTCGGGTCGCAGGTCGAGGGTTTCCAGCGGTGCGTTGCGGTAGGCCTCGACGAAGGCGTCCCGCGAGCGCGGCGGTGCCCAGGGATCGTCCAGGGCGGTGGCGAACAGACAGGGCGTGCGCACTGCGGCGTAGCGCTGGTGGAGGTGGCGCATCGCCGGGTCGTCGAAATAGTAGCGGGGATGGCGGCACCAGCGCTTCCAGTCGCGGTAGACCCCCAGCGGCAGGTCGTCGCCCATGCCCAGCAGGCTCCAGGCCATGTAGCCTTTCCAGGCCACCAGCGGCGGCAGCACCAGGGTCCACAGCAGGCGCACCTTGAGCGCTTCGCGGCGCGACATCCAGCCGCTCCAGCCGGCGCCGCTGCCGAAGCTGTAGCAGGCGGCGAGCCGCCCATGGTCGGGCAGCAGGCCGATGGCGTGGCCGCCGAAGGAGTGGCCGGCCCAGTACAGCGGCCGCTCCTCCCGGCCGAGCAGCTCGACGGCGGCGGCGAGGTCCCGGTAGGCCCAGTCCAGGTAGGACATGGCGAAGCCCTTCAGGCTTGCCGGCGCGGATTCGCCGATGCCGCGATAGTCCAGGGTGAGTACGTCGAAGCCCTGGCGCGCGGCGTGTTCGGCGAAACGCCGGTAGAAGCGCTGGGCGACGCCCGTCGCGCCGGCCACCAGCAGGTTGCCATGGGCGTGGCCCGGCGCGTGGTAGCGGTAGGCGGACAGCGGATAGCCGTCGGTCGCGGGCAGGGCCAGGCGTTCCATCCGCACCGGCGCTGCGGAATGTTGAGTCAACGAAGTCATGTCGGTTTCCGCAGGAGAGATGGAGCGGAGCGACCGGGGGTCGACCCGCAGGGGAGCTAGCGGCCTTTGAACGCCGGCGCGCGCTTTTGCACCATCGCCAGCACGCCCTCGCGGACGTCCTCGCTGCCGATCAACGCGGCCAGCGACTCGTTGACCCGCGACAGCGCCGCATCGTCCCCCTCGTCGCGCCCCTGGAACGCCGATTGCAGCGCGGCGCGCACCGCCAGCGGCGCGGCCCGGGCGATCCGCTCGGCGTATTCGAGGGCCCGTGCCAGTTCCTCGCCGGGTTCCACCACCTCGGTGAGCAGGCGCATGCGCAGGGCTTCGTCGGCATCGAACTCATCGCCGGTGAGGATGTAGCGCATGGCGTCGGTCCAGCCCGCCGCGCGCGGGAAGCGCACGGTGGATCCGCCCAGCGGCGGGATGCCGCGTAGCACCTCCAGATGGGCGAAGCGCGTGCCGCGCGCGGCCACCGCGATGTCGGCATTGAGCATTAGCTCTATCCCGGCGGTCCAGCAGGTGCCTTGCACCGCGACCACCAGCGGCTTGCTCCGACGCGGCTGGACCACGCCCCAGGGATCGACGCCGCCGTCCGGATAGCGGAAACCGCTGGCGGCGAGCTTCGGTGCCAGTTCCATCAGGTCGAGCCCGGCGGTGAAGTGCTCGCCATGGGCGAAGAGCACGGCACAGCGGGATTCCTCGCTGCGCTCGTATTCACCCATGGCCAGCGCCAGGTCCGCCAGCATTGCGCTGTCGAAGGCGTTGCGCTTGCCCACGCGGTCCAGGCCGATGAGAAACAGATGACCGCGCTGCTCTCGGGTGACGCGGCCCGGGCCGCTGTTGGCTTCGCTCATGATGCCTCTCTCCTGTGCTTGGGTTGGTGGAGCGGAAACTTCTTCTAGTTACCTACCGAACATTCGGTTTGTAAAAACTAAACAAACATTCGGTAACCGTCAAATTGAGGCGCCAAGGCTTATGGCATAGAATCAACGCCTTTGATCGAGAGCAGGAACCTTCCGTGCGTCCGTTGAAAATCTCCCGCGACGAGCTTCTCCAGCGCTGCGCCGGCACCTTCCGTCGCTACGGCTACCACGGCACCACCATGGAAATGCTGTCCAGCGCCTGCGGCTTGACCAAGGCCTCGTTCTACCACCACTACCCGAACAAGGAAGCCTTGCTCCGCGACGTTCTCGAATGGACCCACCAGCGGCTCGCCGAGACGCTCTTCAGCATCGCCTACGACCCGCTGCTGACGCCCCGCGAGCGCCTGGAAAAACTCGGCCGTAAGGCCGCCCGGTTGTTCCAGGACGACAGCATCGGCTGCCTGATGGGCGTGGTCGCGGTCGACGCCAGCTATGGTCGCAGCGAGCTGATGGCGCCGATCCGCAGTTTCCTCGACGACTGGGCGCAAGCCTTCGCCCAGCTCTACCGCCCGGCCTTCGACGAGGCGCAGGCGCTGGAGCGCGGCCGGCAACTGGTGGCCGATTTCGAAGGCGCCATCCTGCTGGCGCGCATCTATGGCGAGCCGGGCTATATCGATGGCGTCACCCGGCGAGCGCTGGAGCAACTGGCGGGCTAGCCTGCGCCCGCCTTCAACCTGAACGAAGCGTTTCGCCAGGTGGTCGGAACAACAGGTCCCCGTTCCGGAAGCCGAGTCCATGCCGCTGCGCCGTGCCGTTTTCGCCATCCTTTTCGCGTCCCTGGGCAGTCCTTTGGTAGCCGCCGAAACACCCCTGCGCCTGGAGCGCCTGGAGCGCTGCGGCGATCTCCTGGCCAGCGAGCGGCAGGAGTGGTGCCTGCGCGTGCGCGGCCTGGGCTCCGGCCTGCCGCGCCTGTTGCTGGACGGCCGCGAACTGCCGACCACCGCCCTGTGGCGCGAGGGCGACGGCCTGCAGCTCCGCCTGGACCGCCGTGGCCACGCCAGCGGTCCGCTTTGGCTGGAGCAGGGCGGGCGCAGCAGCAATCCGGTATGGCTGACCCTGAACGGCAGTCATGTGCTCGCCGCCGGTCCCGACGAGGTGGCGAAGAACATGGATGGCCTGACCACCTACGTCGACCTGGTCAGCCTGTTGATCGAGGAGAACCACGACGGTCGCCGGGAGGCCGAACGCCTGGCCGATAAATATGGCGCGCGGGTGGTCGGCGCGATCCCGCCGTTGAACCTCTACCAGTTGCGCCTGCCGGCGCGCGACCTCGTCCAGCGCGACGCGCTGGTCCTCCGCATCGGCAGCGAGACCAGCGTGGACGCCGTGGTGGTGGAGGAGTCCGCGCCGGAGAAGGGCGAGGAAACCGAGGCGGCGCGCCGGCCCGTGGACAAGCCGGACAGCGACTCCGACGAGTGGGCGGCCAATCGTTTCATGGACGCGGTGAACTATTACCAGCGTCGGGTCCGCGCCCGCCAGGCGCCGCTGGAGACCCGCCCGGTGCGCATCGGGGTGATCGAGCGCGACGTCGATTTCGACGCTCCCGACTTCGCCGACTACCTCGGCCCCTGCAAGGCGCCCGCACCGCGTACCTGCCTCTACGCGCGCGATGCCGAACGTCCCGACAACCACGGTTCGACGGTCGCCGGCATCCTCGCCGCGCGCTGGGACCAGGGCGGCAACAGTGGTTTCCTGCGTGGGTTGGACCGCGCCAGCCAGGGTTTCGAAGTGATCGTCGAGCGCAATTCGGATGCTGGCATCACGGCCAACGTCGCCGCCTCGGTGAACCTGGTGGAGGATGGCGTGCGGGTGCTCAACTGGAGCTGGGGCATCCACCGCGTCGGCGCTCGCGACGTCGATGGCGACGAGGTGGATTCGCTGGTGCGCTCGGGGATCGCCATGAGCGGCTACGAGGAGTTGCTCGAGGAGTTCTTCCTCTGGCTGCGCAAGGAGCATCCGGACGTGCTGGTGGTCAACTCCGCCGGCAACGGCTCGTCCTACTCCGGTACCGACGAATACCGCCTGCCGTCCTCCTTCGTTACCGAGCAGTTGCTGGTGGTGGGCGGCCACCAGCGCAGCGAGCGCCAAGGCCTGGCGGTGGACGACCCGGCCTACGCGGTCAAGCGCAGCACCTCGAACGTCGACATGCGGGTGGATGTCACCGCCGCCGCCTGTACCCATGCCTCGACCCTGGAGCGGGACGCGCGGGGCGAGGTGCACTGCGGCACCTCCTATGCCACGCCGATGGTCGCCGGCACGGTCGCCGCCATGCTTTCCCTCAACCCGCGGCTGCGACCCGAGGAGATCCGCATGCTGCTCCGGCGCAGCGCCATGACCATCGGCGGCGACTACGATTTCGAGCCGGCCGATGCCGAGGACCTCACCGCACCGATCCTGCCCTCGGAGCGCGGCTACCGCCTGGACCACCGCGACGTCGGCCGCTCGGCGCGGCTGGACATGCAGAAAGCCCTGGACCTGGCGGTGAAGAGCCGCGAGCGCGTGCGCTGAGGCGTTCCGCCGGCCCGGGGCCTCACGGCGAGGCTTCCAGCAGCCGGGCGAGGCGTTCGGCGAGTTCGTTGTGGCGGAACGGCTTGGTCAACACCTCGAAGCCGTTGAGTTGCTCGGGCCTGAGGTTGGCGTAGCCGGTGATGACCAGCACCGGCAATTGCGGGAAGTGCTGGCGCAGTTCCTCGGCAAGCTGCACGCCGGTCTTGTCGGCCATGAGATGGTCGGTGACCAGCAGGTCGGGCGCCAGGCCGCGCTCGACCTCGCCCAGGGCTTCCTCCGCCGACGCCGCCTCGCTGACCTGGTAGCCGAGATCGCCGAGCAGCAGCGCGGTGGTGTAGCGCACCATCCTGTCGTTGTCGACCAGCAGCACGTGGGTCGGCCGCAACGCCTCCGGTGCGTCCGGGCAGCTTTCTGCGGTGGATTGCGTCTGCTCCGCGGTGATCGGCAGCCAGATGCTCACCCGGGTCCCCTTGCCGATCTCCGAGTGGATGCCCAGGCCGCCGCCGGACTGGGCGACCAGGCCCTGGACCATCGACAGGCCGAGGCCGGTGCCCTTGCCCACGCCCTTGGTGGAAAAGAACGGCTCCATGCAGCGGGCCAGCACCTCGGCGGGCATGCCTCCGCCGTTGTCGGCGACTTCCAGGCACACGTAGCGGCCGGCGCCGAGACCGTCCACCGCGCCGTCGATCACCAGGTCGGTCCGCGCGCCTATTTCCAGGCGGCCGCCTTCGCCCATGGCGTCGCGGGCGTTCACCGCGAGGTTGAGGATGGCCAGTTCGAACTGGTGCGGATCCACCACCACCGCCGGCAGGCGTTCCGGGATCTCGATGCGGACCTCGATGGTCGGGCCGAGCGAGCGCTCGATCAGGTCGTGCATGCCTTCGACCAGCTCGCGCAGGGCCACCGCCTGCGGCTTGAGGGTTTGCCGGCGGGCGAAGGTGAGCAGGCGACCGACGAGGTTCCGCGCCCGTTCGGCGGACTGTAGCGCGCCGTCGATGAGGTCGGTGGAGCGGGCGTCGTCGAGCCGCCGGCGGATCAGTTCCAGCGAGGCCATGATCGGCGTCAGCAGGTTGTTGAAGTCATGGGCGATGCCGCCGGTCAACTGGCCGACCATCTCCATCTTGCGTGCCTCGTGAAGCTGCGCCAGGGCGCTTTCGCGCTGGGCGAGCATGGTCGCGACACGTTCTTCCAGGCTTTCGTTGAGTTCGCGCAGCTCGTTCTCGGCGCGTACCCGCGCGCTGATGTCCATGCACACGCAGAGCAGGCCGCTGGCGGCATGCTGCTCGTCCACCAGCGGCGTGACCTGGTTCTGCACCCACACCGTATCGCCGTCGGGGCGAACGTAGCGGCCGCTCATCTCGAACGCCGCGCCGGTCGCTCCGCCTGGCGCCGCGGGGAGGGCGAAGTCGGCGGGGTCGAGGATGTCCTGCATGCGCAGGCCGAGCAGGGTCTCGCGCGAACGGCCGGCGATCTCGCAGTAGCGATCGTTGACCCGGGTGAAGCGCCAGTTCCGGTCGCATACCGCGATGCCCGCGCTGGCCTGGTCGAACATCGCCGCCAGTTGCGCGGAACTGGTGCGCAGCGCCAGCTCCGCGCGGGCATGGGTGAGCGAGGTCCAGGCCAGCTTGGCGGCTTCCTCCGCCAGGCGGCGCGAATCTTCGCCGAGCGCCTGCGGATGGGCGAAGTGGATCGCCAGCAGCGCCTCCAGCCGGCCGTGGCGCAGCACCGGGACGTGCAGCGTGGCGCCCAGCCCCAGGCGCGCGCGGCTCGCCGCCTCGTCGAGACTCATGCCGCGCTCCCCGGCGAGGTCTTCCCGCGCCACGCTGCGTCCGGCATGCAGTTCGCCGGACAGGGTGGCGCCGAACGCCAGGTAGCGATGCCGACCGACCGCCGAGCGGCCGTCGTGGAGATAGTCGCGATGAACCTGGAAGGTCATGCCGTCGCCGTTGTCCTCGCCGAAGAATATCCGCGACGCGCCCAGCTCCTCGCCGAGCCGGCGCAGGGCGGTGGCTTCGATTTCCAGGGGATCGGCCAGGGACGGCAGGGTCTGGCCCAGTTCCAGGAGGAACGCCTGGCGGCGTTCAAAACGCACCCGCTCGGTGGTCTCGGTGACGATGCACAGCACGCCGCCGACGGAACCGTCGGTTTCCCGCACCGCCGAATAGGACACGTCGAAATAGACCGTCTCGCCGCGCCCGTGGCGTTCGATGTAGAAGGGCCGATCCTTTGCCGCGAAGGTCTCGCCGGTCTCGTACACACCGCGCAGCAGCGGTTCGAGGTCATCCCACAGCTCCCGCCAGTTCTCTATCGCCGGCCGGCCGAGGGCGCGCGGATGCTTGTCGCCGATGCTCGGCGCGTAGGCATCGTTGTACAGGGCGACGAATTCCGCGCCCCAGAACAGCACGATCTGCGCCTTGGCCGGCAGCAGCGTGGCCATCGTCGTCTTCAGGCTCGCCGACCAGGCGTCCGGCGGGCCGAGGGGCGAACTGGCCGCGTCGAGGCTGAGCAACAGTTTCCCGACCGCTCCTCCGTTGGCCAGGAAGGCCGGTGGATGGTCGAGGGTGTTCGGGTCCGGTTCGATGGTGAAAGGCTGTGCCATGTCTGCGGAGTCTTGCTCGGTTCCGGTTGAGGTGGTGGGTCGTATGGAACATAGGAGGGCGGTGGGTGCGCTTGCGTTCAATCCGGCTGGGCGGGATGGCGCACCGGGGCGCTCCAGACGCTCGGCGCGTTGCCAGGCGGAGTCTGGCGATGATTTCGTACGCGGTGCCCGAGACCGCGATGGAGACTTGGCGTAGGGGCGAACGACGCCACCGGCGTCATTCGCCATGGCCGGGTCAACCGGAACGTCGAGCGGCTACCAGGCGCTGCTGCAGGCGCGTCAGGAAGGCCACTTCGAAGGCGGTCTTCTGCATCGGTGTGGGCAGGCTGTCGCGGCCGAAGGCGAAGGCGGTCCAGAGCTGGCCTTCGATCTGATCGGCAAGCCAGTTCTCGGCCTGGCGGACGCCCTTGTCGATGGCGGGCTGGGCGGGAACCGGCCAGAGCAGGGAGAGACCGGGTTGCCGGTCGGCGGGGGGAATCTCGACCATCAGGTCCTTGTAGCGTTCGATGATTGCGTCGACGTGGGTCTTTTCCTTTTCATCCTTCGTCATGCTGGGTACTCCGTTTCTGAGAGTCACATGACCTGCCGCCTTCGCTGTCAATCGATGGAGGCAGGATCGCGCAGGGTTGACAGACCGGGAAACGGAACCGGCAGACCACGAGGGTCTCCCCACGCGATCCGCCATGAAGGCCCGCAGTTGGAAAACTGCGGTCGAGCCGATGCCTGCAAAAGCATTCGCTGCTTTCGCATGCACCGCTCGGCGCATCGCGCCGTCTCTTCGGGCTGTCAAACCCGGTCACGGATTTGGCCGTGACGGGCGCAGGATAGGGGCAGGCAAGGCGGGGAGCAAGGGCGGGAACGGGTGACGGCAGAGGCTATCGGCAGGCAAGGCGTTGGCTGAAGCGATTCATTGAAATAACCCGGCCTTGGAGCGCGCCGTTAATCATCGTTTACCAGGAGAAAACAATCCGCCTGGACTGTTCGATTCAATATTTTGTGATGCGCTTCACGTAATAAGAGTATTCCTTATGAGCCACGCAAAAGTGTCATTCGCTTCTTCGAAGAGGGCGCTGCCGAAGTTGCACGCTAGTTGGGCACGCCGCGAGGGCGGCTCGGCACTTTGGTGCATAAGGATATAACCCTTTCTTCATTTCTGATTTTCGTCAGAGTTCGTACCGGGGCGACCGTCCGTCATTCGATATTAATTAAAAGCGTCAATAATCCGTTTAGGAATCAGGGGCTTGGAAATCCACCTGGCAGAACTGACAGGTCGGTATGCCCAACCAAAGTATTGAACTGATTTAAGTGGTGGTACAAATTTGCCTTTCCCATGTTAGTCCTACTTAACAGGCGAAGCGGTGGAGAGCGCTCTGTTGCGGGCTGCTCGGGATTAAATGGGTTTCGCCCTCGGGGGCTCCTGTCTTCCAATAAAAACAAGTTGTCGCCAGGCCTGATGAACTTTCAGGTACCCGCGTTCCGTTTTCTCGCGGAACTCACTGACTGCGCTTAACCGCGTGACCGGTTCGGTCGGTAAACAGCGACCTGCGCCGGAAACGCGATAACCGAGACAACTCAATCGAGGAACAGAAGATGGGATTATTCAATGCAGCCGCGAACCTGTTCGGTCAGGTCTACGAGCGTGCGACGCAGGTGGCCGCCACCGCCGTCACGGCGGTGGCGGACGTGGCCAGGACATTGGTGGGCTCCACCGTCGACGCCGTGGAGCAGCAGGTGCACGAAGCGCTTACATCGGTGCATGACGCCGTTGCCAGCGTGGAGCAGGCGCTGGAGGGTACGGTCGGCGCGGTGGCCGGCACGCTCGGCGAGATCGCCGGCGACGCCCTCGACACCGTAGGCTCCGCGGTCGGCACGCTGGGCGGGCTGGCCGGCAACTCGCTGGCGATCGCCGACGACTTGTTGCACGGGCGCGTCGAGCCGGAGGATTACCTGAAGCTGGTCGGTGACCTGGGGCAGGGCGTCGGTGCCACCGTCGGCCATGCCTGGGAATTCGGCAGCGACAGCCTGAAGGCCGCCAACGATCTCTACCACGCCGCCTACCAGGGTGGCTCGCTAAGCCTCGGCAATAGCGACGGCCTGCTCGGGGTCAATGTGATCGGCTCGCTGCTCGGCGGCAATCACGACCAGGGCGTGATTCCCGATAGCCGCGGCATCCTCGGCCCGCTGCCGATCAACGTCTCCTTCACCGAGCAAGGCCTGACCTTCGGCGGCGAGACGCCGCTGACTCCGCTGGTCACCGCAGCCCTGGCGCTGAATCCGATCACCGCGCCGCTGGTGCCGGTGCTGGCGCCGCTCAACCTCGGCGGCCTGGGAGTGGTCGGCTCGGTCGACAAGGAAGGCTTCAGCGCCAAGTTCTACGGTATCGCCGGACCCAGCTACAACCTCGGCGTGGCCAATCTCGGCGGCACCCTGGAGCTGGGTAGCTACAACGAGGTCAAGCTGCTGAGCTGGAACGAGGTGACCCTCAAGGACCTGCCCATCGTCGGCGGCATCCTCGGCTACGTGCCGGTGGTCAAGGACATCGGTGTCTCGCTGCCGACGCTGGACCTGCACTTCGACAGCAAGCTGTATGCGCAAACGATTGCCGGTGTCGATGTCGCCGGGGTCGGGCCGAAGGGCCAGATCGAGCTGGTGCATGACCTCGACAATGACCTGTCGATCGTCGCCGGTATCGCCGGGGATACCGCGCACAGCGCACTGGACGGGGCCGGCAAGGTGCTCGCGGCGCTGCTCGGCCACGGCGGCGAAGCGGCGCCGCCGACAATCCAGCTGATCGGCGCCGACCCGGCGCCGGAGCATCAGGCCCTGGCCGCCTGACGGCGAGGGAACGCCCGGCACAGGGAGGTGCCATCCGGGCTCATTCGGGATTCCAGCGGCAGTCGTGGCAGAAGTGAGCGCGCTCGATGGCAAGGCTCGGTTCCAGCGTTACCAACGAAATCAAACAGGCCCTGGCGGCCAGCCGCGGCGCATTGCGCAGCGTGGCGGCGTTCTCCGGGGTGATCAACCTGCTGATGCTGGTGCCCTCGCTGTACATGCTGCAGGTGTACGACCGCGTGCTGTCCTCGGCCAACGAAGTCACCCTGTTGATGCTGACCCTGATGGCGCTTGGCGTGTTCGTCTTCATGGGCGCGCTGGAGGCGCTGCGCAGCTTCGTCCTGGTGCGGGTCAGCGAACGCTTCGACGGCCAGTTGCACGGGCGGATCTACGCCGCCGCCTTCGAACGCAACCTGCGCGCCGGCGGCCAGGAGGCCAGCCAGGCGCTGCACGACCTGACCACCCTGCGCCAGTTCATCACCGGCCAGGCGCTGTTCGCCTTCTTCGACGCACCCTGGTTCCCGGTCTACCTGCTGGTGATCTTCCTCTTCGACCCCTGGCTCGGCCTGCTCTCGCTGGTCGGCGCGCTGGCCCTGATGGCCCTCGCCTGGTTCAACGAACGCGCCACCCGTGCGCCGCTGGCCAAGGCCGGCGAGTTGTCGATCAAGTCCGGCCAACTGGCCAGCAACAACCTGCGCAACGCCGAGGTGATCGAGGCGATGGGCATGCTCGGCAGCATGCGCGGGCGCTGGGAACGGCTGCACCAGGCGTTCCTCGACCAGCAGAGCCTGGCCAGCGAGCGCGCGGCGCGGATCAACGCGCTGAGCAAATACCTGCGCATCGCCCTGCAATCCCTGGTGCTCGGCCTCGGCGCCTGGCTGGCGGTGGAGGGACGCATCACCCCGGGGATGATGATCGCCGGCTCGATCCTGATGGGCCGTGCGCTGGGGCCCATCGACCAACTGATCGGCGTGTGGAAGCAGTGGGGCGCGGCGCGCGATGCCTATCGCCGGCTGAGCGGCCTGCTCGACGAATTCCCCGCCCGCGAGCGGCGCATGGAATTGCCCGAGCCGCGTGGCCACCTGCTGCTGGAATCGCTGGACGCGGCGCCGCCCGGCAGCGAGGCGCGCACCCTGCGTGGTCTGACCCTGGCGATCCCGGCCGGCTCGGTGGTCGGCGTGATCGGTCCGTCCGGCTCCGGCAAGTCGAGCCTGGCGCGGGTAGTGCTGGGCATCTGGCCGACCCTGCACGGCAGCGTGCGCCTGGACGGCGCCGAGATCCGCCAGTACGAGCGCGAGACCCTCGGCCCGCGCATCGGCTACCTGCCGCAGGACATCGAACTGTTCGCCGGCACGGTGGCGGAAAACATCGCCCGCTTCGGCGAGGTGCAGGCCGACAAGGTGGTGGAGGCGGCGCGCCTGGCCGGGGTCCATGAACTGGTCCTGCGCCTGCCGCAGGGCTACGACACCGTGCTCGGCGTCGGCGGCGCCGGGCTTTCCGGCGGCCAGCGCCAGCGCATCGCCCTGGCCCGGGCGTTGTACGGCGCGCCGACCCTGGTGGTGCTCGACGAACCCAACTCGAACCTCGACGACAGCGGCGAGCAGGCGCTGCTGGCGGCGATCCAGGCGCTTAAGGCGCGTAGCTGCACGGTGCTGCTGATCACCCACCGGGCCGGCGTGCTGGGTTGCGCCGACCGCCTGCTGGCGCTGAACGCCGGCCAGTTGCACCTGTACGGCGAGCGCGACCAGGTGCTCGCCGCCTTGAACAACCAGCGCGCCGCGTCGGCGTCGCAGCAGCGCGCGGACTACCGGGTGGCCGGCTACGGCGCGCCGCAGGTGGTGGCCGCGCCGCGCCAGGGAGGTGTGGAATGACCCGCACGGTGAAACGCGACGAGAACGCCTATGCGCGACTGGGCTGGCTGCTGGTCCTGTTCGGCTTCGGCGGCGCGCTGCTCTGGGCCGCCTTCGCGCCGCTCGACCAGGGCGTGGCGGTGCCGGCCACGGTGATCATCTCCGGCCAGCGCAAGTCGGTGCAGCATCCGCTGGGCGGGGTGGTCAAGCACATCCTGGTGCGCGACGGCCAGCATGTGGAGGCGGGCGAGCCGCTGATCCGCATGGAACCGACCCAGGCCCGGGCCAACGTCGATTCGCTGCTCAACCGGTACGCCAACGCGCGGCTCAACCAGGCGCGCCTGCAGGCCGAATACGACGGCCGGCGGACCCTGGAGATGCCCGCGGGGCTGGCCGAGCAGGCCCCGCTGCCGACCCTCGGCGAGCGCCTGGAGTTGCAGCGGCAGTTGCTGCACAGCCGCCAGACCGCGCTGGCCAACGAACTCTCCGCATTGCGGGCGAACATCGAGGGGCTGCGCGCCCAGCTCGAAGGGTTGCGCCAGACCGAGGGCAACCAGCGCCTGCAACAACGCCTGTTGAACAGCCAGTTGAGCGGTGCGCGCGACCTCGCCGAGGAAGGCTACATGCCGCGCAACCAGTTGCTCGAACAGGAGCGCCAACTGGCCGAGGTGAACGCCCGGCTATCGGAGAGCAGCGGTCGCTTCGGGCAGATCCGCCAGAGCATCGCCGAGGCGCAGATGCGCATCGCCCAACGCGAGGAGGAGTACCGCAAGGAAGTCAACGGGCAACTGGCGGAAACCCAGGTCAATGCGCGGACGCTCTGGGAGGAGCTGTCCTCGGCGCGCTACGAACTGCGCCACGCCGAGATCCGCGCGCCGGTCAGCGGCTACGTGGCCGGCTTGAAGGTGTTCACCGATGGCGGGGTGATCGGCCCCGGCGAATTGCTGATGTACATCGTGCCCAACAGCGACAGCCTGGAAGTGGAGGGCCAGCTCGCGGTGAACCTGGTCGACCGGATCCACAGCGGGCTGCCGGTGGAGATGCTGTTCACCGCCTTCAACCAGAGCAAGACCCCGCGGGTCACCGGCGAGGTGACCATGGTCAGCGCCGACCGCCTGCTCGACGAGCAGAACAAGCAGCCCTACTACGCGCTGCGCGCCCAGGTCGACGCGGCCGCGATGGGTAAGCTGAAGGGCCTGCAGATCCGCCCGGGGATGGCGGTGCAGGTGTTCGTCCGCACCGGCGAGCGCTCGCTGCTCAATTACCTGTTCAAGCCCCTGTTCGACCGCGCCCACGTGGCGCTGGCGGAGAACTGACCGATGACCATGCGCCGCCTGATGACCTGGCTGTTCGGCGCCTTCCTGTTGCTGCTGCGCGAGGACGCCTTCGCCCTCGGCCTGCTGGACGGCTATCACCTGGCCCTGGAGAACGACCCGCAGTTCCAGGCCGCGATCCAGGAGCACGAGGCCGGCAGGCAATACCGTGCGCTCGGCCGCGCGGCGCTGCTGCCGCGCCTGGTGTACAGCTACAACCGTGGGCGCAGCTGGTCCGATGTGACCCAGACCACCACCCGCGGCGATTTCAAGGAAGACCGCGACTACGACAGCTACGTCTCCACCCTCAGCCTGCAACAGCCGTTGTTCGACTACGAGGCCTTCAGCCGCTACCGCAAGGGCGTGGCCCAGGCGCTGCTGTCCGACGAGCGCTTCCGCAGCCAGAGCCAGGAACTGCTGGTCCGGGTCCTGGAAGCCTATACCGGCGCGCTGCTGGCCCAGGACCAGATCGAACTGGCGCGGGCGCAGAAACGCTCCTACCGCGAGCAGTTCCAGCTCAACCAGCGCCAGTTCGAGCGCGGCAACGGCACCCGCACCGACACCCTGGAGACCCAGGCCCGCTTCAACCTGGCCCAGGCCCAGGAAATCGAGGCGCGGGACAGCCAGGATGCCGCCCTGCGCGAGCTGGAGCGGCTGGTCGGGGCGCCGCTGGAGATCGCCGACCTGGCGCCGCTCGGCGAACGCTTCCAGGTGCGCCCGCTGAGCCCCGCCAGCTACACCGCCTGGCGCGACCTGGCGCTGGCCGAGAATCCCGAGCTGGCCTCGCTGCGCCACGCGGTGGACGTGGCCCGCTACGAGGTCGAGCAGAACCGCGCCGACTTCCTGCCGCGCCTGGGCCTGTACGCCAGCACCGGCAAGTCCAAGTCCGGTTCGGAGAACACCTACAACCAGCGCTACGAGACCGACAGCGTCGGCATCCAGTTGAGCGTTCCGCTGTTCTCCGGCGGCGAGACCCTGGCGGCGACGCGCCAGGCCACGCATCGCATGGAGAAGAGCCATTACGACCTGGACGACAAGGTCCGCGAGACCCTCAACCAGGTGCGCAAGATGTACAACCAGAGCAGCAGCAGCGCGGCGAAGATCCGCGCCTACGAGATGACCGTGGATTCGGCGCGGACGCTGGTGATGGCCACGCGCAAGAGCATCGCCGCCGGGGTGCGGGTCAACCTCGACCTGCTGAACGCCGAGCAGGCGCTGTACAGCGCGATGAACGAGCTGTCCAAGGCCAAGTACGACTACCTCACGGCCTGGGCACGCCTGCGTTTCTACGCCGGGGTGCTGGACGAAGCCGACCTGGAACTGGTGGCGGCGAACTTCGTTTCCGGCGAGACGCCGGCGCGCCGCCGCGACTGCGCGACGACGGATTGCCCGGCGCCGCTGCACACCCTGTCGAAGACCGATACGGAGGAAAACCGGGGCGCGCTCAATTGAGACCGCGAAGGACGTGCAGGCAATTGTTCGCCTGGCGTGAAGTCGATGTCCCGGGCGGGTCGACAGAGGTCGAACAATACGCACGGAATTGTTTTTCCAATAAGGCGCTATTTATATGAAACGGTTTTTATAATATTCCAGTGTCTTCGGTAGTTTATCTTTCCTGCATGATTTCATATATGCGGAATTCGTTCGTGCATATGCTTTAAGTGCAGCTTAATTTTTTTCATGAAACCTGTGGACATTGGAAAATAAGCTGTGTCAGTTTGGACTTCGGCCTGATCTGGCCGATAACTGCAATTATCCATCCGATAATTGTATCCGAGTTATTTCCTTTACAACTTAAAGGGATATGACAATGTCCAGCAATTCTCTTGCATTGAAAGGTCGTAGCGATGCGTATACCCAGGTAGACAACTTCCTGCATGCCTATGCGCGGGGCGGGGACGAATTGGTCAATGGCCATCCGTCCTATACCGTCGACCAGGCGGCGGAGCAGATCCTCCGCGAACAGGCGTCGTGGCAGAAAGCGCCGGGCGACTCGGTGCTGACCCTGTCCTATTCGTTCCTGACCAAGCCGAACGACTTCTTCAATACGCCGTGGAAGTATGTCAGCGATATCTACTCGCTGGGCAAGTTCAGCGCCTTCTCCGCGCAGCAGCAGGCCCAGGCCAAGTTGTCGCTGCAATCCTGGTCGGACGTCACCAATATCCACTTCGTCGACGCGGGCCAGGGCGATCAGGGCGACCTGACCTTCGGCAACTTCAGCAGTAGTGTCGGCGGTGCGGCGTTCGCCTTCCTGCCGGATGTACCGGATGCGCTCAAGGGGCAATCCTGGTACCTGATCAACAGCAGCTACAGCGCCAACGTCAATCCGGCCAACGGCAACTACGGACGCCAGACCCTGACCCACGAGATCGGCCATACCCTGGGCCTGAGCCACCCCGGCGACTACAACGCCGGCGAGGGCGATCCCACCTACGCCGACGCTACCTACGCCGAGGACACCCGCGCCTATTCGGTGATGAGCTACTGGGAAGAGCAGAACACCGGCCAGGACTTCAAGGGCGCCTATTCCTCGGCACCGCTGCTGGACGACATCGCGGCGATCCAGAAGCTCTACGGGGCCAACCTGACCACCCGCACCGGCGACACGGTGTACGGCTTCAACTCCAACACCGAGCGCGACTTCTACAGCGCCACCTCGTCCAGTTCCAAGCTGGTGTTCTCGGTGTGGGACGCCGGCGGCAACGACACCCTGGACTTCTCCGGCTTCAGCCAGAACCAGAAGATCAACCTCAACGAGAAGGCGCTGTCCGATGTCGGCGGGTTGAAGGGTAACGTGTCGATCGCTGCCGGGGTCACCGTGGAAAACGCCATCGGCGGCTCGGGTAGCGACCTGTTGATCGGCAACGACGTGGCCAACGTGCTCAAGGGCGGCGCCGGCAACGACATCCTCTACGGCGGCCTCGGCGCGGACCAGCTGTGGGGCGGCGCGGGAGCCGACACCTTCGTCTACGGCGATATCGCCGAGTCCTCCGCGGCGGCGCCGGATACCCTGCGCGACTTCGTCAGCGGCCAGGACAAGATCGACCTGTCCGGGCTGGACGCCTTCGTCAACGGCGGGCTGGTGCTGCAATACGTCGACGCCTTCGCCGGCCAGGCCGGCCAGGCGATCCTGTCCTACGACGCGGCGAGCAAGGCCGGCAGCCTGGCGATCGACTTCAGCGGGGACGCCCATGCCGATTTCGCGATCAATCTGATCGGCCAGGCGACCCAGGCCGACATCGTCGTCTGACGCGCTGAAGCGGGCGCGGTTCGGTGCGGCGGTACGAACCGCGGCCCTTCGGCCGGCCGGGCACTGTTCGAATTGATAGGTGTCTTCCACAGGAGCGAAGTTGTGAACTGTGGCGCGCCCGTGGGCCGGCGGCCCGGCGGACGAACGGAGGCCCGCGGCGCCTGGCGCGCGCTGGCGTTCGAAGCGAGGATGGCGGGCGGCGTTCGCCGCGTTCTCCGATGTTCCAGGCTTGAAGGAGATCTCTCGATGTCGGCAAGCGCGAAGCTCTCCAGGATGGTTTGCTTGCTCTGCGGTTTTTTCAGCACAGGTATCAGTATGGCCAGCAGTCTGATTCTTCTCAGCGCTTCCGATCTCGCCGGGCAATGGACCCTGCAGCAGGACGAGGCGCCCGCGATCTGCCACCTGGAGCTGCGCGACAGCGAAGTGGCGGAAGCCAGTGGCTACGACCTGGGCGGCGATACCGCCTGCCTCACGCGCTGGCTGCCCAGCGAGCCGCGCGCCTGGAGGCCTACCCCGGCCGGGATCGCGCTGCTCGAACGCGGCGGCCTGACCCTGATGCTCCTCGGTCGCCAGGGCGAGGGCGACTACCGGGTGCAGAAGGGCGACGGCGGGCAGTTGGTGCTGCGCCGCGCGACGCCCTAGCTCGCCTGCGGGTCAGACCACGAAGCGACCGATCATGCCCTTGAGGTCGTTGGCCAGGCGCGACAGCTCGTGGCTGGCGCCGCGGGTCTGCTCGGCGCCCTGGGTGGTCTGCACGGCAACGTCGCGGATGTTCACCAGGTTGCGATCGACCTCGCGGGCGACGTGGGCCTGCTCCTCCGCAGCGCTGGCGATCACCAGGGTGCGCTCGTTGATCCGCGTGGCGTGCTCGGCGATCTCGCCCAGGGCGTGGTCGGCGGCCTCGGCCTCGTCGAGCATCTGCCGGGCGCGCTGGTCGTTCTCGCGCATCGCGGACACCGCGGTGTCGGTGCCCTCGCGGACGCTGGCGATCATGCCTTCGATCTCATGGGTCGATTGCTGGGTGCGGTGGGCGAGGGCGCGCACCTCGTCGGCGACCACCGCGAATCCGCGGCCCTGCTCGCCGGCGCGGGCGGCCTCGATGGCGGCATTGAGGGCGAGGAGGTTGGTCTGCTCGGCGATGGCGCGGATCACGTCGAGAACCTTGCCGATGTCCTGCGCCTGGCTGGCCAGGCCTTCCACCAGGCGCGCGGTCTGGCCGATCTCGGCGTTCATCTGGCGGATCGAGCGGACGGTCTGTCCGACCCGTGCGCGGCCGTTGCCGGCGGCCCGTTCCGAGAGACTGGAGGCCTCGGCGGTGGAGCTGGCGTTGCGCGCGACCTCCTCGACCGCCGCGCTCATTTCGTTGACCGCGGTGGCGGCCATCTCGATCTCATCGTTCTGCCGGGCCAGCGACCGGTTGCCTTCCTCGGTCACCGCGTTCAGTTGCTCGGCAGCGGCGGCCAGCAGCGCGGCGGAATCGCCGATCTGCTCGATGGTGTCGTGCAGGCTGGCCTGCATGCTGCGCATGGCCTTCATCAGTTGCGCCGGCTCGTCGTCGCCGTCGCTGGCGATCTCGCCGGTCAGGTCGCGGGCCGCGATGCGGTCGGCGCAGGACACCGCCTGGCGGATCGGCACGACGATGCTGCGGGTCAGCAGCCAGGCGATCGTCACGCTGGCCGCCAGGGCCACCAGCAGCACCGCGAGGATCGCGGTGGAGGCCCGGGAGTAGACATCGGCGGCTTCGGCGGTGGAGGCGCGGGCGGCCTCGCGGTCGAGGGCGATGAGTTGCTTCAGGGTCCGCTGCACCTGCTCGTAGCGCTGCAACTGGGCCCCGCCCATCAGCACGCTGGCTTCGTCGGTACGGTTGTCACGGGACAGCGCGAGCAGGGCGGCGTGTCCTTCGAGGTATTCCTGCTGGCGCTGGACGAACTGGTCGAGCAACGCGCGCTCCTCGTCCAGGACCAGCAAGGGGCGGTATTCCCTTTCCACCCTGGCGAGGGTAGCGATGACCTCGTCCATCCGTTGTTCCTGCTGGCGCATGCGCGTGGCGTCGTGCAGCAGCACGTGGTTCATCTCGCCGAGGCGCAGTTCGCTCATCAGGCCGCTGAGCTGGGCCGAGGCTTCGACGCTGGGCAGCCAGACCTCGCCGATATCCTTGGCGGCGCGGTTCAGCGAACCCATGCGGTTGTGCGCGAAGAGGCCGAGCGCCACCAGCAGCGAGGCGAGGATGGCGAAGCCGATGACGGCGCGTGGGGTGATGGCGATACGACGAAGAAGCATGGGGTGGTCTCCGACCGGGCTGTGGGAAGGTGCTTGGCCCTGTAGCGGGGCGCGGAGGGGTTTCTTGAGGGGCTGCGGGGCTATTTGGAATTGCCCTACATGATTGCTAGGAATTTTCTGTAAGTTTTCGATGTGCTCGAGCCGGTTGTGCCGTTTTCGGCATGCTCCGGGTCGATTGAGGTCAAGAGAAGGCTGTCGCGGCAGGCCACCCTAGGGATTGGTTGAACAAGGAGAAGCCCGTGATCCGAATGACGCTGGACGAGGTCCGCGAGCTGGCCGTGCGCATCCTGCGCCGGCACGCTTTCAGCGAAGCCCATGTACAGGCGGTGGCCGATACCCTGGTGGCGGGGGAGCGTGACGAATGCGCGTCCCACGGTATCTGGCGGTTGCTCGGCTGCATCGCCACCCTGAAGGCCGGCAAGGTATCCGCCGACGCCGAGCCGGAACTGCACGACATCGCTCCCGGCCTGCTGCGGGTCGACGCCCATGGCGGGTTCTCCCAGTGCGCATTCCGGCTGGGGCTGCCGCATCTGCTGGAGAAGGCCCGCAGCCAGGGCATCGCGGCGATGGCGGTGAACCGCTGTGTGCATTTCTCCGCGCTATGGGTTGAGGTCGAGGCACTCACCGAGGCGGGCCTGGTGGCCCTGGCGACCACGCCGAGTCATGCCTGGGTGGCGCCGGCGGGCGGACGCAAGCCGATCTTCGGCACCAACCCGATCGCCTTTGGCTGGCCGCGTCCGGACGGCCCGCCGTTCGTCTTCGACTTCGCCACCAGCGCCGTGGCGCGTGGCGAGATCCAGTTGCACGAACGCGCCGGCAAGCCGATCCCGCTGGGCTGGGGGGTGGACGAGCAGGGTGAGCCGACCACCGATGCCAGCGCCGCGTTGCGAGGCGCCATGCTCACTTTCGGCGGGCACAAGGGCTCGGCCCTGGCGGCGATGGTCGAACTGCTCGCCGGTCCGCTGATCGGCGACCTGACCAGTGCCGAGTCGCTGGCCTACGACGAGGGCAGCCGTTCTTCTCCCTACGGTGGCGAACTGCTGATCGCCATCGATCCGCGGCGCATGCTCGGCGCCTCGGCGGAGGAGCACCTGGCGCGCGCCGAGACGCTGTTCGAAGGCATCGTCGAACAGGGCGCGCGCTTGCCCTCGCAGCGACGCTTCGAAGCGCGCGAACGCAGCGCCAGGGACGGTGTGACGATTCCCGAGGCGTTGCACCGGGAGCTGCTGGCGTTGCTGGAGTGAGCGCAAGGCGAGGGGCCGACCGGACAGCGTGGCGCAACGAGGACGACTGCGTAGGGCGGATAGCGCCAACGGCGCTATCCGCCATCCAGGCTCCCAGGCGTGCTCAATCCAGCGCCTCGCGCGTGCTCCGGCCATCGACCAGGCGCAGCAGGCCCAGCGGGTTGGCGTTCTTCAGGGCGTCCGGGAGCAGGCTGTCGGGGTAGTCCTGGTAGCACAGCGGGCGCAGGAAACGCTCGATGGCCAGGGTTCCCACCGAGGTGCCGCGAGCGTCGGAGGTGGCCGGGTAGGGGCCGCCGTGGACCATGGCGTCGCACACCTCGACGCCGGTCGGATAGCCGTTGAATAGCAGGCGCCCGGCCTTGCGTTCGAGCAGCGGGACCAGCCCGGCGAACGCCGCGAGGTCGTCCGCTTCGCCGATCAGGGTCGCCGACAACTGGCCGTGCAGGTTGTCCAGCGCGCGGGCAAGCTGTTCCTCGTCGGCCGCCTCGACGACCACGGTGGCCGGGCCGAACACCTCTTCCTGGAGCAGTTCGTCGCCTTCCAGCAACAGGCCCACGTCGGCCTTGAACAACTGCGGATGGGCCTGCCGCCCTTCCTGTGGCGCGCCGGCCAGGCGCCGGATGCCGGGGTGGCGCTCCAGGCGTTGCAGTCCTTCGACATAGCTGCGCAAGGTGCCGGCGTTGAGCATGCTCTGTGCCGGCCTGGCGGCCAGTGCCTCGCCCAGGGCCGCGACGAAGGCGTCGAAGCCGGGGGAGCGCAGGCCAAGCACCAGGCCCGGCTTGGTGCAGAACTGGCCGCAGCCGAGCGTCACCGAGGCGGCCAGCTCCTCCGCCACCTGCCGGCCGCGCCGGCGCAGGGCTTCGGGGAGCACCACCAGCGGATTGATGCTGCTCATCTCGGCGAACACCGGGATCGGCTGCGGCCGCGCCGCTGCCAGGTCGCACAGTGCGCGCCCGCCCTTGAGCGAACCGGTGAAGCCGACCGCGCGGATGGCCGGATGGCGCACCAGCGCCTCGCCGACGCCGCTGCCGTAGACCATGTTGAATACCCCGTCCGGCATGCCGCTGTCGGCCGCCGCCTGGAGGATCGCGTCGGCCACGCATTCGGCTGTGGCCATGTGTCCGCCGTGGGCCTTGACCACCACCGGGCAGCCGGCGGCCAGGGCGGCGGCGCTGTCGCCGCCGGCGGTGGAAAAGGCCAGCGGGAAGTTGCTGGCACCGAACACCGCCACCGGGCCGAGACCGATTCGCCACTGGCGCAGGTCGGGGCGCGGCGGGGTACGCCCGGGTTGTCCGCGATCGATGCGCGCGCCGTGGAAGTCGCCACGCCGCAGGACTTCGGCGAACAGCCGCAACTGGTTGGCGGTACGTGTCCGTTCGCCCTCGATACGTGCGGCGGGCAGCGCGGTCTCGCGACGGACCAGGGCGACGAAGTCGTCGCCCAGGGCGTCGAGGCGCGAGGCGATCGCCTCGAGGAATCCGGCGCGGCGCGTGGCGGACAGTTGCCGGTAGTGTGGATAGGCGCGTTCGGCGGCGCGGGCGGCGGCGTCGACCTCCGCCTCGGTGGCCTGGACGAAGGCGTAGGGCAGCGCTTCGCCGCTGTCGGCGTCGAGGCTGCGCAGGGTGAGGTTGCCGGCGGCGCTGCGAGCGCCGCCAACGTAGTTGTGACCGAGGATGCTGGGCATGGGGCCTCCCTGGGGACGGTGGACGGAATGCTCTGCCGCTGGCCCTCGCCGGCCGCTCCCCGGGGAGCGAGGCGGCGAGGGCGGGGCGTCGGCTACAAGCCGACGTCCGGCAGCGCCGGCCGGCTGGCCAGGGCCTTGGCCATGATCCGCTCGACGTGCTCGCGATCGGCGCCGCGCAGGGCCAGGCGCGGTGGACGGGTGAGGGCGCTGCCGCGACCGGCGAGTTGCTCGCAGAGCTTGATGCACTGCACCAGGTCGGGACGGGCGTCGAGATGGAGGATCGGCATCAGCCACTCGTAGATCGGCATCGCCTCGGCGAAGCGCCCGGCCCTGGCCAGGCGGAAGATGGTCTCGCCTTCCTTCGGAAACACGTTGGACATTCCCGAGATCCAGCCCTGGGCACCCACCGCCACGCTTTCCAGGACCACGTCGTCGAGCCCGGCGAAGAGGATGAAGCGCTCGCCCACCTGGTTGCGTACGTCGATGAAGCGGCGGGTGTCGCCGGAGCTGTCCTTGAAGCAGACGATGTTCTCGCAGTCGGCCAGGGAAACCAGGATGTCCGGGGTGACGTCGTTCCGGTAGATCGGCGGGTTGTTGTAGACCATCACCGGCAGGTCGGTGCCGCTGGCCACGCTGCGGAAATGCTCGGCGGTCTCGTGCGGCTTGGAGGAATAGACCAGCGCCGGCATCACCATGATGCCGTCGACGCCGACCCGCTCCACCGCCTTGGCCACCTTCGCCGCGCCGGCGCTGGTGAACTCGGCGATCCCGCAGATCACCGGCACGCGGCCGCCGGAGGCATCCTTGGCGACCTCGGTGACGGCCATCTTCTCCTCGATGGTCAGCGAGGTGTTCTCGCCGACGCTGCCGCATACCACCAGCCCGGACACGCCGTCGCGCACCAGGTTGGAGATGACCGTGTGGGTTTCCTCCAGGTTCACCGAGAAATCGGCGTTGAATTGGGTGGTGACCGCGGGGAATACGCCGCTCCAGTTGACGTGCTTGCTCATGGTTTCTCCTTTTTTCGTATTTCGTATACGAATTCAATCGGACCGCTGCGGTCCGAGTCACAGGGCGACGGCAGCGTTCGCCGTCGTGGGCGATCCGGTACGCGCCGGATCGGTTTCCGCCCGGCCGCTGCCTGCGGTCGGGCGGGGTGGTCAGCAGTGGCCGCCGGGCCAGGTGTCGGACAGCCGATAGCCTTGCGGCCAGGGATCGTCCGGGTCGAGCAGGTACTGGTGGATGCCGGTGATCCAGGCCCGCCCGGACAGGCACGGGAGGATCGCCGAACGGCCGCCGAGTTCGGTCAGCGACTCGATGTGGCAGTGGAATTCCGAACCGATGATGGAGCGCCCGACGAAGCGTTCGCCGACCCGCAGCTGGCCTTTCGCCTGGAGCACCGCCATCCGCGCCGAGCAGCCGGTGCCGCAGGGCGAGCGGTCGATCTTGCCGGGGCGGATGACCACCGCGTTGCTCGCGCCGAGGACACCGTCGCGGCGCTCCGGCGGCGCGGCCAACTGGCAGAAGGACAGATGGTCCCAGTCCGGGTTGGTCGGGTGGCGGAAGCCCAGTTGTTCGTTGGCCGCGTGGGTGATCTTCAAGCCGGTGGCGACCAGCTCGGCGGCCTCGTCGGCGCGCAGGGCGAAGCCCAGGCGCCGGGCGTCGGCGATGACGAAGCTGTCGCCGCCGTAGGCGGTGTCGACCTGCAGCGAGCCGAGGCCCTCGACTTCGATCCAGGCGTCGAGGCGGTCGGCGAACGACGGCACGTTGCGGATTTCCACCCGCTCGGCCTTGCCGTCGCGGCATTCCGCGCGGGCCTCGATCAGCCCGCCCGGCGCTTCCAGCAGCAGCCGGGTCAGCGGTTCGCGCATCGGCAGGATGCCGCTGTCGAGCAGTACGGTGGCCACGCACAGCGAATTGGAACCGGACATCGGCGGGGTGTCGGCCGGCTCCATGATGATCCAGCCCATCTGCGCGCGCGGGTCCTTGGCCGGCACCAGCAGATTGGCGTGGCGGAACACTCCGCCGCGCGGTTCGTTGAGGACGAAGTTGCGCAGGTCCTGGTCTCTGGCGATCCAGCGCGACTGTTCCCAGAGGGTGGCGCCGGGCGGCGCGGCGACGCCGCCGACGATCACGTCGCCGACCTCGCCTTCGGCATGGCAACTGACGATGTGGACGATCCGCTGCGAACGCATGGCTATCTCCTGTGCGGGGGCGGGCTCAGAGCACCGAGCGGAGGAATTCCACCGTCTCCGGCCGCTGCGGGTTGCCGATCACCTGGTCGGGGGTGCCGATCTCGTGGACCAGGCCATTGCGGAAGAACGCCACCCGGTCGGACACGTCGCGGGCGAAGCGGATCTCGTGGGTGACCAGGACCATGGTCATGCCTTCCTCGGCGAGCAGGCGCATGGTGTCCAGCACCTCGCCGACCAACTGCGGGTCGAGCGCCGAGGTGGCTTCGTCGAACAGCATGTAGTCCGGCGACATCGCCAGCGCCCGGGCGATCGCCATGCGCTGTTGCTGGCCGCCGGAAAGGCGCTGGGGGAAGACCTTGAGCTTGTCGCCGAGACCGACGTGGGTGAGTTGCTTCAGCGCCATCGCCTCGGCTTCGGCGCGGCTCTTGCCGAGCACCTTGCGCGGCGCGAGCATGACGTTTTCCAGCACGGTCAGGTGGGGGAAGGCGTTCCACTGCTGGAAGACGATGCCGATCTTCCGCCGCAGGCGGTTGAGGTCGGTACCGCGGGCATGCACGTCGATGCCGTCGACGCGGATGCTGCCGCGCTGGATCGGCTCCAGGCCGTTGATGCACATCAGCAGGGTCGACTTGCCGGAACCGGAGCCGCCGATGATCGACAGCACCTCGCCCTTGTCCACCCTCAGGTCGACGCCCTTGACCACCTCGAACTGGCCGTAGGCCTTGTGCACGCCGCTGATCTCGATCATTGCTGCCATCTCCGTTCCAGCCGGGCGCCGAGTCGCGCGACCACCCAGCTCATGAGGTAATAGACGAGCCCCGCGATGCAGAGCACGAAGAGCGGTTCCTGGATGCGCGTGACGATGGTCTGCGAGGCGCGCAGCAGTTCGACGATGCCGATCCAGAGCACCAGCGAGGTGTCCTTCATCACCGACAGGGTCAGGTTGACCCAACCGGGGAAGGCCACCCGGGCGGCCATCGGCAGGACGATGTGGAACAGGTCCTGGCGATAGCTCAGGCCCAGCGAACGCGCCGCCCGGCGCACGCTCGGCGGTACCGAGAGGACGCCGCCGCGGACCACCTCGGCGCAGTAGGCGGCGGCGTACACGCCGAGCACCAGGCAGGCCACGGCGAAGGCGCTCCAGTCGAGGCCGAGGATGCTCTTGAAGGAATTGAGCAGGACGAACTGGATCAGCAGCGGCACGCTGCGGAATACGTCGAGCAGCGCCGCCAGCGGCAGGCTGGCGCGTGGCAGCAGGGCGCGGAGCAGGCCGAAGACGACACCCAGCAGGGTGCCGATCAGCATCGCCATGGCGGTGATGGCGAGGGTGGTCCAGGCGCCTTGCAGGAGCAACAGCAGGTCGTTGGCGGTGAGGCTGGTGGTGAACACGGCATTCCCCTCAGTAACGGAACAGGCGCCAGCCCAGCAGGCGGGCGGCCAGCACCAGCAGCTTGGCCATGGCGAAGTAGAGGACGGCGGCCAGGGCGAAGTATTCGAAGGTGCGGAAGGTCTTGACGTTGAGTGCCTGGGTGACGCCGGTGAGGTCGTCGGTCAGGCCCACCACCACGCCGAGGGAGGTCATCAGCATGGCCCAGACCAACTGGTTGGTCAGCGGGTAGAACACCACCCGCAGCAGCTGCGGGATCACCACCAGGCGATAGGCCTGCGGCGCGCTCATGCCCAGCGAGCGGGCCGCCCGCAACTGGGTCTCGGGCACCGCCTGGAGGCCGCCGCGGAAGGTCTCGGCGAGGTAGCCGGCGTTGTTGAAGGTGACCCCGGCGAGCAGGGCGAACCAGGAACTGACGTGCAGGCCGAAGGAGCCCAGGCCGAAGTAGAGGATGTAGATCTGGAACAGCGCCGGGGTATTCCGCGCGATGGAGATCCAGGCTCCGGCGGCGGCGCGCAGCGGGCGGTTGCCGCCGAGCCGGGCGAAGGCCAGGAGCAGGGCGATGAGGATGCCGAAGAGCATCGACAGCGCGGTGACCTGGAGCGTCACCAGGCTGCCGGCGAGCATCTCCGGCAGGGCGTTGAACGCCGAGCGCCAGTGGAAGGTGTAGTCGAACATCAGCAGTCCTCGCTCAACCAGGCGGGCAGCCCGGCGGGGGCCCGCCCGCCGACGGCGGCCTCGACGCAGCCGGCGAGGCCGGCGAAGCGCACCTGGCGGCCGACCAGTCCGGGGGCGTAGTGGGCATACTTGGCGGAGTTGGTCATCAGGGTGCGCGCGCCCGGCGGCACCAGCGGTTCGTCGAGCATGCACCAGCAGGTGTCGGTGACCAGCCGCGCGCCGAACGCCTGCAGCGTCGCCAGGTGCCCGGCCGCTTCGGCCTGGGCGACGACCTCCCGGCTGCTGGTGATCACCAGCGCTACCTCCGGGTCTGCGGCGGCCGTGGCAGAGCGCGGCGAGCTGGGTGAATTCGCTGGCGGAGAAGTGCGGGTTGCCCAGCGCCACCAGGTCGATCCGCGTCTCGCCGGCGCTGTCCAGCTCGCGCCAGGCGTCGCGCAGGCGCTCGCGTCCGACCCGCAGGGTCCGCCGCGGCGCGCGGCCGCCGAAGGCGCTGGCCAGGTCAGGGGCTTCCGGGGTGACGCCGATGACGTGGAACATCGGCACCGAGGAACTGGTGCCCAGCGCCGCGCCGAAGGCCTTGAGCGCGTCGTGGTCCGGCTGCCGCTGCCGCAGGCCGTCGATCGCCGGGATCTGTCCGTCGCAGAGCAGGCCGCAGAGGTAGCCGAGGGTCGGGTAGAAGGCATCGTCGACGCTGCCGAGGTCTTCCACTTCGATCAGTACCCGCGCCTGGCGCTGCTCGTCGAGGTGACAGCCGGCCAGCGGCGCGCGACCGGTGAGGGCGCAGCAGATATCCATGAAGTCGGCGTACTTGTTGGTGCGTGCGCCGAGCACGCTGTTGGCGAAGAGCACCGCGTTGGACTCGGCCCAGACGATCTGTTCGCCGGCCCGCGCGCTGTCGTCGAGCAGGTAGGGCGCGCAGGTGAAGCTGGGCTGCGCGCCCATGTCGAGATAGGCCCGGGCCAGGGCCGCGGCTGGCTCGCCGAGGGCGGCGGGTACGCCCTGTTCGCGCCAACGGCGCTGGTCCACGGAGATGGCGTTGAGGGTGGTCGGTACCCGCACCCGGGCACCGAGGTCGCGCAGGGTCTCGGCGAAACGCAGGCCGGCCGGGCCGGTGTAGATGCAAGCGTCGATGTGCGCGCGCTGGATGTCGATCAGCCGTTGCGCGCCCTGCAACGCCGCCATGCGCAGGACGATGCGCATCGCCAGGCGTGCGGCTTCGCCGTGTTCGCCGGCGAGCAGGGCCTGGTCGAAGGCGTCCAGTCGCGGGCCGGCATCGGTCGCCAGCGCTTCGGCGGGTCGGGCCTCCAGCGGCGGCGGGGCATCGCGGTGGAGTTCCAGGCGTCCGTCGGCCAGGCGCGCCCAGGGATAGGCGGCGAGTTCGTCGAAGCGCTCGCCGAGACAGGCGATGGGTAGCGAGCGGCCGAACAGTTCCTCGGCGACGATCGCGCCGAGGGCGAGGATTTCGTCCGGTTCGCGCAGGAGGATCGCCGCCGGCGCACGTCCGCCGAGGATCAGTTCCAGCAGTACGCTGCTGCCGGTACAGGAGCCGCGCCCACCGGGAATCGCCAGCAGCCTGCCGTGTAGATGGCGGCCGCTGAGCGGGTGGTGACGGTCGATCACTTCCGCGCTGCGCGGGTCGACGCCGCCCCAGAAGCTCAGGCCGGTCGGTGCGTACAGCAGTTCGCCGGACGCGCTGCCGGCGACCAGGGTACGGGGAACGATGAGGTGTGCGTGCTTCATCGGCGCATCCAGGACGGGGGGAAACGGCGTGGCCCGGCGGCGGACCGCGCCCTCGGCTTCAGCGGTAGACCGCGCTGGTGGTCAGCTCCGGCGCCGTGCCGCCGACCCATTTCTGCGCCAGCTCGGCGTAGCGGCCGGTGCGCACCTGCTGGTTGATGAACAGGTTCAGGTAGTTGAGCAGGCCGTATTCGTTGCGCTTGGCGCCGAGGGCCACGTAGTCGATGTCATAGGGCGCGTCGCCGGCGATCTTCAGGCCCTTGTACTTGCCCGACTTGATCCACGAGGCGGCGACGGTGGAAGAGACGACCGTGGCGTCGATATGCCCCTGGCTGATCGCCAGGGCGGTGTCGGCCTCGGACTGGTAGGCGCGGAAGCTGCCCTTGGCGTCGCCCCAGGCCTTGCTGTCCTTCTCCAGGGCCAGCGCCTCGAAGGTGCCGGCGGTGCCGCCGACCGGGCGGCCCTTGAGGTCCTCGTAGCTGGCGATGCCGGTGTCCTCGCGGGTCAGTACCACCTTGACGAAGGCGAAGTAGGGGATGCTCATGCCGATGGTCTTGGCCCGCTCCAGGGTGTCCGAGGTGGATGCGACGATCACGTCGGCGCGACCCGACACCAGCGCCGGGATGCGGTCGGGAAAGGGCGTCTCGACGATCTCCGCCTTGACGTCCAGGGCCTTCGCCAGGTCGTTGCAGTAATCGACGTCGAAGCCCACCGGGTTGTTCTGTGCATCGCGCGAGCCCATCGGCGGAAAGTCCAGGGTGACGGCGCAGCGCAGCTTGCCGGACTCGATGATGTCGTCGAGCTTGTCGGCCTGGGCGAGACCGGCGAGGGAACAGCCCAGGGCAGCGGTGAGGGCTAGGGCAAGGGTCTTCTTGGTATTCATGGGGGCCTCTGGCGATGCGGTTGAGTGGGAGGGCGGCAAATCCCGTATTTGTGATTTCGTATACGATATTTTTAAGTGAGCAATGGCTGTGCCAGAACCTCGTCCGACGGCGATAAAAAACCTTTCGCTGGAGCGCGACCGCTTTGGCTGGCGCGTCGCTGTGCCAGGCCGCGCCGGACTGCGCCCCGCTCGGGCGCGGCCGGCGGTGTTACAAAAGGGAGCAGGATTGCTACCGCCGCCCCGTGGCGGGGCGAGGCGTTACGCTTTTCGGGGCTAGCGATGGGTCTCGCGGTACTGGCTCGGCGAGAGTCCGGTGAGCGCCTTGAACTGGCGGCTGAAGGCGCTGTGGTCGGTGTAGCCGCAGCGCAGGGCGATCTCGGTGATCGGCGCGTCGCCGGCGAGCAGTTGCGAGGCGGCGCCGAGCCGCGCCTTGTGGATCATCTGCCGTGGGGTGAGCTGGAAGATGCGTTTGCAGTGACGTTCCAGTTGCGCCACCGAGAGCCCGGCGATGGCAGTGAGATCGGCGAGGCTGAGCGGCTGGTCGTAGTGCTCGCGGATATGCGCATCCACCGCCGCCAGCCGGCCGTAGGCCGGGTGCGCCGACTGCGCCGCCGGCAGGTCGTGGGAGATGCCGGCCATGCCGATGATCGCCCCGTCGGCATCGCGCAGCGCCTGCTTGTGGGTCAGGCACCAGCCCGGCTGGCGACCGGGATAGAGGTGCAGCTCCAACTGGTTCTCCAGCGTCGCGCCGCCGCGCAGCACGCGCCGATCCTGCTCGGCATAGAGCGGACCGAGGCTGGAAGGGAAGACCTCGTCGGCGCTGCGGCCGAGCAGTTCGGCCTTGTCCTTCACGCCGCAGCGGCGTGCCAGGGTGCGGTTGACCAGGACGTAGCGGGCGCGCTCGTCCTTGACGAAGAACACCACGCCGGGCATGGCGTCGAGCAGCGCCTCGACCTGGCGCAGGCTGGCCAGCAGGCTGGCGAGGTCGGCGGGGGGCGGGGCGGCGAGCAGGTCGTGCATCGGGGCGAAGGCCTGGCTGGGGGACCGCGCCAGCATACGGGGCGCCGGCGGCCGGGAACAGGGCCCGGCCGCGCGCCTCAGTTGCCCGGCGAGTCGCAGCGCAATGGCACCGTGCGCACGCGGCGCAGGTAGAAGAGGCAGGTGGCGCCGAGCAGCAGCGTCATCAGGACGAACTCGACGGCCAGGGTCGTCTGCGTCGCTTCCAGGTAGTCGCCATGGCGCTCCAGCCTGTGCGCGAACACCGCGCCGAGCAGCGCCGAGCCGAGGCCGAGGGAGGCCTGCTGGACGGTGGCGAGCATGGCGCTGCCGGCGCCGGCCTGGGCGGCCGGCACCTCCGAGAGGCCGATGCGGAAGAAGCTGCTGACGATGAACGCCTGGCCGAAGCCGATCACCAGGGTCGCCGGCGCCAGGTTGAGGATGCCCGGCTGCGGCCAGACCCGTTGCAGGGTCAGCATCAGGCCGAGCAGGCCGCACATCTGGATGACGCAGCCGAGCAGCAGCAGGCGTACCGGGCCGATCCGCGCCGCCACCCGGGCGGTGAGCAGCGCCGAGACGAAGTAGGAGGCGCCGAGGGCGATGAAGGCATTGCCGGCCTGTACCGGCGAGAGACCGGCGCCGGCCTGCAGGGCCAGGGCGAGGGCGAACATGAAGCCGCTCCAGCAGGCGAAGAACAGGATCGCCAGCAACAGGCCGAAGCGGATGCTCGGCAGGCGCAGCAGCGACGGCGGCAGCAACGGCCAGGCCTGGCGGCGTTCCTGGCGCAGCTCGGTGTGCCACAGCCAGGCCAGCAGCGGCACCGCCGCCGCCAGCAGCAGGGCGCAGGGCCAGGACCAGTGCAGCGATGGGCCGAGAGCCAGCGGCAGCAGCAGGCAGAGGATCAGCGCGGCGAGCAGCAGGGTGCCCGGCGCGTCGACGCGGGCGGCATGCTCGGCGCGGGTCTCCGGTACCCAGCGGCGGCTGCAAAGGAGAATGCCGAGGCAGATCGGCAGGTTGATCAGGAACACGCTGCGCCAGCCGAGGCCGCCGATGTCGGCGGAGACCAGGAAGCCGCCGAGCACCTGGCCGACGACGAAGGCCAGGCCGCCGATGGCGCCGTAGGCGGCCAGCGCGCGGGAATGCGCGTGGCCGCTGAGGCTGACATGCAGGGTGGCGAGAATCTGCGGCACGACCAGCGCCGCGCCGACGCCCTGCAGGGCGCGCGCCACCAACAGCAGCCAGACCGAACCGGCCAGCCCGCAAAGCAACGAGGCGACGGCGAACAGGGCGACGCCGAGATCGAACAGGCGGCGACGGCCGTAGTTGTCGCCAAGCCGGCCGCCCATCGCCAGGCACACGGCGAAGGCCACGCCGTAGACGGCGACGATCAGTTCCAGTTCGGTTTCGCTGGCGCCGAGGGAATGGGCGAGGGCGTCGAGGGCGACGTTGACGATGGAGAAATCGATCATCGGCAACAGTTGCCCCGCCAGCAGGATGCAGAGCCCGGCGAGGCCGAGCCGCGACGACGAGACGGCGCTGGGCATGGGCGGAGTCCTTGTGCGGAAGGGAGTGGGCTGGCAGCATGCGCTTCTGGCTAACCCGGTACCAGTTCTTGCTTATCCTGGTATTAGCGCTACCCGTCTGCCCTCCGGAGGACTTCGCCATGCCCCTCGACGCCCCTGCCAGCCACGCTGCGGAAAGCCCCGCGCAGCCGTCCCGCGCCGAACAGCTGGGGGCCTTCCTGCGCCGCCGGCGGGAAAGCATCGAGCCGCAGCGGGTCGGCATTTCCCGCCTCGGCCGCCGACGCACGCCGGGCCTGCGTCGCGAGGAGGTGGCGCAGCTCGCCGGGGTCGGCGTGACCTGGTACACCTGGCTGGAGCAGGGCCGCGCGGTACGCGCTTCGGAGCAGGTGATCGGAGCCATCGCCCGGGCCCTGCTGTGCAACGAGACGGAAACCCACCACCTGTTCAACCTCGCCGGGCTGGCCGCGCCGACCTCGGCGCGGCGGGCGGTCTGCGAGAAGCCCTCGGCCGCCACCCAGGCCATCCTCGATGCCCTCGACCCGTTGCCGGCCATGGTGCAGAACGCCCGTTTCGACATCCGCGGCTACAACCGCGCCTATTGCCGGCTGGTGGGCATCGACCTGGCGGAGATCCCCGAGGAAGACCGCAACTGCATCTACCTGGCGCTGACCCACGAGCGCTGGCGCTACTGCATGGCCAACCGCGAGGAGGCGTTGCCGCGGATGGTCGGCTTCTTCCGCGCGGCAATGGTCGAGCGCATGGGCGATCCGCTGTGGGAGCGGCAGTTGCAGCGCTGCCTGGAGGCTTCGGCGGAGTTCCGCGAGATCTGGCGGCGCAACGAGGTGATGGGTATCGAAAACCAGCTCAAGCGCTTCCGTCATGCGCGCTGCGGCGAATTCGAACTGCAGCAGACCAACTGGTGGTCGGCGCCGAAGAACGGCGATCGCCTGCTGGTCTTCGTCCCCCTCGACGACCACGCCCGCGACTGCCTGGAGCAACTGTGAGTCGGCGCCCTGTTCCGTAGCCAGCGCCTGCTCGTCCTGCTGCAGATTCTGCGCCGGCACCGTTACCCGGTGGCCGGGCATGTGCTCGCCGGCGAACTGGGGATCAGCCTGCGCACCCTCTACCGCGATATCGCCACCCTGCGACAGCAGGGCGCGCACATCGAGGGCGGCGCCGGCGCCAGGCGTTGCTGCGCGAGTGGCGTGAACGGGAAAGCATCGCCGCGCAGTGAGCGACTGCTGCCGGAAACTGACAGACGGCCACCGCCTGCGGGTCTAGCGCCCGGCGCTGTAGCGGCTCAGAGCCGGAACTCCTCGGCGATCAGTTCGCCGAGGCGCTCCAGCGCCGGCGGCCGCTCTCCCGGGGCGAAGGCCAGGCGAATGCGGTGGGCGGGCAGTTCGGCGAAGCCCTCCGCCGGCCCCAGCACGCGCATCGTCGGGCCGACCCGCGCACGGTCGATCACGCCGATCGCCAGGCCGCCTTCGATGGCCGCTTCCAGCGCCGTCGCGCCGGGACTGCTGACCACCGTGCGCCAGCGCCGGCCCGTCGCGCCGAGGGCTTCCAGCAGCGCCTGCCGATAGGGACAACCCTGGCCGTGCAGGGCCAGCGGCAGCGGGCGTTGCGGATCGATCCGCAGGCCGTGGCCGGCGACCCACACCGGCTGGGTGCCGCCGATCTCGCGGGAGTGCCCGTCGTACGGGGTTTCGTCTTGCGCTTGCACCAGCAGGGCGAGGTCCAGCTGGCCGCGCCGCAGGCGTCCGGCCAGCCTGCCGCTGGCGTCGGTGAGCACCTCCAGCTCCAGCGCCGGCAGTTCCGCGCTGAGGCGCGGCAGGAGACGGCCGAGCAGCTTGCCGGCGTATTCCTCGGAAATGCCGAAGCGCACCCGCAGCGGCTCTTCCCGTCTGCGCAACCCGGCGAGCACGCGGTCGTGGGTCTCCAGCAGCTCTGCAGTCTGGCGCTGGAACCGCTGCCCCAGCGGGGTCAGCCGCACCGACTGGTTGTCGCGCTCGAACAGCCGGCCGCCGGCCAGTTCCTCCAGGCGCCGGACGTGGGTGCTCACCGCCGAGGGGCTGCGGTTGAGGTGGCTGGCCGCGGCGAGAAAGCGGCCGAAGCGCAGGATGGCATGGAAGGTACGCAGCAGCTCGATATCCAGGTTGGCGCTCATGGTTCCGATTTCCTGCATGACTGGTGCAGATAGTTTCGTTTGATAGTAGCGGCGGAGGCCGCCTAGCCTCGACTCGAACCTGACCGACGGAGGCGAGCGATGCGCGCGACCACCTGCACCCCGCGAGCGATGCCCGGGGCGACCCGCCTGCTGGCCGTGCAACTGGGCATGGTACTGGCCTGGAGTTCCGGCTTCGTCGGCTACCGCTATGCCATGGAACAGGCGCCGGTGTTCCTCACCAGCTTCTGGCGCTTCGCCGTTTGCCTGGCGCTGCTGCTGCCCTTCGCCTGGGCCGGGCTGCGCCGGTTGTCGGCGCGCCAGTGGCGGCGCCAGGCGCTGATCGGGGCGTTGGCCTACGCGGGCTACATCGCGCCGATCGCCAAGGCCATCGAACTCGGCGTCTCGCCGGGCGTGGCGGCGCTGATGGCCGACCTGTTGCCGCTGCTGGTGGCCTTGCTGGCGCTGGTCCTGCCGGGGCAGCGAACGCGGCCGGGGCAGTGGCCGGGGATCGCCCTGGGCGTCGCCGGGGTGCTCTGGGCCGGGCATGCGGCGCTGGCGCTGGGGCGGGCGCCGGGCTGGGCCTACGGCCTGCCGCTGCTGGGCATGCTGGCGCTGGCCCTGGCCACCCTGTTGCAGAAGCGCTGGGACGATGCGCCGGGATCGCTGGCCGTGGTGCTGTTCGTGCAGATCGGCGCCGCGCTGCCGGCGTTCGCCGGCCTGGCGCTGGCGGAGGGTAGCCTGCGGCCGCCGCTGTCCGGCGGATTCCTGTTCGGGCTCGCCTGGCTGGTGCTGCTGCCCACCTTCGGCGGCTACGGCCTGTACTGGCTGGGCCTGCGCCATCTTTCCGCACAGGGTGGCAGCGCGGCGCTGTACCTGAGCCCGGCGCTGACCCTGCTATGGGCGCACTGGATGTTCGCCGAGCCGCTGACACCCATGCTGCTGGGTGGTCTGCTGCTGTCGCTGGCCGGCCTCGGCTGGCTGTATCGCGCCGAGCGTCGCTAGCCGGCGTCGCCCTGCCAGCGGGCCAGGGTCTCCAGGCGCGCCGGGCTGAACGGCGGACGCGGCGCCGGAGGCGTCCAGCCGAACAGGAATTGCGCGGCGCTGCCGCATATCCGCCCCTGGCAGGCGCCCATGCCGCAACGGCTGTGCAGCTTGGCCTCGGTCCAGCCGGCATGCCCGGCCAGCGCGGCCAAGGGGACGTCTTCGCAACGGCAGACCAGGGTATCCGCCTCCGCCAGTTGACGCAGTTCGGCACGCAGGGCGAAGTGTCGCGCCAGGGTGTCGGCGAAGCCCTGCCAGCGTCGCCGTCGTGGCCACAGGCGGCGAGCCGCGTCGCGCTCGTCGACGGCGGCATGGCCGGCGATGGCGCCTTCCACCAGGGCCAGTTCGCTGCCGCCGAAGCCGGTGCATTCGCCGGCGGCGTAGTGGTCGGGCAGGCTGCCGGCCTGCCATTCGTCGACGGCGAGCGCCGGGCCGTCGAGGCGATAGCCGAGGGCCTGGCCGAGTTGCACGTTGGGCACCAGGCCGAAGCCGCAGGCCAGGCGTTCGCAGGCGATCTCGCGGACCCGACCGCCTTCGCGCAGGCGCACGGCTTCCAGGCGCTCCTCGCCGAGGGCGGCGAGCACGTAGCTGTCGGCGCGGTAGCTACGGGCGAACAGGCCGGCGGCCTGCCACAGCTTGCCGGGCCAGCGCGGGAGGCGTACGGCGAAGGCGGCCAGGGTTCTCGCCGGCGCCTGTTCGGCGACGCGCAGCAGGCGCGCCCCGCACTGGCTGGCGCTGGCGGCGCTGGCCAGCAGCAGCGGGCCGGAGCCAGCCACCACCAGGCGCTGGCCGGCCAGTGGCAGGCCGCCCTTGGCCAACGCCTGCAGGCCGCCGGCGCCGGTGACGCCGGGGAGGGTCCAGCCGGGAAAAGGCAGCAGCAGTTCGCGGGCGCCGGTGCAGAGGACCAGGCGTCGGTAGCCGACCTGCCAGCCACGTTGCGGGTCTTCCAGCAACAGGCGCCTGCCGGGACCGCAGGCGACCACCCGGGTCGCCGGGAAGTGCTCGACATTGGCCTGCCCGGCCAGGCGTTGGCGCATCTGATGGGCACGCGGCGGCAGGCTGGCACGCGAGCCGTCGCGCCAGATCTGTCCGCCGGCGGCCGGGTTGTCGTCGACCAGGGCGATGCGCGCGCCGCTCGGCGCGGCGGCCAGCGCTGCGGCCAGGCCGGCGGGGCCGGCACCGACGATCAGCAGGTCGTAGTCGGCGCTCATGCCTGGGTCTCCACGCGCATGCCGGATTGGCAGACGGTCTGGCAGGCCAGGCGTCGCCGACCGTCGATCAATACCCGGCATTCCTGGCACGCGCCCATGCCGCAGAACGGCGCGCGCCGCCCGCCGCCGACCGCGCTGCGGGAGCAGCCGTCGCCGCCGAGGGCGAGGGCGGCCGCCACGCTGGTGCCGACGGCGACCCGCAGCGGACGCCGGTCGATGAACAGTTCGATCATGGCCGGGCACTCCCGGAGCTGGAGAGGAAGCGTTGCGGCAGATAAGGCGTGGCATCCAGCGGCGGCGTTTCGCCGAGCAACTGGGCGGCGAGCAGGCGCGCGCTGCCCGGCGCGGTGGTCACGCCCAGGCCCTCGTGGCCGACCGCCAGCCACAGGCCCGGCTGCGCCGGGTGCTCGCCAAGCAGCGGCAGGCCGTCCGGAGTGGCAGCGCGGAAGCCGGTCCAGGCACGGATCGCATTGAGGCCGGCGAGCCCCGGCAGGTAGTCCAGGGCACGCCGCAGCATGCGCGCCAGCACCGGGCCTTCCACCTGCGGGTCGAGCGTGTCGAACTGCCGCGAGGAGCCGAGGAAGACCTGCCCGGTGGGGCGCGGCTGGGCGTTGAAGGCTACCGAGGTACCGCTGCTGGCGTGGGCGCTGCTGACATAGCCGAGTTCCACCAGTTGATGGCGGAGGGTGCCGGGATAGCGGTCGGTGATCAGCAGGTGGCCTTTCTTCGGGCGGATCGGCAGCTCCGCGCACAGCTCGCCGGCATGGATGCCGTTGGCCAGCACCAGCGCCTCGGCGCTCAGCCAGCGGCCGTCGGCCAGGCGCAGGCGGCTGCCGTCCACTTCGCTGACTTCGGCGTACAGCCGGCGCAGGCGCGGCCCGGCCTGGTCGAGCAGCCAGCGCGCGGCGTTGGGCGCGTAGAGGATGCCGTCGCCGGACACCTCCAGGGCGCCGGCCAGGCCCGGCCGCAGGGCCGGTTCGAGGGCGTACAGGCGCGCGGCGCCAAGCATCCGGCAGGCAACGCCGGCGGCTTGCAGCGCCTGGCGCTTGCGTTCGGCCTCGGCGAGTTCGCTGGCGTCGGCGGCCAGCCAGAGGGTGCCGCAATTGCGGTACGCGCAGTCTTCCGGCAGATCCGCCGCCCAGGCGCGCCAGGCCTGGATCGAGTAGTCGCTGAGGGCCAGTTCGGCCGGGTTGTCGTCCATCGCCACCAGATGGCCCATGCCCACCGCGGTGGCACCGCCGCGGCGGCTGTCCAGCACCAGTACGTCGAGGCCGCGACGCGCCAGTTCATGGGCGCAGGCGCTGCCGACGATGCCGGCGCCGACCACGATGACCTCGGCGTTCACCGGCGGATGCCCCAGGCGAACGGATCGTCGTCCGCCAGCAGCAGGGTGGCTTCCGCGCTGACGTGGGCGCGGCCGCGGATGGTCGGCACGATGCGCCCGCCGGGCTGGCCGTCGAGCCACTCGTAACGCCCCTCGAACTGGCTGCCGATCACGCTCGCCTGGCGCCAGGGCTGGCCGGGCAGCAGCTTGCCGTCGGCGGCCAGGCAGGCCAGCTTGGCGCTGGTGCCGGTGCCGCAGGGCGAGCGGTCGTAGGCCTTGCCGGGACAGAGCACGAAGTTGCGGCTGTCGGCGTGGGGATCGTCGGCGAACAGTTCGATGTGATCGATGGCGCCGCCGTCCTCGCCGCGGATGCCCTGGTCTTCCAGCGCCTGCTGGACGGCGACGGTGTAGGCGGTGAGGGCGTCGAGGTTGTCGCCGGCGATGCGCTGGCCGTGTCCGGCGACCAGGAAGAACCAGTTGCCGCCCCAGGCGATGTCGCCGCTGACCCGGCCGATGCCGGGCACTTCGACGCTGACCTGGCGACGGTAGCGGTAGGCCGGCACGTTGCGCACGCTGACCGAACCGTCCTCGTGGAGGGTCGCCTCGACCTCGCCGACCGGCGTCTCGATGCGGTGCACGCCGGGACCGATCCGCCCGAGGTGTGCCAGCGAGGCGACCAGGCCGATGGTGCCGTGGCCGCACATGCCGAGGTAGCCACTGTTGTTGAAGAAGATCACTCCGGCACAGGCTTCGGGATCGACCGGTGCGCAGAGCAGGGCGCCGACCAGTACGTCGCTGCCGCGCGGTTCGAGGATGCAGGCGGCGCGCCAGGCGTCGTGGCGCTCGCCGAGCAGGCGCCGGCGCTCGGCCATGTCGCCCTGGCCGAGATCGGGAAAGCCGCCGATGACCAGGCGGGTGGGCTCGCCGCCGGTATGCGAATCGATGATGCGGATGCGTTGCATGGTGGCCCTCGCCTGTGCCGGGGAATGCGCCACAGGGTGGCGTTTCGGCGGGACGGGGCGCTTGAGGGTTTTCGCTCAGGCGGATGACGAAAGCGGCATAGCCTGGATGGCCCGGCTCAGGTGCTGGCCGGGCGGTTCGGCAGGTGTTCGTAGAGGGTCCGGCAGACCCCGACGATATGTGCCTCGATCAGTGCCGCGGCCCGTTCGGCATCGCCGGCGCGACAGGCGGCGACGATCTCGCGGTGTTCCTGGTCGGCGCGCTGCTTGCCTTCGGACAGGCTCATCTGCATGCGCAGGTAGCGTTCCAGCTTGTCGTGGATGGAGCGGATCAGGTTGACCAGGAACGGCCGCTGCGCCGGTTCGTAGAGGCAGGCGTGCAGTTGCCAGTTGAGTTCGGCCCAGCGGCCGACGTTGTCTTCGCCGACGAAGTCGGCGCAGATCGCCTCGGCACGGGCGAAGGTGGTCTCGTCCATGTTCGGCACCGCCAGGCGGATCGCCTGCGCCTCGAGCAGCACCCGCACTTCGAACATCTGCGCCAGTTCCGGTTCGGAAATACGCGTCACCACCGCGCCCTTGTTGCGCTGGAACAGCACCAGGCCTTCCGCCTCCAGGCGCTTGAGGGCCTCGCGGACGGGAATCTTGCTGACATTGAAGAGTTGCGCGATGTCGTCCTGGCGGATCGGTTCGTCCTCGGCGAAATGCCCGGCGATGATCGCTTCGCGCAGGTGCTTGGCGATGATCTCGGAGGCCGAAGGGGCGATGCCCAGGTTAGGGGCGTTGAGCATGGAGAGAGGCAAGCGGGACAACCTGCATGGCGTTGGGAACGTGCGGGATATTGTATACGAACGCTTGGCGCGTGCCGCTGCCGGTTGGCGCCTTCTGCGCAGGCGTGTTGGTCGGCTCCAGTGGGCCTCCGTGGCGCATGTTTCGCAGGGCGAAACGCTCTTCCGGAAAGTTCGCGGGGAGGCTGGACAATAGAAAATTAGCTTGCTAATAATTCGCTCGCTCATGTATTTCGGGGCGTCCGCGATGGCCAAGCCTTCCTTCTTTTCCTCCGACCTGGTGCAGGTGCTGCTGTGCCCGCGTCTGCACGAACTGCAGTTCGCCGTGAAGGCCCTGCTGGCCGGCGGGTTGGCCCTGTACCTGGCCTTCAGCCTGGAGCTGGAGCAGCCGCAATGGGCATTGATGACGGTGTTCGTGGTCAGCCAGCCCTATAGCGGCATGGTCCTGGCCAAGGGCATGTTCCGCCTGATCGGCACCTGCGCCGGTGCGCTGGTGTCCATCGGCATGGTCGCGCTCTATGGCCAGGCATCGCTGCCCTTCCTCCTGCTGATGGCCCTCTGGCTGGCGTTCTGCACCGCCGGCGCGTCGCTGCTGCACAATCATGCGTCCTACGGTTTCGTCCTGGCCGGCTACACCGCGGCCATCGTCGCCCTGCCGGCCAGCGCCGATCCGGCGACGGTGTTCGACCAGGCGGTGGCCCGCTGCTCGGAGATCGGCCTGGGCATCCTCTGCGCGGCGCTGGTGAATGTGCTGCTCTGGCCGCGGCGCCTGGAACGCCAGTTGGCGAACCAGGGCAAGGCGGCCTGGGAGGCCGGCTTGCAGGCGGCCGCGGCGGAGCTGCGCGGCGCCGACGAACGCGGCGAGCTGCTCGCGGCGCTGGGGCGGATCGCCGCGGCGGACGCCCAGCGCGACCACGCCTGGTTCGAGGGCGCGCTCGGCCGCGCCCGTTCCCAGGCCTTGCGCGTGCTAGGCCTCGACCTGCTCGGCCTGCTGCGCGCGGCGCGCAAGGTGGCTCGCGAGCGGAGGCTGCTCGATCCGGCCAGCGCGCACGCCTTGCAGCCCTGGCTGGAAGAACTCGAGGCACTGTTGCGCGAGGGCCGCCAGGCCGAGTTCGAGGCCTGCCGGCAGCGCTTGCGCCTGGCGCTGGACGCGGCGCATGGACAGTTGCACCTGTGCCTGGTCTGCCTCGAACGCCTGCTCGGCGAGGCGAGGGCGGCCGGGCGCAGCGTCGAGGCGCTGGTCTATGGCGCGCCCACCCGCCAGGCGCCGGCCGCCATCGCCTGGCACCGGGACATCGAGCGCGGCGTGCTGTTCGGCCTGCGCAGCGCCCTGGCGTTCCTCTGCGTGGCCGCGTTCTGGCTGGCCAGCGCCTGGCCGAGCGGGTTGGGCGCGGTGTCGATCACCGGGGTGGTGCTGAGTCTCTTCGCCAGCCGCGACAACCCGGCCCAGGCCGGCCTGAACTTCCTTCGCGGGATCCTCCTGTCGATCCCGCTGGCCGGCTTCGTCGCACTGTTCTACCTGCCCGGCGTGGACGGCTTCCCGCTGCTCTGCCTGGGCCTGGGCGTACCGCTGTTCTTCGCCGCGCTGTGCGTGAACCGGGCGAGCCTGGCCGGGATCGCCTCGCCGTTCTGCATCTTCTTCGTGAAGAACGTCGCGCCGAGCAACAGCATGAGCTACGACCTCGCGCACTTCCTCAACAACGCCCTGTCGACGGTGCTCGGGGTGGCCTTCGCCGTGCTGGTGTTCAACCTGGTCAGCCTGCGGCCGGGCGAACGCCATTACCGGCGCATGCTGCAGGCCACCCTCGGCGACCTGGCGCGGCTCACCCTGCGCTCGCCGGCGCAGGCCGAGGCCTGGTTCGGCGGGCGCACCGCGGATCGCCTGATCCGCCTGGCGCAGCGCTACGACCGTTTGCCGGAGGGGCGCCGCCAGCCCTGGTCGGACGGCCTGATGGGACTCGACTTCGGCGACGAGCTGCTCTACCTGCGGCAGTGCCTGGAGGAGGTCCCGGCGTCCCTGGCGCAGGCCCGCGACCGCTACCTGCGGCGCCTGCGCCTGGCGCTGCAGGGCGATGGCCCGCGGGCTGAGCGTGAACACGCCCTCGACCCGCCGACCGCGCGCCTGCTCAAGGCCCTGGCCGCCAGCCCGCTGGCCGGCAGCGAACGCGGCGAGCTGGCCGGCGCCGCGCTGGTGCAGTTGCAGGCCACCTGGCGGCAGTGGTGCCGCAGCCATGCTCCGGCCGGGACGGCGCTGCGCGCGGACCCGCTCCCCGGAGCCGGGCGCTAGTTCTGCGGTGGCCGCCCACATTGACCGCGCAAGCCCCGAACCACTAAGCTGCGCGCCTTGCGACAGGTGCCCCGCAAGGGGTGAAACAGGGAAGCTGGTGCGTTCCGTCGGAACCAGGCCAGCGCTGCCCCCGCAACGGTAGGCGAATCAGACAGCCGCTCGATGACCACTGTGCTCCGGCATGGGAAGGCGCGGCTGGAAGCGTCCAGCGCTTCGCTCGCGAGCCCGGAGACCGGCCTGACGCACCCACGGCATCGCGGAGGGCGCTGTCGGACGTCTCCTGCCGTCGCTTCGTCCTCCGTCTGCCTCAACCCAGGTCGCGCGGGTGAGAGCGACGGAGCAGCGCAGAGCATGAACAGAGTTTTCCTGACCCCGGCAGCCGTGGCGCTGTGCGGCGCGTCTTCCCTGAGCCTGGCCGAACCGGTCAGCCTTGCCGACCAGGTGGTGACCGCCACCCGTACCGCCCAGACCGCTTCCCAGAGCCTGGCGGCAGTGAGCGTCATCGACCGCGAGGATATCGAGCGCAGCCAGGCGCGCAGCGTGCCGGAGCTGTTGCGCCAGGTACCCGGCGTGTCGCTGGCGAACAACGGCGGTTTCGGCAAGAACACCACGCTGTTCCTGCGCGGCACCGAGTCCGACCATGTGCTGGTGCTGATCGACGGCATCAAGGTCGGCTCGGCCAGCGCCGGCCTCACCGCGTTCCAGGACTTGCCGGTGGAGCTGATCGAGCGCATCGAGGTGGTCCGCGGGCCGCGTTCCAGCCTGTACGGCTCGGAGGCCATCGGCGGGGTGATCCAGATCTTCACCCGGCGCGGCGACGGCCAGGGCGCCAAGCCGTTCTTCTCCGCCGGCTACGGCACCCATCAGACCCTGGAGGGCAGCGCCGGGGTCAGCGGCGGCGCTGGCAACGGCTGGTACAGCCTCGGGGTGAGCAGCTTCGATACGGCGGGCATCAACGCCAAGCGCGCAGGCACCTCGAGCTACGAACCAGACCGCGATGGCTATCGCAACCTGTCCGGTAACCTGCGCGGCGGCTATCGCTTCGACAATGGCCTGGAACTCGACGGCACGCTGCTCAGGGCCAAGTCGCACAACGACTATGACCAGGTTTTCGGCAACTCCGGTTTCAATACCAACGCCGACGGCGAGCAGAACCTGGTCGGCGGCCGTGCCCGCTTCACTCCGCTCGATCCCTGGCTGGTGACCCTCCAGGCCGGGCGCAGCGAGGACAAGGCCGATGCCTATCAGGATGGCCGTTTCTACTCGCGCTTCGATACCCGTCGCGACAGCCTGTCCTGGCAGAACGACCTGACCCTGGCCGAAGGCCATGTGCTGACCCTCGGCTACGACTGGCAGAAGGACGAGATCAGCAGCAGCGAAGCCTTCAGCGTCGACTCGCGGCTGAACAAAGGCTGGTTCGCCCAGTACCTCGGCCGGTACGGTCGCCAGGATTGGCAACTGAGCCTGCGCCGTGACGACAACCAGCAGTTCGGCGTGCACGACACCGGCAGCGCCGCCTGGGGCTACGCGCTGAGCGACGCGCTGCGCTTCACCGTCAGCTACGGTACGGCATTCAAGGCGCCGACCTTCAACGAACTCTACTACCTCGACTACGGCAATCCCGACCTGGACGCCGAGACTTCGCGCAGCCTGGAGGTCGGCCTCAGCGGTACGCACGACTGGGGGCACTGGGCGGTGAATGCCTATCGTACGGACATCGACTCGCTGATCACCTATACAACCCGTCAGGGGCTTTATGTGCCGTTCAACATCGACGAAGCGCGCATCCGTGGCGTCGAACTGGTCCTCGGCAGCCAGTGGCTGGGCTGGGATTGGAACGCCAACGCGACCTTCCTCGACCCGCAAAACCGTTCCGGCGGCGTCAACGACGGCAACGAGCTGCCGCGCCGGGCGCGGCGGATGTTCAACCTGGAACTGGACCGGCGCTTCGAGCGTCTTTCGCTGGGCGCCAGCGTGCACGCCGAAGGCCGACGCTATGATGATCCGGCCAACAAGGTGCGCCTGGGCGGCTACGCCACCCTCGACCTGCGCAGCGAGTACCGGCTGAACGACGAATGGCGCCTGCAGGGCCGGATCGCCAACCTGTTCGGTGCCGACTACGAAACCGCGTATGGCTACAACCAGCCTGGCCAGGCGGTCTACCTCAGCGTGCGCTACCAGGCTCTGTGAGGCCGGGTATTTCGAATGAACGAGGCGACGGCGCGGCCGCGTCGCCGCAAGGAGTGATCGACGATGAACGAATCCCCCGAGAAGGACCAGCGCCACCGCGAGCGGATGGAGCGCAAGAAGGCCGTGGTCGACGAGAAGATCGCCCAGGCCCGCGACGAACGCGGCGTGCTCCTGGTGCATAGCGGCAACGGCAAGGGCAAGAGCAGCTCGGCCTTCGGCATGGTCGCGCGGGCCCTGGGCCATGGCATGAAGGTCGGTGTCGTGCAGTTCATCAAGGGCGCCGCCAGCACCGGCGAGGAAGCCTTCTTCCGGCGCTTCCCCGAGGAAGTCAGCTATCACGTGATGGGCGAGGGCTTCACCTGGGAGACCCAGGACCGCCAGCGCGACATCGCCAAGGCCGAGGCGGCCTGGAAGGTCGCCGCGCAATTGCTGGCCGACCCGGACGTTGGCCTGGTGGTGCTGGACGAACTGAACATCGCCCTCAAGCACGGCTACCTGGAACTGGACAGGGTCCTCGCCGACATCCAGGCGCGCCCGGCCATGCAGCATGTGGTGGTGACCGGCCGCGGCGCGCAGCCGGGGATGATCGAGGCCGCCGACACGGTGACCGAGATGAGCCTGGTCAAGCACGCGTTCAAGGCCGGGATCAAGGCGCAGAAAGGAGTGGAGTTCTGATGCCGGCGCCATGCGCGGAGACGCTTCGCCCATGACCCAGGCACGCTGTCCGGCCCTGCTGATCGCCGCCCCGGCCTCCGGCCAGGGCAAGACCACCGTCACCGCCGCTCTGGCCCGCCTGCATGCGCGCCAGGGGCGACGGGTGCGGGTGTTCAAGTGCGGACCGGACTTCCTCGACCCGATGATTCTCGCTCGCGCCTCCGGCGCGCCGGTCTACCAGCTCGACCTGTGGATGGTCGGCGAGGCCGAAGCGCGACGCCTGCTGGCGCGGGCCGCCGGCGAGGCCGACCTGATCCTCATCGAAGGGGTGATGGGCCTGTTCGATGGCAACCCCTCGGCGGCAGACCTGGCGCGGCGTTTCGGCGTGCCGGTGCTGGGAGTGATCAACGGCGCGGCGATGGCCCAGACCTTCGGCGCGCTGGCCTACGGCCTGGCGCATTTCCAGCCGGACCTGCCGTTTTCCGGAGTGCTCGGCAACCGCGTCGGCAGCCAGCGCCACAGCGACATCCTGCGCGATTGCCTGCCGCCCGGCATGCGCTGGTTCGGCGGTCTGCCGCGCTCGGCCGAATTCGAATTGCCGAGCCGCCACCTGGGCCTGGTCCAGGCCGAGGAACTGGCCGATCTCGATGTACGCCTGGACGCCGCCGCCGACGCCTTGCTGGCCAGCGCCGAGACCGACCTGCCGGAGCCGGTGACCTTCGAGGTGCCCGCTCCGGCGCCGCTGCAACGCAGCCTGGAAGGCGTGCGCATCGGCGTGGCCCGCGACGCCTCGTTCGCCTTCCTCTACCAGGCCAATCTCGACCTGCTGCGCGAACTCGGCGCCGAGCTGGCGTTCTTCTCGCCGCTGCAGGACCAGGCGTTGCCCGCCGTGGACAGCCTGTACCTGCCGGGCGGCTATCCCGAACTGCACCTGGGGCGCCTGCAGGGCAATCGCGCCATGGCCGAGGCGATCCGAGCCCACCATGCCGCCGGCAAGCCGCTGCTGGCCGAGTGCGGCGGCATGCTCTACCTGCTCGACTGCCTGGAAGACGCCGACGGCGAGCGCGGCGAACTGCTCGGCCTGCTGCCGGGCCGGGCGCGCCTGCAGAAGCGCCTGACCGCCCTGGCCTTGCAGGAGGTCGAGCTGCCGGAAGGGCGGCTGCGCGGGCATACCTTCCATCACTCGACCCTCGACTGCGCCGTCGAGCCTCTGGCCCTTGGCGTCTGCCCGAACGGCCGGAACACGGCGGAGGCGGTGTTCCGTCTTGGCCGGCTGACGGCTTCCTATATCCATTTCTACCTGCCTTCCAACCCGCAGGCCGCCGCTGCGTTGCTGGCGCCCGCGCGAGACGCCGACTGACATGTCCGATTCTTCCCACGCCTTCAGCGCCACGGAGCGCGCCGCCGTCTACCGGGCCATCGCCGAGCGCCGCGATATGCGCCACTTCAGCGGCGGCAGCGTGGCGCCGGAGCTGCTCGCGCGGCTGCTGGAGGCCGCACACCAGGCGCCCAGCGTTGGCCTGATGCAACCCTGGCGCTTCATCCGTATCACCGAGCCGGCGTTGCGGCGGGCCATCCACGGGCTGGTCGAGGAGGAACGCGGACGCACCGCCGAAGCCCTCGGCGAGCGCTCCGACGAGTTCATGCGGCTCAAGGTCGAGGGCGTGCTGGATTGCGCCGAACTGCTGGTCGCCGCCCTGATGGACGACCGCGAACGCCATGTGTTCGGTCGCCGGACCCTGCCGCAGATGGACCTGGCGTCGCTCGCCTGCGCGATCCAGAACCTCTGGCTGGCCAGTCGCGCCGAGGGCCTGGGGATGGGCTGGGTATCGCTGTTCGATCCGGCCGCGCTGGGCGAGTTGCTCGGCCTGCCGCCCGGCAGCGAGGCGGTGGCGGTGCTCTGCCTGGGCCCGGTGGCGGAGTTCTACCCGGCGCCGATGCTGGCGCTGGAGGGTTGGAGCGAACCGCGTCCGCTGGCCGAGCTGGTCTACCAGAACCGTTGGGGCGAGCGAGCATGAGCGCACTGCTGGGTATCCTCGGCGTGGTGCTGGATGCGCGCTTCGGCGAGCCGCAGGGCTGGCACCCGCTGGTCGCCTTCGGCCGCCTGGCCGACCGCCTGGAGCGCCGTTTCAACCGCTCGCGCCTGGCCGGCGAGGGCGATCCCGGGGTCGGCTGGCGCAGCCATGGGGTGACCGCCTGGGTCCTCGCGGTACTGCCGCTGACCCTGCTGGCCTGGGCGCTCGCTGAACTTCCCTACCTCGGCTGGCTGGTCCAGGCCCTGGCGCTGTACGCCGCGCTCGGCCTGCGCAGCCTCGGCGAGCACGCCGAACCGGTGGCGCTGGCCTTGCGCGCCGGCGACCTGGACGAGGCGCGGCGACGTGTCGGCTACCTGGTCAGCCGCGATACCCGCGAACTGGACCAGGCCGGGGTCGCCCGCGCGGCCACCGAGTCGGTACTGGAGAACGGCAGCGACGCGGTCTACGCCGCCCTGTTCTGGTTCGCCGTGGCCGGCGCGCCGGGGGTGGTGCTGTATCGCCTGAGCAATACCCTGGACGCGATGTGGGGCTACCGCAACGCGCGCTTCGAGCGCTTCGGCTGGGCCGCGGCGAAGATCGACGACATCCTCAACTACCTGCCGGCGCGGCTGGTGGCGCTGACCTACGCGCTGCTCGGCGACACCCGCCAGGCCCTGCGCTGCTGGCGCGAGCAGGCGCCGCAATGGGACAGCCCCAACGCCGGCCCGGTGATGGCCGCCGGCGCCGGTGCGCTGGGGGTTTCCCTGGGCGGCGCGGCGATCTACCACGGCGAGCTGCACCAGCGGCCGCTCCTCGGCAGCGGCCCGCAGCCGCAGGGCCGCGACATCTATCGGGCCCTGGCGCTGGTGCGCCAGGGCGTGCTGCTCTGGCTGCTGGTGCTGGCCGGACTCTGGGCCATGGGGTGGCTGCATGCTTGAACACGGAGGGCGGTTGCGCGAGGCGGCGCGCCGCTACGACATTCCGCTGGCGGACTGGCTGGACCTGTCCACCGGCATCGCGCCCTGGCCGTTTCCGCTGCCGGCGATCCCCGAGCAGGCCTGGACCCGCCTGCCGGAGAGCGACGACGGCCTGGAAGCCGCCGCCTGCCTCTACTACGGCGCCGAACGGGTATTGCCGCTGGCCGGCAGCCAGGCGGCGATCCAGGCCCTGCCAAGGTTGCGGCGGGGCGGGCGGGTCGGCGTCCTGTCGCCGTGCTACGCCGAGCACGCCCACGCCTGGCGCCAGGCCGGGCACCTGGTGCGGGAGATCGGCGAGGCCGAGGTCGAGCCCTATCTCGACAGCCTCGACGTGCTGCTGGTGGTCAACCCGAACAACCCCACCGGGCGGGTCTTCGAGCCCGCCGAGCTGCTGGCCTGGCATGCCCGCCTGCAACGTCGCGGCGGCTGGCTGCTGGTCGACGAGGCGTTCATGGACTGCACCCCGCAGTCGAGCCTGGCGGCCTGCAGCAACCGGCCCGGATTGATCGTGCTGCGCTCGTTCGGCAAGTTCTTCGGCCTGGCCGGCGCGCGGCTCGGCTTCGCCCTCGGCGAACGGCCGCTGTTGCAGGCGCTGGCCGAGCAGCTCGGCCCGTGGACGGTCAATGGCCCGGTGCGCCATGTGGCCCAGAGTGCCTTGCGCGACCGCCAGCAACAGCGCCAGCAGCGCGAGCGCCTGCTGGCCGCCAGCCAGCGCCTGGAGGAACTGCTGCGCCGCCACGGCTGGCCGCCGGCGGGCGGCAGCGCGCTGTTCCAGCGCCTGGTCGATCCACGCTGCGCGGCGTTGCACGACTACCTGGCGCGGCGCGGCATCCTCACCCGCCAATTCGAGCAGCCGGCCAGCCTGCGCCTCGGCCTGCCCGCCGACGAGGCCGCCTGGGCCCGGCTCGATGCCGCGCTGCTCGGCTTCAAGGAGCCTGCTCATGAGTGATCGCGGGCGGACCCTGATGGTCCAGGGCACCACCTCGGACGCCGGCAAGAGCACCCTGGTGACCGCGCTGTGCCGCTGGCTGGCCCGGCGCGGCGTCGCGGTGGTGCCGTTCAAGCCGCAGAACATGGCGCTGAACAGCGCGGTCACCGCCGACGGCGGCGAGATCGGCCGCGCCCAGGCGGTCCAGGCCCAGGCCTGCCGGCTGGCGCCGCACACCGACATGAACCCGGTGCTGCTCAAGCCGAACACCGACATCGGCGCCCAGGTGATCATCCATGGCCGCGCGGTGACCAGCATGGACGCCGCCGCCTACCACGACTACAAGCGCGTGGCGATGGAAGCGGTGCTGGCTTCCCATGGGCGGCTCGCCGCCGCCTACCGGGTGGTGATGGTGGAGGGCGCCGGCTCGCCGGCGGAGATCAACCTGCGCGCCAACGACATCGCCAACATGGGCTTCGCCGAAGCGGTGGATTGCCCGGTGATCCTGGTCGCCGATATCGACCGCGGCGGGGTCTTCGCCCACCTGGTCGGCACCCTGGAACTGCTCTCCGACTCGGAGCGGGAGCGGGTCAAGGGCTTCGTCATCAATCGCTTCCGCGGCGACATCGCCCTGCTGCAACCCGGCCTCGACTGGCTGGAGGCGCGCACCGGCAAGCCGGTGCTCGGCGTGCTGCCCTATGTCAGCGACCTGCACCTGGAGGCGGAGGACGCCATCGACACGCGCCAGGCGGCCAAGGTCGGGCCGCGCCTGAAGGTGGTGGTGCCGGTGCTGCCGAGGATCAGCAACCACACCGATTTCGATCCGCTGCGCCTGCACCCCCAGGTCGAGTTGAGCTTCGTCGGCCCCGGCCAGGCGCTGCCGTCGGCGGACCTGATCGTCCTGCCCGGCTCGAAGAGCGTGCGCGCCGACCTCGCGGCGCTGCGCGAGCGCGGCTGGGACGAGGCGATCCTCCGTCACCTGCGCTACGGCGGTCGCCTGCTGGGGATCTGCGGCGGCCTGCAGATGCTCGGCGAGCGCCTGCACGATCCGCTCGGCCTGGAAGGCGCGGCCGGCAGCAGCGCTGGCCTCGGCCTGCTGGCGTTGGAAACGACCCTTGAGGCGGACAAGCAATTGCGCAACGTACAGGGCCGCCTGAGCCTGGAGGATGCGCCGCTGTCGGGCTACGAGATCCATGCCGGAGTCACCCGTGGCGAAGCCCTGGCGCGGCCGGCGGTGGTGCTCGACGATGGCCGCGCGGATGGTGCCCGCAGCGTCGACGGGAACGTCATGGGCACCTACCTGCACGGCCTGTTCGAATCCACCGCGGCCTGTTCGGCGCTGCTGCGCTGGGCCGGCCTGCGCGAGGTCCAGGCGGTGGACTACCAGGCCTTGCGCGAACGCGACATCGAGCGGCTCGCCGACCTGGTCGAGCGCCACCTGGATACCGGGCGATTGCTCGCCCTCTGCGGAGAACCCCATGCGTGACCTGATCCTTGGCGGCGCCCGTTCCGGCAAGAGCCGCCTGGCCGAGCGCCTGGCCGCCGAGAGCGGGCTGGCGGTGAGCTACATCGCCACCGCCCAGGCCGGCGACGGCGAAATGGGCCGGCGCATCGCCGAGCACCGCGCGCGCCGCCCGGCCCACTGGCGAACCCTGGAGGAGCCTCTGGCGCTGGCGGCGACGCTGCGCAGCGAGGCCGAGGCCGGACGCTGCCTGCTGGTCGACTGCCTGACCCTGTGGCTGACCAACCTGCTGCTCTGCGACGATCCCCAGCGTCTCGACGGCGAGCGCGAGGCGCTGCTGGAATGTCTCGGCGAGCTGCCGGGACGGATCATCCTGGTCAGCAACGAAACCGGGCTCGGCGTGGTGCCGCTGGGCGAACTCAGCCGGCGCTACGTCGACGAGGCCGGCTGGCTGCACCAGGCCATCGCCGAACGCTGCGAACGGGTGACCTTCACCGTCGCCGGCCTGCCCATGCCGTTGAAAGGAGAACCGCTATGAGTCTGCAATGGTGGCGCGACACCTGCCGCGAGGCGGACCCGCAGATGCGCCGGCGCGCGGCCGAACGCCAGGACCGGTTGACCAAGCCGCGCGGCTCGCTGGGCCGCCTGGAGCAGGTGGCGATCGACCTGGCGGCGTTGCAGGGGCGCGAACGACCGAGCCTGGAGAGGCTCTGGGTGACGGTCTTTGCCGGCGACCACGGGGTAGTCGCCGAGGGCATCTCGGCCTATCCGCAGGCGGTCACCGGCGAGATGCTGCGCAACTTCGTCCGCGGCGGCGCGGCGATCAGCGTGCTGGCGCGCGAACTCGGCGCCGGCCTGGAGGTGGTCGACCTGGGCACCGCCGTCCCCCTGGAAGCCTTGCCCGGCGTGCGCCACCTGCGCCTGGCGGCGGGCACCGCGAACTTCGTCGAGGCCCCGGCGATGGGCGCCGAACAGTGCCTGCTGGCGCTCGAGGCCGGGCGCGAAAGCGTGCGCCGCGCCGAGCAGGCCGGCAGCCAGCTGTTCATCGGCGGCGAGATGGGCATCGGCAATACCACCGCGGCGGCGGCCATGGCCTGCGCGCTGCTGGATGCGCCGGCGAGCGCGCTGGTCGGGCCGGGAACCGGGCTGGACGCCAGCGGCGTGGCGCACAAGGCCGCGGTGATCGAGCGTGCCCTGGCCCTGCACGGCGCCCATCGCGCCGACCCCTTCGAAACCCTCCGCCGTCTCGGTGGCCTGGAGATCGCCGCGCTGGCCGGCGCCTACCTGGCCTGCGCGCAGAAAGGCATGGTCGCCCTGGTCGACGGCTACATCTGCAGCGTCGCGGCGCTCTGCGCGGTGCGCCTGAACCCGGCCTGCCGCGACTGGCTGCTGTTCGCCCACAGCGGTGCCGAGCCGGGCCATCGCCATGTGCTCGAAGCCCTGGCGGCGCAACCGCTGCTCGACCTCGGCCTGCGCCTGGGCGAGGGCAGCGGCGCGGCGCTGGCGGTGCCGCTGCTGCGCCAGGCCTGCGCGCTGCACGCGGGGATGGCGACCTTCGCCGAAGCGGCGGTCTCGGACCGCCCGGCATGAGCCTGCGCCTGGACCTCCTGCGGCATGGCGAAACCGAGTCCGGCGGCGGTTTCCGCGGCAGCCTCGACGACGCCTTGACCGCGCGTGGCTGGGCGCAGATGCGCACGGCGGTGGAAGGCGGACGCTGGGACCTGCTGGTCAGCTCGCCATTGCAACGTTGCCGCGCCTTCGCCGAGGAACTGGCGCAGCGCCAGGGGATCGAGCTGGAACTGGAAAACGATCTGCGCGAACTGCATTTCGGCGCTTGGGAGGGGCGCTCGGCGGCCGCCCTGATGGACTGCCACAGCGAGGCGCTCGGCCGCTTCTGGGCCGATCCCTACGCCTTTACCCCGCCGGGCGGCGAGCCGCTGTCCGAGTTCGAGGCGCGGGTGCTGGTCGCCCAGCGACGCCTGCGCCAGCGTCATGCCGGCCGTCGTGTGCTGCTGGTGACCCATGGCGGCGTCATCCGTCTGTTGCTCGCTCGCGCCCGTGGCCTGCCGCGCGAGCACTTGCTGCAGGTGGACGTCGGTCATGGCGCACTGTTCGGCCTGCGCGCCGGAGAGGGCGACGATCGCTGGCACGAGTGCCGGGAAGGGGAATAGCCATGCGCGAAGCCTTGTGCTCACTGCTGGTCGCCTTGCAGTTCCTCACCCGCCTGCCGGTGCGCCTGTCGGCGATGCCGACGCCGGAACAGTTCGGCCGCGCGGTGCTCTGCTATCCACTGGTCGGGGTGCTGATCGGCGTCGTGCTGTACGCCGCGGCGCGGTCGCTCGACGGTACGCCGCCGCTGTTGCAGGCAGCCTTGCTGCTGAGCCTGTGGGTGGCGCTGAGCGGCGCGCTGCACCTGGACGGCCTGGCCGACATGGCGGACGCCTGGGTCGGCGGGCTGGGCGACCGCGAGCGGACCCTGGCGATCATGAAGGACCCGCGCAGTGGCCCGGTGGCGGTGGTTGTCCTGGTACTGGTCCTGTTGTTGAAGTTCTCCGCCCTGGCGGCGCTGCTCGGCCAGGGCGAGGCCGGGTTGTTGCCGCTGGCCCCGTGGCTGGCGCGCAGCAGCCTGCCGCTGCTGTTCCTGACCACGCCCTACGCGCGCCCCGGCGGCCTCGGCCAGGCCATCGCCGAGCACCTGCCGGCGCGCAGCCTGCCGTGGGTGCTGGGGGTGAGTTTCGGCCTGGCCCTGGCCTTCGGCCTGGCCGGCCTGCTGGCGTTGCTGGTGACGCTGATGCTCTTCGCCTGGCTGCGCAGCCGTTTCCTCGCGCGCCTCGGCGGCACCACCGGGGACACCGCCGGCGCGCTGGTCGAACTTACCGAGTGTGCGGTGCTGGTGGCGCTGGCTCTGTAGCCGGACGCGGCTGGCGCAGGACCGCCATGGCGCTGAGGAAGAGCAGCGCGGCGGCGGCCAGTAGCACGGCGACGAAGGCCTGGTCGAAAGCCTGCCGGGCAAGCTCGACGAGCCGCGACGCGACCTCCGGCGCCAGGCCCTCGGCGACCAACAGGGCGTCGTCGAGGCTGTCGCGGACCCGCGCCGGCAGCTCGGCCGAGGGCAGCCTCAGCGACATCCCGTAGACGAAACTCATCAGGCTGCCGAGCAGGGTCACGCCGATCACCCCGCCCAATTCGTAGGACACGTCTTCGATGGCGGCCGCCATTCCGGAACTCTGTTCGTCCACGTTGAGCATCACCGCGGTGGAGGCGGCGGTCATCGCGCCGCCGAAGCCGACGCCGAGCAGCACCAGGCTGGCCAGTTGCGCTCCGGTGGCGGACTGGTAGGACAGGGCCAGGCCGAGCAATCCGGCGCTGCCGAGCAGCAGGGAGGCGCACATCACCCGGTTCTCGCCCCAGCGCGGCACCAGCCAGCCGGCCAGCGGCCCGACCACCAGCGAGGCCAGCGGGATCGGCAGGACGAACAGGCCGGCCTTCAGCGGCGTCAGGCCCTGCACCAGTTGCAGGTGCTGGCTGAACACCAGTTCCATGCCGACCAGCGCCATGGTCGCCACCAGGGCCACCGCGACGCCGCGGGCGAAGCGCCGGTTGCGGAACAGCGCGAAGTCGATCATCGGTTCGCGGGCGCGGCGCTGGCGGCGGACGAACAGGTACAGGCAGAGCATGCCGCCGAGCGCGGCGAGGACGGCCAGCCCGAAGTCCGGGGCGCGTGTGCTGAGTTCCTTGATCGCATACACCACCCCGACCAGGCCGAACATCACCTCCAGCGAGCCGAGGGGGTCCCATGGGCGCCGCGATTGGCCGCCGCAGGCCGGGATGGCCGGCAGCGCCAGCAACAAAGCGACGACCACCACCGGGACGTTGATGAGGAACACCGAGCCCCACCAGAAGAACTCCAGCAGCACGCCGCCGACCACCGGCCCCAGCGCCGCGCCGGCAGAGGCGACGGAGGCCCAGATGCCGATGGCCAGGGCGCGTTCGCGTTCGTCCTGGAAGACATGGCGGACGATCGACAGGGTCGCCGGCATCATCAGTGCCGCGCCCACCGCCAACCCGGCGCGGGCGGCGATCAGCGCCGCGGCGCTGGGGGCGAAGGCGGCGCACAGCGAGGCCAGGCCGAACAGCGGCAGGCCGGTGAGGAACAGCCGCTTGTGGCCAAGGCGGTCGCTGAGCAAGCCGGCGCCGGGCAGCAGGCCGGCGACCACCAGCGGATAGGCGTTGACGATCCAGAGTTTCTCCGCGGCCGTCGCGCCGAGGTCGTGGGTCAGGCGCGGCAGGGCCGTGTAGAGCACGGTCATGTCGATGATGATGAGGAACAGGGCGCTGGAGACGATGGCCAGGACCAGCCAGCGGTTCTGCCGGAACATGGGATAACCTCTGTGGCGAACGGTTCATCGCTCGCCGTGGATAACGGGAATTGCGCGCCACGGGCGGGCGCGTGAAAATATAAATACATACGTATGGATTTAAACTCAAGAGGTAGCCATGGGACGCCGACGAACGATCGACCGTGACCAGTTGCTCGATGCCGCCGAGGCGGTGATCGGCCGCGAAGGCGCGGCCGGCCTGACCATCGATGCGGTGGCGAAGGAAATGGGCATTACCAAGGGCGGCGTGCAGTACTGCTTCGGTACCAAGGATGCGCTGATCGACGCGATCTTCGAGCGCTGGGGCAAGGCCTACGACAGCCTGTTCGAAGCGGTGGCAGGGAAGCAGCCGACGCCACTGACGCGGGTTCGCGCACATGCCGAGGCGACCCAGCGTTCGGACGAGCTGTCCAGCAGCAAGGCGGCGGCGCTGATGGCGGCGCTGATCCAGACGCCCGAGCACCTGGAGGGCAGCAACCAGTGGTATCGCAGCCGGTTGGAAGGCCTGGACCTGTCCGCACCTGAGGGACGCCGTGCGCGCCTGGCGTTCCTGGCGGTGGAGGGCGCTTTCATGTTGCGCTACTTCCGCCTGATGGACATTGGCCAGGAGGAATGGGACTCGATGCTCGACGACGTTCGTGCGTTGTTGCTGACCCCGGCTGGCGCCAGCGGAGACTGAGGCTCCGCTGGCGCGCGCTGCGGGTGGTCGCCTCAGTCGAAGGCGAAGTGCTCGCTCTTCAGGTCCATGATCGAACCCGTCGGCTTCGCCATTGCCGCCGCGTGGCCCTTGGCGCGCGGAAGCAGGCGGGCGAAGTAGAACTCGCTGGTGGCGATCTTGGCCTTGTAGAAGTCCGCCGACTCGCTGCCGCCCTGGCGCAGTCGCCGGCGCGCAGCGGCTTCCTGGAGGGCCCAGGAATAGGCCAGCGTGGCGTAGCCGGAGAACATCAGGTAGTCGTGGCTGGCGGTGCTCACCAGATCGCGTTGCTTGCGCGCGGTGAGGGCAATGCGCAGGGTCAGCAGGTTCCATTGGGCGCAGAGCTTGAGCAGCACCAGGGCGCGGCCGCGCATGCGCGGCTCGTTCTTCAGCAGGTCGACGGCGAACCGGGCCACGCCCCTGGTGAAGTCGCGCACGGCCTTGCCCTGGGTCATCAGCAGGACCTTGCGGCCGAGCAGGTCGAGGGCCTGGATGCCGGTGGTGCCTTCGTAGAGGGTGGCGATCCGCGCGTCGCGGACGATCTGCTCCATGCCGTGTTCGCGGATATAGCCGTGGCCGCCGAACACCTGCATGCCGAGGTTGGCGCTTTCCAGGCCGAGTTCGGTCAGGCAGCCCTTGAGGATCGGCGTGAGGAAGCCGAGCTTGTCGTCCCAGCGTTCGTATTCGGCGTCGTCGTTGCTGAGGATGCCCTGGATCATCCGGTCGGCGTACTGGGTGGCCAGGTAGACCAGCGCCCGGCCGCCTTCGGCGATGGCTTTCTGGGTCAGCAGCATGCGCCGCACGTCACCGTGGTGCATCAGGCTGTCGGCGACCTGGTCGGGTTCCTTGGTCCCGGAGAGCGCGCGCATGGAACGGCGTTCGCGGGCGTAGGCGAGGGCGCCCTGGTAGGCCAGCTCGGCGGTGGCCACGCCTTGGATGGCGGTGCCGATGCGGGCGCTGTTCATGAAGGTGAACATGCATTCCAGGCCCTTGTTCGGCGGTCCGATGAGGAAGCCGGTGGCGCCGTCGAAGTTCATCACGCAGGTGGCCGAGGCCTTGATCCCCATCTTCTTCTCCAGCGCGCCGCAACTCACGCCGTTGCGCGGGCCGAGCGCGCCGCCTTCGCCGGGAAGGAACTTGGGCACGATGAACAGGGAAATGCCGCGGGTGCCCTTCGGTGCGTCCGGCAGGCGGGCGAGGACGATGTGGACGATGTTCTCGGTCAGGTCGTGTTCGCCGGAAGAGATGAATATCTTCGTCCCGCTGATGGCGTAGCTACCGTCGGGGTTGGCCTCGGCGCGGGTCTTCACCTGGCCGAGATCGGTGCCGCACTGCGGCTCGGTGAGGCACATGGTGCCGCCCCAGCGGCCCTCGGTGAGCGGAACCAGGTAGGTCTGCTTCTGTTCCTCGGTGCCGTGCTGCATCAGGGTGTTCATCGCGCCGAGGGAGAGGCCGGGATACATGGAGAACGGCCAGTTGGCGGTGCCCATCATCTCCTGCTTGAGCGCGCCGAGGCTCATCGGCAGGCCCTGGCCACCGTACTCCACCGGGTGCGAGAGGCCCTGCCAGCCGCCGGCGACATAGGCCTCGTAGGCTTCCTTGTAGCCCTTCGGCGTCCGTACTTCGCCGTTCTCCAGGTGGCAGCCTTCCTCGTCGCCGCTGTGGTAGAGCGGGGCGATCACTTCCTCGCAGAGCTTCGCGCATTCGCCGAGGATCGCATCGACCATGTCCGGCGTGGCTTCGGCTCCGTTGACCAGGTTGCGGTAATGCTCGGGGAAATCGAAGACTTCGTTGAGCAGGAAGCGCGTGTCGCGCAGCGGGGCTTTGTAAACGGGCATGGCTACCTCGGCGATGGATGGAGGGCGCCGGGTGCTCCCGGTCGCCGCTGACAGCGCGAGTTATAGGCCAGCGCCCGGCGTCCGGCCTTGGCAGGGGCAACAGACGGCGTTGGCAGTTCGGACAATCCGCTTGACCGTCGAGAAGTACGGGTATATACACGCATCCATGCTACCGACCCAATGCCTCTGTACCAAACTGCGTCGCGCCGCCCGCAGCGTTTCCCGCTTCTACGACGAGGCGCTGGCCGATACCGGCCTCAAGGTGGCGCAGTTTTCCCTGCTGCGGCACCTGCGGCGCCTGGACCGGCCGAGCATTTCCGAACTCGCCGAAGCCATGGGACTCGACCGCAGCACCCTCGGTCGCAACCTGCGGGTGCTGGAAGGCGACGGCCTGCTGCGCCTGACCGGTGGCGAGGACCAGCGCAACCGCCTGGTCGAGCTGACGCCTGCCGGGCTGGATGCCCTGGAGCGCGGAACGCCGGCCTGGGAAGATGCGCAGCGGCGTCTCGCCGGGCGCCTTGGCGAGGAGCGCAGCGGCGCCTTGGCGGCGTTGCTGGCGGAACTGGAGCGACTGGACTGACAACCGACGAAGCCTCTCGCCGAGGCGCTTCGTTCACGATAAAGCGGGTATATACCCGTAGATGGAGCGACCCATGCCGCGTGCCGCCTTCTGGATCCTGCTGTCCGGAGCCCTGATCCTTGCCCTGTCCCTCGGCGTGCGACATGGCTTCGGCCTGTTCCTCGCGCCGATGAGCGCCGACTTCGGCTGGGGCCGCGAAGTCTTCGCCTTCGCCATCGCCTTGCAGAACCTGGTCTGGGGCCTGGCCCAGCCGTTCACCGGGGCGCTCGCCGACCGCTACGGCGCGGCGCGGGCGGTGCTGGTGGGGGGCCTGCTGTACGCCCTCGGCCTGGTCCTGATGGGACTCTCGCAGTCGGCCACCGGGCTGTCGCTGAGCGCCGGCCTGCTGATCGGCCTGGGCCTTTCCGGCACCTCGTTCTCGGTGATCCTCGGCGCCGTCGGCCGCGCAGTGCCGGCGGAGCAGCGCAGCATGGCGATGGGTATCTCCAGCGCGGCCGGCTCCTTCGGCCAGTTCGCCATGCTGCCCGGTACCCTCGGCCTGATCGGCTGGCTGGGCTGGTCCTCGGCCCTGCTCGCCCTGGGCCTGCTGGTGGCGCTGATCGTGCCGCTGGCCGGGCTGATGAAGGATCGCCCGTTGCCGCTGCAGGGCCACGAACAGAGCCTCGGCGAAGCGCTGCGCGAGGCCTGCGCGCATTCCGGGTTCTGGCTGCTGGCGCTGGGCTTCTTCGTCTGCGGCTTCCAGGTGGTGTTCATCGGCGTACACCTGCCGGCCTACCTGGTCGACCAGCACCTGCCGGCGCAGGTCGGCACCACGGTGCTGGCGCTGGTCGGGCTGTTCAACGTGTTCGGCACCTACATCGCCGGCTGGCTCGGCGGGCGCTGGTCGAAGCCGCGCCTGCTGACCGCGCTGTACCTGGTGCGCGGGGTAGTGATCGTGCTGTTCCTCTGGCTGCCGCTGAGCGTCTACAGCGCCTACGCCTTCGGCGTGGCCATGGGGCTGCTGTGGCTGTCCACGGTGCCCCTGACCAACGGCACCGTGGCGACCCTGTTCGGCGTGCGCAACCTGTCGATGCTCGGCGGCATCGTGTTCCTCTTCCACCAGTTGGGCGCCTTCCTCGGCGGTTGGCTGGGCGGGGTGGTCTACGACCGCACCGGCAGCTACGACCTGGTCTGGCAGTTGTCGATCCTGCTAAGCCTGCTCGCGGCGCTGCTCAACTGGCCGGTGCGCGAGCGTCCGGTGGCGCGCCTGCAGGTGGCCGGAGGCGCGGCGTGAAGCTGGCCTGGCTGCTCGCCGCCGGGGCGCTGCTGGGACTCGCCTGGTGGGGCTGGCAGCGTGGCGGACTGGCGCTGCTGGAACTGGGCATGGGCGCATGCTGATAGGTGGCGATAGGCGCGGGGAAGGGTAAGCTGGGACATTCGTCGCCAAGGAGCCATTCCATGAAACCTCGCGTGCTGTTGTCCGTCCTGGCGCTCGCCGGGCTGCCGCTGAGCGGCTGGGCCGCCGATTGCCCGGAACTGTTGCAGGGCCAGTTGACCAAGCTGCGTTCCAAGGAAAGCATCGATCTTTGCCAGCGTTACGCCGGCAAGCCGCTGGTGGTGGTCAACACTGCCAGCCACTGTGGCTTCACCCCGCAGTTCAAGGGGCTCGAGGCGCTCTACCAGCGTTACAAGGGGCAGGGCCTGGAAGTGCTCGGGGTACCTTCCGACGACTTCAAGCAGGAAGCCGCGGATACCGCCGAGACCGCGAAGATCTGCTATGGCAACTACGGCGTGACCTTCGCCATGACCCAGCCGCAGCACGTGCGCGGCGACGAGGCGATCCCGCTGTTCCGCCAGTTGGCCGAGCAGAGCGGCCAGGCGCCGCGCTGGAACTTCTACAAGTACGTGGTGGATCGCCAGGGCAGGGTGGTCGCGCAGTTCTCCAGCAAGACCACCCCGGACGATCCGCAGCTCCAGGCCGCCATCGAGAAGGCCATCGCCAGCCAGCCCTGAGGGTCGGCCAGGCATGAAAAAGCCGGGCATTGCCCGGCTTCTTCGTTGGCGCGTGTGATCAGAAACGATAGGTGACCTGGGCGGTCAGGCCATGCGCGCTGTTGTCGTACTTGGCGCTGTAGGCCGGCTGCAGGGCGCTGCCTTCCTGGTTGACGCCGGCGGTGGTTTCCCACAGGTAGGCGTAGGCCACGTCGACGGTCAGGTCCTGGTTCGGCGACCAGCCGGCACCGACGGTGAAGACCTTGCGGTCGCCCACCGGGATGCGTACGTTGCGGTCCTCGTTGGAGGTCGGCGACGGCTCGTAGGCAAAGCCGGTGCGCAGCACCCACTCCGGGGTGGCCTGGTAGGAGGTACCTACCGAGAAGGACCAGGTGTCGCGCCAGTTCAGGTCTTCGCCGATGGTGTTGAAGCCCAGGGCCTGGCCGAGCGCCGGTACGCCGCTGTTGCGCACCTCGATCTTCTCCAGGCGGCTCCAGCGGGTCCAGACGGCGCCCAGGTAGCCCGTCCACTTGTCGTCGAACTTGTGGGTGATGGAGGTATCCACCGATTCCGGCAGGGTGATGTCCAGCTTGGCATCGTACTTGCCGTTCAGGCCCAGGGCACCCGGAGCGTTCTTCACTTCGGTGTTGCCGCCCAGGTGGTACTTGACCTTGGAGTGGTAGGTCAGGCCCCAGGTGGTGTCGTCGGTCAGGTCGACCATCACGCCGACGTTGTAGCCGATGGCGGTGTCGTCGCCCTTGATGTTGATCTTGGTATCGCCGTTGCTGCCGAGCAGGCCATTGGTGGCCAGGGTGTTCTTCAACTGGCCGTCGATGCGGTTGAAGGTCGGACCGAAGCCGACGGAAACCTTGTCGTTGATCTTCCAGGCGATGGTCGGCTGCACGGTGATCACCTGCACCTTGCTATAGGAGCCGTGGGAGCTGCCCATGAAGCCGTTTTCGTAATCGTTGATGATGCCGTAGGGCACGTAGATGCCCAGGCCGAAAGTGAAATCTTCGTTGATCGGCGTGGAGAAGTAGCCGAACGGTACGGCGGCCAGCGGTACCGAGTCGCCCTTGTTGCTGCCCTGGGCGGTGCTGTGGGCCTGGCTGATGTCGTCCTTGGCCTTGACGATGGCCAGACCGCCGCTGACTTCGGTGCGTTTCAGCTTGGACAGGCCGGCCGGGTTGCCGTAGATGGTGCTGGCATCGAGCGCGGACGAGGCGCGGCCGGCGTAGGCGGTGCCGGCGCCGCTGGCGCTCTGTTCGTTGATGGCGATGCCGTTGGCGAGGGTGTAGGTGGAGACAGCGCTAATGGTCAGTGCGAGAGAGGTTTTAAACCATATTGTTTTCATTGTTGGAGCAACTCCTGTGTATAACGGCGCGCAAACTACCAAGATTCCCAGACCGGCGCCAGTGTTCCGAAGTTCCGCAGGGTGCGGAACAGAGCGGTTGGCTCCGGTGCCAGTGAAGCGAAGGTAGCGCAACCGTTCGTGTCTGTATGTAAAAAATTTTCTGACCGGTTGGTCTGTTTCGGACGCGGGATTTTTCCATTCGCCGTCAGGCGACCTGGCTGAGGCTGCCGATGCAGCGTTGCCAGGCGTCGATGAACTCGTGCAGGCGACCGTGCGGCTGGAATACCTGGCGCCACACGCGAGCCTGGGCGAGGTGGTCGTGCTGGTCGGGCAGTGGCAGTCGCGCGGCTTCCACCAGCGACCAGGCGATGGCCGTGCTGTAGCGCAGGTTCACCGTCAGTTCCAGGTGCGGCGCGGCGAGGAAGGCATGCTGGCTGGCCAGGCCGCGGACCCGGCTGGCGCGCTCCGGGTCCAGCGCCAGGTACTGGTCCCAGAGCTGCTGGTGGCGTTCGCTGGCGATCCGGTACAGGCCGTGGCCACGGCGGTCGTCGAGGGCGCTCCCCAGCGCCGACTGGCAGGCCGCCGCGCCCAGCAGCAGCGCTTCGGCGGCGGGGCTGTGGCAGGACAGGTAGTCCAGGGTCGGGCGTATCACGTGCTGGCAAAGATCGTTGGCGGAAATACCCATGACGGCCTCGCGCAAGGTGGATCGGCGGGGCCGGGCAGTTTGGCAGCTTCTATTCCGATGGCCCCGCCGATAGCGGACTTAGCCGCTTGATTTGAAGTGTAGTGAAACAAGTCAGCTGTAAAGGACTGTTTTTAAATTGTTTCCAGCTTTAGAGAACAGCTGATATGCCCGCTGGAAATTAAACCGGCGCGTCCTTGCTTCGCTTGTGCTGGGCGGCATTCTCAGCCCCTGCGCAGGCTGTAGAGGAAGTCGCGGATGATGGCTTTCACTTCATTGGCCGCTTGCCGCTTGCTGCGTGCATCGCGAAGACTCATCGCGGCCTGGGTAAGGAAGCCGTAGAGCTGGCCGACCAGGGTTTCCCGGCGGTAGTCCTTGAGTTCGCCACTGGCCGCCAGTTCGTCCACCAGGCGCCCGACGTAGCGCAGCGTGTGGCGCGAGTCGATGCGTTTCCATCGCTCCCAGCCGACGACCGTGATCACCTCCTGCAGCGACAGTTGCCGCTTGCCGCGCGCCATCACGCTGTCGATGAAGGCCTCGGCCAGTGCGGCGGCCTCCGCCCACTTGTCGACATGCGCCGGCACCCTGTCCAGGTCCTCGGCGATCGTCCGTACCTGGCGTTCGTAGCATTCGGCGAGCAGTTCCTGCTTGCTGCCGAAGTGGTGGTAGAACGCGCCCTTGGTCACGCGCGCCTCGCGGGCGATGGCGTCGATGGAGACGCCGCCATAGCCATGTTCGATGAAGGCGGAGAGGGCGCTTTCCAGCAGCGCCTCGCGGGTCGCCTCGGCATTTTCCTGCTGCCTGCTCTTGACATTCATACTGCTGCCTTCTTACATACCGTCGGTATGTTCATGCTAGCACGCCTGGCGATCCGTCGAGCATTGCGTCCGTCCCGGCTGCTCGAACCCGCACGGCAAAGGAGGGAGCGAATGAGTACCGCAGTGGAGATCGCCTGCCGTGACGGTGTGCGCCTGGCCGGCGACCACTTCCCGGCCGTCGGCGATGCGCAGGGGAGCATCGTGGTGGCCTGCGCGCTCGGCGTCAGGCGCGCCTTCTACCAGCGCTTCGCCGTCCTGGCCGTGGCTTCCGGCTATGAGGTGCTGTTGTTCAGCTACCGCGGCAGCGAAGGCGACGACCCTGCCGTGGCTAGCTATCGCCTGGCCGACTGGGGACGCGAGGACATCGATGCGGCGCTGGCCTGGTGCCGAGCGCGCGCGCCGGAGCTACCGCGCTATTTCGTCGGCCACAGCATCGGCGCGCAGTTGCTCGGTCTGGCTGGTCAGGCCAGCGGATTGAGCGGCGCCGCGTTCGTCGCCGGTTCGTTTCCGTACTGGAGGCGCTGGCGAGGCAGGCAACGCTGGCAGATGTTCGGCCTGTTCTGCGTGGCGGTGCCGCTACTGACCGGACTGCTCCGACGCTTTCCCAGTCGTTTCTTCGGCCTCGGCAGCCTGGATATGCCGAGTCATTTCATGCGCGACTGGGCGCGCTGGGTGCGGCAGCCGGACTACCTCCTGGCACCGCGCTTCGGATTGCAGCGGCAGGGTTACGAGGCGCTGGACATCCCCGTCGCCAGCTTCCTGTTCGAGGACGACGACTACGTGCCGTGGGCTGCGGCGGAAAAGCTTCACCAGGTCTATGCCGCGGCGCACCTGGAGTTGCGTCGCAAGGGACGGGCCGAGGGGGCGGTCGGGCATTTCGGGCTGTTCCGCAACGAGGCGTTGCAGAAGGAGTTGCTCGACTACTTCAGGAAGCTGCCCGACGCGGCGTAAGCCGCGTCCGAGCGTATGGCGTCGTCAGTCGCCGGTGGCGACCGGGCGGCCCGGGTCGGTGATCCACTCGCTCCACGAGCCGGCGTAGAGGCGCGGAAGCGGGAAGCCGGCGAGGCTCAGGGCGAACAGGTTGTGGCAGGCGGTGACGCCGGAGCCGCAGTAGGCGACCAGCTCGTCCACCGGGCGACCGCGCAACAGGGCGGAGAACCGCTGGTGCAATTGTTCCGGCGGAAGGAAGCGGCCGTCGCTGCCAAGGTTGTCGGTGAAGGCGGCGCACTGGGCACCGGGAATGTGCCCGGCGACCGGATCTATGGGCTCGACTTCGCCACGGAAGCGCGGCTGCGCGCGAGCATCGAGCAGCGCCAGTCCGGGTTGGCCCAGTTGGGCCTGGAGGGTGGCGGCGTCGATCAGCAGCGAGGCATCGGGCTGGCCCTGGAAATCGCCGGGTCGAAGGTTGCTTTCGCCATTGGTCAGTGCCAGTCCCGCAGCCTTCCAGGCCGCCAGGCCGCCATCGAGGAGGTAGACCCCATCGCGCTTGCCCAGCCAATGCAACAGCCACCAGGCGCGGGCGGCGAATGCGCCGGGGCCGTCGTCGTAGAGCACCACCTGGCTATCCTGGCGCAGGCCCCAGGCTTGTAGCTTGAGCGCTAGCTCGGCGGGATCCGGCAGCGGATGGCGACCGGTCACGCCCTTGCGCACGGGAGCGGAAAGATCCCGTTCGAGGTCGGCGAAATGCGCGCCGGGAATGTGGTTCTCCTGATAGACGCGGGCACCGTAGGACGGGTCTTCGAGGGCGAAACGGCAGTCGAGGACCAGCAGGTCGGGTTCGCTGAGGCGGGCGGCCAGTTGTTGCGCGGTTAGCAGTTGGGCGGACGACATCGCGGACTCCTTGGGTCGGGAAGCAAAGCCGGTGGCGAATGGGTGGATCATGCCCCTTGGACCGCGTCGCGTCATCCCGGCGTCGCGCGGCGAGGTGGAGAAATGGCGAAAGGAAAGGGCTGGCTCCAGGCGAGGAAGATTCCTACTCGGTCATCAGCCTCGCCCGGCAGCGGGGGATTTGTCCAGACATGCAGAATCGGCTCGTTCCGAGATACCCGCTCCTGTGTTCTATCCCTCGGGACGCTTGTCCGATTGGCTTGGCCCGACGCTTGCGCCGGGCTTTTTTTCGCCTCTGTCCCGACCGCACCGCTTGCCTATCCATCCCGGGCCGCCTGCCGTAATGGTTGGGACCTTGCATGCCTGGCGATGGAGTCCTCGAAATGGTTGGGTTTTACGACTTGTAAGTTGGGAGTTTTCTTACTTCTAACTCAGGATTTTCAATTTTCTATAAATGCCACACTTCCCGCATCTTCAACTCATCGCTTTCCACCCTGCCATTTGCAAACCCAATGACGCCTCATGCCTTTGCTCGCTGGAATCTTCTGCTTCTCGTCGCTTCCATCTTTGCCGGACTTGTCTTTGCTCCGAGTGCCGATCTTTCCGCCTTGCCCACTCCTGAAGACCGGAAGTGGGTTCTGGCGGAAGTTCCGTCCGTTGCGGTTGATACGATGGTTGCCGGCAAGTTGGCTGGAATGTCGTGGTGGGGGAGAACCGTGGACGAGGAGCGCGAAGCTGAATCGAAGCGGGTTTCGGTGGGCGTGGATGGAGTGGCGCTAATCAAGGTCGATTGGCTGCTACGCGGCATTGTCCGCGATGAGGGCGGCATCTTCGCCCTTGTTGCCAAAAGCGCCGAGGGGCCTCTGCGGCGTTTTGCGGCGGGCGCCACTCTGCCTGGCGGCGAGCGTCTGGAGAGCATCACTGAACAAGGAATCCGCTTCTCGTTCTCGCAGGACGGGAACACCCAGGGTTTTGAAAGGAAACTGTATGCACCCTTGCCATAGGCCGAGCTTTGCCTTCTTGCGCCACCCGTTGTCCGTTGTCGTCTGTCTGGCCCTATTGGCAGGTTGCAGTACTTCCCCATTGCAGTTTCCCGAACCATTGCTCGCGAAGTCGGAAAAAGCCAAGGCAACCGAGGGCGTAGCCCTGGTGAGCGACGACGGAAAGAAAGCTCCGGCATCGTTGGCTGTTCCGAAGACGGAGTTCAGTGGCACGCCCACATCGCCTCGGTCGATCGTAGGCGGTGTAGTCGATCGAATGGACAAGGTGATCCTCGACGACAAGAAGGCTGACATCAGTCTGAACGTGGAGGACGTACAGCTTGCCGCATTCATCAACGAGGTATTCGGCAACATCCTCGGTTTGCCGTTTGAGATCGAAAGCGCTCTGAAGGAAAAGACTGATCGCGTGACCGTTCGTTTGGAACAGCCGCAGACTGCACAGATGGTTTACGAAGTCGCGCGCCAGGTGCTCGTCAACTACGGCGTGGAGATACTCCACCAAGGCGATATCTATCGCTTCCAGATCAAGCAGGTAGGGCTCAGCCCGGACGAGCCGCCCATTCTCATCAGTGGCGAAGCACGGCCTAGCGTGCCGATTGCCTATCGGCCGGTATTTCAATTCGTGGCGTTGCACAGCGTCGACCCCAAGGATGTGATTCCCTGGTTGAACAGCGCCTACGAAAAATCCGGCCTGAGCGTGATGGCCGATGGTGCGCGGAGTGGCTTGATGCTCAAGGGCATGTCTTCCATCGTCAACCAGGCCACCGAAGCCGTCCGCCTTCTCGATCAACCTTTCATGCGTGGACGTCACAGCCTGCGTATCGATCCGGCCTTCGTCAGTGCTGCCGACATGGCCAGTCAACTCAAGACCGTGATTGCGGCGCAAGGATACAGCGTCGGTATCGGCGAAGCGGTCGGCAGCATAATGCTGGTACCGCTGGAAAGTTCCAATGGCCTCATCGTCTTCGCCAACGATGGCCAACTTCTCGACTTGGTGCGCGAGTGGGCGCAGCAGGTCGACAGGGCTCCGATGGCGGTTGCCGCAGGTATCGGCGAGGAGAAGGAAGGACTGTTCTTCTACGAAGCTCGCAATACCCGTGTCACCGAACTGGCCAAGTCGTTGCGGGCATTGGTATCGGGGTTCGCCGGGGAGGGTGCCTACGGGATCACCTCCGGACTGCAAAGCAGCGCTTCCAAGCGATCTGGCGGTGGCAGGCGCGCCGGAGACGATGGTGCGGCACCGGCGGTGGCTCCCTTGCTGCAAGCCGCAGGTGCCGCCGCGTTGGTGGGGGGCGACGGTGCTAACGGTTTGCTCGGTGGCTTGGCGGCCGGTATCAGCGGCAGCGGCACCATAGTGGAGGACGAGAATCGAAACGCCATCTTGTTCCGAGGAGCGGCGCGTACCTGGCAGCAGATGCAGGGCTTGCTCCGGGAAATGGACAAGCCGGCCCGCCAGGTATTGATCGAGGTGACGGTGGCCAGCGTAAGTCTCAGCGACACCCAGGAGTTGGGCGTGGAGTGGGAGATGCTCAACGGCAGCTTCAATAGCGCGACCTCGACCGGAAGCAAGGGCAGCGCCGGGAAAGGAGGTTTCAACTACGTCATCAACACCGCCGGAGGCAATACCGCAGCCATCCAGGCAATGGCGGACAATCAACGAGTCCGGGTACTCGCCACTCCCCGTATCTTGGTCAAGAGCGGCGAGCAGGCCAACATCAATGTCGGTCGGGATATTCCTATCCCAACGGCCCAGGTCAATGACGACAGCACCACTGCTGGAAGCACCAACCTGCGCAATGAAATTGCCTACCGCTCTACCGGCACAATTCTGAATGTCGCCCCCGTAGTCTACTCGGATAGTCGGGTCGATCTTACGGTCAGCCAGGAGTTGAGCGACAGTGGCGGTTCTTCCGGCGGCGGTGGCAAGGCCAGTGGTGGAGGAATCAGCGCTCCGGAGATTTCCAGGACGTCGCTGGAAACATCGCTTACGTTGAAAAGCGGTGGGTCGGTGCTGATGGGGGGGCTGATTCGGGACAACATAACGGACTCCAACGCTGGCGTGCCTCTCCTGAAGGACATTCCCGGGATTGGTTTCCTCTTCGGACGCCAGAAAGCCGTGAAGACCCGTGAAGAAGTCATCATGTTGATCCAGCCTTACGTGCTGGAAAGTGATGCCGATGCCAGGGAAGTGACGGAAAAGCTGCACGCCATGCTGAGCAAGACACTGGCCTGCTCCGATAGACCGGGCGCCTGCCGTATGGAATGAGGTCGGTCGCCTGCAACACTCATCTAGACGACTCTCGTCGTGCTTCCCGATAGGCCTGGAACTTTCCGGGCCGTATCCATCCATAAAAATCTATTGCGAATCTTCTTTCTAAATGCTCAGAAGTAGCCTTTTACTTCTGGGTGTGACCCGGTTTTTAGAAACGTTTGTTCGTGATCGCTTGGATATTCTTAAGAATTTTCTCTATTTTACAGTTTTTATTTTTACCTTCTTCCGTAGGAAAATTCATTTATTAAATGGGAAGAGGTGAAAACGCACTTTTTGCTATTGCTGAGGTGCTTTGGCAATTATATAAAGCCATCCGTTGGTGCCTGTGTGGCCACTTCATGTAGTGGCTGGGCGTCAATTCGATCGGTGTCACCGGAATGATTGGAAGTATTCATGGTGTCAGGCCTGTCGATGTGTTGGTTGATTACCGATACATGATCATTAGCGTGTCGTCCAAAGATGGACACTTGACTGGAATGCTCAATATAAACGCTTCAAGGAGTTATTTTCTCATGCTCAAAAGAACACTACTCAGCGCCGCTGTAGCTTCGGCACTGTTTGCTGGAGTCGCGAACGCTGCCGGAGTGGTTGCTATTGCCACAAGCCCCACTCTGGAGGCGAACTCGCCTGGTGCAACCGAGCAGTACGGACCAGGACAGGCCAACTATGTCGTCGGCAAGAGTGTGGAAAATGGTGCCAACCTCGACAGCAAGGCGGCCAACATCACCCTGGCTCAGGAGATTTTCGGCAACAAGTCCGAAGAAACTACCTTTGACCTACCCAGCGTTACCTACACCATCGATCCAGTGAAGGCTGGAAATGCCGCTGCGGGCCACACCATCAAGCTGACCCTTGGTCGTACCGTCGTGCGCTTCGCCAAGGCCGTGACCGCCAACCAGATCAAGATCGGCGCCCTGGCGGCGGGTAGCGGCTTCGTCATCACCAGCGGCACTGGCGCCACTGACAACACGCTTGAGCTGCGCCTCGACCAGGTGGGTGCCGACATGATCAAGCAGACCGCGACCGGCGGCAACGTGGTGTTCTTCAACTTCCGCGAGCCGAGCAGCCAGGACAGCCAGCCTGCCAAGGTCACCAACATGCGCGCTCCGCTTCAGGGCGATGCCACCTTCGTGGCTGGAAGCTGGAATCCGAAAGTGAGCCTGCAGAACGACCCGCTGAACGAATTGCGTTTCCAGGTCACGGTTTCCGCCCAGTTCGATACCACCACTGGCGCCGATGCCGGCAACCCTGCGAATAACGATTCTGCACCGCCCCTGACCATTTTCACTTCGCTGCCCGCGGTTTACTGGGACGTTCTCAACACCAACCAGTATGGGCAGAATCGCGTCCTGCATCCGTTGAACCTGAACAATCAGGATCGCTCCTTCGATACCACGGTGTCCGTCGGTGGCGATAACACCGATTATTATGGTGCCAACTATGCGCGTCTGGGCGCCGTACGGCTCGGCATCAATACGGATGTGCTCAACGAAGCGGGTCGAACCGTGTTTGGTTTCGCCGGTGGCGACAAGGTGACCAGCACCCTGTCGGGTAACTTCAACGGGATCAGCGACATCGGCCTGACCACCGGGAACTGCTCCGCCTTTGCCGCCAATCCGGGGTCTGCCGCCAAGCTCTGGAATTCTGCCGCCATCGAAGGTGTAGTGGATGCGCAGGGCAACGGTACTTTGCCGGTATCGTTCGACAACTCGAATATCAACCAGACCTACAACGTCTGCGTGAAGGCTTCCGGCACCGTGCCGATGCAGGCGCTGCAACGTTTCGACGTGGGTGATCTGAAGGTCGACTTCGAGAACGTACGCTATGTCGACCGTACCATTGCAGGCAACCGTCTCGACGAGTTCTGGAAGAACAGTTGCGTCGCCAGTCTATTCAATCTGCCTGGCTCCAATGTTTCCGACCAGTTCTTCATTCGTCTGACCAACACCAGCGACGATGGTCGGGACGGCAAGGTGCGCGGGGTACTGTTCGACCAGAACGGTAAGCGTTATCCGGCGACTGGCAGCACCTACCTGACCGACTCGAGCGGGAAGACCGCCCTGAAAGCGCACGAAACCGGTGTGTACACCGTAACCGAAGTAGCCAAGGCCTTCGGTATCGACGGCACCAACTGGAACGGTGCCAACGGTCGCGCACGTCTGGTCCTGGAAGGCGAGTTCCCAACTTGCGAGGCGCTCGGCCTGATCCGCTCTGCCAATGGCACCATCACCAACATGACCTCCACCACCCAAGGCAACTTCAACGAAGATGGCTCGTCCACCTCGGAGAACCACAAGGCTGGTAACAACCGCAACTAAGTCGCTTTAGCTGCAGGCCAAAGGAGGCGATCTCCTCGATCGCCTCCTTTTCCACTGGGTAAGTAGAAAGAGAGTGCGTTACAGACGGGCTCGATGGGAGTTCTTACCCCTGAAAACCCAGCTCTGTACGTATCAAGGTGAGGCGAGATGCGCGTATTGGTCACAGGAGGTGCAGGATTCATTGGCTCTCATGTGTTGGTCGAACTCTTAGGCCAAGGCGCCAAGGTTGTGGTTCTGGATAATCTTGTCAACGGTTCTTCGGAATCTCTAAAGCGAGTGGAAAGAATAACCGGGCATCCGGTTGGCTTCGTACTGGGAGATATTAGAGACAGTCTTCTTGTTGAGCGCCTGCTGATCGATGAGAAGGTTGATGCGGTCATTCATCTGGCGGGGTTGAAAGCTGTTGGAGAAAGCGTTGATGACCCGCTGGAGTATTACGAGAGCAACGTTCAGGGAACTATTTCGCTGCTACGCGCCATGCAGAGGGTCGGGGTATTCAAGATTGTCTTCAGTTCTTCCGCAACGATCTATCAGATGCCTGGCACCTTGCCTATATCCGAGAGTTCGAAAGTGGGAGGCGTGGCCAGTCCCTATGGCCGGACAAAACTGACTGCCGAGCACATGCTCGATGACCTGGCTCGCTCCGATGCGCGTTGGTCCATCGCGGTGCTCAGATACTTCAACCCCATCGGTGCTCATGAAAGCGGCCTCATCGGTGAGGACCCATGCGGTACCCCAAACAATCTGCTGCCCTATATCGCCCAGGTTGCAGTCGGACGTTTGAGTCGGTTGACGGTACATGGCGGCGACTATCCGACTATCGACGGGACGGGAGTCCGGGACTACATCCATGTTTGCGACCTGGCAGCAGGACATACCAGGGCGCTCGAGTACCTGCGGCAGGGGCACGGCTACCACGTTTGGAATCTTGGGACGGGCACCGGCTATTCGGTCTTGCAGATCATCGAAGCTTTCGAGCGAGTCTCTGGCAGGCGCATTCCCTTTACGGTGTCCGGTCGCCGCCCAGGTGATGTGGCCGAGTGCTGGGCGGATGTTTCCAAGGCGGAGCGAGAGTTGGGCTGGAAGGCGGGGCTGGGCCTCGAATGCATGATTGCGGATGCCTGGCGCTGGCAGGTTTCCAATCCGAGTGGGTATTCATGAATCACGCCGCTGTTGTCGATGGGTTGCCTTTTAGCAACCTTGCGCTGATCTCCAATCAGGCTTTTTCAATCTACAATTTTCGTGGCGATTTCATTCGTGAGGTCGTACGTCGAGGAGCGAAGGTCTACGCTTTCGCTCCAGACTATGACGAGGTGACAAGCCGTCAAGTTTCGGAGCTTGGAGCAATTCCGGTTTCCTACAGCTTGAAACGTGCGGGCATGAATCCCTTTCAGGAGTTGCACGCGCTCCTGAGCCTGATCTGCAAGCTGCGGGCGCTGAAGATCGATGCCGTGTTCAGTTACTTTATAAAGCCCGTTATCTACGGTGGTATCGCGGCTTTTTTGACGGGCGTCAGATTACGCTATTCGATGATCGAAGGCGCCGGTTTCATCTATTCGGAAGAAGGCTATACCCATTTTCTACGGAAGCTGCTTAGGCATGTCGTGACCTGTTCGATCAGGTTGGTCCTTCGGTTCTCGTCTCGTGTATTTCTTCTCAATCAGGATGACTATGACCTGTTTGTGAGCCCTCGGCTGGCCAAGACGGGACGTGCCTTGATATTGCCGGGTATAGGCGTCGATCTTGATTATTTTGCCGCGAGTTCTCCCGTGTTGCGGCCTATTACTTTCGTGTTTGTCGCTCGTCTTCTCAAGGAGAAAGGTATCTATGATTTTGTGGAAGCCGCGAGAATCGTTAGAAAACGCAGTCCGCTCGCGCGTTTTCTGGTCTTGGGAGGCGTCGACAGTAATCCAGGAAAGGTTTCACGGGAGGAAATGAACCAGTGGGTAGCCGAAGGCTTGTTGGAGTGGCCTGGCCATGTGCATGACATCAAGGCATGGGTGGCCAATACGAGTGTATTCGTGCTGCCCTCCTATTATAGAGAAGGTGTGCCGAGAAGTAGTCAGGAGGCCATGTCCCTGGGGAAGCCTGTGATAACGACTGACTGGACGGGATGTCGTGAAACGGTACTGGATGGTTTCAATGGATTTCTGGTACCGATCAAGAGTCCGCAGAGTTTAGCCGCGGCAATGTTGAAGTTCATCGAGTCGCCTTCGCTCATCGCACGTATGGGAGAAGCCAGTAGATCGCTGGCGGAACAGCGTTATGACGTTTTCAGGATAAACAATACGATGCTTTCTGCGTTGTAGGGATCTGGCTGTGAGTTGTATGAAGGGTAATGCGCCGGTACTTGCGGCCGTAGATATAAGCAAGGGTTTTAGAGTCTACAGGGCTCCTCATCAAAGGATGTTGCAGGCCATCTGGGGTGAGAGAAAGAAATTTTATTCGGAATTCTGGGCTCTGCGGAATGTGAGTTTCCAGGTTTTTCCTGGGGAGGTGGTTGGAGTAATCGGCTGCAACGGCTCCGGGAAGTCCACCTTGCTGCAGATACTTGCGGGTACCTTGCGCCCTACGAGTGGGCAGGTGGTTCGCCCAGAAAGGGTAGCGGCATTGTTGGAGCTGGGGGCCGGTTTCAACATGGAGTACACCGGCAGGGAAAACATAATCTTCAATGCCATGCTTCTTGGATTGGGCGAGCAGGAGATTTCTGAACGCCTCGACGAGATAATCCAGTTTGCCGATATCGGTGAGTTCATCGATCGTCCGGTTAGAACATATTCGAGCGGTATGTTCGTGCGTTTGGCTTTCTCCATTGCGGCATATGTCGATGCCGATGTGCTGATCGTGGACGAGGCCCTGGCGGTAGGTGACGCCGCGTTTCAGTTCAAATGCCTGAACCGGCTTGAAGAACTGCTGCTGAAAGGCATCACCATCCTGCTGGTCTCCCACGATATACAGTTGATCAAGAGTTATTGTAGTCGAGCGATCTATCTATCCAAAGGTAGAGTGATATTCGATGGCGACTGTGAAACAGCCACGGAACTCTATCTGCGGGACAGTATAGAGACACAGCGGGCGGAAGTCCGCTCAGGAAGCCTGATCGCTTCTGGCGAACACGGGAACTCGGTAATTGCATATGGAAATGGGCAGGGCAGGTTTCTATCCATCCGTATGGGTGTACTTGACGAAGCCCGGGATTACTTCGATTCGGGCGAACGTGTCTGGGTCGAGGTACTTGTGCAATTTGACCTACCCGTCCCGGAGCACCCAAAAATCACCCTGACTATCCGTGACCAGCGCGGTTACAACCTCTATGGCATAAACAATTTATTGCTGGGCAAGGCTCTGAATGTCGAGCCTGACGGGCGCTTGAGAACACGCATCAGCTTCGACTGCGACTTGCAGGCCGGCGAATACGCCTTGACGTTTCGTCTGGAGAACTCTTTGTCGGAGTCCGTTTGCGAACTCATGGATAAAAAGGTCAATGCGGCGATATTCAGGGTCTTCAATTCGCCCAAGTGCTTCGATGCAGTGGTGAATCTGCATGGAGCATTCGAGCCGGTTCCGTTCTGCTGCGAGACCCGGGCTACCCAATGAAGTCATCGTCTTTGACCATGGTATTCGTCGTCCACGCCGGCGAGCTGGAAATCAAGTCTGCCGTGTTGGCGGCTTCTCTACGCAAACGCTTTGGCTTTTCCATGGATATCATTGCCGCATGTCCATCGGGAAAGGCTGACTGGGGTGTGCCAAGCGATGCATCCCGGCGCTTATATGAGCGTTTGGGCATTCCTCTTTTGCCTATGGATAGTCCTTTCGGGCCAGCGTATCCAATAGGCAACAAGTTCGCGGCGTTGGCGCTGGGGCCGGCTGTTGGGCATACGTTGTTTCTCGACAGTGACATGATCTGTGTCGATGCATTCGAAGCTGACATGCTTTGTCGTTTCGATGCGGCACTCAAACCTGCCGATATGGCATTGGTGGCAAAACAGAACGATTACTGGGAACGCATATACGCCCATGCGGGATCGGCATTGCCTGGAGATCGGGTAGTGACCACTTGTTCCGGGGAAGCGATGCCTGCGTACTATAACGCTGGCTTTATCCTGGTACGTGATGCCAGGCGTTTCGCCGAAGTCTGGTACAGGCTCGCCGAGCGCGTCCATGCGGATCCGCTGATCACCAACAAGATGCCCTGGCTGGACCAGCTGACGCTACCCGTCGCTCTGCACGCGTTGAACTACAAGACGAGAGCGCTCAGCGAACGGTTCAATTATCCGCTTCATATCAAGCCGCTATCCGCTGCGTCCCTACCACCCTTCTTCTGCCACTACCATTCTCTCGACACACTTGTCAGCGAGCGTTCGCTATGGGCCGAACTGGACGAACTGGCCAAGCGTTTCCCTGAGCTGCGCGAAGTGCTTGCGCTGGATGCCAACTGGAAGAAGGCGATCCTGGTTCCTGCACCTCGGCTGGCTTTTTCGGAAGGTGATTCCACCGGCACTGTCGAGGCCGGACAGGACCTGGTGATCACCGGGATTCCCCGGAGCGGAACCAGCCATCTATGCCGTCTGCTCTCCCAGCAGCCCGACACCGTGGTGCTCAATGAACCTCCTCAGGTATTCGAAGCGCTGAAACTCTCGCCTCTTCCTTGGGGACTGCCACGCTACTACGCAGAGTTACGTCGCGACATCCTGGCGGGCAGGCCCGTGCCGAACAAGCATGTGAATGGCCGCCTGGTCGACGACACTGCCAGGGGCAACGATCAGTCCAGCGACTATTTCGCTGAGGTGCGGGGGGCTTCGTTTCACCTGGGAACGAAGAACACGCTTGCCTATATCGCCCGGCTGGCCCTGATTCGCAAGGTCATGCCGACGGCGTTGCTGATCGCAACCATCCGTCATCCCTACGACACCCTGAACTCCTGGGCGAACACCTTCGAGCACCTGCGCCAGGCTGCCGTCGAACGCCAGCCGTTCGGATGTCCCGATGACCTGGCCCTCACGGGATGGCAGCGCAAGGCACTACTGGCCATTGCCGATACCGACCACCTAGCTGTCCGGCGTGCTCTGTGGTGGCGTTACCTGGCACTGCAACTGGAGGACGCCGGGGATTACGTCCAGTTGTTGCGCTACGAGGATTTCGTCGAGGCGCCGCAAACGACCTTGGCCGCTCTGCGAAACAACCGCCCCTTGCCTTTCGACGAGCCTGCGGTGTGGAGCAAGGGGCTGGCGCCGGACGAGCAGGAGCTGGTTGCCAACATAGTCTGCGACGTTGCCGAGCGATTCCACTACGTCTTGTAGAACCGGGAGAACCCTTATGCCGGATATCAGTTTAATCATGAATTTCCATGCGGAAGACGTGCTGGCGCATTGGAGCCTGCTGGGTTTTCAACGCATGCGTGAATTTGCGTCGCACCATGGGGTTTCCGTGCAGTTGGTGGCGGTGCTCGACCGCGCCTCGCAAACGACTCGGCGAATCGTCAGGCAGCATCCGATCCTGCGCGAGGGCGACAAGGTCCTTCAGGTCGAGCATGGCGATCTCGGGCTTTCCCGGAACGCCGGGATCGATAGCGCGGATGCGTCCACGGTGGGGGTGTTGGATGGCGACGACTACTGCTCGGCGAACTGGTTGGTCGAAGCCCTGCAGGTGGTATCCGAGAAGGGCAATGGCGTCGTGGTCCATCCCGAGTACACGGTGAGCCATGGAGCCTGCCATTTGCTGGGGCGTTCGGTAGATCAACTGAGCGAAGACTATCCCGTGGAAAGTTGCTTCAAGCATCACCCATGGGTTTCCGTTGCCGTAGCCGAGAAAGCCGTATTCCAGGAGCTTCCATACCTGGAGACCCGAGTCGGGAAATCCGGCTTCGGTTATGAAGATTGGCATTGGAATCTCGAGGTGATTGCGTCCGGTCGGAAGCACACCCTGGCTAGCGGCACCTGCCTGTTCTATCGCCGCAAGGAAGCATCGATGCTGGCCGCCATGGGCGCGCTGAACGCAGTGGTTCGCCCCGGACGATTCTTCGATGGACGGTGTTTCGATCACTATCCGGCTTCTCCGGGGCCGGGGAGGCACATGCCTGCCGCGGCAGCCCCGCATCGATGAGCCGAGCATCCAGCACTTCTACCAAGTGGAACTTTCCTGATGAGCCTGAACGGCAGACTGAAAGCTCGTGCGGCCAGCTTCGCTCGCACAGCCTATCCACCTATTCTTGGATCGTTGCGGCGGGTGCTCTCCGAGCGCCAACTACAACGCTTCATACTGGTCTGCGACCGTTTGAAGGGCTGGTTGCTCAAGGAGGCAGTCGTCGTACCGTCACCCTCTCCGATGGCGCTGCCGCCATGGATAGTCGACGAAATGAAGGCGTTGGCCCGGATCGAGCCTGCCCTGTATCCCTCGGCGGCGAAGCTGCGCGTTTTCACTTCCTGGAAGGCCCCGATAGATAACGGACCGGCGCAACTGTACCGGGGATGTCTGGCGGACTTCATCGAATATGCGCCGGATATGGTCTTCCTCGTCCCGCATTTGCAGCGTGGTGGCGCTGACCTGGGAATCCTGCATCATGTGCGGTTATGCGCCGAGATGGGCGTGAAGGTGACGGTAGTGGTCACGCGGGATGTGGTGTCTCCCTGGCTCAACCGGCTTCCGGCGGAGGTTCGGGTGGTGGAGTTCGGACGCCTGGGCAATCTGCTCGGCGAGGAGGACCGGCGCCTGGTACTGCTGCGCCTTTTGCTGCAATGTCCTGCCAGGAGTATCCACATCATCAACTCGCAACTGGCCTGGGAACTGCTCGAGCGGCATGGCAAGACGTTGACGTTCGAGGGTAAGCGGATTTACGCCAGCGTCTTTTGCGACGACCTGGACGGCAATGCGGTTCGCTGCGGCTATGCCAGCGAGTTCCTCCCACGGTCCTGGATGCACCTGGCGGGCCTGCTTTCGGATAACCGGACCTTCCTCCAACAGATTCACGAGCGGGACGGCATTCCGCCGGAGCTCATGCATGGGCTCTACTTTCCCGCCAGCGACCATGCAGAGGCGATTCCGACCGCAGGCTCGACGATTCTTTGGGCCAGCCGTATCTCGCCGCAGAAAAGGCCGGACCTGCTCTACGAGATTGCCCTGGCGCTTCCCGAATACCTGTTCGAAGTCCACGGCGAGGTCGATCCTGCTTGCAGGGGAGAAACCCAGAGGAAGCTGCGACGCCTGCCGAATGTCAGGCTTCATGGGCGTTACGACTCCTTCCAGGCCCTGGCTCGGCAGGGGCGATATGCGATGTTGCTGTATACCTCTCGCTATGACGGCTTGCCGAACATCCTGCTCGAAGCCACTGCTGCAGGGCTGCCCATAGTCGCCCCCGACGTCGGGGGTATCGCTGAGTTCCTGAATACCGAAACGGGCTATCTGGTCGGCGCTGACGCCGATGCCGGCGAGTTCGCAAGGGCAATCAGGAGTGCGCTGGGCAATCCCGGGGAGACGGCGAGACGGGTGAAACGCGCCCGCGAGTTGCTGACGCGACGTCATGGCTGGGCCGCATTCAGGGATGCGGCCAGGAACATACCCGGCTACCTGCCTGGGGGCGTGCGGCCTGAGCAAGAGGTCTCCATGGAAACCGAACCGGTGTCCAGGTGAAGGGCGTGAGGTCGGCCCATTTTCTGCAGCGCTTGATATTTTCCCTACCGCCTGCTTTTCGTTCGTGGCTGGGAGAGAAGGGAAGGCACCTGGTCCATCTTGTCCTCGATATCGGTTCGGCCTCGGCGCTCCGGCAGGATTCCGGGCACGCCACTCCGTGGGATCCGCAAAAGCCCCTGCTGAGCGTGGTCATTCCCTGCTTCAACCATGGGAGGTATTTGAGGCGCGCGCTTGATAGCCTGGCTCGGCAGAGCTTCCAGGACTTCGAGATCATTCTGGTCGACGATGGTTCTGATGACCCTTCGACCCTGAGCCTCCTCGAGGCTCTCCAGGAGCCCGGCATGACGATCCTGCGCCAGCCCAATCGTGGGCCATCCGCCGCGCGGAATGCCGGTGTGGCGCGGGCGAGGGGGCGTTATATCTGCTGCCTGGATGCGGATGACTGGCTGGCGTCCACCTATTTGGAAAAGTGCCTGGTCTTGCTGGAGGGAAACTCTGGCGTCCGCCTGGCGTACAGCTGGGTCCAGGTGGTGGGAGAGGAGCATCGGCTGCATCGTTCCGCCGGCTTTCATCCCGGACTGTTGCGTTACTTCAATCCGTTCTGTGTCTCCGCGATCTTTCATCGCGATAACTGGCTGGCGGTAGGCGGTTTCGACGAAGCCAGGGAGGCACAGTTCGAGGATTGGGATTTCTGGATCGCCCTGGTCGGATGTGGGGTGCGAGGCAGGCTGATCAGGGAACCCCTGTTGTTCTATCACCGCCAGGTCGGCTCCAGACTGGAGACCGGCAAACGTCATGCCTTGAGTTCTTACAAGCGCATGCGGACTCGCCATCCTCGCTTCTATCGAGGGAGTCCATTTCTTCGAGCGCAGCGGCAAGGCTATTACGACTGCTGGGCATATCCTCCTCTGCTCAACCTCTCCCGCGCCGACCAATACAACGCCGTCATATCCGATGCGGTAGCCGTGGTGGCCGACGCGCCGCTCACCGAGGACTGGAACGCATGGCGTCGACAATTCGATGAGCTGCCAGCGTCCTCGACGGTTTTCGTCATTGCCGGTGGGTGCCGAAAACTCCCGGGCTGGCTGCTGGAGAGGGCGAGCGCCATCTACTGGCTGGACGACCTGCTGCACGAGCGGCAATGGTCGGCTTTCATCGATAACTTCAGGCGGACCCGCGGAATCTCCAAGGTGTTTTCCGTGGGCAGGACGGCGTGGTGAAGGTTCTTTCGCGAGGTCCCGTCGCCGATGCCGTGCCGTTGCTGTCCATCCTCACGGCCTGCGATTGCAGCGTGGAGGAACTCGAACGAATCGCCGCATTTCTCGAGACGCAGACGCTGAAACGCTGGCGCTGGCTTCATTGCCCAGGAGTGGACAGTGACTGTCTGCCGGTAGAGGGGATGGCGGTACTGTACTTGCCGCGAGCACCGGCAGCCCTGAGGGCGACTGCTCTGGAAGAGGCGATCTGGTTCCTGCTGTCCCGACCGACCCTGCCGTGGGTCGAACTTCGCGAAGATGCGCGCCGCGGCGACCTCTTCGTCAGTCGCAGGTCGTTGCCCGAGGGCCGTATTGGCGCAAGGCTGAACGGGCGCAGGCAGCCTTGCTCGCCGGCCATGCTGGCGCCGGGGGGCTTGCCTAAGGCACCGGGAAAGCGCCTGTTGCTGCTGGCGCCCTGGCTTGAGCCAGGCGGAGCGGATCGTTGCAATCTGGATATGCTTCGAGCCTTGGCCCGGGAGGGCTGGATGCTGACGGTGGTCGCCAGCCTGGCGGCCGAGCATAGGTGGCGGGATCGTTTTACCGCGCTCACTGCGGATGTCTGGGTGCTCCCGGACTTTCTGGCTGTCGAGAAAGCTTGCGGCTTCCTTGCTTATCTGGTGGACAGTCGACAACCCGACCTGATGCTGCTTTCCAACTCTGCATTCGCCTATGACGTGCTGGGGTACGTCCGGACCCGCTACCCGGGCCTGCCCGTGGTCGACCTCAATCATATGGAGGAGGGCTGGGACGATGGCGGCCATCCGGGTAGAGCCGCGCGATGCACTGCCTTGCTGGACAGGCACTGGGTCGTATCCGGGCACCTGCGCCACTGGCTGCTCGACCGTGGCGTCGAGGCGAGCAAGGTCGAGGTGTTGCACTGGTTCGCCGATGTGGACTCGTGGAAACCCGACAGCCTGACGCGCGCGAAGGTCCGGGCGCGCCTGGGAATAGCTCCGCAGTGCGTAGTGATCGCCTATGCGGGGCGGCTCTGCGCGCAGAAGCGACCGGAGCTGTTTGCCGCCAGCCTTGGCGAGTTGGCGCGCCGTGGTAGTGGTTTCGTCGCGTTGGTACTGGGCGATGGCGAGCTGGCAGGGGAGCTGCGGAACGACCTCCGGCGCCATGGCTTGGCCGGGCGGGTACGGATGCTGGGCTGGCAGGACGAGGCTGCGTTGCGCGAGTTGTTCCAGGCCTCCGATATATTTTTCCTGCCATCGGCCGGCGAAGGTATCGCACTGGTTCTCTACGAGGCGATGGCGTGCGGAATGGCCATAGTCGCAGCCGATGTCGGCGGTCACGCAGAACTGGTCTCTGCCCACTGCGGCTTCCTTGTTCCGCGGCGCGATGCCGAACGAGAGGCCAGGGATTACGCCGCTAGGCTCGAGAGCCTCATGCGCGAACCGGAAATGCTGAGGCGGATGGGGCAGAACTCCGCACGCCGCATCCGCGAAGCATTCACCTTGTCTCTTTTCGAGCGGCGTTTGCGGGAGTTGCTGGAACGCGTGCCGGTTTCGACTCCATGCGGCGTTTGCACGGATAGTCCGGTGCCTGCCCTGGGGGCGGCCAGGCTTTCCATGCAATGGGCGTCCTACCGACTGGCAAACGGATTGCGCTGCCGGCTGGATATCCAGAAGCACGGCCGTTTTTCAAGATTCCTGGAGCGATGCGCGAAGGGGGTGTTCTTCTTGCGCACATTCGGGGCGAAGGCGCTTTGGCAAAAGATCAGGAAGCACTGAATGAATAGGGAGGTTTCATCCATGACGCCCAGGGTGGTGGTGATTCTCGGCATGCATCGCTCCGGTACGAGCGTACTTTCCGCCGGACTCGAGGCGCTCGGGGTCGAGTTTGGCGAGAATCTGATCCCACCCAGGCCGGACAACCCCAAGGGATACTGGGAAGATGCCCGCCTGGTGGCTTTCAATGACAGAGTCCTGGCCCTGTGCGGGTTTTCGTCGGGCGACGTCGGGTTGTCCAGTCGCCGGGTGCTGGGCGTCGAGCGATTCGAAGAGATCGTCCAGCAGGCCATGGCGCTTTTGACTGAGCTACTGGCAGGCAAGGCGCTGCTGGGTATCAAGGATCCGCGTATGCCGCGTCTGATGCCGATCTGGCAAGCCGCGTTCGATGCATTGGGGCTATGGGTCGACTATGTCATTGCGGCTCGCCATCCTCTTAGTGTCGCGGAGTCTCTTGCTGCCCGTGACCACTTGAGTCGGGAAAAGAGCCTGATGCTCTGGTACGAACACTCCTGTCGCTCGATGCAGTGGGCGCTCCACAAGGGGGCCGTGGTGGTCGACTACGATCGATTGCTGGCTCTGCCGCGACAGGAACTGGGCCGTATTGGCCATCGACTTTCCTTGCCGGTGGACGAGTCGGCTTGTGCCCGCTTCGTCGGTGATGTCCTGGATGTCGCATTGCGTCACTCATCCCATGATGCGAGCGCGTTGGCTGCCGCAGCGGGAAGCTTTCAGGCGCTGCTCGAGGTGCATGAGGCACTGCAGCAGCTTGCCGTGGACCGGTTCGACATCGAAGGGTGGAAGGGCCTGGAGCGGGAATTCAGCAGAGCGATGCCGTTGCTGGAGTACGTGGGGGAGCTGGACAGGCAACTCTGGCAATCGGCTTCGTCCCACAACGAGAGCATGACGCGGTTCAGCGAGCAGGTGGCTGACCTGGCCATGAGCTGTACCGCACAGAGGCAACTGAACGATGGACTGAGAGATCGCTTGCTTGAGGCCGGTGCTCGGGACGAACAGAACGAACGAGCCATGCGGGAACTTTCTCGGCGATTGTCGGCGTGTCGCGAAGAGCTTGCTTCCGCTCAGCGCACTCTCGCCGAAACGGACAACTTGCTACGGCGCACGCAGATAGATCGCGATGATACTCACGCCCGTTTGATGGCTATATTGGACAGTCGCTTCTGGCGTTTCACGAAACCCTTGCGAAACCTGTCCCGTCTGTTCGGCAGCGAGACGGGGTGTCCCTGAGCGCAAGCTGGAAGTGGGGCTGCGGACGGTTCGTGCCTCCAGGCCCAGTCATCTTGTCAGGCTGGCTGGTTCGTCTCCAGGTAGGAAATGATTCGCTTCACCGCCAGGTCGGGGTCTTCTGAAAGTGTATCGATCGTTATGTTCGGCTGTGCGGGCGTTTCGTAGATCGAGTCGATCCCGGTGAAGTTTTCGATCTTGCCCGAGCGTGCTTTCCTGTACAGGCCTTTGGGATCTCTTCTCTCGCATTCCGAGAGCGGCGTATCGACAAAGACCTCAATGAAATGCTCGATGCCGATAAGTTCCCGAGAGAGGTTCCTGTCTCGCGAAAATGGCGAGATGGTTGCCACGATCACGATAAGGCCGGCTTTCAGCAGGATCTTTGCCACTTCCGCGATTCTTCGAATGTTCTCGGTGCGATCTTCGTCGCTGTAGCCAAGGTTTCGGCACAGGCCAAGGCGCAGATCGTCGCCGTCCAGGAGAAACGTATGTTTCTTCTGTTCGAAAAGCGCTAGTTCCAGGGCATTCGCAATAGTGGATTTTCCAGCGCCACTCAACCCGGTCAGCCAGACGACCGCTGGGCGTTGGTGCTTGAGCGCACTGCGTGTCTCGTTATCGATCGATCGTTTTCCATGTTCACGAGGGTTCATCGCTGTTTCTGCCTGGAGGATTGGTTAACTGCATGGGAAGGGGGGCCTCCCGAAGTTGGACTTGGATTCCGTTGGGGGCCGGTACTTCTTCTAATGCGCGGTCAGGGCGTGTTTGTGCAGTTAGTTAAGTTAACGTTGCGCCAAATAAGTGCGTATAAGAAATTTCTTTATTTTCAGTAGGATGTTCTTTCCCTTAGGTATTTAAGCAAGTGGCTGGTTTCACTTGTCTTCCAGCCATGGCCGTGCAGTGTTCGGTCGCGAGGGTGCTGTTGGAGACCGAGAAAGCAGGGGAACTCATCCAGTGTTTTCCGGGGCGCAGAGTTGGTCGATGGCATGGCGCAGCTTCGACCGGAACTCACCGAGGTGACTTCCCGATCGGACGAGCCGAGAAAATAGTACCTCTGTGCTATTCGAGCTTCTTCGCCGCGACGCTATAGTCCCGCCCTTGATCCCCGCGTTTCGCGGAAACCGGTTGTGCAGGACGCACGCGACTTGGAAGGAACCATGACTCGGCAATCCGCACTCGCCACCGGCCCGGAGGCCAGCGATTGGTGGCGCTTCGGCAGCGGCGACGAGCCGGCGCGCAAATTGTTCTTCGCCGGTGGGCGTTCGCTTGCGGCGTCGAGAAAACCTGCCGCCGCACCGCGCGGAATGGCCGTGGCCGAGCAGGCGAACCGCGCGCAAGCGTCCGGGCAGGACGCCGCGCCGGGCCTGCGAACCTTCGACCTGCTGCCTGGCAACCCGCCGAAGAACCCCTAGACACGGAGTCAACCCATGCGCCGGATATTCATCGCGCCGTTACTGGCGTCGCTTTCCCTGGGCGGCTGTATCCAGATGGACACGCTGCCCGAGGTCTACGCCCGCAGCCAGTGGAAGGGCCGTTCCGCCGAGGAAGCGATAGCCTTCTTCGGTACGCCGCAGAACATGGAGCGCACCGCTGACGGCTCGCAGGTGGTGATGCAGTGGTACACCGACACCAGCTATTCCCGCTATGAAGTGGTGGGCTCCAGCTCGGAGATGCAGGGCAACGTGATGGTGAACACCAACTACTGGGATACCGTCAACCACCCCAATCGCTGCATCATTTCCGTCACCGTCGACAAGAGCAAGCGGATCACCCAGTTCGAGGCCGACGACGGCGAGTTGCTGCTGTCCCACGGCTGCGCTGGCATCAAGTACGGCCCGCCGTAGGCCTGAGCTCCTCGACCTGCCTTGTCTCAGGAAGCGTGGCTGGCGGCCACCGGGCGCTCGCGCAGGGCGCGCAGGGTGGCGCGCAATTCCGTGGGGCGCACGGGCTTGGAGAGCAGGGCGATGTCGGTGTCTTCGACGCTGGCCTGGATACGCTCGATGTCGTGGCCGCTGATCACCAGCGCCGGTATCGCCTCTCCGCGTTGCCGCCGTACCCGCTCGATGCACTCGACGCCGGAGGCGTGGGGGCCGAGGTCGTAGTCGACGACGAGGATGTCGCAATCGGTTCGCCAGCCGTCCGCCTCGGTTTCCGCCTGGACCGTGCAGCCCCAGCGTTCGAGCAACGCCGAGGTGGCGCGCAGGACGTTGCGATCATCTTCCACCAGGCACACCCGCAAGCCGGTGAGCAGGCCGGCCTGCAGGGGATCGTCGCGGCGGGGCAGGGCTTGCGCGGCGACCGCCGGCAGGCCGTGCAGGGTCACCGCGGTGCCGCGTCCGACCCGCGAGCGCAGCGTCACCTCGATCCCGGTCAACTGCCCCAGGCGGCGGACGATGGACAGCCCCAGGCCGATTCCCTCGACGTCGCGGTCGCGCGTCTCGCGTACCCGGTAGAACTCCTCGAACACCCGCGGCAGGTGTTCCTCCGCGATCCCCCGGCCCTGGTCGTAGATGGCTACGGCCAGGCCGTCGCCTCGCCGCCGCACGCCGATCAGCAGCGGGCGCTCGGCGGCGTACTTGAAGCTGTTGGAGAGCAGGTTCTGCAGCATGGTCGACAGCAGCCCCGGATCGGTTCGCGTCCACAGGCGGCAAGGGCGCAGGCGCAGTTCCACCCCGGCCCAGCGCGCCGCTTCGGCGTTGCGCCGGACCAGGTCGCGCAGCAACTCGCCCAGGTGGACGTTCTCCTGCTTGGGTTGGAGCCGACCGTTGTCGAGGGTGTAGAGATCGAGAATGGAGCGGAACAGTTGCGAGACGTTGAGCAGCGAGCGGTCGATGTTGTCCACCAGGCGCCGTTCCTCGTCGCCCAGGCGGGCGTCGCGCAGGCAGGCGGTGAACAGGCCGATGGAGTGGATCGGCTGGCGCAGGTCGTGGCTGGCCTGGGCCAGCAGGCGCGATTTCTCCTGGTTCGCCTGCAACGCTTCCTCGGTGGCCTTGCGCGTGCGCTCCAGCAGGAGGTGCGCGTAGAAGGGAATGACGGTACTGGTGGTCATCAGCATCAGCACCATGAACGGCTGAGCCTGCCAGGCCGGGGTCAGTCGATAGATGACCAGTAGCGCGAGCAGCGCCAGGGCGGTGGCGATGGCCAGGTAGCGCGAGCCGTAGCGCATGCCGTTGCCCAGGTTGATCCAGACCATCACCGCGTACAGCGGCAGCGCTGCCTCGCCGCCCACGATCAGGCCGAACGAGGTGCCGGCGTAGTCGTGCAGCATGCAGAAGATCCGCCGCGCCGGGTAGTGCCCCGGCCAGCGCACGATGGCCTGGCGTAGCAGTATGGAGGCGATCAGGAACAGGCCGTAGTAGGCAACGATCGGCAGGTAGGTCTCGACCTTCAGGCCGGGCAGCAGGCCGATCAGCACCACGTAGAGAATCGCGCAGGTGGCCACGATCAGTCGCAGGTTGGCCTGGTCCAGCTCGGTATTCTTCTCGAACTTCATGTGCACCTCCGTGTGCATGGTAGCGCCGCGCGCCTTTTCCTCTGTTTCGCCCCCTTCGTCACGAAGACGGACGAAGGGTGGGCGCGGCGGTAGCGGGCTAAGGTAGCATGCGCGGCGGAAACTGCGACTCCTGGAGACTACAAGAATGACTGGCCGCATCATCGTCGCCGATGATCATCCGCTGTTTCGCGAGGGCATGCTGAGTATCCTCCAGCGCCTGCTGCCCGAGGCCAGGATCGAGGAGGCCGGCGACCTCGCCGGGGTCCTGCGCCTGGCTGGCGAAGGCGAGCAGCCCGATTCGCTGATCCTCGACCTGCGTTTCCCCGGCCTGACCCGCATCGAGATGCTCGCCGACCTGCGCCGCCGGTTCCCGCGCACCACCCTGATCGTCGTCTCGATGGTCGACGACCCGCAGCTCATCGGCGAAGTGATGAACGCAGGGGCCGACGGCTTCCTCGGCAAGAGCATCGCGCCCGAGGAACTCGGCCAGGCGATTCTGGCCATCCGCGCCGGGGAAGTGCTGGTGCGCTACGAACCCTCCGGTCTCCTGCCGCTGCAGCCCAGCCCGCGCCTGGAGGGGCTCACCGAGCGCCAGCTGGATGTCCTGCGCCTGCTGGCCCAGGGCAAGAGCAACAAGGAGATCGGCCGCGCCCTGGACATCTCCCACTACACGGTGCGCATCCATGTGTCGTCGCTGCTGCGGGCACTGGACGTGCCGTCGCGGACCGCGGCGGCGGTGAAGTACCGGGCGCTGCTGGGGCAGGGGGATGCGGAGTAGCACCATGGGCACGCCGCGGATGCGCCGAGGCGCCGGGGCTGTTTTAATGGCGCACTCTCCATGGCCAAGGAAACGGACACATGCGTAGCCCGCTTGCCACGATTGCCTGCGCCTGCCTGCTGCTCGGCGGCTGCTCCAAGTCCGCCGAGGACAGCGCCAACCCATTGCTGGGCAAGGATGCCGAGTGCCTAGAACTGTTCGCCCGCAGCAATGCGCTGTACTGCGACATCCGCGAGGACGAACGCGAATCCCAGGCGAACGGTACGCCGCGCCGGCACACCGACTACGAGGTAGCCGATGCCGCCTACCTGCTCAAGGCCACCGGGGAGCGCTGCGCGATCGATACGACCTATGTCACGGAGTGTTCGGCGAAGGCCGGGCAGTGGCTGCAGAAGGCCCGCGCCAAGGCGGCGAAGCCCTAGTCGCAGCGCCCGCGCTCAGCGCAGGCGCGTCGCCAGCTCCGCCAGTTCGCCGCGCAGCCAGAGGCTGCCGGCTTCGTCGTCGGCCTGGCGCGACCAGTAGAGATTCAGAGTCACCGCTGGCAGGGCCAGCGGCATCGGCAGCAGGCGGTTGCCCAGGCCGCGGTTGATCAGTTCGGCGTAGCCTCGGGTCAGGGTCAGCAGGTAGCCGCCCTGGGCCACCAGCAACGCCGCCGACAGGTAGTGCTGGCAGCGCTGGCGCACCTGGCGGGTCAGGCCGAGGTGGCCGAGGGCCAGGTCTTCGATGCAGATGCCGCGTCGCCGCGAGGTCACCGCGACATGGTCCGCCGCCAGGTACTCCTCCGCACTCAGGTCGCCGGCGAAGCCCGGCCCGGCCATCACGCACAGGCTGTCGTCGAGCAGGTGCTGGCGGCGCAGGGCGGCGTCGGTGGGCCGGGCGATCTCGATGGCGAGGTCGATGCGTCCGGCGCCCAGTTCCGCCTTCAGGTCCGCCCAGTGCAGGCTGTTGCAGCGTATCTCGATGCGTGGCGCGGCCTGGCGCAGGTGGGCGAGGATCGCCGGGAGCACCAGCGGCTCCAGTTGCTCCGGCATGTTCAGTTGGAAGGTCCGCGCGCCGCGCCGAGGGTCGAACGTCTGGCAGCGATTCATGCTGCGGTGCAGGCCGGCGAGGGCGTCATGGATGCCCGGCGCCAGTCGCTCGGCCAGCGGCGTCGGCGCAACCCCGCGCCCCTGGCGGACGAACAGCGGGTCGCCGAGCTGGTCGCGCAGGCGCGCCAGGGCGTGGCTGACGGCCGACTGGCTGAGATGCAGGAGGCCCGCCGCGCGGGTCAGGTTGCGTTCTCGATAGACCACTTCGAAGACCCGGAACAGGTTCAGATCGAAACGGCTGAGGGGCGACCATTCATGTGGCTGATTCATGTTTGCGCGCGCCTGTCTGGGGAAGGCGCCAGCCTAGCAGGCATGCTCGCCGATAGAACCATGCATAGGCTTCATGGATGTCGATGAATAAGCCTCAGTTCTGCCGCTTCCTTCGGCTGCCTAAGATGCCTGCGACGATGACCAACGCGCCGCCGGGCCAGCTCCTTTCGCCGGCCGCCTGACCCGCTCCCCGGAGAACCTGCCGTGACCGCTCCCTTCAACGCCTTGCTGATCGCCAACCGCGGCGAGATCGCCATTCGCATCGCCCGCGCCTGCGCCGACCTGGGTATCCGCTCGGTGGCGGTGTTCGCGGAAGACGATGCCGCGTCCCTGCACGTGCGCAAGGCCGATGTCGCGCTGCCGCTGGCCGGCCGTGGCGTGGCGGCCTATCTCGACATGGATCGGCTGGTCGCGCTGGCCCTGGAGCAGGGCTGCGAGGCGATCCATCCGGGCTACGGTTTCCTCGCCGAGAACGGCGAATTCGCCCGTCGCTGTCAGCGCGCGGGCATCCACTTCGTCGGGCCGCAAGCGGAAGTGCTCGACCTGTTCGGCGACAAGGCTGCCGCGCGCGCCCTGGCCGAGCGCCTGGAGGTGCCGCTGGTGGCCGGGATCAACCGTGCGGTCAGCGTCGAAGAGGCCGAGGCGTTCCTGGAAGGGCTGGGCGATGGCGCCGCGGTGATGCTCAAGGCCCTTGCCGGCGGCGGCGGACGTGGCATGCGCGCGGTGGAGGAGGTTGCGCAACTGGCCGATGCCTACCGCCGCTGCCGTGCCGAGGCGCAGGCGGCGTTCGGCCGGGACGAGTTATACGTCGAGCAACGGGTAGCGCGGGCGCGGCACATCGAGGTGCAGGTGCTCGGCGACGGCAGCGGTGCGGTCAGCCACCTCTGGGAGCGCGATTGCAGCCTGCAACGGCGCCAGCAGAAACTGCTGGAGATCGCCCCCAGCCCGGACCTGCCGGAGGCCACCCGCGAGGCGCTGATCGATTGCGCCCTGCGCATGGCCGGCGCGGTGCGCTATCGGGGGATCGGTACCTTCGAGTTCCTGGTCGACGAGGAGCGCCCCGGGCGCTTCTATTTCATGGAAGCCAATCCGCGCATCCAGGTGGAGCACACCGTCACCGAGGAAGTCACCGGGGTCGACCTGCTGCACGCCCAGTTGCGTCTCGCCGCCGGCATGGAGCTTGCCGCCCTCGGCCTGGAGCGACCGCCGGCGATCGGCGGCTGCGCGGTGCAACTGCGGATCAACCTGGAGACCCTGGCGGCCGACGGCAGCGCCCGTCCGGCGGTGGGCACTATCGGCGCCTACGAACCGCCCAGCGGTCCCGGCCTGCGGGTGGACGGCTACGGCTATGCCGGCTATCGGGTCAGCCCCAGCTACGATTCGCTGCTGGCCAAGCTCGTCGTGCGCGGTGCGGATTATCCCGCCGCGTTGCGCCGGGCCTATCGGGCGCTCTGCGAATTCCGCCTGGAGGGCGTGGCGAGCAACCTGGATCTGCTGCGCAACCTTCTGCTGCATCCGACGGTACAGGCCAACCGGGTCGACACCCGCTTCGTCGAAAGCCACCTGGAGACACTGCTGGCGCCTATCCCGGCGAGCCATCCGCGGCTCCGCGCCGAGTGCCCGCTCGCCGAGGACGCCGCGCCTGCGCGGGTCGAGGCGCCACTCGGCAGCCTGCCTCTGCCTGCGCCGAGCAGCGGGGTGCTGGTGGCCCTGGAAGTGGCCGAGGGCGAACGGGTGCGTGCCGGCCAGCGGGTCGCGATCCTGGAAGCGATGAAGATGGAATTCGAGGTCAAGGCACCCGGCGGCGGTATCGTCCGGCGGCTCGCGGCGAGCCTCGGGGAGCTTCTGGAGGAGGGCGCGACGCTGCTGTTCCTCGAACCGACGGAGGATGACGACGAGCAGGCACCGACCGAACAGGCGCTGGACCTGGCGCATATCCGCGCCGATCTCGCCGAGGTACTCGAGCGCCAGGCAGCGTTGGGCGACGAGCGTCGTCCGCAGGCGCTGGCCAGGCGGCGCAAGACCGGACAGCGTACCGCGCGGGAGAACGTGCTCGACCTGCTGGACGAGGGCAGCTTCAGCGAATATGGCGGTTTCGCCCTGGCCGCCCAGCGTCGCCGGCGCTCCGCCGAGGAGTTGCTGGAGCTGAGCCCCGCCGATGGCCTGGTCGCCGGCACCGGTACGGTGGGGGCCGCCAGCTTCGGCGTGCAGGCCGCGCGTTGCCTGGTACTGGCCTACGACTACACGGTGTTCGCCGGCACCCAGGGGGTGATGAACCACAAGAAGACCGACCGCCTGCTCGGCCTGGCCGAACAGTGGCGCTTGCCGCTGGTGCTGTTCGCCGAGGGCGGCGGCGGGCGCCCGGGCGATACCGATTTCGTCGGCGTCGCCGGCCTCGATTGCCATACCTTCGTCGGCATGGCCCGGCTCTCCGGGCTGGTGCCGCTGGTGGGAGTGGTCTCCGGTCGCTGCTTCGCCGGCAATGCCGCGTTGCTGGGCTGCTGCGATGTGATCATCGCCACCCGCGACGCCACCATCGGCATGGCCGGCCCGGCGATGATCGAGGGCGGCGGCCTGGGCCGTTTCGCCGCCGAGGAGGTCGGTCCGACGGGCGTGCAGGGGCCCAACGGAGTGATCGACGTACTGGTGGAGGACGAGGCCGAAGCGGTCGCGGTGGCCAGGCGCTATCTCGGCTATTTCCAGGGCCCGCTGCCCGACTGGAGTTGCGCCGACCAGCGCGAGTTGCGCCACCTGGTGCCGGAGAACCGCCTGCGTGCCTACGACATCCGCCAGGCGATCGAGGTCCTGGCCGACCGGGGCAGCGTGCTGGAACTGCGGCGCCAGTTCGCTCCCGGCCTGGTCACCGCGCTGCTGCGCATCGAGGGCCGGGCGTTCGGCCTGATCGCCAACAACCCTGGCCATCTCGGCGGCGCCATCGATGCCGCGGCTGGCGACAAGGCCGCGCGCTTCATGCAGTTGTGCGACGCCTTCGACATCCCGATCGTCTCGCTCTGCGACACCCCTGGCTTCATGGTCGGCCCGGAGGCGGAAAAACAGGCCACGGTGCGCCACGTCTCGCGGATGTTCGTCAGCGCCGCCAGCCTGACGGTGCCGTTCTTCACCGTGGTCCTGCGCAAGGGCTACGGACTGGGAGCCCAGGCCATGGCGGCGGGCAGCTTCCATTCGCCGCTGTTCACCGTCGCCTGGCCCAGCGGCGAGTTCGGCGCCATGGGCCTGGAAGGCGCGGTGCGGCTGGGCTTCGCCAAGGAGCTGGCGGCCGAGGAAGATCCCCAGCGGCGCGAGGCGCTGTTCCGCGGCATGGTGGACAAGGCCTACCGCAACGGCAAGGCGCTGAACATGGCCAGCTACCTGGAGATCGACGCGGTGATCGACCCGGCGGAGACCCGCGCCTGGCTCCTGCGCGGCCTGGCCGTCGCCGGAGAACCGGCGCCGAGGGCGGGGCGCAAGCGGCCGTTCGTGGATACCTGGTAGATGGTCGACCCGCAGTGCCCTGGCGCCTCAGGACGACGGCGGCGTCGCCTGAACCTGCGCGGCGACCGCCGCCTTGTCGATCACCGACCAGACGCCGGCGATGCGCTCGTCTTCGAATTCGTAGAAGACGTTCTCGGCGAAGCGTACCCGCTGGCCGTTGACCGGGATGCCGAACAGCCGGCCGCTGGGTGTGCAGTCGAAGTGCAGGCGGCAGGCGACGCCCGGCGGATCGACGAGCAGGCGTTCGATCTCGAAGCGCAGGTCGGGGATTGCCAGGAAGTCGCCTTCGAGCATCCGCAGGTAGCCGTCGAGTCCGATCTGCACGTCGTTGTAGCGCACCCGGTCATGGACGAAGTCGCCCAGGCGCGCCCAGTCCTGGCGGTTCAGGCAGTCGATGTAGGCGCGGTAGCGCTCGGCGAGTCGGTCACGGGTCATGCGGGTCTCCTTCGAGCTGTCCGGGCGGCATGAGCCAGACCCTAGCAAACCCGCGAGACGCCGTCAGTCGCTAGGCTTCAGCCCAGGCGCATGGACAGCTCGACATCCTCGGCGAAGGGCGTCGACAGGTAGCCGTTGGCCGGCGAGCGGACATGGGCCAGGTACTCGGGACTATGCTCGGCGTTGTCGGCGATCACCAGCGCGCCGGGGCGCAGGCGGCTTTCCAGCAGGGCGAGGACCTCCGGGTAGAGCGCCTTGGCGCCGTCCAGCAGGACCAGGTCGATGCTGTCCGGCAGGTCCTTGGCGAGGGTTTGCAGGGCGTCGCCCTCGCGCAGTTCCACCAGGTCGAGCAGCCCCCCAGCGGCCAGGTTGCGCCGTGCCCGCTCGGCCTTGGAGGGTTCGAACTCGCTGCCGATCAGGCGGCCACCGCCGTTGTCCCGCAGCGCCGCGGCGAGGTGCAGGGTGGACAGGCCGAAGGACGTGCCGAACTCGACGATGCTGCGCGCCGAGCTGCTGCGCGCCAGCATGTAGAGCAGGCTGCCGGTTTCGCGGGAGACGGGCAGCGCCAGGTCCTTCAGGCGGCCGTAGAACTCGCGGTATTCGGTCTTGCTGCCCATGAGGCGCTTCAGCTCGGCCTCCGAGAGGTCGGCGAGGGCGGGACTGTCGCCCGGTGCGCTGGCTTCGGCTTCGGCGAACAGGCGTTGCAGGAGATCGGCGAGCGGGGCGTTGGTGAGGGTATTCATGGATGGCTCCGGGAATGTTTGAGCGCGTAAGTGCGTGGACCTAGAATGCGATGGATTCATCGCATTCCGCCATTCGCATTCCGGAGCCTTCCATGAGCGACAAGCGAAACCCGCGTATTTCCTCGCGCAAGCAGCCGCAGCAGGCCCGTTCCAGCGAACTGGTGGCGAGCATCCTGGAGGCGGCTGTTCAGGTTCTGGCCAGCGAAGGCGCGCAACGTTTCACCACCGCGCGGGTGGCGGAGCGCGCCGGGGTGAGCATCGGTTCGCTGTACCAGTATTTTCCGAACAAGGCGGCGATCCTCTTCCGCCTGCAAAGCGACGAGTGGCGGCGCACCACGCGTCTGCTCGGCGAGATCCTCGAGGACACCACCCGGCCGCCGCTGGCGCGCTTGCGCCGGCTGGTGCTGGCATTCGTGCGCTCGGAGTGCGAAGAGGCGGCGATACGCGTGGCGCTGAGCGACGCGGCGCCGCTGTATCGCGACGCCGACGAGGCGCGGGAGGTGAAGGCGGAGGGCGCGCGGGTGTTCCAGGCATTTCTCCGGGAGGCCTTGCCGGAGGTCGCCGAGGCCGAGCGCAGCCTGGCCGGCGACTTGCTCACCACCACCCTCGGCGCGGTCGGCAAGCAGTTCTCCGAACAGCCGCGCAGCGAGGCGGAGATCGAGCGTTACGCTGAGGCCCTGGCCGATATGCTCTGCGCCTATCTCGCCGCCCTTGACGAGCGCTGAGGTGCCGGGTGGCCGGAGCAAAACCGTCGCTTGGCCCAGCGGCCCAGGTACGCGGCTGGCGCGTTCGTAGGCTTGGCGGAGCAGGCGTTTATCGGCGGAAGCGACCGGCGTCTGCCGGTCGCGGGAGGGATCAGGCTTCGGCGATGCCGGTGACGACGATGCCGAAGCGGCGCAGCAGCAGTTCCGCCGGCTCGTCGCTTTCCAGCTTGCCGGTGCTGTAGTGGCCCGGCTTGAGGTTGGCCTCGGCCCATTCCAGCAGGTGCTCGGCGACCTCTTCGGGGCTCGGCTTGTGGGGGAACGGCAGGACTTGGCGCTCGGTGGCTTCGTCCTTGCTGTAGGTGATTGCCCAATCGCTCATGGGTAGGCTCCTTGTTTTCGCTGAGTTGGCAGGCCGGCAGGGCCCGAAGGGTAGACCGGCGCAGTCGCGCAAGGGTTGCCCTGGCGCGATGGGCGGTCCGCGTCCGACTGTCGGCCGAGGGCGGAAAACACTTATGATTCAGCCACATGCTTTGTCTGGACCGGTCCCCGATGCTGTCTGCCGTACGGCGCTACAAGTCGATGCTCTCCAGCGCCCTGGCGCGTTGTTTCCCGCGTACCACCGCCTACCTGCAGGCCGAGCGCGAGGCTCGCGAAGCCTTGTTGCAGCCGGCCAAGGCCCGCTCCAGGAAGAACGCCGCGAAGGCTCCGGCCAAGGCCGCCGGCAAGCCTGCGAAGGGCGCCGTTCGGGGGACCCCGCGCAAGCCCGCTGCCGCCTCGCGGCGCGCGCCGCAGGGAATCTATCCGGCTGCCGCACTGAAGGTCGACGAATCCCAGGAGCGCGCCATGCGCGAGCAGGTGGCGCAGGCCGTGACGCTCGGTGTGGTCAGCCCGCCGTCCGAGGAACAGTGGGCGATGATCCTCTGCCGCCAGCCGCTGGCGCGGATCTTCGCCGGTGCCGGCTCGGGCAAGTCGACCACCCTGGTCCTGCGGGTGGTGTTCATGCTCTGCCACCTGGGCGTCGAGCCGCAGCGGCTGACAGTGATTTCCTTCACCAACGCCTCCTGTGCGCAGTTGCGTGAACAATTGCTGCGGCTGCTCGCGCACTGGCAGTACCCGTTCGACGCGGCCCAGGCGCGGCAGTGCGTGCGCACTTTCCATTCGGCGCTCGGCAGCCTGGCCCGCGAGGTGCTCGGCAATCCGCGCTGGTTCGAACAACTGGACGACCGCGACCCCGCCGCCGAGCCGGACAACCCCCTTGCCGCCGGACGCCTGCGTCCGGCCCAGCAGCGCCTGCTGAAGCAGGCCTACCAGCAGTGCTACGCGGAAAGCCCGGCGTTCCGCGCCAAGACCCACAAGCTGCTGGAACTGCCGCCGCCGGCGGAGCCGGAAGAGGGCGCGCGGCGGCAGCCGAAGGCGCCGCTGGAGCCGTTCAAGCTGGCCGGCGAGTTCCAGGCGCTGCCGCTGTACGAAGCCTTCCATGCCCAGGCCGGGTTCGCCGAGAGCCTGGGCCTGCGCGTCGAACGCCTGGACAGCGGCAAGCTGGAATGCGGGTTGCGCGAGAAGATCTTCGTCGAAGCCATGGCACTGTTCTGGGCGAGGTTCCAGGCGCTGTTGCGCGAGGAGGGCCTGATGACCTTCGACGCCGCGTTCCAGCAGCTCGGCGAGCGGATGGCCGGCGGGGCCCTGGCGGAAACGGCGCTGGCGCCGTTCACCCATCTGCTGATCGACGAGTTCCAGGATGTCTCGCCGCAGATCGTCCTCTGGCTACAGGCGTTGCACCGTCGCCTGGCGACCCAGGGCACCGCGCCGAGCCTGATGGCCATCGGCGACGACTGGCAGTCGATCTACGGCTGGCGCGGCAGTTCGCCGGAGCTGTTCATCGACTTCGACCGGCACTTCCCCTCGCGTGGGCGGGGACGCAAGAGCGCGCTGCTGGTGCTGGAAACCAACTACCGCTCCGTCGAACCGATCATTCGCGACGGCGAGAAGGTGCTGGCCGGGGTGCGTTTCAAGCAGGACAAGACCTGCCGCGCGTTCCGCCCGATCCAGCCGGGCGACCATGGCGTGAAGCTGGTGCAGCGTTTCGACCTGCGTGCGCAACTGCCGAAGCTACTGGCGGAAATCCGCGCCCAGTGCGAGCACGCCGCCGCTCGCGAGAGCAGCGAGCGCACCGCGGTGCTGTTGCTGAGCCGGCGCAACGAGCCGTTGCAGGCGATCCAGGCGGAGTTGGATCGCGCGCTGCCGGTGAAGGGCATGACCATCCATCGCGCCAAGGGCCTCCAGGCCGAAGTGGCGATCGTCGTCGACGACTGCCTGCCGGGCGAGAAGCATCCGTTGCGCAACGCGCTGTACGCGGCATCGGGCTTCTTCCGCAACAGTTACGACCAGGCCATGGAGGACGAAAGCCTGCGCCTGGCCTACGTGGCGATCACCCGTGGCGTCAGCCGGGTGCTCTGGTACACGCGCAAGGCGCAGGGCGCCACGGCCCTGTTGGCCCGACGCTGAGGACGACTGTCTCGGCGGGCTACGCCTGGCGCTGCATCCAGGCGCTGAATGCGCGCAGGCGCTCGATGAACACCGCCGGGTCGGTGACCTGGCCGTCCAGCACGGCCTTGAAATATTCCAGGGCCGGCGCCTGTCCGGGGTACCGCGCGCGAAACAGCGCCAGGTAATGCTCCAGGGTCTCCGGCCAGACGCTCTCCGTCTCCCCGCGAAGGATGTCGCTGGAGCGGATCAGCTTCTTCGCCGCTTCCCGTTGCAGGCGGCGGCGCTTCTCCTCCGAGGACGCGCTTTCCAGGCGTCGCGCATAGTCTTCCAGCACCTGCGCATAGTCGCCGTTGAGGGCCAGGGCGATGGCTTTCGCCGGACGCAAGGGCGGCAGGGCGCTGGCCAGGTCTTCGCCCCACAGGCAGCGGCAGCGGTGCTTGAGCCAATAGCCCCAGCTATCGCGGTTGGCCGGATCGCGGGCCTGGTCCAGGTGGCCGATATCGAAATCGATCTTGCTGACTTCCGGGTGGCGCGCCTGCAATGCCAGGCGCGCGGTTTCCAGTTGCGCGGCCAGTTCGGGGCTGGGCGGGTCGCGCAGGACCAGGGTCAGGTCGAGGTCGGAGCGCCCCGTGATGGCCTCGCCGCGGGCGACGCTGCCGTACAGGTAGACGCTGTGCACGGCCCGCTCGAACGGAGGCCGGGCCAGGGTTCGGCGCAGGTCGTCGAGCAGGGGGCGAAAGGCCGCCTGCGGTTCGACGCGTGGCGGCAGGGGAATGAAGCCATCGGGCATGTCCATGCCGACAGCCTAGCGGCACGCCGCCCGCGCGTCGATCAGCCTGCGTTGCGGAACAGCAGCGCCTTGAGGCCCGCCGCGGGGTCGACATCGGGGAACTCCGGCGGATTCTCCAGGCGTTCGACGAAGTGCAGCGACGGCGCCTCGCGGGCGGTTTCCTCGAGGAGGAAGTCGGGGCCGATGGCCGGGTCGTTGATACAGGCCAGCAGGGTGCCGCCGGGCACCAGCAGTTCCGGCAGGCGGCGGAGAATCCTGCGGTAGTCCTGGGTCAGGACGAAGCTGCCTTTCTGGAAGCTCGGCGGATCGACGATCACCAGGTCGTACGGGCCGAGCTTGCGCAGCTTGCCCCAGGACTTGAACAGTTCGTGGCCGAGGAAGCTCACCCGGCCGAGGTCGTGGCCGTTCAGGCGGTGATTGTCGCGGCCGCGGTTGAGCGGGCCGCGGGCCATGTCCAGGTTGACCACCTGGCTGGCGCCGCCGGCAATGGCCGCCACCGAGAAGCCGCAGGTGTAGGCGAACAGGTTGAGCACGCGGCGGCCGGCGGCCTGCTCCTGCACCCAGCGGCGGCCCAGGCGCATGTCGAGGAATAGCCCGGTGTTCTGGTTGCGTCCCAGGTCGAGGCGGAAGCGCAGTCCGTTTTCCACGATGTCCCAGGTTTCCAGCGGCTCGCCCGACAGCCATTCGCAGGCGCTGTCTGGGCGGTAGCGGTGCTGCAGGACCAGATGCCGGCCTTGGCTCGCAGCCCAGGCCGGCGCCGTGGTCAGTTGCCCCAGGGTCCGACGCAAGGCCTGCAGTTCCTCCGGCTGCGGCTCCTTGAACAGAGTCACCAGCAGGACGCCCTGCAGCCAGTCCGCGGTCAATTGTTCCAGGCCCGGCCAGCAGCGGCCGCGACCATGGAACAGACGGCGGGTCTCCGCCGGCGCCGGGGACAGCGCGGCGAGCAGGTGTTGGAGGAGGGTATCGAGGGCTTCGCGATTCATGGCGGTTCGGCGTTGAAAAAGGGGCGGATTCTACCCGTTGCGTGACGGACAGTCCGCCCCTTCGCTTCAATCGGGCGTCGCGGGCGCAGGCGCGGCGCTGGCCGGGCCGCCATCCTGGATCATCAGCAGGCTCTGTGGCGAGGACAGCGCGATGCCTTCGCTGCGCAAGCGGTCGAGGATGGTGAAGAGCAGGTCGCTGCGCGCGCCGGCCACCGAACGCGGGCTGTTGACGAAGCCGCTGGCGTTGAGCACCAGGCCGTTGCTGGCGAGATCCTTGAACGTCACCGAGGGCGCCGGTGCGTCGAGGATCGCCGGGTGTTCGGCGAAGGCCTGCAGGAGCAGTTCGCGGACCTTCATCGCGTCGGTGTCCAGCGGCAGGGTCAGGTTCACCCCGACCACCCCGAGGGCATTGCCCATGGTCACGTTGCGCACGGTCTGGGAGATGAACTGCGAGTTCGGCACGATCACCGTGGAGCGGTCGCCCATCTGGATCTCGGTGGCGCGCACGTTGATCCGCCGGATATCGCCCTCGACCCCGCCCAGGCTGACCCAGTCGCCGACCTTCACCGGCCGCTCGGTCAGCAGGATCAGGCCGGAAATGAAGTTCTGCACGATGGCCTGCAGGCCGAAGCCGATGCCTACCGAGAGGGCGCTGACCACCCAGGTCAGGCTGGTCAGGTTGATGCGCAGGGTGGACATCACCAGCATCGCCAGGAGCACGAAGCCGAGGTAGCCGACCAGGGTCACCAGCGAGGCGCGCATGCCGGCGTCCATGTTGGTTTCCGGCAGCAACCGCTCGCTCAGCCAGCGCTTGACGATGCGCAGGGCGAACAGGCCGCCGACGAACAGCAGCAGGGCGACCAGGATGTCCTGCGGGACGATGTTCAGGTTGCCCAGGGTCTTGCTGCTTTCGCCCAGTTGGGCGAAGCCCTGCAGCAGTTCGCTGGGGCTCGAGCCGACCGGAAGGAAGGCCAGCAGCAGCGCGGTGAGCAGCAGCAGGGTGCGGCCGACCCCGGCCAGCACCGTGCTGGCCTGGGCCTGGTGGCGCGGCGACAGGCCGAGCGCATTGGCCAGCGCCAGGCCGCTGGGATGCTTGGGCGAGAGCAGGGTTTCGCAGATGTCGCCGAAGAAAGCGATCAGCAGGTAGGTGGTGGCCGCGATCACGCTGATCCACAGCAGCTTGCCGGTGAGGAAGTAGGCCAGCGACAGGTAGCCGGTGAACAGGGCGAGGAGGATCGCTGCGATCCATACCGAGGCGACGAAGGGGATCAGCCCGGCGATCCCGCCTGGCCGCTCCAGGTCGTGCTTGCGCCGCACATGGTGGTAGCGCAGCAGGGCGGCGGCGAAGATCAGCGCGGTGACCAGCGCGGTCAGGCCGTTGAGGGCGACGGTCAGGGCCAGGCTGGTGCCGGTGACGCTGTTGATCCGTTCCTCGGTGGCCACCAGCATCAGCGCCACCGCGAGGATCGCCGGGAACGGGCCGAGGGCGCTGGCGATCCTGTCCGGGATCGCCGGCAGCCGCCAGGATGGTCGCGGCAGCATCAGCAGGGCGCGGCCGAGGCCGGCGATGAAGGCGCAGAAGGTCGCCAGGCTCACCAGTTGATCGGTCAGGCTGGCCATGTCGGGGCTCAGGCTGGCGTTGCTTTCCAGGCCCCAGCGCATCAGCGACACCGCGCCGACGATGGTCAGGATGGTCGCCAGCCCGACCGCCAGGGCCAGGGCGCTGCGCCGCAGGCGGCCTTCCGGCAGCCAGCGGATCATCGCCCAGGTAAGCATGCGCTCCAGCAGGCGGCGGCCGAAGCTCCAGACCAGCACGGTGGCCAGCAGGGTTCCGGCGAAGGCCCAGCGGTGTCCGGGCGCGATGGCGCTGTCGAAGGCGACCAGGGCCTCCGCCTTCAGCTTGTCCAGCCGGCGCAGGTCGTCGTCGGTGGGACGGATCAGGGTCGACCAGAAGCTTGGGCTGAACGGTGTCGCCGCGCGGCTGCTGATCTGCGAGTTGAACAGGCTGCGGCGCAGGTTGACGATCTGTGCCGCCAGGTCGCGGGACGACTGGCCGAGCTGGGTGGCCTGGCGTTCGTCATCGAGCAGGGCGTTCTTCTGCCGGGTCAGGGCCTGGCGCTGGGCGGCGAGGCTTTCCGCCTCGTCGGGCTGCGGCGGGCCGATCACTTTCAACTGATCGTCGAGCCGCTCGATGTCGGCCACCCGTAGCGCGAGCAGGGCGTCGGCCTGACGCTGGACTTGCAGCGCGCTCTGGCGCAACTCGGCGAGGAGGTCGTCGCTGGCGTCGGCGGTAACGCGCTGGCGGATCAGGTCGAGTTGCGCGTTGAGCTGGTCGAGGCTGGCGTCCTCGGCCAGGGCGGGCGGCGCTTCCAGGTCGACGGCCGCCTGCGGAGCCGGCCTGGCGGCCCAGGCCTCGCTGCCCAGGCTCAGGAGCAGGCCCAGGGCCATGGCGAACTGGCAGAGCAACATATGCAGGCTGGCGCGCCTCATCGAATCCCCCTTTCGATCCTGACTGGCTCAAGCAGTATGGACCGGCGCGGGCGCCGAGTAATTCCCCGCGTCGATAATCGCCAGGCGGCGCTAAAGGGACATGGATTCTGGCCATATCGATCCCTTTTTGGCCGCCGCCGCCGTTTTGCCGCGACCGCGCGCTGGGCAGAATCCCTCCACCAAGAACAAGAAACCTGCGAGGTCTCTCCATGCTGAGCGTCTACAGCGACGATCATCGTCTGCACTTCGGCCAGTCGGAACTGGTCGACGGCAAGCTGCAACCCTGTTTCGAAATGCCCAGCCGGGCCGACACCGTGCTGGCCCGGGTGAAGTCGCAGAACCTTGGCGAGGTGATCGCGCCGAAGGATTTCGGCCGCGAGCCGCTGCTGCGCATCCACGACGCCGCCTACCTGGACTTCCTCCAGGGCGCCTGGGCCCGCTGGACCGCCGAAGGCCACAGCGGCGACCTGGTGTCCACCACCTTCCCCGGCCGCCGCCTGCGCCGCGACGGGCCGATCCCCACGGCGCTGATGGGCGAGCTGGGCTACTACAGCTTCGACACCGAGGCGCCGATCACCGCCGGCACCTGGCAGGCCATCTACAGCTCCGCCCAGGTCGCGCTGACCGCCCAGGAGCATATGCGCCAGGGCGCCCGCAGCGCCTTCGCCCTCTGCCGTCCGCCGGGCCATCACGCCGGTGGCGACTTCATGGGCGGCTACTGCTTCCTCAACAATGCCGCCATCGCCACCCAGGCGTTCCTCGACCAGGGTGCCCGGCGCGTGGCGATCCTCGATGTCGACTATCACCATGGCAACGGCACCCAGGATATCTTCTACCGCCGCGACGATGTGCTGTTCGCCTCGATCCATGGCGATCCGCGGGTCGAATACCCGTACTTCCTCGGCTACGCAGACGAGCGCGGCGAAGGCGCCGGCGAGGGCTGCAACCACAACTATCCGCTGGCCCATGGCAGCGGCTGGGACCTCTGGTCGGCGGCGCTCGACGACGCCTGCGTGCGGATCGCCGGCTACGCCCCGGATGCCCTGGTGATTTCCCTTGGCGTGGACACCTACAAGGAAGACCCGATCTCCCAGTTCAGGCTGGATTCGCCGGACTACCTGCGGATGGGCGAGCGCATCGCCCGGCTGGGCCTGCCGACCCTGTTCATCATGGAAGGCGGCTATGCGGTGGAAGCCATCGGCATCAACGCGGTCAACGTGCTGCAGGGCTACGAAGGCGCGGCCCGCTGAGGAGCGAAGCATGCAATCGACTCGCAAGCTGCTGGCCGGCCTCGCGCTGGCCGTTTCCGCCGGGCTGGTCCAGGCCGCGCCGGAAGTACGGATCTACAACTGGTTCGACTACATCGCCCCGGACACCCTGAAGAACTTCCAGGCGCAGACCGGCATCGCGCCGAAGTACGACGTCTACGACAGCAACGAGGTGCTGGAGGCCAAGCTGCTGTCCGGGCATTCCGGCTACGACCTGGTGGTGCCCAGCGACAGCTTCCTGCCTAACTACCTGAAGGCCGAGGTGTTCCAGCCGCTGGACAAGAGCAAGCTGCCGAACTGGAAGAACCTCAACCCGGCCCTGCTCAAGGTGCTCGCCGGCAAGGACCCCGGCAACCGCTACGTGATGCCCTACATGTGGGGCACCAACGGCATCGCCTACAACCTCGACAAGGTCCGCGCGGTGCTCGGCGACGATGCGCCGCTGGACTCCTGGGACCTGGTGTTCAAGCCGGAGAACCTGGCGAAGCTGCAACAGTGCGGCGTGGCCTTCCTCGACTCGCCCACCGAGGTGATCCCCGAGGTGCTGCACTATCTCGGCCTGTCGCCCAACAGCCACCAGCCGGAAGACTACCGCCGAGCCGAGGAGCACCTGGCGAAGCTGCGCCCGTACATCACCTACTTCAGTTCCTCGAAGTTCGTCAGCGACCTGGCCAACGGCAACGTCTGCGTGGCCATCGCCTGGTCCGGCGGAGCGATGCAGGCGGCCAACCGGGCCAGGGAAGCGAAGAACGGCATACGCATCGAGTACCGCATCCCGAAGGAGGGCGCCGCGGCCTGGTTCGACGTGCTGGCGATTCCGCGCGACGCGAAGAACGTCGAGCAGGCGCACGCCTTCCTCGACTACCTGCTGCGCCCGGAGGTAGTGGCGCCGATCTCCGACTACGTGGCCTACGCCAACCCGAACAAGGCGGCGGACGGCCTGATCTCGGCGGAGTTGCGCGACAACCCGAACGTCTACCCGCCGGAAGAAGTGCAGGCCAGGCTGTATTCGGTGGAAATGCTGCCGCCGAAGCTGGAGCGGCTGCGCACGCGGACCTGGAGCAAGATCAAGACCGGCAAGTGAGCGGCCGCGGCCAGATGGCGGGTTCGCAGGACGGATAGCGTCCCCCAGGCCAGGCCAGGCAAGCAGGCCGGAACCGCCGCCCACGGCCCGCTGGAGGTCGCTTCCAGGCTTCGACCGGGCGCGCCGGCTTGTCCATAATGGCGCTGCCCGACGGTCGCCGCTGGCGGCCGCTTCCTTCCATGCCTGCCTGTGAGTCCGCCATGCGTAAGTCCGCCGATGCCTTCGCCTTCCAGACCATGCTGTTGCTCTGCGTGATCTGGGGCATCCAGCAGGTGACCATCAAGTGGGCGGCGACGGACATCGCGCCGGTCATGCAGGCGGCCATCCGTTCCGGCATCGCCGCCGCCCTGGTCGGCCTGCTGATGTGCTGGCGCGGCGGCTGGGAGGGCTTGCGCCAGGGCACCCTGGGCGCCGGCCTGCTGACCGGCACGCTGTTCGCCCTGGAGTTCCTGTTCATCGCCCTCGGCCTGCAATACACCACGGCTTCGCACATGTCGGTGTTCCTCTATACCGCGCCGATCTTCTCTGCCCTCGGGCTGCACTTCCTGCTTCCCAGCGAACGCCTGCGGCCCTTGCAGTGGCTGGGCGTGGCGGTGTGCTTCGGCGGCATAGCGGTGGCCTTCGGCGGAGGCCTGTCGTGGGCGGAAATGGATGGGCGGATGCTGCTCGGCGACGCTTTCGGCCTGCTCGCCGGGATGTCCTGGGGCGCGACCACGGTGGCAGTGCGCGGCACCCGGCTGTCCGAGGCACCGCCAAGCCTGACGCTGTTCTACCAATTGTTCGTGGCATGCGCCGGGTTATTGCTGATCGCTCTTTTCAGCGGCCAGTTCGGCGAGGTCCGCTGGACCCCGGTGAGCACCGCCAGCGTGCTGTTCCAGGGCGTGGTGGTGTCGTTCGCCAGCTACTTCTGCTGGTTCTGGCTACTGCGTCGCTACCTGGCGAACAACCTGGCGATCTTCTCCTTCATGACCCCCCTGTTCGGCGTCACCTTCGGTGTATTGCTGCTGGGCGAGCCGCTCAGCCTGAACTTCGTCGCCGGCGCGGCGCTGGTCCTCGCCGGCATCACCCTGGTCAGCGGCGAGCAGTGGCTGCGACGCCTGCTGCGACGCTGAGCGAGTGCGGCCGGCGCAACAGCAGGCCGGCGAAGACCAGGCCGAGCCCGGCGAGCGCCAGCGCCGGTTGCAGGCCGCCGGCGAAATGCGTGCTGAGCGCCGCCAGCAGCGGGCCGAGCAACTGGCCGAGGGCGAAACCGGTGGTCAGTTGGCCGGCGTTGCGCTGCGGCGTATGCGGCGCCAGTTCGCGGGCGTATTGCATCACCAGTTGCATGCCGGCGAGGAACGGCAGGCCGGTCAGCACTACCCCCAGGGCCAGTCCGCCGATCCCCGGCAGCAGGCAGGCGAGCACGCCGAGGGCCTGTAGCCAGAGCGCGCCGACCAGCCAGCGGCGGGTGCCGTCCGGGCGCTGCCGGCGCAGGCTGATCAGCACTACCCCGGTGGCCGAGGCCAGGCCGAAGCAGGGCCAGAACAGGTCGGCCTGCCATTGCCCGTGGAAACGCGCCGCGGCCATCTGCGAGAGAAAGGTGGCCGGGATGATGTAGCCGAGGCCGACCAGTCCGTAGGCCCAGGTCAGGCGGCCGAGGCCGGCGTTCTCGCTTGCCGTGGCAGGCGCGTCGTGGCCGGCGCTGCGTGCGGCCGGGCGCGGCAGCAGCGGCAGGAGCATGAGGATCAGGACCAGCGCGAGGTCGGCGAAGAGCTTCCAGATGAACACCGAGTCCTGGCCCAGGGCGTTGCCCAATGCCGCCAGTAGGCCGGTGACCATCACCCCGATGCCGGGGCCGGCGAACACCAGCGCGCCCAGCCGGGCCCGACCGCTTTCCGCGGCGAGGCGCTGGCTGAGGGCGGTGACCATGATCAGTACCCAGGCGCTGGCCACGCCAAGACCGAAGCGCAGCAGCGCGTGCGGCCAGAAGCCCTCGGCCCAGACCGAGGCCAGGGTCAGGCCGAAGCAGGCCCATAGCCCGACCAGCAGGCGCAAGCGCGCCTGCCGCGCTTCGCGGGCGAACAGCGCGTCCAGCGCGCCGACCAGGTAGCCGAGGTAGTTGGCGGCGGCCAGCAGGCCGGCGCCGGTCAGGTCGAGCTGGCCTTCGCGGATCAGGTGCGGCAGTTGCGGGGTCAGGGAGAAGCGTCCGACCCCCATGGCGACCACCAGCGCCAGCAGGCAGGCGAGCAGGCCGACCAGCGGCGAACGAAGAAAATCACGGGACATGTGCGGATTCCTGCCGGGGGATGAATGGCAGCAGGTTAGGTCTTGCGGCAGTTCTGTAAAAATGAATAATCGTGAATTACTTGTTCTGTTTTGGAGAATTAATCGTGGAGTTCGGCCAGTTGAGGATTTTCCAGGCGGTCGCCGAGGAAGGCTCCATCGCCCGCGCCGCCGAGCGCCTGCACCGGGTGCCGTCGAACCTGTCGACGCGCCTGCGGCAACTGGAGGAACAGCTTGGCGTCGACCTGTTCCTCCGCGAACGCCAGCGCCTGCAACTGTCGCCGGCCGGCAAGGTCCTGCTGGACTACGCCGCGCGGCTGTTCGCCCTGCAGGAGGAGGCGCGCGCGGCGGTGCAGGGGGGCGAACCGGTGGGCGACTTCGCCCTCGGCTCGATGTACAGCACCGCGGCGATCCACCTGCCGCCGCGCCTGGCGGAATACCACCGGCGCTATCCGGCGGTGAACCTGCAATTGCAGACCGCGCCCAGCGGCGAGCTGGTCGAGTCGCTGCTGGGCGGGCGCCTGGATGCCGTGCTGGTGGACGGCCCGCTGGACTTCGACGGTCTGGAGGGCCTGCCGATGTTCGAGGAGCGCATGGTGCTGGTCACCGAGAATGGCCACCCGCCGGTGCGCGGTCCCGAGGATGTGGCCGGCAGCGCGGTGATCGCCTTCCGCCCGCGCTGCTCCTATCGCCTGCTGCTGGAGTCCTGGTTCGCCAGCGCGCGGGTGAGCATGGGCCGGGTGATGGAGATCGAGTCCTACCACAGCATGCTGGCCTGCGTGGTGGCCGGCGGCGGGGTGGCGCTGATGCCGGTGTCGATGCTGCAAAGCCTGCCGGGGCGGGAGTCGGTGGCGGTGCATGCGCTGGCCGAACCGTTCGCCCGGGCGAATACCTGGCTGGTCTGGCGCAAGGGCATGGTCGGCGCCAACCTGAAGGCCTGGATCGGTCTCCTGCAAGGGCGGGAATCGGCGTTGGCTTGATTCAGGTCAGGGTCCGGGGCCGGTTTCCCGCAGTAAAGTTGTTTCCAAGGACGGAGTGGAACGTGCGGAGAGTGGGACGCCGGTCTACTCTTTCCTAGGGCGACCTGACTTGTCAGGTCGCCCGATTCTCCTTCCCTTGGACAAGGGGCCTGTCATGAAACTCTGGCTGCAAAACCTGGCGTGGCAACTCGGTGTCGCCCTTGGCCTGATCGAGCCCCCGCGCATGCAACCCATCCCGGTGGAAAACGACGAGCAACGCCGGCGCCTCGCCGCGCGGCAACGTCGCTGAGCCGGTTCCCCGACGCTCTGGCCTCCGCCTGCGGCGCTGGCCAGAGTCCCGGTTTTGGTCTATCGATCGTGGTTCCTGAACCAGGCGACGATCATTTCCCTCAAACGCTCCCCGGAAAAGCTCGCGAAATGCCCGCCATGCACGGTGCGCACCGGTAGCTCGCGCAGGCGCGCGAGGCTGGAGGCATAGTCGTCGAGGTTGGAATGATAGGCATCCTCGACCAGCGGACCGTCGTAGACGATGTCGCCGGAAAACAGCGTCTGTGTTGCCGCTTCCCACAGGCTGATGCCGCCCGGCGAGTGCCCGGGCGTGTGCAGCACCTGCAGCACGCGGTCGCCGAGATCGAGCACGTCGCCTTCGTCGATCAGTCGGGTCGCCGGCGCTGCTCGCACCCGGTATTTGGCGTAGCACAGCGGGCACTCCGGATGTGCCTCGAACATCTCGTCGCCGACATAGGCGCGCGCCAGGGTGCTGTCGCCGTCCGGCGCGGCGAGGATCTCCGCCTCGGCCGGATGCGCCAGGCGCTCGGCGAATTCGTGGTGGCCGGCGATATGGTCGAAGTGGGTGTGGCTGGCCACCGCCAGCAGCGGTCGTTCGGTGAGCCAGGGCAGTTGCTCGCGCAGGCTGACCAGACCGGAGCCGCTGTCCACCAGCACGTCGCGCTCGCGGCCCTGGACATGCCACATGTTGCAGCGATAGAAGGGGCGCACGTAGGGCTCGTGGATCAGGCTGATACCGTTGTAGAAGTGCCGGGTTTCGAACCAGCGGTCGCGGCTGACGATTCTCATCGCGGTCTCTGTCGGTGGAAAGGCTATCCCAGAAGGATAGGCGTTCAGGGTATGACCTTGCCCGGGTTGAACAGCCCGCTGGGGTCGAGCAGTTCCTTGATCTGCGCCATCAGCGCGAGCTTCAGCGGATCGGCGTAGCGTCCCAGGGCTTCCTTCTTCTCCAGGCCGATGCCGTGCTCGGCGGAGATCACGCCAGCGCATTCGCCCAACTCGCCGTAGAGGATTTCCTCCACCGCCTGGTGCAGCGGCAGCAGCGGGACGTCGGCGGCGAGCATGACGTGCAGGTTGCCGTCGAGGAAATGGCCGAAGAGGAAGACCTGCATGCCCTTCACCAGGTCGTCCAGGCGCCGCCGGATGCGCTCGACGTAGCCGGCCAGGGCCGGCACCGGCAGCGATACGTCGAAGGACAGGCTGTCGACGCCGGCGTGGATGGCCGCGTCGGAGTCTTCGCGCAGGCGCCAGATGGCCAGGCGCTGGGTTTCGTTGGCGGCGAGCAGGGCGTCTTCCACCAGCCCGTCCTCGAAGCAGTCTTCCAGCAGGGCGGTGAGCGCCTCGCCGGCATCCAGGTGGCGGTCCTCGGCCAGTTCCACCAGCAGGTAGAGAGGGCAGGACGCCAGGCTCGGCGCGCTGTCGCCCATGGGTGCGGCGGTGCATTGCAGGTAGTCGTGCCAGAGGATCTCGCAGGCGAACAGGCGTTCGGCGTGCTCGCGGCGCAGGCGCGCGGCGATGGTGATCGCCGCGTCGACGTCGGGCAGGCCTAGCAGGGCGGTGGCGCCGGGACGCTGCAACGGCTCCAGGCGCAGTACCGCACGGGTGACGATGCCGAGGGTGCCTTCGGCGCCGATGAACAACTGCTTGAGGTCGTAGCCGGTGGTGTTCTTCAGCAGCCCGCGCAGGTCGCTGTAGACGCTGCCGTCGGCGAGTACCGCTTCCAGGCCGAGCACGCGCTGGCGCATGGTGCCGAAGCGGAAGGCGCGGATGCCGCCGGCGTTGGTCGCGACCAGCCCGCCGACGCTGGCGCTGCCGCGCGCGGCGAGATCGATGCCGGGGTCGAGTCCGGCCTCGGCGGCCAGCGCCTGGGCCTGTTCGAGGGTGACGCCGGCGTCGAGGTCGAGGGTCTGGCTGGCCGCATCCAGCCGGTGTATGCGGTTCAGCCTGCGCAGCGAGAGCAGCACGTCGCCGGCTTGTGCGGCGCCGCCGCCGACCAGGCCGGTGAGTCCGCCCTGGGGTACCAGGGCGCGTCCCGCCTGGCGGCACAGACGCACCACGGCGGCGACCTGGTCGGTGCTTTCCGGCAGGACCAGGAAGCTTCCGGCGAGGTTCTGCGGATGGTAGCCGGGGTCCTGCCCGGCGAGCGCGGCACTGTCGCGCACGCCACGGGCGCCGAGGATCTCGCAGAGGGAGCGGTAGAGTTCGGAATCGTCCATGGCGGGCTCCGGGTCAGGGATGGAAGGGCGCGGCTTGCAGCACCTCGACGATCAGCGGACGGTCCGCCGGGGCGCCGCGCAGCAGTTCGCGCAGGTGTTCGAGATCGCGCGCGCGTTCGGCGGCGCAGCCGAAGCCGCGGGCGATGGCGAGGAAGTCCGGGGTGTAGATATCGACCCCGAGCGGAGTGATCTCGCGCCGCTCCATGTAGCGCTTGATCTCGCCATAGCCGTGGTTGTTCCACAGCAGCACGACGATGCCGACCTTGGCTTCCACCGCGCTGGCCAGTTCCGGCAGGGTGAACTGCAGGCCGCCATCGCCCATCAGGCTGACCACCGGGCGTCCCGGCTCACCGAGCTTGGCGCCGATGGCGGCGGGCAGGCCATAGCCGAGGGTGCCGTAGCCGGTGGAGGCGTTGAACCAGCGGCGCGGCTCGTCGAGATCGACCAGGTGGTTGCCGCTGTAGACGGTCTGGGTCGAATCGCCGACGAAGCGGGCGTCCGGCCACTCGGCGAGGATCGCGGCGAACAGCTGGCGATAGTGCGACCAGCCGGCGAAGTCTTCGGCCAGGCGCTGGCGCACGGCGGCGGCGCGCCGGGCCCCGGGGCTGTCCGGCGAGGCCTCGCCGCCCGGCAGTTCGGCCAGCAGCACGCGCATGGCCAGCCGGGCGTCGCTGTGGATGGCCAGGCTCGGCGTGTAGTTGCGCATCAGTTGCTGCGGGTCGATGTCGATGCGGATCAACTCGCCATCGAGGGCGAAGCCGCCGTCGAACACCACGTCGTAGTCGGTTTCGCCCAGCTCGGTGCCGATGGCCAGCACCACGTCGGCCTCGGCGGCCAGCTCGCGTACCGGCACGCAGGACTGGTTGCTGCCCAGCAGCAGCGGGTGGTCGGCCGGTAGCAGGCCCTTGGCGTTGATCGTCAGGGCGGTCGGCGCGTCCAGCGCGGCGGCCAGGGCACGCGCTTCGGCGGCGGCCTCGACGCAGCCGCCGCCGAGCAGCAGCAGTGGCTTTTTCGCGTTGCGCAGGCGCGCCGCGGCCTCGCGCAAGGGCGCGAGGGCCGGCGCCGGGCGGCTGGCGAGGGTGCGTGGGCGCAGGGCCAGGTGTTCGGCGGGCGCGGTGATGACGTCGAGCGGCAGCTCGATGTGCACCGGCCGCGGCCGCTCGCTGTCGAACACGGCGAAGGCGCGGGCGAGCACCGCCGGCAGCTCCTCGGCGCTCATCAGGGTATGGCTGAAGGCGCAGACGTTGCCTACCAGGTTGCGCTGGTTCGGCAGCTCGTGCAGGTAGCCGTTGCCGTGGGCCAGGCGCGCGCGTTCGTTGACGCTGGAGATCACCAGCATCGGAATCGAGTCGGCGTAGGCCTGGGCCATGGCGGTGAGGATGTTGGTCATCCCCGGGCCGGTGATGATGAAGCACACGCCGGGCTTGCCGGTGACCCGTGCGTAGCCGTCCGCCATGAAGCCGGCGCCCTGCTCGTGGCGCGGGGTGACATGGCGGATACGGCTGCCGGGCAGGCCGCGATAGAGCTCTACGGTATGCACGCCGGGGATGCCGAAGACGGTCTCGACGCCCCAGGCTTCGAGTTGCTTGACGAGGAATTCGCCGCAGGTGGTCATGGCCGTTCCTTTTTCATGTTCTCGGGAATGGAAAAGGCGAGGGAAAGTCCCTCGCCTGTCGGGGTTGTGCCTGGTTCAGGCGGCGCTGGCGACACCCGTCGGGCGCCGCGAGAACAGGCTGACCAGGACGAAGCTGAGCAGGCCGACCGCCAGGCTGTAGTAGATCGGCGTATTGGCGTCGAGGCCGTCCTTGATCATGAACACCAGCACGGTAAGGAAGCCCAGGGTCATGCTGGTGATGGCGCCGGCGGTGGTGGCGCGCTTCCAGTAGATCGCGCCGATCAGCGGGATCAGCATGCCGCCTACCAGCAGGTTGTAGGCCACGGTCAGGGCGCTGATCACGTCGCTGACCACCAGGGCGATGCCGAGCACTACCAGGCCCAGCAGCAGGGTCGCGATGCGGTTCTCGTGCACGTCGCCGTTGTCGGACTGGCCGCGGCCGCGGCGCAGGCGCGGCAGCAGGTCCTGGGTGACGGTGGTGGACGCCGCCAGCAGGCCGGCGCTGGCGGTGGACATCAGCGCCGCCAGGGCGGCGGCGATGACCAGGCCGCGGATGCCGTTCGGCAGGCTGTGCTCGACCACACTGGCGAAGGCGTTGTTGACGTTCTCCAGGTCCGGCAGCAGGACCTTGGCGGCCATCCCGATCAGCGCCCCGGCCATGCCGTAGAGCACGCAGTAGATACCGGCGGCGGAGCCGGCGACCTTGGCCACGGTCTCGCTGCGGGCGGTGAACACCCGCTGCCAGATGTCCTGGCCGATGAAGATGCCGAAGAAGTAGATCAGGAAGTAGGTGACGATGGTGTCCCAGCCGATCGCGGTGAAGTCGAAGTAGCTGGCCGGCAGCTTGGCTACCAGGGCGTCCCAGCCGCCGGCGTCGTTGATCGACAGCGGCATCAGCAGGAACACCAGGCCGACGGTCATGATCAGGAACTGCACGATGTCGGTCAGGGTCAGCGACCACATGCCGCCGATGGTGGAGTAGAGCACCACGACGCCGCCGCCGATCAGGATCGAGACCCAGAACGGCAGGCCGAACAGGACCTGCATGACGGTGCCGATGGCGATGGTCGAGGTGGCGCCGATCATCAGTGCGTAGACCAGCATGATCAGGGCGCTGGCGTGGCGCGCGGCGGGGTTGTAGCGACGCTCCAGGACCTGGGTGACGGTGTAGATCTTCAGCTTCAGCAGCGGCTTGGCCAGGAACAGGCTGAGGCCGACGATGCCGAGGCCGATCGCGCCGCACAGCCAGAAGCCGGAGATGCCATGGACGTAGCCCAGGCGCACGGTGCCGATGGTGGAGGCGCCGCCGAGGACGGTGGCGGCCATGGTTCCCAGGTAGAAGCCGGGGCCGAGGTTGCGGCCGGCCACCAGGTAGTCGTCGCGGGTCTTGGCGCGGCGCATGCCGTACCAGCCCAGCGCGATCATGCCCGCGGCGTAGATCAGAACGACGAATATGTCGAGGGCCATATCAGGTCTCCCAAGTTTCTCATTGTCATTGTTGTATCCGGCGAGGCGCCGGAAGCGCGGGACGCTGGCGTCCCGCCGTGTGTGTCCCCCACCTCAGGCGGTGGCTATCGCCGGTGCCCTCCGCGTGCCGTGCGCGCGCACCCAGCGCGGTCCTCGCGGGCCATAGACGCAAGGCGGTTCCGGGAACAGGCGCAGCAGTGCCAGGTAGAGCAGGGAGGCCAGGCCGAGGGCGACCGGCAGGCTGAGGTCGATGCCGCCGGCCAGTTCGCCGAGCGGACCGACGAATTGCCCCGGCAGGTTGACGAAGGCCAGGCCGGCTGCCGCGCTGGGAATCCAGGCACCCATTCCGCGCCAGTTCCAGCCGTGCTCGAACCAGTAGGCGCCGCCGCGCTGGCCGCGGGTGAACACCTGCAGGTCGTCCGGGCGGTAGAAGCCGCGACGGGTCAGCAGGCCGATCAGCATGATCACCATCCACGGGGTGGTGCAGGTGACGATCAGCACGGCGAAGGTAGAGACGCTCTGCACCAGGTTGAAGGCGAAGCGGCCGACGAAGATGAAGCCGATCGAGGCGACCCCGATCAGCACCGTGGCCTGCACCCGCGAGAGCAGGCGCGGGAACACGCTGGACATGTCCAGCCCGGTGCCGTACAGCGAAGTGGTGCCGGTGGACATGCCGCCGATCACCGCGATCAGGCATACCGGCAGGAAGAACCAGCCGGGAGCGATGGCCAGCAGGCCGCCGACGTAGTTGTTGGCAGCGATGTAGTCCGGCGCGCGGACGGCGACGATGGTCGCGGTGGCGAGGCCGAACAGGAAGGGAACCAGGGTCGCCAGCTGCGCGCCGATCACCGCCAGCATGATCCGTGCCTGCGAGGTCTGGCGCGGGATGTAGCGGGCCCAGTCGCCCAGGAAGGCGCCGAAGGAGATCGGGTTACTCATGGCCAGCAGGGTGGCGCCGATGAAGGCGGCCCAGAAGCCCGGCTGGCCGAGTTGCACGCTGCCGGCGTAGGCGGCGTCGAAGGGGCCGGCGAAGGCGAACAGGCCGAGCAGGAACAGCAGGCTGGCGGCCCACACGGCGATCCTGTTGACCAGCAGCATGAAGCGGAAGCCGTAGATGCATACGGTCAGCACCAGCACGGCGAACAGGCCGTAGGCCAGGCCCAGGTTCAGTTCGCTCTCTTCCAGGCCGACCAGGCGCCGGGCGCCGCCGACCAGGGCATCGCCGGAACTCCACACCGAGAGCGAGAAGAAGGCGATGGCGGTCAGCAGCGAGAGGAAGGAGCCGACGATGCGCCCGTGCACGCCGAAGTGCGCGCCGGAGGAGACCGCGTTGTTGGTGCCGTTGAGCGGGCCGAACAGGCCCATCGGGGCGAGGATCAGCGCGCCCAGCGTGACGCCCAGCAGGATCGCCCACAGCCCGGCCTGGAAGGACAGCCCGAAGAGCACCGGAAAGCTGCCGAGCACGGCGGTGGCGAAGGTATTGGCGCCGCCGAAGATCATGCGGAACAGATCGACCGGCGTGGCGTTGCGTTCGTGGTCGGGAATCTGTTCGACCCCGAAGGTTTCGATGCGTGTGATTGCGTGTTGGTTATTGTTGTTATCCATGACGTTCTCCCGGGAGAGCTAGCTAGTCGATGGCAGGTACTCCGGCATCGCCGACAAGTGCTCATGGCAGGCCAGCCAACGGCCTTCTTGTTGTTCTAGGCGGAACAGGATGGTTTCCCGTTCCCGGTTCAGGCTTTCCGTTCCCTGGAGGCGCAGCCGGGTGGCGACATCGTGGCTGAAGATCGCCAGGTCGCCTTGCAGGCTGACGCAGGTATTGCTGGATTCGCACGCCAGCACTTCGAAGCCGTCCTCGCGTCGCCAGCGCTCCCACAACTTGCGGTAGGCCGCGCGCGAGCGCAGCGGCTGAGGCCAGTTGTGGAAGATGAAGCTGGCGTGCTCGCTGAAGGCGGCGAAATAGGCCTCGGCATCGTTGCGGGCGAAGGCCGCCACCAGTCGGCGGGCGGCCTCCAGCACCTGTTCGACGCGGTCGTCGGTCATGGTCGCGCTACGGCTCAGCGACGCACCACGCCCGGGAGGACGCAGAGCATTTCATAGAGCAGATTGGCGCCCAGCAACGAAGTGTTGCCGGTGGTGTCGTAGGGCGGCGAGACTTCGACCAGGTCGCAGCCGATCAGGTCCAGGCCCTGGCAGCCGCGGATGATTTCCATCGCCTGGATGGTGGTCAGGCCGCCGATTTCCGGGGTGCCGGTGCCGGGCGCCCAGGCCGGGTCGATGCCGTCGATGTCGAAGCTCAGGTAGACGGGGCCGCCGCCGACCTTCTCGCGGACCTCGGCCATCAGCGGCTCCAGCGACTTGTGCCAGCACTCCTCGGCCTGCACCACGCGGAAGCCCTGCTTGCGGCTCCAGTTGAAGTCCTCGGCGGTGTAGCCCTGGGCGCGCAGGCCGATCTGCACAACACGGTCGCAATCCAGCAGGTCTTCTTCCACCGCGCGGCGGAAGGTGGTGCCGTGGGCGATCTTCTCGCCGAACATGTGGTCGTTGACGTCGGCGTGGGCGTCGACGTGGACCAGGCCGACCTTGCCGTGCTTCTTCTTGATCGCGCGGAGGATCGGCAGGGTGATGGTGTGGTCGCCGCCGAGGGTCAGCGGGAGGATGCCGTGACCGAGGATGCGGTCGTATTCCTGCTCGATGATGCGCACGGCTTCCAGCAGGTTGAAGGTGTTGATCGCGACGTCGCCGATGTCCGCCACGTTCAGCGAGTCGAAGGGGGCGGCGCCGGTGGCCATGTTGTAGGGACGGATCATCACCGATTCGGCGCGGATCTCGCGGGGGCCGAAGCGGGTACCGGAGCGCAGGGAGGTGCCGATGTCGAGGGGCACGCCGACGAAGGCGGCATCGAGGGCGTCGAGTTCGGCGGGGGACTGGACATGGGGCAGGCGCATCATGGTGGCGATGCCGCCGAAGCGGGGCATTTCATTGCCGCCCAGGGGCTGGTGGAGATTCTTGTCCACGGGGTGGCCTCACGGTCGTTGTGGTTGTTTTAGGGGTCGGATGGATTCTCTTCACAGCCGGTAGCGAGTCAAATCGCTGGCTACAAATAATCAGTTCAGAGATTTCTAAACTAACGGCGAAGCGGCTAGACTTCGCCGCCGAGCCTGGACGGCGGCCTTTGCCTCGGCCCGCAGTCCGAAATCCTCGCCCGCAAACCGGAGTCGCCGTGTCCAACGCCTTGCCCGACCTGCGCCTGTTGCGCATCTTCGCCGCGGTGGTGCGCCACCAGGGCTTCGCCGCCGCCCAGCAGGAGTTGAACCTGTCGACCTCGGCGATCAGCACCTACATGAGCCAACTGGAGAACCAGCTCGGCATCGTGCTCTGCCACCGTGGCCGCGGTGGCTTCAGCCTGACCAGCAAGGGCGAGCTGTTCCACCAGGAAACCTTGCGCATCCTCGGCGAACTGGAAGGCTTCGAACGCTACGCGCTGGCGTTGAAGGGCGAGCTGCGCGGCACCCTGAACCTCGGCGTGCTCGATTCCACGGTGAGCGACCCGGCGCTGCCGCTGGCCGAGGTGATCGGCGCCTTCAGCCGCGAACACCCGGCGGTTCACCTGCACCTGCTGGTGCAGAGCCCCTACGAACTGCAACTGAGCGTGCTGGAGAACCGCCAGGACCTGGCTATCGGCGCCTTTTCCAGTCGCATGAACGGACTGGTCTACCAGCCGCTGTACCGCGAACAGCACTGGCTGTACTGCAGCGACCGGCATCCGCTGTTCGACGGGCGGAGAATTCCCGCCGATCTGATCACCCAGCAACGCATGGTCGGCCGCGGCTACTGGAGCCAGGCCGAGCTGGCCCGGCACGGATTCAAGCACAGCGCGGGAACGGTGGAGAGCATGGAGGCGCAACTGATCCTGATCCTTTCCGGCGGCTACATCGGTTACCTGCCGGAGCACTACGCCCACCCGTGGGTCGAGCAGGGGCGCCTGCGCGCCCTGCTGCCGGCGACCTTCGGCTACCAGGCGCCATTCTCCCTGATCCTCCGTCGCGGCCGCTCGCGCGAGCCGCTGATCCAGGCCTTCCGCGACCAGTTGCGGACGCAGATGAGCCTGGCCTGAGCCCTAGAGATCGGCGTTGAGGGTGCGCGAGAATTGCTGCACCGCCTCCACCACCTTGTGCGTGCTCTCGCGGATGCCGAGGATCGCCGCGCCGGCCTCGTTGGCCAGCTCCACGCCGCGCCGCGCCTGTTCCTGGCTGTGCTGCATGTCGTCGATGACGCTGCGGGTGCCGGTCTGGATGCGACCGATCATGTCGGCGATCTCCTTGGTCGACTTGCTGGTGCGTTCCGCCAGTTGCCGCACCTCGTCGGCCACCACGGCGAAGCCGCGACCCTGGTCGCCGGCGCGGGCGGCCTCGATGGCGGCATTGAGGGCGAGCAGGTTGGTCTGCTCGGCGATCTCGCGGATGGTGTTGACGATCGAGGTGATCTGTTGCGAGTGCTGTGACAGTTCGCCGATGTTCAGCGAGGAAGCATCCAGGGTATTCGCGATCTTGAGCATTTCCTCCACCGCGCTCTGGATGATCAGCGCGCCGTGTTCGGCGACCGTACGGGTCTCGGTGGACAGGGTATGGGCCTGGTGGGCGTTGTCCGCCTCGGCCTGGTAGCGGCGCATGCGGTCGCTGACATCGCTGGCGAACTTGACCACCTTGTAGAGCTTGCCGTCGGCGTCGTAGACCGGGTTGTAGCTGGCTTCCAGCCAGACCGGCTGGCCGTTGCGGTGGACCCGGCGGAACTGCCCGGTGACGTACTCGCCGCGGTTCAGGCGGCGCCAGAGGTCGGCGTACTGCGGGCCGTCGCGGTAGCCCGGTTCGCAGAACTGACGGTGGTTGGCGCTGGCCAGCTCGGCTCGGCCATAGCCCATGGTGGCGAGGAAGTTGTCGTTGGCCGCGAGGACATTGCCGTCGAGGTCGAACTCGATCATCGCCATCGAGCGGGACAGGGCATCTAGCTTGCTCTGCATCTCGTGTTCCTGGTGGACGATGGCATCTATGTCGCTGGCGTACTTGACCACCTTGAGCAGTCGACCCTGCCCGTCGCGTACGGGATTGTAGGTGGCTTCCAGCCAGAGTGGCCGGCCCTCGCGGGTAATGCGCTTGCAGCGGCCGGAAAAGTGTTCGCCGCGCCGCAGGCGTTCCCAGAAGCGCCGGTAGTCTTCCGATTGCGCGTAGGCGCCGTCGCAAAGCTGGCGATGCGGTTTCCCGAGGATCTCGTCGCGGCGGTAGCCCAGCAGGGTCAGGAAATTCTCATTGGCATCGGTGATATTGCCGTCCGGATCGAACTCCACGCGCGCCATGGAGCGGTCCAGGGCCGCCATGTGCAGGCGCTCGGCGGCGAGTTGCTGTTGCAAGTCGGCGTTCATCTGTCGGTACTTGCGAGTGAACATGAGAAAAATCCTTGGATAGAGAGAGGGGCTCATCCCTGTCTTCGGCGCCGATGGGCGGGAGTTGAGAGGGTGGGACGATTGTATTTTTTCATCGAACGACAAAAATTCGTCGCTATTCTTAATGGGTGAAACAAATTACCGCCATTCGTCGGAAATATGACGTTTTTGCGAGTGAGAGGAAGCCCCTCCGCCTGTGGCACACTGGGCCCCTTCCAGGAGTCGTCCCATGCCACGTATCCGCTGCGAGCGTTGCGCTCGCCCCGCCAGCCATTGCCTCTGCGCGCTGATTCCCTCCTTGCCGTCGCGTACGCGGGTGCTGGTCCTGCAGCACCCCAGCGAGGTCGGGCACGCGTTGAATACCGCAGGATTGGCCGTCCTCGGCTTGTGCAATGCGGAGCTGCGGGTTGGCGAGCGTTTCGCCGAGGAGACCTGGCGGGTACCGGGCTACCGGGCCTGCCTGCTGTTTCCCGGCGAGCAGGCGCGTGCGCTGGCAGAGATGGCCGCCGAGGCCGCCGGCGAGCCCCTCCTGCTGGTGGTGCCGGACGGCACCTGGCGCAAGGCGCGCAAGCTCCTGCACCTGAACCCGGCCCTGGCGGCCCTGCCGCGGGTGAGCCTGGCCGAAGGCATGGCGTCGCGTTATCGCCTGCGCAAGGCGCCGGGAGAGGGCGCGCTGTCGACCATCGAAGCAATCGCTGCGGCGCTCGACGAACTGGAGGCGCCGCGTACCCACGAAGCCTTGCTGAAACCCTTCGATGCCCTGATCGAGGGGCAGATCGCGGCGATGGGCGAGGACACCTATCGGCGCAACCATCTCAGCCAGGAGCGCCGCCGCCGATAGCGGTCGAGCAGTTCCGGGATTGCCGTTTCGCGCCAGAACTCCGGGCTGACCATGCCGCTGGACATGCCGCCGTGGGCGTGGCGCGCGAGGTAGATCAAGGCATCGTATTCCAGCGGATGGCCGCTGAGGCGCTCGAAGGTCTCGCCGAGCAGGTGTTCCAGGGCCGCTGCGGAAGCCGGCCAGGACGCGTCCGCCAGTTGCCCGGCCATTTCCTGCCAGAGGTAGGGGTCGCCACGGCCGCCCCAGCGCGAGGGTTCCTGTTCGAAGAGTTCGGAGATGCGCGGTCTGGCCATGTCGGTCGGTCGTGTCTGTCGGAAACGAAAAGTATGCCCGATTGGCAGGGCCGCATGGGCGGAGTAGACTGCCGCGGTCTTTCCTTCCGTACGAGGTGTTCGTCCGATGCGCAATTGATGCTGCCGTGTCTGCACGGCCGGTTTTCCGTCCCTGGCCCGAGGGCCCGGGGGAATGCATGGCATCAAGGGGGTATCCATGACGAAGACGTCGACCCTGACGCTCGATGGCGTCTCTTTCCAGCTGCCGGACGGCAGCCTTCTGTTTTCCGATCTCGACGAAACCTTCGACACCCGGCACACCGGGCTGGTGGGACGCAACGGCGTAGGCAAGTCGCTGCTCGCGCGCCTGCTCGCCGGACACTTGCAGCCGTCCAGCGGCAGCGTCCGGCGCCAGGGGCGCGTGCGCTACCTGGCGCAGCAGCTCGAACCGGCCGACTACCCGACCGTCGCCGATCTGGCCGGCGTCCGCCCATGGCTGGAGGCGCTGGCGCGGATCGAGGCGGGTAGCCTCGACGCCGCCGACTACGAATGCCTGGGCGAGCGCTGGGACATCCGCCAACGCCTGGCCGACGCCCTGGCCGCCGAGGGGCTCGGCCATCTCCGCGCGGACACCCCGAGCGAACGCCTGAGCGGCGGCGAATGCATGCGCGTGGCGCTGCTCGGCGCATTCCTCGACGACGCCGACTTTCTCATCCTCGACGAACCGAGCAACCCTCTCGACGGGCCGGCACGCGCTTTGCTGCGGGCGCGCCTGGCGGCATGGGACGGCGGCCTGCTGCTGGTCAGCCATGACCGCGAACTGCTGGAGGGCATGCAGCGGATCGTCGAGCTGTCGACCCTCGGCCTGCGCAGCTATGGCGGCGGCTATTCCTTCTACGCGCAGAGCCGGGAGGAGGCGCGCGAGGCCGCCGAACGTCGCCTGGACCAGCGTCGTCTGGAGCGCAAGCGGCAGACCCTGGCCATGCGCGAACAGCAGCAGCGCCAGGAGCGGCGCCAGGCCAGCGGCCGGCGCGAAGGCAAGACGGCGAACCAGGCGAAGATCCTGCTCGGTGGGTTCAGGGAACGTAGCGAGGTCAGCGCCGGCAAGCTGCGCAACGCCCACCAGGCGGAGCGCGAGCGTCTCGACCGCGAGGTGCGCGAGGCTGCCCGGGAGGTCGAGGAGGCGTCGCCGCTGCTGCTCGATTCGCCCGATGCCGAACTGGCGGCACAGCGCCGGATCGTCGAGTTGAAGGGCGCGGTCCTGCCGCATCTGCGCGGGCCGTTGCGCGAAATCGACCTGCTCCTGAGCGGTCCGCGACGGCTGGCGCTGGTCGGCCCGAACGGCAGCGGCAAGTCGACCCTGCTGCGGCTTCTGGCCGGGCAACGGGCGCCGCTGGCGGGAACCTGCGCGGTGACGGTGGGCGCCGCCTATCTCGACCAGCGGCTGAGCGTGCTGGACCACGGGCGAGGCGTGCTGGAGCAGTTGCTGGAGGTCAATCGCAGTCGCGGCGAAAGCTGGCTCCGCACGCGCCTGGCGCAACTCGGCTTGCCGGCTGAACGGCTCGCCCAGCCGTGCGCGACGCTGAGCGGCGGCGAACGCCTGAAGGCGGCCCTGGCCCTGGTGCTCTACGCCGACCGGCCGGCGCAGCTGCTACTGCTCGACGAACCGGACAACCACCTCGACCTGGCTGCGCGGCAGGCTCTGGAAAGCATGCTCGGGCAATACCGTGGGGCCTTGCTGGTGGTGTCCCACGACCCGGTGTTTCTCCGCCACCTGGCGCTGGACGGCGAACTGCGGGCTACTGCCGCGGGTTGGCGCCTGGAGGACCGATGAGCTGGCCATCCGCCGCGACCTGCAGGAGGCTGACTCCGCCGTGGCTGAAACCGATGGCGAGGAGTTTGTCGCTGACTGCCAGGCACAGCGGTATGGCGTCTGCCGTGCGGTAGCGCCAGCGACATTCGCCGCTGGCGAGGTCGCGTACCTCGACCTGACCATCGACCAGCGCCAGTGCGATCCATTGTCCGCCGGGCAACGGCGCGAAGGCGCTGACCTGGGCGGACAGGGTCGCGCCCCAGAGCGTGCCGCGGCTCTCCAGGTCGTAGCAGGTCAGGCGCTGGGTACCGTAGGCGTGATGCGGCGAGTTGTAGACCTTGGCGTTGAGCAGCAGGCGATTGCCCAGCAGGCAGCCGTGCAGGTTGTTGAAGTGCTCCGGGTGGCGCTCCAGGCGTAGCACTTCGCGGGTCTTGAAGGTCTGCGGGTCGAGGCGGAACAGGCCTTTGTCCTGGTGCTGCTCCGGCGGATTGCCGGCCAGGTAGAAGAAGGCTTCGCCACGGTCGATGCGCAGATGGTGGTTGAACAGGTCGTAGTGTCCGAGACGGCGCCTGTGGATGATCCGGCCGGCCGGGTCGAGCACGAGGTCTTCCAGGTCTTTGCCCTCGAGGGCGATCTGGCGGGCGAGAAAACCGCCTTGGGCGGATTGCGCCAGCAGATGGCGGCAGTCGCTCAGGAGCAGCGGTTGTCCCGGTGTCAGCGGCACCTTGAACAGTCGCTGGGCGGCATACCCGAGTTGCAGATTGACCAGCAGGCTGTCGTCCGTGGCGTTATGGAAGACCTGCAGGCACTGGCCCCGTTCGGCCAGTTCGAAGCTGCGCAGGCTGTCGTCGGCCAGATTCCAGAGCTCGAGCCGGGGGTTGGCGCGGGCGATGGCCAGGCGTTGGCCGTCGAGAAAGCACAGGTCCCACACCGGTGGACGATGCAGGAACCGCCGATCTTTGCCCAGGGCTAGGTTTTCCAGGATCGGCAGCGCTGCTTCGCGTTGTGTCGAGGCAGGGTAGAGGGCCCAGTCGAAGGGCAGGCGGGTGCCGGGCAGGTCGTCCAGCACCAGTGGGGCGTCGACCGGAAAGGCTAGCGAATGGCGCTGGCGGAACAACGGTCGGTCCTCCAGGTCGTCGCTGGGGGCGACGGTGAAGGTCAGGCGCCGGCCGTCGTCCTCGAAGTCGCAGGCGAGCACTTCGCGGTTGTCGGCGAGCAGCGATTGGGTCTTGCCGCTCGCGTAGTCCCAGGCCAGCAGACCGCCTTCGAAGAAGGCGCCGCCGTCGTAGCGTCCGCCGCCGATCACCAGTACGGGCCGGCTCGGGTGCCAGGCGATGGCGTTGAGCGGAAAGCCCAGGTCCGGCAGGACGGCGATGCATTCGAGGTCGCCGCCGCGGTACAGGCGCAGGCTCTGTTCGTAGACGTCGAGCTGTCGGCCCGGGTGTTGCCCATGAAAGGCGCTGGCCACCGCAAGGAGCGCGCCGCCGGGAGCCTGGAACACGGCGTAGGGCTCGCCGATGTCGGCGAAGGCGCAAGCGGGCAGCCTGCGGCCGGAAGGAAGCGGGGAGTTGGGCATGGGCGATACCGGGAAAAAGAGTCGGGCGCAGTGTCGTTCATTCGTCGTTTCGGGAAAAGCATGGGAAGAGCGGCTGTTCCGACCGGTCGTTTTCTTCTAGGATGGCGCTCCCTTCCTCCCTCGTCGCCGCCGCTGTGCACCGTCCATGCGTTGATTCGCGCCACGGGCATCCAGGCGACGAACCTCAGCGTGGCGCCCGGCCTGGCGGTCGCGGCTGCCTTTCGTTCTACCTGGAATCTTTCGGATAAAGGAATCCAGCATGCACATTCGCAAGCGCGTCGACGCCGACAACACGGCATTGGTCGACCTGTGGGAACGTTCCGTCCGCGCGACCCACGATTTTCTCAGTGAAGCGGACATCGTCGAGCTTTACCCACAGGTCCGCGACCTGTACCTGCCGGCCGTCGAGGTCTGGGTGCTGGTCGACGACGACGGCGTGGCCCAGGGCTTCATTGGCCTGAACCAGGCGCATGTCGAGATGCTCTTCGTCGAACCCGGGCTGCGCGGCCGGGGTATCGGCCGACGCCTGCTCGATCATGCGCGGGCGACCTGGCCGCGCCTGAGCGTCGATGTCAACGAGCAGAACCCGCAGGCCTGCGGTTTCTATCGACACTATGGGTTCCGCCAGACCGGCCGCTCCGCGGCCGACTCGGCGGGGCGGCCGTTCCCGCTGCTGCACATGAGCCTCTAGGAGGGCGCGGCACCTCGCCACGTGGGGCGAGGTGCCGCGCAACATCCGGAAAAGTTTTCCCCGGCCAGATGCTTTCAACTGCAAGCATCCGTTTGAGACAGGTCAAACGTTGCGGCGCAGGCCTGCCCGATAGTTCTGTTCATCAGAACGAGGCGCAGGAATCCCATGAACGGCATCCCACCCCTGTCTTCCCGCGACGCCCATGCCAGCCCGCCGCAACGGGTGCTGGAACGATTGCACAGCTCCGCCGCCGGCCTGGACGCGGACGAGGCCGCCCGCCGCCTGGCGGCGCACGGCTACAACCGGTTGCCCGCGCCGAAACGCCAGGGGCCGCTGCTGCGCTTGCTGCGGCAGTTCCACAACGTCCTGCTGTACATGATGCTGTTCGCCTCGCTGGTCACCGCGCTGCTCGGCTTCTGGGTGGACAGTGCGGTAATCCTCCTGGCGGTGGTGGTCAACGCGCTGATCGGTTTCGTCCAGGAGGGCAAGGCGGCCAACGCGCTGGACGCCATCCGCGACATGCTTTCGCTGCATGCCCTGGTCCTGCGCGACGGCCAGCGCCAGGCGCTGGACGCCGAACGCCTGGTACCGGGCGACGTGGTGCTGCTGGCCTCCGGCGACCGGGTGCCGGCCGACCTGCGGCTGTTCGAAACGAAGAACTTCCATGTCGACGAGTCGGCCCTGACCGGCGAGTCGGTGCCGGTGGAGAAGGGCTGCGTCGCGGTGGCCATCGACGCGCTGCTCGGCGACCGCCGTTGCATGGCCTATTCCGGCACCCTGGTGACCAGCGGCCAGGCGCGCGGAGTGGTGGTCGCCACCGCCGGGGATACCGAACTGGGCCGGATCGGTACGCTGTTGCGCGAAGTCCGCACCCTGGCCACTCCGCTGCTGCGACAGATCGCCAGCTTCAGTCGCTGGCTGGCCCTGGCGATCCTGCTGCTGGCCGGCGCCACTTTCGTCCTCGGCACCCTCTGGCAGGGCCAGCCGATGGTGGACATGTTCATGCTGGTGGTGGCGCTGACCGCCTCGGCGATTCCCGAGGGACTGCCGGCGATCATGACGGTGATCCTCGCCCTCGGCGTACAGCGCATGGCCCGGCGCAACGCCATCGTCAGCCGCCTGCCGGCGGTGGAGACGCTGGGTTCGGTGACGGTGATCTGCTCGGACAAGACCGGCACCCTGACCCGCAACGAGATGACCGTGCAGCGTATCGTCACCGCCGACCAGGTAATCGAGGTCAGCGGCGCCGGTTACGCCCCGCTGGGTGGTTTCAGCCACAACGGCGAAGGCCTCGATCCCGCCGGACGCGACGATCTGCAGGAGATCGGTCGCGCGGCGCTGTTGTGCAACGAGGCGCGCCTGCACCAGGAGGGCGAGGCATGGCAACTGGAGGGCGACCCCACCGAAGGCGCGCTGCTCAGCCTCGGCCTCAAGCTGGGCCTCGATCCGCAGGCGCTGGCGGCGGAACGGCCACGCAGCGATGCGATTCCGTTCGAGTCCGAGCATCGCTTCATGGCCACCCTGCACCACGACCACGCAGGCCAGGCGATGGTCTACCTGAAGGGCGCGCCGGAGCGCATCCTCGACATGTGCGAGGCTGAACGGGTGGGCGACTCGGTGCGGGCGCTGGACCCGGACTACTGGCGGCGCCTGGCCACCGACACCGCCGCTCGCGGCCTGCGCCTGCTGGCCATCGCCCGACGGGCGATGCCGGCGGAGCAGCGCACGCTGGATTTCGCCGACGTGGAACATGGCTTCACCCTGCTGGCCCTGGTGGGCATCATCGACCCTCCGCGCGAGGAAGCCGTGGCCGCGGTCGCCGAATGTCAGGCGGCGGGTATCGCGGTGAAGATGATCACCGGCGACCACGTCGACACCGCGCGGGCGATCGGCGCCATGCTCGGGATCGGCATCGACCGGCCGGCGCTGACCGGCGCGGAGATCGAGTTGCTCGACGACCAGCGCCTGCGCGAAGTGCTGCCGGGCGTCGATGTGTTCGCCCGCGCCAGCCCTGAGCACAAGCTGCGCCTGGTGCAGGCCCTGCAGGCCAGCGGCGAGGTGGTGGCGATGACCGGCGACGGGGTCAACGATGCGCCGGCGCTGAAGCGCGCCGACGTCGGCGTAGCGATGGGCAACAAGGGCACCGAGGCGGCCAAGGAGGCGGCCGAGGTGGTCCTCGCCGACGACAATTTCGCCACCATCGCCAATGCCGTGCGCGAGGGAAGGGCGGTCTACGACAACCTGAAGAAATTCATCCTCTTCATGCTGCCGACCAACGGTGGCGAGGCGCTGATCGTGATCGCCGCGATCCTGTTCCAGTTGACCCTGCCGATGACGCCGGCGCAGATCCTCTGGATCAACATGGTCACCTCCAGCACCCTGGGCCTGGCGCTGGCCTTCGATCCGGCCGAGCGCGGCCTGATGCAGCGTCCGCCGCGTCCGCCGGCGGAGCCCCTGTTGTCGCTGTTCTTCGTCTGGCGGGTGCTGCTGGTCTCGCTGCTGATGATGGCGGGCGCCCTGGGCCTGTTCCTCTGGGAGCTGGAGCATGGCACCGGGCTGGAGAGCGCGCGGACCATGGCGGTGAACAGCGTGGTGGTGTGCGAGATGTTCTACCTGCTCAACAGCCGGCATATCTACGATTCGGTGCTCAGCCGCGAGGGCCTGTTCGGCAACCGCCAGGTCTTGCTGGCGATCGCTGCCTGCGTGGTGCTGCAACTGCTCTATACCTACGCGCCGCCGTTGCAGGCGCTGTTCGGCTCGGTCGGCCTGGCCCCGGGCGAGTGGGCGCGGGTGCTGCTGGCCGGGCTCGGCCTGTTCTGCGTCGCCGAACTGGAAAAGTGGCTATGTCGCCGGGTCCGTGCCCGGCAGGCCTGACGCCGAGAGGTCGCCCCCTTGGCCGTGGTGCTGTGCCTTTGCCCGTGCGCCGCGCACAGACGTCTGTGCCTCGGATCGCCCGGCCGAGAGCGGTCGCACGCGTGGCGATGGGCCGACAGTGAACCCGGGGACCAGGTGTGACTGGGTATTCAGTTCGCATAAAATGTGATCTAGATCACATTTAAACGTTTGCTTACCCTCTAGGACGGGTATCGTACTAGGTGCATCAAACGCTGCGGTCTATTGTTAAGTGGGACTGAAATGTGCCTTTCCGGCACAACGCCAACTCTATAGAGTGGGCTGACTGGACATCTTCAGGGGTCGTCGGGCACGGGCGCATGCGCCTCGGCAGGAAGCCGGGATTCTCGGACTGCCGTACAACGTGCCGGATATCGGGTGCCGAATCCATATTTGGCTGATTGGTTAATAGTTTAAGAAGAACGTAGCGCTATGGCCTTGGTTGACGGTTTTCTTGAGCTGGAACGCTCAAGTGGAAAATTGGAGTGGAGCGCCATCCTGCAGAAGATGGCGAGCGACCTTGGATTCTCGAAGATCCTGTTCGGCCTGTTGCCTAAGGACAGCCAGGACTACGAGAACGCCTTCATCGTCGGCAACTACCCGGCCGCCTGGCGCGAGCATTACGACCGGGCTGGCTACGCGCGGGTCGACCCGACGGTCAGTCACTGTACCCAGAGCGTACTGCCGATTTTCTGGGAACCGTCCATCTACCAGACGCGAAAGCAGCACGAGTTCTTCGAGGAAGCCTCGGCCGCCGGCCTGGTGTATGGGCTGACCATGCCGCTGCATGGTGCTCGCGGCGAACTCGGCGCGCTGAGCCTCAGCGTGGAAGCGGAAAACCGGGCCGAGGCCAACCGTTTCATGGAGTCGGTCCTGCCGACCCTGTGGATGCTCAAGGACTACGCACTGCAGAGCGGTGCCGGACTGGCCTTCGAACATCCGGTCAGCAAACCGGTGGTTCTGACCAGCCGGGAGAAGGAAGTGTTGCAGTGGTGCGCCATCGGCAAGACCAGTTGGGAGATATCGGTTATCTGCAACTGCTCGGAAGCCAATGTGAACTTCCATATGGGAAATATTCGGCGGAAGTTCGGTGTGACCTCCCGCCGCGTAGCGGCCATTATGGCCGTTAATTTGGGTCTTATTACTCTCTGATCTTGCCTCTCAGGTCGGCGAGCTGGCGATCGGTAATTTGCCCTTCTATATAGAAATGCAAAAGCAGATATATAGGGAAGGGCAGGTTCTCGCCATTCTCGAAACGACTGCCGCAGGATTGGCTTATCCCGAAGCGGCTCCAGAAAGTTTCCTGGCTTTCCCGTCGGGCGGTGCGGGTGGCCTTTGCCCGGAAGGCCATGTTTTGGGGCTGTGTTCTCTCGTGTGAAGCCATTGCTCTGATCTTTTCGGACGTTTCTTCGAGCCTAGCAAGGGTCCGGGTTCACCGAAATCTATCTCATTTGCTAGTTATAAAATTATGAAATTTGCATAAATTCTTCAGCTTCCTATTTGGAGGAAGTGAAGATGATCGTACAAATTGGTCGGCGCGAAGAGTTCGATAAAAAACTGCTGGGCGAGATGCACAAGTTGCGTGCTCAAGTGTTCAAGGAGCGCAAAGGCTGGGACGTTAGTGTCATCGACGAGATGGAAATCGATGGTTATGACGCACTCAGTCCTTATTACATGTTGATCCAGGAAGATACTCCTGAAGCCCAGGTTTTCGGTTGCTGGCGAATTCTCGATACCACTGGCCCCTACATGCTGAAGAACACCTTCCCGGAGCTTCTGCACGGCAAGGAAGCGCCTTGCTCGCCGCACATCTGGGAACTCAGCCGTTTCGCCATCAACTCTGGACAGAAAGGCTCGCTGGGCTTTTCCGACTGTACGCTGGAGGCGATGCGCGCGCTGGCCCGCTACAGCCTGCAGAACGACATCCAGACGCTGGTGACGGTAACCACCGTAGGCGTGGAGAAGATGATGATCCGTGCCGGCCTGGACGTATCGCGCTTCGGTCCGCACCTGAAGATCGGCATCGAGCGCGCGGTGGCCTTGCGCATCGAACTCAATGCCAAGACCCAGATCGCGCTTTACGGGGGAGTGCTGGTGGAACAGCGACTGGCGGTTTCATGACGGGGACCTGTCGGCTCGCGCCGGCGCGTTCTCTGTCGGAGAGGGAGCGCCTGGCGTCGATGCCGAATCCGCTGTAAAGCGAGTCCGACCCGCTCCGGACTCGCTATCAGGCATCCCCGGACCAGGGCGCCGGGCTGCCGAACAGGCGTCCCATGGCGCCACGCAAACCCATTTCCCGCAGTACTTCGAGTTCACCGAGGGTTTCCACCTGTTCCGCGATCAACGGTAGATCGATGCTGTGGGTGGTGCGATAGACCGCTTCGATGAACAACCGCTTGTCGCCTTCCCGGTCGACGGCGTGCAGGTAGCAGCCGTCCAGCTTGAGGTAGGCCAGCCCCAGATGGGTAAGGTTGCCGATCAGGCTGAAGCGGCCGCCGAAATGCTGCAGGCCGAGACCGCAGCCCAGTTCGCGCAGGACCTGGCTGAGGCGTTCCAGTTCGGCCGCGGCTGGCAGGTGCCGCTCGTCCAGTTCCAGGGTCAGCTGGCGCGCCTCCTGCGGATGCGCCTTGAGCAGGGCCAGTAGCGGGGCGAACGCCTGCGCATTGCGGACACTGGCGGCCGACAGGCTCAGCGCCAGCGGCCGTGGATGGCGCCGCAGGTGCTCCAGGCTCTGTTCGAGCATCGCCAGGTCCAGGCGCGCGGCCCAGCCGAAACGTTCTATCCAGGGCAGGAAGCGCCCGGCTGCGATGGCCGTGGCCTGCGGGTCGAGCAGACGCGCGAGGACCTTGTGGTGGAGGACGCGCTGGGTGTCCAAGCAGTCCACCACCGGCTGGAAATAGAGCAGCAGGCGGCGCTCCGTCAGGGCCTGGTCGATCCAGTCGTGCCAGTCCTGGCTATCGTTGAGCGCCGCGAGCGCGGTGCCGTCCTGGCTCGCCCAGGGCTGGGCGGGCTGGCTTTCGGCCTGGGCCAGGGCCTGGTCGGCACGGGCCAGGAGATCCGCGGGCGAGTCGCCTTCGGCGAACGCGCTGATACCGAGATAGGCGACCGGCGTGAGATCGCTGGCACCGGTGCGGGCAAGGTTCTCCAGGCCTTCGCAGAGTTCCTCGGCCAGGCGTTCGGCCTGCTCGCGGGAGCAACCGGGAGCCAGCACGGCGAACTCGCCGCCGCGGCTGCGGGCCAGCAGCCAGTCGGCGCGCCCTTGCTGGCCGCAGGAGTCGACCAGCAAGCGGGCGACCGCCTGGATCAATTCATCCGTGCGTTGCCCGCCGAGACGCTGGTTCAGCCCGTTCAGGTCGTTCAGGCGCAGCAGCAGGAGCTGCCCGGCATGCTCGTGCTCGCCGGCACCCAGCTGTTCGTTGAGGCGGGCGTCGAACAGGCGCCGGTTGGGCAGGCCGGTGAGACTGTCCTGGTAGGCCTGGGCGCGTAGCTTGTCGCTACGCGCAGCCTCCTCGGCGAACAGCGTGCGAAGTTTCTCCACCATCTGGTTCATCGCCTGCACCACGCGGCGCAGCTCCGGCGTGCGCGGCAGCCTGGGCAGGCTGAGGAATTCCCGCCGGCTGATGGCATGAGCCTGGCGCACCATCTGGTCGAGCGGGCGCAGTTGGCGGCGCAGCAGCCAGCCGCCAAGCAGCAGGCTCGCCGCGCCGCAGGCCAGCAACCAGTAGAGGCTGCCCAGGGCGCTGTCCCACAGGCGCGCCAGGGCGAATTGCGGATGGCTGACCACCTCGACCCGCGCCGCCTGTTCCCAGCCGCGCATGATCAGCGCGTCGCCACCCTGGGGCTGGAGATCCACCAGGCGTTCGAACCAGCCGGGCACCGTACGCTCGGCATGCGCCTGCACGCGCTCGACCAGCGGCTTGCCGCTCTTGATGTCGATCACCCGGATGCTGGCGAAGTAGCCGCTGTCGAAGATCGAGCTGACCATCAGTTGCACCATCGCCGGGTCGTCCACGTGTGGCGTCAGGGACAGGCCGAGGGCGGTGGCGGCGTCCTGGGCGTGGGAGCGCAACTGGCCGCGCAACTGCTCGCGGGAGTTCTCCACGCTGCTGACGAAGCTGCCGCTGAAGGCGACGACGAGGAACAGGCAGATGGCGAGGAACAATTGCTTGAGCAGTGACATTCAATCCTCCTTGGGTGCGTCGAGGTCGAGGCCTTCGGCGCGCATCTTGGTCAGCAGGTCCTGCCAGCGCGACAGCTTCTTGCTGTCGCCGGTCCGGCGTCCGCCGTCGGCGCCGGGCAGCCAGAGGCCCTCGGCATTGAAGGCGTACACCGGCAACAGGTCGTCACGTTGCGAAGCGGGGCGGATCTCGCCGATCAGGTTGTCCAGCACCAGTGGGTCGGCGCCCGGGCTGGCGTACCAGGTCAGCACCATGTGCGCCTGGTTCAGGCGCAGGGCCTTGACGTAGGTGATGCGCAGCTTGTCGCTGGCGACGCCGAGGCGACGCAGGGTCACGTACTTGGCGATGGCGTAGTCCTCGCAGTCGGCGGCGCCCTTGACCAGCGCCTCGACCGGAGTCGCCCAATAGTCTTCCTGTTGCCAGATCTCGATGTCGTCGGTGAAACGCAGCGACCGGTTGAAGAAGTCGTTGACCGCGCGCAGCTTGGCCGCTTCGTCGAGCGTGCCGCCCTGTTCGAGCAGGCGGCCCCAGTCGCCCAGGCGTGATTTCGCCGCGCCCAGCTCGCCGTAGCGCTGCTCGGCACGGCTCAGTATCGACTCCAGGTCCCACTGCGCCAGCGCCGCGCCGACTGCCAGCAGCAATGTCGCCGCCAGCGACAGCAGCCAGGGGGCGTAGGCCCTGGGGCAGGGCCGGCGTGCGCCGGGGGTTGGGGACATCGAGCGGGCTCCGGAAGGACTCAGCGAAGTCTACGAGAGCGCCGGGCGGCCTGCCAGCGCGGGGTGTCCGGCGAAACTGACAGGATTGTCATTCAGGGGTCAGGGTGGGGTCCCGCTGCGCTGCTTATAAAGAAGAACGAAGTCGGCCGCGCGAGGCCGGCCACTGGGAAAGGTGGACAGATGCAGGCGTTGCGCAGTGGTGGGGGACGGGTCCTGGTGGGCATGCTGGCGGCGGGCCTGGTCGCCTTCGGCGGTTGGGCATGGCTCGGCGGCGACGCCGGGGCGAAGGCGGCGCCCGCGCCGGCCAGGGTCCCGGTGAACGTGGCGCGGGTGGAGCGGCGCGACGTCGAGCAACAGGTCAGCGGCATCGGCACGGTGACTTCGTTGCACAACGTGGTGATCCGCACCCAGATCGACGGCCAGTTGACCCGCCTGCTGGTGAGCGAAGGGCAGATGGTCGAGGCGGGCGAGTTGCTGGCGACCATCGATGACCGCGCCGTCGTCGCCGCGCTGGAGCAGGCGCAGGCCTCCAGGGCGAGCAACCAGGCCCAGCTGAAATCCGCCGAGCAGGACCTGCAACGCTACCGCAGCCTGTATGCCGAGCGTGCGGTGTCACGCCAACTGCTGGACCAGCAGCAGGCGACGGTCGACCAGTTGCGCGCGACCCTGAAGGCCAACGATGCCACCATCAACGCCGAGCGGGTGCGCCTGTCCTACACCCGGATCACCTCGCCGGTATCCGGCAAGGTCGGTATCCGCAACGTCGATGTCGGCAACCTGGTGCGGGTCGGCGACAGTCTCGGCCTGTTCAGCGTGACCCAGATCGCACCGATCTCCGTAGTCTTCTCCCTGCAACAGGAACAGTTGCCCCAGTTGCAGGCGCTGCTCGGCGGCGAGGCGGCGGTGCGCGCCTACAGCCGCGACGGCGGGAGCGCGCTGGGCGAGGGCCGGTTGCTGACCATCGACAACCAGATCGACAGTTCCACCGGTACCATCCGCGTGCGCGCCTCCTTCGATAACCGCCAGGCCCGGCTCTGGCCCGGGCAGTTCGTCGCGGTGAGCCTGCACACCGGGGTCCGGCGCGACCAGTTGGTGCTGTCGAGCAAGGCGGTGCGCCGCGGCCTGGAGGGTAATTTCGTCTACCGGGTCGCCGCCGACCGGGTCGAGGCGGTGCCGGTGCGGGTGCTCCAGGACATCGACGGCCTCAGTGTGGTGGAAGGCCTGGCCAGCGGTGACCAGGTGGTGGTGGACGGCCACTCGCGGCTGATGCCCGGCGCCCTGGTCGATATCCAGGAGCCGCGCCCGAGCCTGGCTCAGGCGGCGGAGCGGCAGCCGTGACGCCGCGCGCCGGGATTTCCGGCTGGTGCGTACGGCACCCGATCGCCACCGCGCTGCTGACCCTGGCCTCGCTGCTGCTGGGGCTGCTGGCGTTCCTCCGGCTCGGTGTGGCGCCGTTGCCGGAGGCGGACTTCCCGACCATCCAGATCAACGCCTTGCTGCCCGGCGGTAGCCCGGAAACCATGGCCTCGTCGGTGGCCACCCCCTTGGAAGTGCAGTTCAGCGCGATTCCCGGGATCACCGAGATGACTTCCAGCAGCGCCCTGGGCACCACCACCCTGACCCTGCAGTTCAGCCTCGACAAGAGCATCGACGTCGCCGCCCAGGAGGTCCAGGCGGCGATCAACGCCGCGGCGGGGCGGCTGCCGGTGGACATGCCGAACCTGCCGACCTGGCGCAAGGTCAACCCGGCGGACAGCCCGATCATGATCCTGCGGGTCAACTCGGAGATGATGCCGCTGATCGAACTCAGCGATTACGCCGAGACCATCCTCGCCCGCCAGCTCAGCCAGGTGAACGGCGTGGGGCAGATCTTCGTGGTCGGCCAGCAGCGCCCGGCGATCCGCATCCAGGCCCAGCCGGAAAAGCTCGCCGCCTACCAGCTGACCCTGGCCGACCTGCGCCAGTCGTTGCAGTCGGCCAGCGTCAACCTGGCCAAGGGCGCGCTCTACGGCGAGGGGCGGGTGTCGACCCTCGCGGCCAACGACCAGTTGTTCAACGCCAGCGACTATGACGACCTGGTGGTCGCCTACCGCCAGGGCGCGCCGGTGTTCCTCAAGGACGTGGCGCGGATCGTCTCGGCGCCCGAGGACGACTACGTGCAGGCCTGGCCGAACGGTGTGCCCGGGGTGGCACTGGTGATCCTCCGCCAGCCTGGGGCGAACATCGTCGATACCGCCGACGCGATCCAGGCCGCATTGCCGCGCCTGCGCGAGATGCTCCCGGCGACCATCGAGGTAGACGTGCTCAACGATCGCACCCGGACCATCCGCTCGTCGCTGCACGAGGTCGAACTGACCCTGCTGCTGACCATTGGCCTGGTGGTGCTGGTGATGGGCCTGTTCCTCCGCCAGCTGTCGGCGACCCTGATCGTCGCCACGGTGCTGGCGGTGTCCCTGAGCGCCAGCTTCGCGGCGATGTACGTGCTCGGCTTCACCCTCAACAACCTGACCCTGGTGGCGCTGATCATCGCCGTCGGCTTCATCGTCGACGACGCCATCGTGGTCGTGGAGAACATCCACCGACACCTGGAAGCGGGCGCCTCGAAGGTCGAGGCGGCGCTCAAGGGCGCGGCGGAGATCGGCTTTACCGTGATTTCCATCAGCTTCTCGCTGATCGCCGCGTTCATTCCCCTGCTGTTCATGGGCGGGATCGTCGGCCGGCTGTTCCGCGAATTCGCGGTCAGCGTGACGGTGGCGATCCTGATCTCGGTGCTCGCTTCGCTGACCCTGGCGCCGATGCTGGCTTCGCGCTTCATGCCGGCATTGCGGCATGCCGACGCGCCGAGAAAGGGCTTCGCCGAATGGCTGACCGGCGGATACGAGCGCGGCCTGCGCTGGGCGCTCGGGCACCAGCGGCTGATGCTGGTCGGCTTCGCCTTTACCGTGCTGGTGGCGGTGGCCGGCTACGTCGGGATTCCCAAGGGTTTCTTCCCCTTGCAGGACACCGCCTTCGTCTTCGGCACGAGCCAGGCTGCCGAGGATATCTCCTACGACGACATGGTCGCCAAGCACCGGCAACTGGCCGAGATCATCGCCAGCGACCCGGCGGTGCAGAGCTACAACCATGCGGTGGGCGTCACCGGCGGTAGCCAGAGCCTGGCCAACGGACGTTTCTGGATCGTCCTCAAGGACCGTGGCGAGCGCGATGTCTCGGTCGGCGAGTTCATCGACCGGCTGCGCCCGCAACTGGCGAAGGTGCCGGGAATCATGCTCTACCTGCGCGCGGCGCAGGACATCAACCTCAGTTCCGGACCCTCGCGGACCCAGTACCAGTACGCCCTGCGCAGCAGCGACAGCACCCAGCTGGCGCTCTGGGCGCAACGCCTCACCGAGCGCCTGAAGCAGGTGCCGGGGCTGATGGATGTGTCCAACGACCTGCAGGTCGGCGCCAGCGTCACCGCGCTGGACATCGACCGGGTGGCCGCGGCGCGTTTCGGCCTCAGCGCCGAGGATGTCAGCCAGACCCTCTACGACGCCTTCGGCCAGCGCCAGGTCGGCGAGTACCAGACCGAGGTCAACCAGTACAAGGTGGTCCTCGAACTCGATGCGCGCCAGCGCGGCCGCGCGGAAAGCCTGGACTGGTTCTACCTGCGCTCGCCGCTGAGCGGCGAGATGGTCCCGCTGTCGGCCATCGCCAAGGTCGCGGCGCCGCGCTCCGGGCCGCTGCAGATCAACCACAACGGCATGTTCCCGGCGGTCAACCTGTCCTTCAACCTGGCTGCCGGGGTGTCCCTCGGCGAGGCGGTGCAGGCGGTGCAGCGCGCCCAGGAGGAGATCGGCATGCCCTCGACCATTATCGGCGTGTTCCAGGGCGCGGCGCAGGCCTTCCAGAGCTCGCTGGCCTCGCAACCGCTGCTGATCCTCGCCGCGCTGATCGCGGTGTACATCATCCTCGGCGTGCTCTACGAGAGTTTCGTACATCCGCTGACGATCCTCTCGACCCTGCCCTCGGCGGGGATCGGCGCGGTGTTCCTGCTCTGGGCCTGGGGCCAGGACTTCTCGATCATGGCGCTGATCGGCATCGTGCTGCTGATCGGCATCGTCAAGAAGAACGGCATCCTCATGGTCGACTTCGCCATCGTCGCCCAGCGCGAGCAGGGCATGAGCGCGGAGCAGGCGATCTACCAGGCCTGCCTGACCCGTTTCCGGCCGATCATGATGACCACCCTGGCCGCGCTGCTGGGCGCGATACCCCTGATGATCGGCTTCGGCACCGGTTCCGAGCTGCGCCAGCCTCTGGGCATCGCGGTGGTCGGCGGGCTGCTGGTGAGCCAGGTGCTGACCCTGTTCAGCACGCCGGTGGTATACCTGGCCCTGGAGCGGCTGTTCCACCGGCGCGGGACGACGACCTCGGACGGCGGAACCGCTGGGGCGACGGCGACATGAGGCGTAACGGACGCGGCTTTCCTGGACGGCGGCGCGTGGCTAGGATGCAGGCAGGCATGCGTCCCGCCCGGGATGCGAAGGCGAACAGAGGATCGGGCGATAGATGCGGGTACTGATTGTCGAGGACGAGGCGAAGACGGCGGACTACCTGAACCGTGGCCTCAGCGAACAGGGGTTCACCGTGGACCTGGCGGACAACGGCATCGACGGTCGCCACCTGGCGCTCCATGGCGAGTACGACGTGATCGTGCTCGACGTGATGCTGCCGGGCGTCGACGGCTACGGCGTTCTGCGGGCGTTGCGCGAGCGGCGGCAGACCCCGGTGATCATGCTCACCGCGCGCGAGCGCGTGGAAGACCGGGTGCGCGGGCTGCGCGAGGGCGCCGACGACTACCTGATCAAGCCGTTCTCCTTCCTCGAACTGGTCGCCCGCCTGCAGGCCCTGACCCGGCGCGGCGGCAACCACGAAAGCCATTCGCAGATGCGCATCGCCGACCTGTCCATCGACCTGCTCAGCCGCAAGGTCTTCCGTGGCAACACCCGTCTGGAGCTGACTGCCAAGGAGTACGCGCTGCTCTGCGTGCTGGCCCAGCGCAGCGGCGAGATCCTGTCGAAGACGGCGATCGCCGAACTGGTCTGGGACATCAACTTCGATACCGACACCAATGTCGTGGAGGTGGCGATCAAGCGCCTGCGCGCCAAGCTCGACGGTCCGTTCGAGAACAAGCTGCTGCATACCATCCGGGGCATGGGCTACGTCCTGGAGAACCGTGCGCTGGCGGAGTCGGGCTGAGGTGGGCATGTCCTTGTCGACCCGTCTGGCGGGAATGTTCGCCGGCGCCGCGGTGGTGATCTTCGCCCTCATCGGCACCATGCTCTATTGCATCCTCGACCGCCAGACCGAGCGCCTGCAGCAGGGCGAGGTGGACGTGCGCTTCAACATGGTCTCGCGGATGCTCGACCATCCCGACCTGGCCGAGCGCTGGCCGCACCTGCAGGGCAAGCTGGACAACCTGAGCCAGGAGTACGAGCTGATCCGTTTCTGGATCGACAGCGACGACCCGCGCTATCACTACGGGCGCTTCAGCGAACCGGTGCAGCGGCTGATCGCCGATGGCGCCGGCCGCTACGAACTGGAGTTGCCGGAGCACCGGTACGCGCTGACTGCGCGGGTCGGCGTGTTGCCGGCGCGCGAGGGGCGGCCGCGGCTGACCTACGTCACCGCCATCGACAGCGCGGCGTTCCATGAGGCGCGGACCTCCACCCTGAAATGGCTGCTCGGCCTGTCCGCCCTCGGTGTGCTGCTGGCCTCGTTGCTTGGCCACTGGATCGCCCGCCTGGGCCTGTGGCCGGTGCATCGGCTGTCCGAGGAGGCCCGGCGGATCAGCCCGCGGCAGTTGTCGCAGCGCTTGCAGCTCTCGCCGCTGCCGGCCGAGCTGCGCGAGCTGGTGGGAGCGTTCAACGGCGCCCTGGACCGCCTGGAGCAGGCCTACGTGCGCCTGGAGTCGTTCAATGCCGACGTCGCCCACGAGCTGCGCACGCCATTGACCAACCTGATCGGCCAGACCCAGGTGGCGTTGTCCCGCGAACGCAGCGGCGAACATTACGAAGAGGTCCTGCAATCCAACCTGGAGGAGCTGGAGCGGCTGCGGGCGATCGTCAACGACATGCTGTTCCTCGCCCGCGCCGACCAGGGACGCCTGGCCTGCGAGCGCGAGGAAACCTCGCTGGCCGGCGAGATCGCCACCACGGTGGATTTCCTCGAGGTGATCTTCGACGAGGCCGGGGTCGGCATCGAGGTGCGTGGCGAGGCTCGCGCGCTGGTCGAGCGCGCCCTGTTCCAGCGGGCGGTGACCAACCTGCTGTACAACGCCGCCCAGCACACCGCCGCCGGCGGCACGCTGCGGGTCGGCGTCGAGCGGCGCGGCGACGAAGTGCGGGTGGCGGTGAGCAACCCCGGCGTGCCGATCGCCGACGAGCACCGCAGGCACCTGTTCGAGCGCTTCTATCGGGTCGACGCGGCGCGCAGCAACAGCGAGGCCAACCACGGCCTCGGCCTGTCCATCGTCAAGGCGGTGGCGAGCATGCACGGCGGTTCGGTGTTCGTCGACAGCGCGGACGGCTGGAACACCTTCGGCTTCACCGTGCTGAGCCCCGAGCGGCGCGGGCCCGGCGACCGCTTGCCGCTGGGCGAGGGCGATCCGGCGCTGTCCTGAGCGGGCCCTCAGGCGTCGTGCGGCGGGCGGGTCTTCTGGCGGAGGATATAGATGCTGACCAGTACCGCGCTGGTCAGCATGAAGCCCTGGGCCCAGGGGCGTCGGACCAGGTAGCAGGAAAGGGCGATGCTGGCCCACATCAGGCCGATGGCGTAGACCTTGCCCTTGAGCGGGATGCCTTCGCCGTCGAGATAGTCGCGGATCCACGGGCCGAGCCGTGGATGGCCGACCAGCCAGTGGTAGAAGCGCGGCGAGCTGCGCATGAAGCAGGCCGCCGCGAGGAGCAGGAAAGGCGTGGTCGGCAGCACCGGCAGGAAGATGCCGATCACGCCCAGGGCTACGCTTAGGAAACCCACGGCCTGGAGGCTATAGCGCACCCAGACGCGAGCGCTCGGGCGAATTTCCCGCTGCGCCACCGCGGCGCTCCTTAGTGCGTGCGCGGCTTGAGCAGGGCGGGCTTTTCTTCCGGCGCCTGGCAGAGCAGGAACAGGTTGGTCAGCAGGTCGGGAATCTGCGCGACCATGTCGTCCACCAGGTGGCGGTCGCGGGCGATCTCGTCGAACTCGGGCTGCTCGTCGAACAGGCCGGAGCCGACCATGATCGGCAGCAGCAGCTCGCTGACTTCCTCCTCGGCCTGCTCGAACCAGACTTCCTCGCGAAGGAACACGCCTTCCATGAAGCCGATGCACCAGCCGCGCAGGTCGGAGTCGTCCGGCTCGTCGCCGAGGTCGAGGTCGCAGGGCAGCTCGAGGTCTTCGTCGCTGGCCAGCACGCGGGTGATGTGCGCCTTGAGCTGCTCGAGGGAAGTCTCGATCTCCTGGCGCTCCTCATCGCTGCGGTAGTGCGGCGGTTCGGCGAACAGGGCGTCGATCCACTCCCGCTCCGGCACCTGCTCCGGGCAGATGGAGAGGGCGGTCAGGTAGCCGTGGGTCGCCACGTAGTCCAGCGCTTCTTCGTGCAGGTCATCGGCATCGAGGAAGGCTTGCAGACGGGACAGTTTTTCGGCGAAGGACATCAGGGTACTACCTCGGGAGGGATGCGGCTCTGGATTGTAGTCCAGACGGGACCTGCGGGCAAAGCGAGCGTGCCTGCTGCGGCGCCCTGGCGAGCGTTTCACGGACGCTCTCGGCGAAGTTGGCCCGGACCTTGCTCCATCCCTTGCGCAAGCCACGATGCAATCCCTTCGCAAATGGAGAATTCCCATGGCCGTCGCCCCTGGTGTGTTGTTGCCGCCGACGCCTGATGTAAAGCCCAAGGCCGCTGCGCCGAAGAGCCAGCAGAAAACGCCTGAGCCCAGTAACGACAAGACTTCCAGCTTCTCCGACATGTATGCCAAGGAGACCGCGAAGAAGCCCGCCGAGCGCGCTGACGGTCCCGCGAAGGGTTCGCGGGACAAGCCACGGGACGCCGGCAAGGACGCCGTCGAAGCGCAGCCGACGGATGCCGCCAGGCAGCCGGCCGTTGCCGAAGACGGCAAGCCTTTGCCGGCCGACGGCCAGGCCAAGGCCGACGGCGAAGATAAAGTCGAAACGCCGGTCGATCCGCTGCAATTGCTCGGCCTCGGCGGTGCCGTACCGTTGCTCGACGAGAATACCCAGGCGACTTTGCTGCCACCGGCCGTGCCGACGGCCAGCAGTGCTCCGGCCAGCCTTACCGAAGCCAGCAGCGACCCGACCCTGGTCAAGCTCAACGGCGTGCCGGCGGTGAACATGGCCCTGGAGCAGGGCGCCCAGGACGCCGCGCAGACGGCGAAAGGCGGGCCGGCGAAGAGCGCCGATCCCCGCCAGGCGAACCTCGGCGATGCCCTTGCCGGCCTGACCTCGGATTCCTTGACCAAGGCCGTCGACGGCAAGGCGCTCGAGGCCCAGTTGCAGCAGACCGCCGAGCCGGCCGTCGCCAGCGCCGCCTCCGAGAGCCTGCTGGAGAGCAAGGCGGAACCCCGCGGTGAACCTTTCGCGGCCAAGCTCAACGGGCTGACCCAGGCCATGGCGCAACAGGCCCTGACCAACCGTCCGGTGAACGGCACGGTGCCCGGCCAGCCGGTGGCGATGCAGCAGAACGGCTGGAGCGAGGCGGTGGTGGACCGGGTGATGTGGATGTCCAGCCAGAACCTGAAGTCGGCGGAGATCCAGCTCGACCCCGCCGAGCTGGGACGCCTGGACGTGCGCATCCACATGACCGCCGACCAGACCCAGGTGACCTTCGCCAGTCCCAACGCCGGCGTTCGCGACGCCCTGGAAAGCCAGATGCACCGGCTGCGCGACATGTTCAGCCAGCAGGGCATGAACCAGCTCGACGTGAACGTCTCCGACCAGTCGCTGGCGCGGGGCTGGCAGGGCCAGCAGCAGGGCGAGGGCGGATCGGCGCGCGGACGCGGCTTGGCCGGCGAGGCCTCGGGCGATGAGGAAACCCTCGCCGGAGTCAGCGAGATCCGCAGCCGGCCGGGTGCGTCGGCGGCGCGCGGTCTGGTCGACTACTACGCCTGAGGCGAACGACTGCATTTCCCCTTTGGGCCTCCTGCGGGAGGCCTTTCTTTTTCCGGAGCGGGCAATTTCGCAAAAGACGGGGATGATTTCCTGTGGCCAGGCTGTAATATCCGCGCCGTCTATCATCTCGGACAGCCCTCCGGGGCTGGTCCCAGGAGGCGGGGCGGCGTTGCAGAAATGGCACAACCCTTGCTCTGCCCCTGTGAAACCCTTCATTTGACGCTATAGCGACGGATTTTTGGCATGGCTAAGAAAGAGGCGACACCCGCCGACGCGGGGGCTCCGAGCGGCGGCAAGAGCAAGCTGAAGCTGATCCTGCTGATCGTGGTCGGCCTGCTGCTGGCGATCGGCCTGTCGGTGGGCGGCACCTGGTTCTTCCTCAGCAAGTCGCTGAAGGCCGAGAAGACCGAGGAAGTCGCCAGCGAGGCGGCGAAGCCGGGCAAGCAGCCGGCGCTCTACGAGATCCTGGCGCCGGCCTTCGTCGTCAACTTCAACCAGAACGGCCGGCAGCGCTACATGCAGGTCGGCGTCGCGTTGATGGGGCGCGACAAGGCGCAGATGGACGCATTGCGCGAGCACATGCCGCTGGTTCGCAATAAACTGGTGATGCTGTTCTCGAGTCAGAGTTTCGACTCGCTGGTGACTCCGGTGGGCAAGGAAATGCTCCGCCAGCAGGCGACCGCCGGATTGCAGGAACTGGCCAAGAAGGAAACCGGCCAACTGGCTATCGAACAAGTGTTGTTCACCAATTTCGTGCTGCAGTAGGTATCCCATGGCCGTGCAAGATCTGCTTTCCCAGGATGAAATCGACGCGCTGTTGCACGGCGTCGACGATGGCCTGGTGGAAACCGAAGTCGAGGCGACGCCGGGATCGGTCAAGTCCTATGACCTGACCAGCCAGGACCGCATCGTCCGGGGCCGCATGCCGACCCTGGAGATGATCAACGAGCGTTTCGCCCGCTACACCCGCATCAGCATGTTCAACCTGCTGCGCCGTTCGGCCGACGTCGCGGTCGGCGGCGTGCAGGTGATGAAGTTCGGCGAGTACGTGCACTCGCTGTACGTTCCCACCAGCCTCAACCTGGTGAAGATGAAGCCGCTGCGCGGCACCGCGCTGTTCATCCTCGACGCCAAGCTGGTGTTCAAGCTGGTGGACAACTTCTTCGGCGGCGACGGCCGCCACGCCAAGATCGAGGGCCGCGAGTTCACCCCGACCGAACTGCGGGTGGTGCGGATGGTGCTGGAGCAGGCCTTCGTCGATCTGAAGGAAGCCTGGCAGGCGGTGCTGGAGATGAACTTCGAGTACGTCAACTCGGAGGTCAACCCGGCCATGGCCAACATCGTCAGTCCCAGCGAGGTGGTGGTGGTCTCCACCTTCCACATCGAACTGGACGGCGGTGGCGGCGACCTGCACATCACCATGCCCTACTCGATGATCGAGCCGATCCGCGAGATGCTCGACGCCGGTTTCCAGTCCGACCACGACGACCAGGACGAGCGCTGGATCAAGGCCCTGCGCGAGGACGTGCTGGACGTCCAGGTACCGCTCGGCGCCACCGTGGTCCGCCGCCAGCTCAAGCTGCGCGACATCCTGCACATGCAGCCGGGCGACGTGATCCCGGTGGAGATGCCGGAACACATGGTGATGCGCGCCAACGGCGTGCCCGCCTTCAAGGTCAAGCTGGGCGCCCACAAGGGCAACCTGGCGCTACAGATTCTCGAAGCGGTCGAGCGCTCGCGCTGACCGCTTCCCCCGGAGGAAAGACGAACCATGGCAGACGAAGAAAAAGTGACCACCGAGGAACAGGCACTGGCCGACGAGTGGGCGGCGGCGCTGGCCGAGGCGGGCGACGCCAGCCAGGACGACATCGATGCGCTGATGGCCCAGGGCGGCGCGACTCCCGTGGCGGAGCCGAGTACCCCGCGGGCGCCGATGGAAGAGTTCGGCGCTTCGCCGAAGGCACCGACCATTTCCGGCCTGGAGGGGCCCAACCTGGATGTGATCCTGGACATCCCGGTGACCATTTCCATGGAGGTCGGGCATACCGACATCAGCATCCGCAACCTGCTGCAGCTCAACCAGGGGTCGGTGATCGAACTCGATCGCCTGGCCGGCGAGCCGCTGGACGTACTGGTCAACGGCACCCTGATCGCCCACGGCGAGGTGGTGGTAGTGAACGAGAAGTTCGGCATCCGCCTGACCGACGTGATCAGTCCCAGCGAACGCATCAAGAAGCTGCGCTGACATGCGTCGCTACCTGTTCGTCGGCTTCCTGCCGGCACTCGCCTCGCTGAGCGCGCCGCTGTGCGCCGCCGAGGGGACGACGGGTGCCGCCGCGCCGACGGTGGGCGCCGCTTCCGGCGCCGCCGCGCAACTGGCCCAACTGGTGCTCGGCCTGGGCCTGGTGATCGGCCTGATCTTCCTGCTCGCCTGGCTGGTGCGCCGGGTGCAACAGGCCGGTCCGCGCGGCAACCGCTTGATCCGCACCCTTGCCAGCCAGCCGCTGGGTCCGCGCGACCGGCTGGTGCTGGTGCAGGTCGGTGAGGAGCAGATCCTGCTCGGCCTGACGCCCGGCCGGATCACGCCGTTGCACGTGCTCAAGGAGCCGGTACACCTGCCGGACGGCGAGCCGGCCACGCCGGAATTCGCCCAGCGCCTGCTGGAGCTGCTGAACAAGGACCCCAAGGGCAAGCCATGACTCCGCGCATCTCCCTGGCCGGCGCGCTCGCCGCGCTCTGCCTTCTGCTGCTGGCGCCGTGGCCGGCGCTGGCCGCCGACCCGACATCGATCTCGGCGATCACCGTGACCACCAACGGCCAGGGCCAGCAGGAGTATTCGGTCAGCCTGCAGATCCTGCTGATCATGACCGCGCTGAGCTTCATCCCGGCGTTCGTCATGCTGATGACCAGCTTCACCCGGATCATCATCGTCTTCTCCATCCTGCGCCAGGCGCTGGGCCTGCAATCGACGCCGTCGAACCAGGTGCTGGTGGGGCTGGCGCTGTTCCTGACCATGTTCGTCATGGCCCCGGTGTTCGACAAGATCAACAGCCAGGCCCTGCAGCCCTACCTGAACGAGCAGATTCCCGCCCAGGAAGCCCTGCAAAAGGCCGAGGTACCGCTGAAGGCGTTCATGCTGGCGCAGACTCGCACCTCCGACCTGGAGCTGTTCGTCCGCCTGTCCAAGCGCACCGACATCGGCAGCCCGGAGGCGACGCCGCTGACCATCCTGGTCCCGGCCTTCGTCACGTCCGAGCTGAAGACCGCGTTCCAGATCGGCTTCATGATCTTCATCCCGTTCCTGATCATCGACCTGGTGGTGTCCAGCGTGCTGATGGCGATGGGCATGATGATGCTGTCGCCGCTGATCATTTCCCTGCCGTTCAAGATCATGCTGTTCGTCCTGGTGGATGGCTGGGCGCTGATCATCGGGACGCTGGCGGGCAGTTTCGGCACCGTCTAGCGGTGCCGCCGGCTTGACGCGCCGCTGGCGCGCTGGAGAGAGACATGACCCCTGAGGTGGCACTCGACCTGTTCCGCGAGGCGTTGTGGCTGACGGCGATGATCGTCGGCGTGCTGGTGGTTCCGAGCCTGCTGGTCGGTCTCGTGGTGGCGATGTTCCAGGCCGCCACCCAGATCAACGAACAGACCCTGAGCTTCCTGCCGCGCCTGATGGTGATCCTGCTCACCCTGATCGTGCTGGGCCCCTGGCTGCTGCGGCAGCTGATGGAATACACCCAGACGCTGATCGGCAACATCCCGCTGCTGATCGGCTGATGCTGGAGCTGACCAACGCGCAGATCGGCGGCTGGATCGCCAGCTTCGTGCTGCCGCTGTTCCGGGTCGCGGCGCTGCTGATGACCATGCCGGTGATCGGCACCCAGCTGGTGCCGGTGCGGGTGCGACTGTACCTGGCGCTGGGCGTCTGCGTGGTGCTGGTGCCGAACCTGCCGCCGATGCCGCAGGTGGACGCGCTGAGCATGAAGGCCATGCTGCTGATCGGCGAGCAGATCCTGGTCGGCGCCTTGCTCGGCTTTTCCCTGCAGTTGCTGTTCCACGCCTTCGTGATCGCCGGGCAGATCATCTCGATGCAGATGGGCCTGGGCTTCGCTTCCATGGTCGACCCGGCCAACGGCGTCTCGGTGCCGGTGCTCGGCCAGTTCTTCACCATGCTGGTGACGCTGCTGTTCCTGGCGATGAACGGGCACCTGGTAGTGTTCGAGGTAATCGCCGAGAGCTTCGTCACCCTGCCGGTGGGCGAGGGCCTGAGCGGCAACCATTTCTGGATCATCGCCGGCAAGCTCGGCTGGGTGATGGGCGCGGCACTGCTGCTGGCGCTGCCGGCGATCACCGCGCTGCTGGTGGTGAACCTCGCCTTCGGCGCCATGACCCGCGCGGCGCCGCAACTGAACATCTTCTCCATCGGCTTTCCGTTGACCCTGGTGCTGGGCCTGGTGATCCTCTGGATCGGCACCGCCGACCTGCTCAGCCAGTACCAGGTGCTGGCCGGCGAGGCCCTGCAATTCCTCCGTGAACTGGTGCGGGCGAAATAGCCATGGCCGAGAGCGAAAGCGGGCAGGACAAGACAGAGGAACCCACGGAGAAACGCCGCCGCGAGGCGCGCGAGAAAGGGCAGTTGCCGCGTTCGCGGGAGCTGAACACCCTGGCCATCCTCATGGCCGGCGCCGGCGGCCTGCTGATCTACGGCGCCGACCTGGCGGGCGCCCTGTTGCGCCTGATGCGCAGCAATTTCGAGCTGTCCCGGGAAACCGCGATGAATACCGAGAGCATGCTGCAATTGCTCGGCGCTTCGGCCTACCTGGCTGCCCAGGGGCTCTGGCCGATCCTGCTGATGCTGCTGGTGGCGGCGATCGTCGGGCCGATCGCCCTCGGCGGCTGGCTGTTCTCGATGGACGCCCTGCAACCCAAGTTCAGCCGGCTCAACCCGCTGTCGGGGCTGAAGCGGATGTTTTCCGCCAAGTCGCTGCTCGAACTGAGCAAGGCGCTGATCAAGTTCCTGGTGGTGCTGGCGGTGGCCCTGCTGGTGCTCTCCGCCGACCGCGACGCCCTCCTGGCGCTGGCGCACCAGCCGCTCGAGCAGGCGATCCTGCACAGCGTGCGGGTGGTCGGCTGGAGCGCCTTCTGGATGGCCTGCAGCCTGCTGCTGATCGCCGCGGTGGACGTGCCCTACCAGATCTGGGACAACCGCCAGAAGCTGCTGATGACCAAGCAGGAAGTCCGCGACGAATACAAGGACTCCGAGGGCAAGCCCGAGGTCAAGTCGAAGATCCGCCAGATGCAGCGCGAGATGGCGCAGAGACGGATGATGGCGGCGGTGCCGGAGGCCGACGTGGTGATCACCAACCCGACCCACTTCGCCGTAGCCCTGAAGTACGACCCGGCGGGCGGCGGGGCGCCGCTGCTGCTGGCCAAAGGCAACGATTTCCTGGCCCTGAAGATCCGCGAGGTGGCCCAGGAGCACAAGGTGATGGTCATGGAGTCGCCGGCGCTGGCGCGAGCGGTGTACTACTCCACCGAGCTGGACCAGGAGATTCCCGCCGGGCTCTATCTCGCCGTGGCCCAGGTGCTGGCCTATGTCTACCAGCTCAAGCAGTACCAGGCCGGCAAGGGCAAGCGGCCGAGCCCGTTGAAGGACCTGCCGATCCCGCCGGACCTGCGTCGCGACGAGTGACCTGGCTGGAGCTACGCGCCGCGCTGTGGCAGCCTTGGCCGATACCCGCTCGGGATGAGAGCTTTGCCGTTCATGGATCGAACCTTGTCTGATCGTATTTTCCCGCCTGTCCTCCTGTTGCTCGCCCTGGCCTGGCTGCTGCCCTGGATGCCTGCGCACGCCGAAGCGCCGGCGGAATGGGTCGCCTTGCCCCTGTCGGAGCGGGTGGTGGATGCCACCCACACGCTGGACGAGGCGACGCGCCAACGCCTGGTGGAGAAGCTCGAGGCGCTGGAGCGGCGACGCGGTGCGCAGATCGCGGTGGTGATGCTGCCGACTACCGGTACCCTCGATATCGAAGCCTTCTCCGACAAGTTGTTCCAGGCCTGGAAGCTCGGCCGCAAGGCGGTCGACGACGGTCTGCTGCTGGTGGTGGCCAAGGATGACCGGCGCATGCGCATCGAGGTCGGCTACGGCCTGGAGGGTGCGGTGCCCGATGTGGTCGCCGGACGGATCATTCGCGAGCGGATGGCCCCGGCATTTCGCGAGGGCGACTACGCCGGCGGGATCGAGGCCGCGGTGGACGAGCTGATCCGCCTGGTCGACGGCGAAACGCTGTCGTCGGCCGCGTCGTCGGGTGCGCCGAAAGTCTCGCTGGGGCAATTGCCGGCGGAAGCCTGGGCGCTGCTGGTCGCCTTCATCTACGGATCGTTGGCCGGAGTGCTGTTGAGTGCCCGGGCGCTGCGCTGGCCCTGGCTGCTCGGCGGGGCGCTGCTCTGCTGGCTGCTGGGCACGCTGGCCGGCGCTTCCGGCGAATGGATGAGCGTGCTGCTGGTCGCTCCGCTGTGCATGCTGGTCGGCGGCGCGACCTTCGGCGCGCTGTGGACGGTGCGCCCGGCCTTCTACCTGGTGATCGGCGTACTGGTCTATGTAGCCCTGCTCGGGCTGGCGGCGCATTGGTTCAGCGCGGTGTCCTTCATCTACGGCCTGCTGTGGCCGGCCGGGGTGCTGATGCTGGCGGTTCTCTGCTGGTCGAACTACCGCCTGATGCGCTCGCTATGGCGCGAGCGGCGGAAAAGTTTCCACCGCCGACTGTGGGCGTTGCTGGCGGCCTACCTGCTGCTCGGATTGCTGTCCGGTGGCCTGGACGCACCGCTGGTCTGGCTGGCCCTGCTACCGTTCCAGCTCATGCTCGGGCTGCTGGTGTTCGGCCAGGTACGCCTGAGTGGGGGGGGTGGAGGCTCGTCGGGAAGCTCCGGCGGCGGTTCCTCCTCCTCTTCCTCCTCTTCCTCCTCGTCGTCCGGCGGCTTTTCCGGGGGCGGTGGTTCCAGCGGCGGAGGCGGTGCGTCGGGCAGTTGGTAATGGGTTCCCGTTCATTTCATTCGGAGACAAGGATGTCTGCAATCACGCGTTATCTCGCCATGCTTCGCCTGTTCGGCATGCTGCTCTGCGCCGCCGCGATTCCCTCCGTTGCCACCGCGACGGTGCCGGTCACCGTCGCGGTGGCAGCGTCCGATGTCGAGGAGGAGGCCGTGGAGGCATCGGCGGTCGGCGCCGAGGCCGAGGCAGCGCGCGATGCGGGCTACGAGTCCGCGGAGGTTCCAGCGCTGGCGCGGCGGGTGACCGACCTTACCGCGACCCTCGACGCCGCCGAGCGTGCCCGCCTGGAAGCTTCGCTGGCCGCGCTGGAGGCCCGGAAGGGTGCCCAGGTAGCGATCCTGATGGTGCCCAGCACCTATCCGGACAGCATCGAGGCCTATGCGACGCGGGTCTTCGAGGCGTGGAAGCTGGGGCGCAAGGGGATCGATGACGGCGTCCTGGTGCTGGTGGCGAAGGACGACCGGCGCATGCGCATCGAAGTCGGCTATGGCCTGGAAGGAACGATCACCGACATCGATGCCGGGCGGATCATCCGCGAATACATGACCCCTGCGTTCCGTCAGCAAGACTACGCCGGCGGCCTGGAAGCGGCGGCGCAGCGCCTGGTACGACTGATCGACGGCGAGGCGTTGCCGCCGCCGCCGCGCGACCCGCTGGAGCCCGGCGCGGTACGGCAGACCCTGGCTATCGCATTCCTGCTCGGCGCTCTCGGCGGGGTGGCGCTGCTGGTACGTCCGCGCGCCTGGTACTGGACCCTGGGGGCGGTAGTGGCGCTCGCTGCGGCGTTGGCACTGGGGCGGCACTGGCCGGCAGGGGCGATGGTGGCGCTGGCGGAGATGGTGGCGGTCCTGGGCGTCGGCTTCGGCGCGTTGCTCAAGTATTCGCGCGGTGCCCGCTGGTTCTTCGCCATTCTTGTGCTCTATGCGCTGGGGCTGTTCTGGGCCTACGGCCGTTATGGCCTGCCGGTGCTCCATTACGGATTGGCCGTGCCGCTTTCGCTGGGACTGACCCTGCTGATGCTGGCCGGTGCCTGGCAGGGGCTGCGCAGAGGACGGCGCTGGGCCTACCTGCCGGGCCTGCTCGGCCTGCTGCTGACCCTGGCCCTGGAGTGCCTGCTGTTGCTGGTGGACGACCCGCTGAACAGCATCGAGGCGCTGATCATCCTGCCCGCCGCTTGCCTGCCGCTGCTCATCGGTTGCAATTTCAGCGCCGGCGGCTCGGGGGGAGGGCGTCGACGCGGCGGCGATTACGCTAGCTCATCGGGTTCCTCGTCGTCCAGTTCGTCCAGTTCGTCTTCGGACTCGTTCTCCGGCGGCGGAGGCTCGAGTGGCGGCGGTGGCGCCTCCGGTAGTTGGTGATTGGCGAAAACCCTTTTCAATCAATGAATTGAAAAGTTGGAACGGTTCCTGCAATGACCCGCCCGACGCGCATTCCGGCGTCAAAAGTTTGTTCGGCGCCCACCTACGGGCGCCATACGCAGGGCAGGGGAGTCGAGAGTGGATCGCACGCAACTGATCAGCAATGTGCGCAGCAACCTGGCGGGACTGGGGCGCGGCAGCCTCGGCGTGCCGGTCCTGCTGCTGGCCATGCTGGCGATGATGACCCTGCCGATCCCGCCATTCCTGCTGGACGTGCTGTTCACCTTCAACATCGCCCTGTCCATCGTCGTCCTGCTGGTCTGCGTGTACGCCCTGCGGCCGCTGGACTTCGCCGTGTTCCCGACCATCCTGCTGGTGGCGACCCTGTTGCGCCTGGCGCTGAACGTTGCCTCGACCCGCGTGGTGCTGCTCCACGGCCACGACGGCCATGGCGCCGCAGGCAAGGTGATCCAGGCCTTCGGCGAAGTGGTGATCGGCGGCAACTACGTGGTCGGGGTGGTGGTGTTCGCGATCCTCATGATCATCAACTTCGTGGTGGTGACCAAGGGCGCCGGGCGGATTTCCGAAGTCAGCGCGCGCTTCACCCTAGATGCCATGCCCGGCAAGCAGATGGCCATCGACGCCGACCTCAACGCCGGCCTGATCGAGCAGGAGGAAGCCAAGAAGCGCCGCAGCGAGGTGGCCCAGGAGGCCGACTTCTACGGTTCGATGGACGGTGCCAGCAAGTTCGTCCGCGGCGACGCCATCGCCGGCCTGCTGATTCTCTTCATCAACCTGATCGGCGGCGTCGCCATCGGCATGATCCAGCATTCGATGTCCTTTGGCGACGCCGGCAAGGTCTACGCCCTGCTGACCATCGGTGACGGCCTGGTGGCACAACTGCCGTCGCTGCTGCTGTCGACCGCGGCGGCGATCATGGTGACGCGGGTCTCCAGTTCCGAGGACATGGGCCAGCAGGTCAACCGGCAGATGTTCGCCTCGCCCAAGGCGCTGGCGATTTCCGCGGCGATCCTGATCGCCATGGGCGCCGTGCCGGGCATGCCGCACGTTTCCTTCATCGGCCTCGGCGCCCTGGCCGGTGCTGCCGCCTACTGGATCTGGCACCGGCAGAACAAGGCCAAGCAGGTCGCCGAGCAGGAGGTGCAGCGCCAGCAGGAGCTGCTGCCGGCGCAGCGCGCCCAGGAGGTCAAGGAACTGGGTTGGGACGACGTCACCCCGGTGGACATGGTCGGCCTGGAAGTCGGCTACCGGCTGATCCCGCTGGTCGACCGCAACCAGGGCGGGCAACTGCTGGCGCGGATCAAGGGCGTACGCAAGAAGCTGTCCCAGGAGCTGGGCTTCCTGATGCCCTCGGTGCACATCCGCGACAACCTCGACCTGCTGCCCAACGCCTACCGTCTGACCCTGATGGGGGTCAGCGTGGCCGAAGCGGAGATCTATCCCGATCGCGAGCTGGCGATCAACCCCGGCCAGGTATTCGGCAGCCTCAACGGCATCGCCGGCAAGGACCCGGCCTTCGGCCTGGAGGCGGTATGGATCGAGCCCGGCCAGCGCGACCAGGCGCAGTCGCTGGGCTACACCGTGGTGGATGCGAGCACCGTGGTCGCCACTCACCTGAACCAGGTGCTGCACAAGCACGCCCACGAGCTGCTGGGCCATGAAGAAGTGCAACAGCTCCTGCAATTGCTCGCGCGCAGCTCGCCGAAGCTGGCGGAAGAGCTGGTGCCGGGGCTGATTTCCCTGTCCACCCTGCTCAAGGTCCTGCAGGCGCTGCTCCAGGAGCAGGTGCCGGTGCGCGACATCCGTACCATCGCCGAGGCCATCGCCAACGTCGCTCCACGGAGTCAAGATCCCGGCGCGATGGTCGCCGCGGTTCGCGTCGCGTTGTCCCGCGCAATCGTGCAAAGCATTGTCGGGCTTGAGCCGGAGCTGCCTGTGATCACGCTCGAGCCGAGGTTGGAACAGATTTTGCTGAACAGCATGCAGAAGGCCGGACAAGGCTCCGAGGACGGCATGTTGCTGGAGCCGGGGATGGCCGAGAAGCTGCAACGCTCGCTGATCGAGAGCGCGCAACGCCAGGAGATGCTCGGTAAGCCGGCGATCCTGCTGGTTGCCGGACCGATCCGCTCGATGATGTCGCGCTTCGCGCGGATGGCGGTGCCCAGCATGCATGTGCTGGCCTACCAGGAAATCCCGGACAACAAGCAAGTCACCATCGTCGCGACGGTGGGACAGAACTGAACGAGGGCTGCGCCGGCTCCAGGGCCGGCACACCGGGCAACCTGAGGTTGCCGGCAAGACTACTGAACTGAGGGGTTCGGGCAATGCAAGTCAAACGCTTCTTCGCCGCCGATATGCGCCAGGCCATGAAACTGGTCCGCGACGAACTGGGTCCGGACGCCGCGATTCTCGGCAACCGCCGGGTCGCCGGCGGCATCGAGCTGACCGCGGCGTTGGATTACCAGGCCCCGCCGGCGCCGAGCAAGCCCAACCCGGCGCTGGAAGTGGAGCTGCGCAAGACCCAGGCGCGGATCGCCGAGGCGCGCGCCGAGTTGACGGCGCGTCCGGCGGAAACCCAGCGCAAGGACCGTCAATTGTTCGCCGAGGAGAAGCCGGCGCGTCCGACCCTGGCCGAGTCCATGACGGCGGCGCAGGCCAAGCCCCAGGCGGGCGGCCAGACCCTCGAGGCAATGCGTTTCGAACTGAACGGCCTGCGCGAGCTGATCGAGGTACAACTGGGTTCCATCGCCTGGGGCCAGTTGCAGCACCAGCGTCCGCAGCAGGCCAATCTCTGGCGGCGCCTGCAGCGCATGGGCTTGCCGGCGGAGCTGAGCAAGCCGTTGCTGGAGCGGGTCGCCGCGGTGGGCGATACGCGCCAGGCCTGGCGCATGCTGTTGGCGCACCTGTCGCGTGCCGTGCAGACCCCCGAGCAGGACCCGCTCGACGCGGGCGGCGTACTGGCCCTGGTCGGCCCGGCAGGCGCCGGCAAGACCACCACCCTGGCGAAGATGGCCGCGCGCTACGTCCTCAAGTACGGCGCCCAGAGCCTGGCGCTGGTGAGCATGGACAGCTACCGGATCGGCGCCCAGGAGCAGATCAAGACCCTCGGTCGGATCCTCAACGTACCGGTGACCCTGGTCGATCCCGGCCAGTCGCTGATCCAGGCCCTGGCGCCGCTGGCGCGCAAGCGCATGGTGCTGATCGATACCGCCGGCCTGCCGGCCAGCGACCCGGCATTGCGCATGCAGCTCGAGGCACTGGCGTCGCCGAGCCTGAACGTGAAGAATTACCTGGTGATGGCCACCACCAGCCAGAGCCAGGTGCTCAAGTCGGCCTACCAGACCTATCGGCACTGCGGGCTGGCGGGTTGCATCCTGACTAAGCTGGACGAGGCGGGCAGCCTCGGTGAATCGATGGCGCTGGCTATCGCCCAGCGTCTCCCGGTAGCCTATCTGGCGGATGGGCCGCGGATTCCGGACGACCTGCAGGTGGCGCGCAGTCACCAACTGGTCAGCCGGGCGGTGAGCCTGCAGGCACCGGAAGAGCCCAGCGAGGACGCCATGGCCGAGATGTTCGCCGGGCTCTACCAGCAACCGGCGCGGCGTGCCGGCTGAGGACGTGGGAAGAACCGCGCGTGGCGCGGGTGACGGAAGCGAAGGTGGCTTCCGCCGGGCCGGGAGCGATGGCGCATCGTTCCCGCCAATACCGGAGAGCGCTGGAAGGGGCGTTCCGGGAAGACGACAACACAAGGTATGAAGCAGATGGGTAGCATGCATCCCGTACAGGTGATCGCAGTAACTGGCGGCAAGGGCGGCGTCGGCAAGACCAATGTGTCGGTGAACCTGGCACTGGCTCTGGCCGATCTCGGCCGTCGCGTCATGCTGCTGGATGCCGACCTCGGCCTGGCCAACGTCGACGTCCTGCTGGGACTCACGCCCAAGCGCACCCTGGCCGACGTGATCGAGGGACGCTGCGAACTGCGCGATGTCCTCCTCCTCGGTCCCGGTGGCGTGCGCATCGTTCCCGCGGCCTCCGGCACGCAGAGCATGGTGCACCTCTCGCCGATGCAGCATGCGGGGCTGATCCAGGCGTTCAGCGATATCAGCGACAACCTCGATGTCCTGGTCGTCGACACTGCCGCCGGGATCGGCGATTCGGTGGTCAGTTTCGTCCGCGCCGCGCAGGAGGTGCTGCTGGTCGTCTGCGACGAGCCGACCTCGATCACCGATGCCTACGCCCTGATCAAACTGCTCAACCGCGACCACGGCATGACCCGCTTCCGGGTCCTGGCCAACATGGCCCACAGCCCGCAGGAAGGACGCAACCTGTTCGCCAAACTGACCAAGGTCACTGACCGTTTCCTCGACGTCGCACTACAGTATGTAGGTGTCATCCCTTACGACGAGTCGGTACGCAAGGCCGTGCAGAAACAGCGAGCCGTATACGAGGCATTCCCCCGCTCGAAGGCGTCCCTGGCCTTCAAGGCGGTCGCGCAGAAGGTCGACAGCTGGCCGCTGCCGGCCAACCCGCGCGGGCACCTGGAGTTCTTCGTCGAACGACTGGTCCAACACCCCGCGACAGGTTCGGCCGTATGACAGCGGCCTCTGGAGTGCGTATGTATAGCAAGGCGCAAGCGCAGAACTCCCAGGAGCAACTGATCCAGCGTTACGCACCACTGGTCAAGCGCATCGCCTATCACCTGCTCGGCCGCCTGCCGGCCAGCGTGCAGGTGGAGGACCTGATGCAGGCCGGCATGATCGGCCTGCTCGAGGCCGCGAAGAAATACGACGCCGGCAAGGGCGCCAGCTTCGAGACCTATGCCGGCATCCGCATCCGCGGGGCCATGCTCGACGAGGTCCGCAAGGGCGACTGGGCGCCGCGTTCGGTGCACCGCAACACGCGCATGGTGACCGACGCGATCCGCGCGATCGAGGCGAGAACCGGACGCGACGCTAAAGATCACGAAGTTGCTGCCGAACTCCAATTGAGCCTCGAAGATTACTACGGCATCCTCAGCGACACGCAGGGCAGCCGCCTGTACAGCTTCGACGACCTGTTGCAGGACGGCGAACATGGATTGCCGGAAGACACCAGCCTCAGTCACAACGAACCGATCCACGGCCTGCTCGACGAACGTTTCCAGGCGGCCCTGGCGGATGCCATCGCCAAGTTGCCGGAGCGCGAGCGCCTGGTGCTGGCGTTGTATTACGACGAGGAACTCAACCTCAAGGAGATCGGCGAGGTACTGGGCGTCAGCGAATCGCGGGTCAGCCAGTTGCACAGCCAGTGCGCCGCGCGTTTGCGCGCGCGCCTGGCCGATTGGCGGTCGGCCTGAACCGGCCTCGACCGCAGCTTGTAACCGTTAACGCAAAAGAATGTGTGGCGCGTCCCCTGGGGCGCGCTCTGGTCTGTACGGAGGTTTACTTGGACAAGAACATGAAAATTCTCATCGTGGATGACTTTTCCACGATGAGACGCATCATCAAGAACCTCTTGCGGGACTTGGGCTTCACCAATACCGCCGAGGCCGACGACGGCACCACGGCGCTGCCGATGCTGCACAGCGGCAATTTCGACTTTCTCGTCACCGACTGGAACATGCCGGGCATGACCGGCATCGATCTGCTGCGCGCGGTTCGCGCCGACGAGCGCCTCAAGCACCTGCCGGTGCTGATGGTCACCGCCGAGGCCAAGCGCGACCAGATCATCGAAGCGGCCCAGGCCGGGGTCAACGGCTATGTGGTCAAACCCTTCACCGCTCAGGTCCTGAAGGAAAAGATCGAGAAGATTTTCGAGCGGGTCAACGGCTGAAGCCGGCCAAGAGGGTGTCATGGTGCTTGGTAACGATTCCACGGGCGACGAATTCGAATCGACCCTGAAAAAACATGCGCGCGAACTGGTGGACTGTCTCGAACGGGGGCACTTCCAGCAGGCGGTGCAATTGATCCAGGAGCTCAGCCAGGCCAGGGACCGTGGCCTCTACCAGGAAGTGGGCAAGCTGACCCGCGAACTGCACAACGCCATCGTCGATTTCCAGATCGACCCGCATTCCCCCCACGCGCAGGAAATGTCGCAGATCGCCGATGCCACCGATCGTCTTTCCTACGTGGTGGAAATGACCGAGAAGGCCGCCAACCGGACCATGGACCTGGTGGAGCAGAGCGCCCCGCTGGTCAACCAGTTGGGCGACGATTCGCGGGAGCTGCACCAGGAGTGGCAACGCTTCATGCGCCGGGAAATCGACGCTGACGGCTTCCGCGAGCTGGCCAAGCGCATCGAACAGTTCCTCGTGCGCAGCGGCGAGAACGCCGGCCAGTTGTCCTCGCAGCTCAATGACATCCTGCTGGCGCAGGATTACCAGGACCTGACCGGCCAGGTGATCAAGCGTGTCACCAAGCTGGTCACCGAGGTCGAGAGCAACCTCGTGAAGCTGGTCTGGATGGCCGGCCAGGTGGACCGTTACGCCGGGATCGAGCACGACCACGTGAGCATGCGCCACCAGGCCGCGCTGGAGCGTTCGGCCAAGGGCGAGGGGCCGCAGGTCGCCGCGGAAAAACGAGAGGATGTGGTGTCCGGGCAGGATGACGTGGACGATCTGCTGTCCAGCCTGGGTTTCTGACCCGCCCGGCTCAAGACTGCGGCATCGCTGCCGTTAAGTAAGCATTGAACGCTGGCATCCGCGGGCTGCTGGCACAGCCTTCGTCATGCCGGTGATCCCGGCGGGCGGGCTGAAGTCGGTCCGGAAAGCCGGGCCGGTATTTCCGGCAGGACAGCGGTCCTGCCGATCCTTTCGAGTAACACGTCTCTGGGAGCAGCCGAATGAGCTTCGACGCCGATGAAGAAATCCTCCAGGACTTCCTGGTTGAGGCCGGCGAGATTCTCGAGCAATTGTCCGAGCAACTGGTCGAGCTGGAGAGCCGGCCGGACGATATGGACCTGCTCAATGCCATTTTCCGTGGGTTCCATACGGTCAAGGGCGGTGCCGGCTTCCTCCAGCTGAACGCGCTGGTGGAATGCTGCCACATTGCGGAAAACGTCTTCGATATCCTGCGCAAGGGCGAGCGGCGCGTCAGCTCCGAACTGATGGATGTGGTGCTGCAGGCGCTGGATACGGTCAACGCGATGTTCGACCAGGTACGCGAGCAGTCCGAACCGACCCCGGCGACGCCCGAGCTGCTGGCGGCCCTTGCCCGCCTGGCCGAGCCCGAGGGCGCCGAGCCCGCGGAACCTGTGCAAGCGCCGCCGGCGGCCGTTCCGCCAGCCGAGCCTGCGGCGCCGCCGGAAGCGCCCGCGCAGAGTGCCTCCAGCGATATCACCGACGACGAGTTCGAGCAGTTGCTGGATGCTCTGCAGGGCGACGAAGCGCCGGCCTCCGCCGTTGCAGAAGCGCCCGCGGCTCCCGCTGGCGACGAGATCAGCGACGCCGAGTTCGAGGCGTTGCTCGACCAGTTGCACGGCAAGGGCAAGTTCGTGCCGCCGGCGGTCTCGGCCGAGCCTGCGCAAGTCCCCGCCGAGGCGGTCGAGCCGGCCGCGGCTGCCGCTGGTGACGATATCAGCGACGACGAGTTCGAGGCGCTGCTCGACGAACTGCACGGCAAGGGCAAGTTCGGCGATGTCCCGGAAGCCGCCGGCACACCCGCCGCACCGGCTGCCGCGGCTCCAGCGGCTGCGCCGGCGGAGCAGGGCAAGGCGCCGGCCGCCGCGGGCGGCGATGAGATCAGCGACGACGAGTTCGAGTCGCTGCTCGACGAACTGCACGGCAAGGGCAAGTTCAACGGCGCCTCCGAGGCCGTGGCGGCCGCCGCGGCGGTAGCCAAGAACATCGCGGCGAAGAGTCCCGCGGCGAAACCGGTCGCTCCGGCCAAGGCCGCCGCCGCGCGTCCGGCGGCGCCCGACAGGCCCGCGGCAAGCGAGGCGGAGACCACCGTGCGGGTGGATACGGCGCGTCTCGACGAGATCATGAACATGGTCGGCGAGCTGGTGCTGGTGCGTAACCGCCTGGTGCGCCTGGGCCTGAACAGTGGCGACGAGGCCATGGCCAAGGCCGTGGCCAACCTCGACGTGGTCACCGGCGACCTGCAGATGTCGGTGATGAAGACCCGTATGCAGCCGATCAAGAAGGTCTTCGGCCGCTTCCCGCGCCTGGTTCGCGACCTGGCGCGGAACATGAAGAAAGAGATCAACCTGGAGCTGGTGGGCGAAGAGACCGACCTCGACAAGAACCTGGTCGAGGCCCTCGCCGATCCGCTGGTGCACCTGGTGCGCAACGCCGTCGACCACGGCATCGAGAGTCCGGAGGAGCGCGAGGCCGCCGGCAAGCCGCGGGTCGGCCAGGTGGTGCTGTCAGCGGAGCAGGAGGGTGACCACATCCTCCTGATGATCACCGACGACGGCAAGGGCATGGACGCCGAGGTGCTGCGCAACAAGGCGGTGGAGAAGGGCCTGCTGGAGCGCGATGCGGCGGACCGCCTGACCGACCTGGAGTGCTACAACCTGATTTTCGCCCCGGGTTTCTCGACCAAGACTGAGATTTCCGACGTGTCCGGCCGCGGTGTCGGCATGGACGTGGTGAAGACCAAGATTTCCCAGCTCAACGGCACGGTCAACGTGTTTTCGCAGAAGGGGTCCGGCTCGAAGATCGTCATCAAGGTGCCGCTGACTTTGGCGATCATGCCTACCCTTATGGTGATGCTGGGCAGCCAGGCGTTCGCCTTCCCGCTGGTCAACGTCAACGAAATCTTCCATCTTGACCTGTCGCGCACCAATGTCGTGGATGGCCAGGAAGTGGTGATCGTCCGCGACAAGGCCTTGCCGCTGTTCTATCTCAAGCGCTGGCTGGTGCCGAGTGCGGCCCACGAAGAGCAGGGTGAGGGACACGTGGTGATCCTGTCGGTCGGCACCCAGCGCATCGGTTTCGTCGTCGACCAGTTGGTGGGACAAGAAGAAGTGGTGATCAAGCCACTCGGCAAGATGTTGCAGGGCACCCCCGGCATGGCGGGCGCCACCATCACCGGGGACGGGCGCATCGCCCTGATCCTCGATGTGCCGAGCATGCTCAAGCGTTACGCACGGCGCATCTGACGCCGCGTATGGGTTTCCGGCGGCGCAGGAGCGTCGCCCTCTGAGGAGTAGCTATGGCAGTCAAAGTCCTGGTGGTGGACGATTCGGGGTTCTTCCGCCGCCGTGTCTCGGAGATTCTCTCCGCCGATGGACAGATCCAGGTGGTCGGCACCGCCACCAATGGCCGCGAGGCCATCGAGCAGGCGCTGGCCCTGAGACCCGATGTGATCACCATGGATTACGAGATGCCGCTGATGGACGGCATCACCGCGGTACGCAACATCATGCAGCGTTGCCCGACCCCGGTCCTGATGTTCTCCTCGCTGACCCACGAGGGCGCGCGGGTGACCCTGGATGCACTGGACGCTGGAGCGGTCGACTACCTGCCGAAGAATTTCGAGGACATCTCGCGCAACCCGGACAAGGTCCGCCAGTTGCTCTGCGAGAAGGTCCTGACCATCGCCCGTAGCAATCGTCGCTCGATCAGCCTGCCGCCGCTGCCTTCGGCCACCTCGTCCAGCCATGCGCCGGCGTCGTCCTCCAGCGTCGGCGCGAGCGCGCGTGTTGGTGCCGGCGCGTCGCCGGCCCCGGCGTCGACCTCGGCGGCGCCGAAGCGCAAGGCCTACCGGCTGGTCGCGATCGGTACCTCCACCGGTGGACCGGTTGCCTTGCAGCGGGTGCTGACCCAGTTGCCGGCCAACTTCCCGGCGCCGCTGGTGCTGATCCAGCACATGCCGGCGGCCTTCACCAAGGCTTTCGCCGAGCGCCTCGACAAGCTGTGCCGGATCAGCGTCAAGGAAGCAGAGGACGGCGACATCCTGCGTCCCGGCCTGGCGCTGCTGGCGCCGGGCGGCAAGCAGATGATGGTCGACGGCCGCGGCACGGTGCGCATCCTCCCCGGCGACGAACGCCTGAACTACAAGCCCTGCGTCGACGTGACCTTCGGCTCGGCGGCCAAGGCCTACAACGACAAGGTCCTGGCGGTGGTCCTCACCGGCATGGGCGCCGACGGACGCGAGGGTGCGCGCCTGCTCAAGCAGGGCGGCAGCCAGGTGTGGGCGCAGGACGAGGCCAGTTGCGTGATCTACGGGATGCCGATGGCCGTGGTCAAGGCCAACCTGGCGGACGCGGTGTACGGGCTCGACGACATCGGCCGGCACCTGGTCGAGGCGTGCCAGTAAGCGTGCGTGCAGGAATGAGGAGACTGCCTTCGATGGCCACCCACGTGACGACCTGCGCGCGCCTTCGCCGAGCCGAGGGGACGCGCTGATGGATGTGCTCAGCCTGGTCGGGATCATCCTGGCGTTCGTCGCCATCGTCGGCGGAAACTTTCTCGAGGGCGGCCACGCGGGGGCCCTGCTCAACGGTCCGGCGGCGCTGATCGTGATCGGCGGCACCCTGGCCGCGGCGCTGTTGCAGACCCCGGTGAACGTGCTCAAGCGCGGCCTGGGCATGCTCGGCTGGGTGTTCTTCCCGCCGCGCGAGGATCTTTCCGGGGGAATCGACCGGATCGTCTCCTGGAGCATGACCGCGCGCAAGGAAGGCCTGCTCGGCCTGGAGAGCATCGCCGATGCGGAGCCCGATCCCTATGCGCGCAAGGGCCTGCAACTGCTGGTGGACGGCGCCGAGCCGGAAGTCATCCGCAGCATCCTCGAGGTCGACCTGTTCACCCAGGAAAGTCGCGACCTGCAGGCCGCCAAGGTGTTCGAGAGCATGGGCGGCTATGCGCCGACCATCGGCATCATCGGCGCGGTAATGGGCTTGATCCATGTGATGGGCAACCTGGCCAACCCGGCGCAGCTCGGCAGCGGCATCGCCGTGGCGTTCGTCGCCACCATCTATGGCGTCGGCTTCGCCAACCTGCTCCTGCTGCCGATCGGCAACAAGCTGAAAACCCTGGTACTGCGCCAGTCGCGCTACCGCGAGATGCTCCTGGAGGGCCTGCTGTCCATCGCCGAGGGCGAGAACCCGCGTTCCATCGAGTTGAAGCTGCAAGGCTTCATGGACTGACCGGAGCCGAGCATGCAGCGCCGCCGTCGCCACCAGGAGGAACACGAGAACCACGAACGCTGGCTGGTTTCCTATGCCGACTTCATCACCCTGCTGTTCGCCTTCTTCGTGGTGATGTATTCGATTTCCTCGATCAACGAGGGCAAGTACAAGATCCTCTCGGAGACCCTCACCGGCGTGTTCAACCAGCCCGACCGCTCGTTGAAGCCGATTCCCATCGGCGACGAGCGGCCGCGCACCACCGAGCCGGAGCGCACCAGCGTCGAGGAGCAGCCCAGCGACAATGCGGCCAGCGCCGACTCGCTGGAGCGGATCGCCGACAGCGTGCGCGATGCCTTCGGCGACTTGATCGCCTCCGACCAGTTGAGCGTGCGCGGTAACGAGCTGTGGATCGAGATCACTCTCAATTCCAGCCTGCTGTTTCCCAGCGGCGATGCGCTGCCCAACGATGCCGCCTTCGATATCGTCGAGAAGGTCGCCAAGATCCTGGCGCCCTACAAGAACCCGATCCATGTCGAGGGCTTCACCGACGACGTGCCGATCCATAGCCCGCGCTATCCCACCAACTGGGAACTGTCGGCGGCGCGGGCGGCAAGCATCGTCCGCCTGCTCGGCAACGATGGGGTCGAGCCGTCGCGGATGGCTGCGGTGGGCTATGGTGAATTTCAGCCGGTGGCGGACAATGCCAGCGCCGAGGGGCGGGCGAAGAATCGCCGGGTGGTGCTGGTGATCTCGCGCAACCTGGAGGTGCGACGCAGCGTCAGCGGGGTCGGCAGCGGCAAGGCGCAACCGGATTCGGCGCTCCGCCACGCAGGCTCGGCAGCTGGCACGCAAGCTGCAGATACTGGCGGTACGCCGGCGCCCGCGCCGGCAACCGTCAATTCCCCGTCGCCTTCGCCATGAGCGCGCGAACCATGGTTTGCGTACGGGCGCCGGGGCCGAACTGGCCATTAGCGCGGCCCCAACCGGGTAGACCCATGCCAGGAAGAGTAGAGCAATGAAAGTCTGGGCAGTCGCCAATCAGAAAGGAGGGGTCGGCAAGACCACCTCGTCCATCGCCCTGGCCGGCCTGTTGGCGGATGCCGGCAAGCGCGTGGTCGTGGTCGACCTGGACCCCCACGGCTCGATGACCAGCTATTTCGGCTATGACCCGGACACCCTCGAGCACAGCGCCTTCGACCTGTTCCTGCACCAGGGCAACGTCCCCGAGGGGCTGCCGGCCTCGCTGCTGCGCAGCACCAGCAACGAACGCATTTCCCTGCTGCCGTCGAGTACCGCGCTGGCCACCCTGGAGCGCCAGTCGCCGGGCAAGAGCGGTCTCGGCCTGGTGGTCTCGAAGAGCCTGGCGCAGCTCTGGCAGGATTTCGACCATGCGATCATCGACAGCCCGCCGCTGCTCGGCGTGCTGATGGTCAACGCCCTGGCCGCCAGCCAGCACCTGGTGATCCCGGTGCAGACCGAGTTCCTCGCGGTGAAAGGGCTGGAGCGGATGGTCAACACCCTGGCGATGATCAACCGGTCGCGCAAACAGGCGTTGCCCTATACCATCGTACCTACGCTGTTCGACCGGCGGACCCAGGCTTCGCTGAGCACGCTGCGGATTCTCAACGAGAACTACCCGGACAACCTGTGGCAGGCGTTCATTCCCATCGATACCCGCCTGCGCGATGCCAGCCGGGCCGGGGTCACGCCGTCGCAGCACGACGGCAAGAGTCGCGGGGTGATCGCCTACCGCGCCTTGCTCAAGCATCTGCTGGCGCAGCAGCCGGCCACCCGGGTGGCCTGATGGCGCGCCGGTCGCCGCGCCGACAGGCGCATTCAAGCCGCACCGGAGTGCGGCCGATAACCGTTGTAGACCCCTGTCGCGGAATACCCACATGAGCGCCGCCACCGCCACCCGTTCGCAACTGGCCTTGCAGTCCTACCTGGATGCGTTGCTCCAGGAGGCCACTTTCGAGGACCTGGAACCTCTCGTCGAGACGCCGCCAGCGCCTGCGCCCGCGCCGTTGAAGCCTGTCGCGCTGGCGGTCGCCGAAGTGGCGACACCGGCCCCGGCGCTGCAAACGCTGCCGGTCGACCACGGGTTCGACGAGTTCGAGGCCGCGGTGCTCGAGGAGCAGGTCCGCGATGCGCGCCTGGTTCCGCCGGCGCCGGCGGCCCTGCTCGACGAACCGACGACGTTGCGCGAGCTGCCGGTCGAGCCACGGCCCCACGAAGTCATCGAGTTGCGCGTGCCGAGCGCCCCGGCGAGCGTCGGCGAGCCGCCGCTGCTCGACCTGCCGCTGCTCGACGACGGTCGTCCGGCCTGGGCGGCGGAGCCCTTCGAGTGCCTGCTGTTCGACGTCGCCGGGCTGACCCTGGCGGTGCCGCTGGTGTGCCTCGGCTCGATCTATCCGCTGGAGAACCAGGAACTGACCCCGTTGTTCGGCCAGCCCGACTGGTTCCTCGGCATCCTGCCGTCGCAGGCGGGCAACCTGAAGGTGTTGGACACCGCACGCTGGGTGATGCCCGAACGCTACCGCGACGACTATCGCGACGGCCTCAAGTACGTGATCTCGGTCCAGGGCTACGAGTGGGGGCTGGCGGTGCACCAGGTGAGCCGCTCGATCCGCCTCGACCCGGCCGAGGTGAAATGGCGCAGCCAGCGTAGCCAGCGGCCCTGGCTGGCCGGCACGGTCATCGAACACATGTGTGCGCTGCTGGATGTGGCGGCGCTCGCCGAACTGATCGCCAGCGGCGCCGTCAAGCGCCTGCACGGCGACCATTGATAGACAGCTTCCGCCACTTGCGGCGGTTTTCGAGAGGTTAGGGGAATGAGCAAAGCCACCGCGCAAAGCGCCGAAGATCCGATCCTGCAGTGGGTCACCTTCCGCCTGGACAACGAGAGCTACGGCATCAATGTGATGCAGGTCCAGGAGGTGCTGCGCTACACCGAGATCGCCCCGGTGCCGGGCGCGCCGAGCTACGTGCTGGGCATCATCAACCTGCGCGGTAACGTGGTCACGGTGATCGACACCCGCCAGCGCTTCGGCCTGGACCCTGCGCCGGTCAGCGACAACACGCGGATCGTCATTATCGAGGCGGACAAGCAGGTGGTCGGCATCCTGGTCGACAGCGTCGCCGAGGTGGTCTACCTGAAGCAGTCGGAAATCGAGACCGCGCCGAACGTCGGCAACGAAGAGTCGGCCAAGTTCATCCAGGGTGTCTGCAACAAGAACGGCGAGCTGCTGATCCTGGTCGAGCTGGACAAGATGATGACCGAGGAAGAATGGTCGGAGCTGGGCAGCATCTGATGCGTTCTACCGACACGAGGGCCTGCTGAGATGGAGGTCGTCGCGCTGGCACTGGCGCTCGCCGCCTGCCTCGGCCTGGCGGCGGCGTGCCTGTGGCTGCGCCGTGAATTGCGCCGCCTGCAAGCTGCGCTGGCGCAGCAGGCGGAGGAGGGCGCCGCGCGCGAGCGCCGGCTCAAGGAGCTGAGCAAGCGCATCGAGTCCTACCAGCAGGTCAACGTGCGCATGGGCGAGGCCTTGCAGGACCTCGGCAAGCAACTCGCGCCGCTTCCCGACCGGGTCGCGCGCCTGGAGCAGCGCGATCCGACCACGCTGTCGTTCAGCCAGGCCGCACGCCTGGTCGGGCTCGGCGCCAGCGCCGAAGACCTGACCCAGGCCTGCGGTCTGTCGCAGGCCGAGGCCGAGCTGGTGGCGCGCCTGCACGAAGCCAAGGGCAAGTGACGGTCGCCGGCCCGGCGCTGGCGCTGGCGCTGGCGCTTTTCAGGCGAGCAGGCGGCTCGCCACTTCTGCCAGTGTCACCTCTCCCCTGAACTCCCCGCAGCTCTGCGCCGGCAGGCGATCCTCGATGGCATGGGCGAAGCGCACCGCCGGGTCCTGCTCCAGCTTCTCCAGGTGTCGATGCAGGCGCGGAAAGTTGTAGCGCGGCGCGAAATTTGGCGCGGATTTGCGCAATAAATGACGCGCCCTAACCGTTTCGCCAGCGGCAAAAGAATTTCAAAAGATCAGCACAGCACGACGATATCGCCATCGGCTACCCGCTCAGACAGAGCGGTCAGCTTGCCGATGCCCTCCCGCAGGAACCGGCTCAGCTGTTCGAAGCACTCCTGCTGATCCCGCGTGAGGTGAAACTCCGACTCCATGGACTCCATCAAGTCCAAGCAGCACTGATTGAGGAATCCCACCTCAAGCAGCTCTGCCCGCAGCCTACGCCTCAGCACCTCATCCATACCAACATCCCTATCTACTCCGCACATCAGCTGGGGACCGTAGCAAAAAGGCGACGTTGGTCACAATTATCAAAACGCTTAGGACTGGGGGAGCGGATAGCGTTCTTTGATCGCCTTGACAGCTTCGACCCAGGCCGACAGGTCCGGCTCTGTACCGGTAGCGATGGCGTCATACTCGGCCTCCAAGCGCAGCGGGTCAGCCTCGTCCCGGTATGCCTGCCGGCGCAGCTCCTGGACCTCGGCCAGCGCGTCGCCAGGGTGGTACGTAAGATCGTCCAGGCCCACCCCGGCAGTTTCAGCGATGGCCGCCAGCGGGCCGTCCCACTCAGTGAAGAACGCCCCTTTGTAGAGAACCCGCTTCATCATGCGCTTGCTCCGTTGATTGTAAGAATGGGTGCAACATGGATGCCCGGATCGACGAGGCCACCGAACCACGCCGGACAGGCGAGCGCGATCTGAGCCCCTGCGGATGCGTAGAGATACGGGCACGCGTTGTCATAGCCGTTGTATGACTGCATCGAGAATCGCAGATGTACCCATTGATTAGCAGGAAGCACCACGCCAGGCGCAGCGGCAGCGCCATTGATCCAGAGCTTGTGGGTCGTATAGGGCGCCGACGAGATATGAGCCGAGCCGCTTTCGACCCGCAACCACATGACGACCGTCGCCCATGCGCCCGCGTTGAAAACTGTTTTGCTGCCGTTGGAGCAGCACAGATACCGCGTGACCCCATCCGCGCCGGCCGAGCCGGTAGTTGTCTGCGATCCCGCAGTCAGAACGGTGGTGAAGAACTCGACCCCGTATCGGGACACTGACGTCAATGTGCGGCCCATTGCCGTGAGCAGCGCCTGGACCCGCGCATTGAGCGCCGGCCCCGCCCCGCCGTTCGTGCTGTTGTCGAACGAGAACTTTCCCCCATCTGCGAGGGTGGCGCCGTTCCAGCCATTGATGAAGGTGCTTGGAGTCCATGACGTTGTGAACATCGTATTCAGCGGATTGGCTGCGGTTCCCGCGAACCGACCCATGTCGGGCATCAGGTTCATGAACGGCAGAACGTTTAGCGCCGATTTCGCCGCCGATCCCAGCTCCGCCCAAGCGCCGCTTTCGCGGGCATATGGCTTTCCGTCGCTCGGCGCGTCGGCCATTCCGCCCACCAGCTCAGTCCAGGCGCTGCCGGAATACTCGTAGGTCTTGACCTGGCCGCTCGGCGTCGTCTCGTTGGCGACCTGGACACGCCAGCCCAGCCTGGGCGGCATGTACTCCCAAATGGGCGTGGTCGCGCCAGTCGCCCACCAGCGGGCCAAGCGGTTCTGGTTCGCCCCGGCCCCGGTGAAAATGTAAGTGTCACCCTCGGCCTGGCCGGAAGTCGGCAGCGTGGCGACGCGGCCCTTGACGACCGGCTGGCGCAAGAAGTCGTCCCAGCGCAACAGGCGCATAAGGTCGTTGTAATGCCCCTCACCGGGTGCCCCGTTGATCAGTAGGCCGGTATTAGGCCCCATGGTAAGACTCATGCGGAAACGCCTCCAAGTTCTTCGCCCAGCCGGAAACCGAGGCCGTGGCGTTCAATCGTGATGTCGTGCTGCTGCCAAGAATCGATGCCGTCGCGGGCACTGCGCAGGACAAGGCGCACGTCCTGGAGCGGACCATCCGCCATGTCCTCGGCCAACGGATAGGACCAGCTACTGGATGTGAGGCCGGCGTAGGTGCGCTTCAGCGTCGTGCCGCTGTAGACCTGGAGCGTCACCGTCGCTCCAGCTTCCGGGCCGATGTTGCCGACAGTGGTATCGATCAGCTGGTCGGCCTGCCCAATGCGGTCGCGCTTCGCCCAGCTCACCGACAGCGCCCCGTAGACTTTCGTTGGGTACGCGCTGCCGTTGATGCGGAACTGGCCGGGCGGATACGGCTTGCCCTGGCGCCCGGTCAGGGTGAGGCTGTCGGTGGCAGCCAGCGCCGGGGCCAGTTGGCCCTCGCTGGTGTTCGTCAGCAGCCGGGCCTGGAGCGTCACGCCCTGGCTGTAGACCGTCTCGTCCACCGCTTCGAACGTGTCGTAGAACCAGACCCGAGCCCCGGCCAGGTGTTTGGCCGGTACGGTATCGGCGCAGCCGCGCGCCAGGGTGACCGTGCCGCTGACATAGTTGACCGCATCGACCCGGACGATCTCGTCGTCCACCACAGCGGCCTGGCCGACAGTGACGTCCTCCAGGCGACTGGCGTTGGTCAGCGTGACGACGCTCGGGCCGGCCGCCAGCGGCAGCTCGGCGGCGAGTAATCCGGTCGGGCACCAGTCCCCGGTTCCGCGATCAACGAACGCGCCAGAGCTGCCGACGCGGTCGGTCAAGGTGTAGCTCTGCGACAGGCTGGTCGGCGCCTCGGCCAGCGCGGCCAAGTAGGACGCGCTCACGTCCAGGAGCTGGAGATTTGCCGGATCGATCACGCCGGCCAGTTCGCGATAGGGTGCCTCGATCAGGCGGCGCACAGTGACCGCCCGAGGTGTCCGGTCGGGCGGAATCCAGCCCGGTGGTGGCGGTGCCACTCCGGTAGTTGCCGGCAGATTGAACTGATCCTGAACGACGGTCAGGGTGATCTTGCCGTCGCCGAGGAAGTTGTCCTCGATCCGACCGACCCTGACGACGGTTTCGGGGATGCCGCGCCGGGTCGAACGGATGCGGAACGGCTGTCCAGGGTTCAGGCTGCGGGCGCGGCGGTCGAATATGGCCTTGTAGCGCTTTAGCCCTGCGGTCTTCAGGCGCATTTCCCGCTCACCGAAGCGCCCGGCCAGCTCGCCGGTCGGCGCACCTATGAACTCGATTTCTTCGGACGACCGGCGGCCCTGCGACGCGGCGACCGCGTTGTTGGTGATGATGACCTGGCGTTGCTCCCCGTCGATCTGATCAATGTACTTGACGATCAATTGGCTCGGCGCAAGCGATGTCGAACTGGTCTTCTCCTGGGTGATTTCCAGAAGGCCGCTGTCTTCGTCGAACAGCGGCAGGTCCGCAACGTTGTAGTCGTCACGCAGGAGCCGGATGCTGATCTGTCCGGTCTGGCGGTTCGGGTAGACTTCGCCGCCGATGTGCGATTTGACCGTCTCGCAGAAGTTCTTGAAGCTGTCCGAGCGGGTCCACTCGAAGCACAAGCCAACGCCCTCGGCATACAGCGTGTCAGCGGCCGCCCGCCAACTGGCTTCGTCCATCCGCGTGCGGGCCAGCCCCCGGAAATCCCGGCCGGTGTAGACCAGGTAGAGGATGTGGGCTGGGTTCATCGCCTTGATCTGACCGTCCGCCAGCCAGATGAACTGCTTTTCGGGATACCAGGGGTTGCCGTCCCACAGACGGTTCCCGCCTCGACGCAGAATCTCCCACTTCTTCGGATACGGGTTAACCGATGTAACCAAGCCGGAATAGAAGCAGGTGCTGATTCCCCGGAACGCCGGCACAAGGCCACCGAGCATCGCCGCCAAGCGTGGCAGGACACCTTGATCTTCGTCGCCGAACAGCACGTCCAGGGTGCCGTCGAGGCCGCCCTCGCCTTTGTCGCCGCCGAACAGCTCCGGCGCGTTGATGCGAATCTGGCCGTTGCTGGTGATCGAGCCCTTCCAGGCGGTCTTGCCGCTTGCACGTATCGCACACACCTCGTCGACCTTCTTGCCCAGGGCAAAGTGGATATCGAAGTAATACCGCCAGGCGACGATCTGCGCCTTGGGTTTAGCGCCCATGGGCAACCTCCCGACGTGCGTGTTCAACGAGCTTCAGCGCGAGCGCATCACCAGTTGCGACCAGCAGGTCAGCCTCGATGCCGTTCCGCAAGAAGGACAACCAGTCCAGGCCGTGGCGTTTGAAGAAGGCCCGCGCCCGGTCGTGGCAGTAGCCCTGTCGGGTAGTCCAAGTCGGTACGGTGTGCAGGTGCTGTACAGTCACGATCATTTCTTGCTCGCCTTGGTCTTGATGGCCTTCAGCCGACGATTGTCCACGGTGAGCACCATCCACGACTTCGACCAGCACTGGCCGAACACCACCGCTTGATCTTCCCCTTCCTCGCATAGCGGGAAGTCAGCGGCATCGAATGCTGCCGGCTTGGGCTTCTGCGGTTTCGGCGCCAGGACGCTGGACAGGATGTACGACGCCGCCAGGATGACGAGATTGATTGTGATCGGGTCCATGGCCTACCTCACCAGACTTGGTCGCCATCGAACGGCGACTTGCCTTGCAGCTTGTTGATGCCCCGGAAGTTCGGGAGGTTGTCGAACTTCGCATCGCACGTTTCAGCGAGGAAGTCGCAGCCGGGATAGACCCGCAGCTGTGCCCCGGCCAGGATACCTTGGGTACCGCCCAGGATGTAGAGGTCCGCCCCGGCGTGCCGCTCGATGTGTCGGCGGTCGTAGTTGTCGCCGTCCACCTGCCACTCGACATAGCCAGCCGTGAACCAGCCGTCGGCGTAGCCGGCGACCACACCGCTGGAAATCATCCAGTCCGACACGCTCTGCGGCGTCAGCGTCACCCGATGCGGGACCAGGTTCACCTTGCAGCGGTGATCACCCAGGACCGCCGTGCAGGTGCGGCAATAGGTGTCGATCAGACCGGGCTGATCCATAAGTTCATCTTCGGACACGCACGTTATGCGGCAGCTATCCACGGTCGGCCAGTCCACATCGCCAATCTGGCCTACCCAGGAAACCGCTGCCTCGGCGTCGCCGTAGTGCATGTCGTAGACGACCAGGTCGATGGCATCACTCGGCGATTTGACCTTGTACAGCAGCGCGACATCGAGGTCGGCCGGCGCGGTGATGACGAACTGGTCGGACTGCGGATCGCCGGAACAGATGATCCCGTTGTCGGTGATGCCGCCATGGACAGTGCGGAAAATCTGGTTCTGGTAGGTGATGTCCCGGTCGCTGCTGTTGTAGCTCCAGCGGATCGCGCCACGGCTGAACTGGTACAGCCGCACCGGCTGCCCATCCGCGAGCGAGCTTTCGCGGCTGTTAAAACTCATCGTCACGAACCCCCTTGAACGTCAGGGCGGCAGTTGCGACGCCCTCGCTATCGGTGACGTGCTCGATCTCGACCACGTCGGTGGCGGCGCTACAGAGCGCCATGAAACAAATGCGCGCCACGTCGCCAGGCTCGACCAGCCGGCCCAGGGCGGCGTCGATGGCCAAGCGCTCGGTGTCAGCGTCCAGCTCGGTGCTGGTGAGGATGCGGCGGTGATAGACCGTGCCGTCGTACAGCTCGATGCGGATATCGCGACGACCCGGTCGCCCATTGGCGAAACGGGCATAGCCGATATTGCGCACGTCCAGCGCGGTGGACAGCTGCGAGACGGCGGCGACCAGGGTCAGGTCGTCGGCGTGGGTCGGCACCCACAGCGGCTTCTGCTGGCCGCGTAGCGCATAGACCAGGCTGCGGAACGCCGACCGTTCGGCTCGGCCCATGCCGATCCAGCGATGCCCCAAGACCGGTAGCGCCATGCCGGCGACGTCGGTCACGCGGGGAATGGCGCTGCCGTTGTCCAAGGTGGACAGCAGGCGCTGATAGCTGGAGGTGAGGTCTTCGCTTTCGTCCGGGCGCTGTTCCAGCACTGGCCGACCCCTGTAGGTCGTCGCCGGCATTACCTCGGGCCAGGCGCTGGGCTCCATCACCAGGAACGACACCCGCGCAGACTGCGCGGTATCGGTCAGCCGGGTCAGCGTGGGCTGTTCGGTCAGCTGGGCGGTGCGTACCGGGTACAGTCGCGAGCCAGTTCCCCAGGCGGCCTGGACGGGCCGGACCAGGTCCAGGCCGCTGGCGGTCACCGTCTTGACCTCGACGACCTCATAGTTGAAGGCGTCCTCGCCGCGCAGCATCGCCAGACCGCCGTCGCGGAAGTCGAGGCCGGCCGTGCCGCACGGAATGTTCAGCGACCCGGCCGCCAGCGGCTGGTGGAGCAACTGGATATCAGGCCAGATCGGCAGCGCCCAAATTCGCGCGCCCCAGCCGAATAGCGTCATGTCCAGGAGCTGCCGCTCGCGGTCCACCGCGTACATGTTCGCTTCGAACTCTCGGCGCGGCGCCAGGCGCATGGCTCGGCGCTGGGTCACGGCTGATTCGCTTTGCAGGATATTTGTCGAGGCGCTGAGGCGTTCGACGATGCTGTCGCCCCAGTCCGGCGCGAACGTCCAAGCGATGATGCGATTGCCGGTGATGACCAGGACCAGGTCCGGCTCGCCCTGGAGCTTCCAGACGATCCGCGCATTGACGACGGGCGGGCCGTCCGTGCCAATGCTGACCGTCCAAGTGCGTTCTTCCAGGGCGGCAAAACCCAGCGGCGGCGACGCCTGGCCGGATAGCGTGATGCCGTCTGCATCTTCCCGCTCGATGGCGGTCAGCGTGCGCGGACTGAAATATGCGTTCCAGACTGATGCCGGTCGTACCTGGGTGCTGACGACGTTGCCCAGCTCCATTGTGGTCGGAATCAGCCACAAGCGGTTGTAGTAGTTCTCTTCCAGGGCGCTTTGGTGGACAGCCTGGTACGTCGAATGGATCACCTCTACCGGCTGATGCGCCGCGTAGGCGCCGGCCCAGGTCGAGGCCGCGACCGCTGCCAGGCTGATGTCCTGGTTCAGCTCCAGGGCGTCGATATTCGGCGTGATGCCGGCAACGATCCCCTCCACCGGCTTCGGCACTTGGAACCCCGGAAAGGTCGCCATCACTCAAGCACCCGGAAGCAGTAGCCGACCCAGGCGCTGGTGCTGCCGAAATCGGTAGCGGTTCCGCGCTGGAGCAGCGGGTACACGCGCCAGGTGTCGCTGCCGACCACCAACGGATCGCCAGGCGCGAGGAAGGCCATGTTGCACAGCCCGAAGTCCGGCACCTCGCCCACATACCGCGAGCGCTGCTGAGCGCCGAACGCATAGATGGCGCAGGGCACAGGGGTGGTCGAGCTGTTCAGCTCGTTTGCGCTCGCGTCGATCAGCCCCACGTCGGGATGGTACTGACTGCTGTAGTTTCCGCGACCGGGGCCGACGACGCGCCGAGGGATGTTGGTTCTGTAGTCGAACGGCAGCCACTCCGGGGACGGCCCATCATCGAGACTATCCAGCCGCAACACGCTTCCGCCGTCGCTGTATTGAATGTGGTAGCCATCGAAAGGATGCGACGACCAGTTGTTGGTCAACGCCTGTCCAGCGGAATAGATGACCGAGCCGCAGACATACTGACCGCCCGTATAGCCGACGCCACGTTTGTTCAGGGAGCCGATCATCACCGGACGGAACTGCCCAGCTGCGATTTCGACGTGCAGGTGCAGATAGGCAGCGGTAGCGAACAAGTGGTAGCGGGTGAACGGCCCGCCGCTGAGCTGGGCAACGGTTGGTTGTTTCGACGAGTAGGGATTGTTCTGTACGGAATTGCCCGGCTGCGCGTTCCACGCCAGGCCGTTATCGAACCCCGTATTGCCCGCCATTTGGAACTGATTGGCCCCGGCACTGAATGACCAGTATCCATCCGCGTTGTGACAGAGCCACTCCGATGCCGAGGCGCGGTCGGTGACCCAGCCGAGGGTTTCGGCGTGAACGCGCAGCTTGCCCAGCAGGTCGGCCGGGTTGTTCGCTGTTCCTGTGAAATAGGCCATGTCAGTCCTTCCTGATTGCGTAGAGCCAGGGGTTGCCGGAGCGCCAGGCGGTTTGGAAAACAACGTGGTCCAGTCCGTCCTCGACGATCACGTCTTCAGCGCCTGAGTTGAGCGTCGGCACATAGAAAGCGCCGTCGAAGTCACCGAGGTATCGGCGACCCTCGGTTTCGCGGGTGACGAACTGCAAAGCTTTCAGCGGGAACTTGCTGAAAGAGTCGCGGAGCTGGTTGATCACAGTGCCGCCGGGTCGCGGACATAGCAACTGCGCTCAAGCGGGCTACTGATGCCTCGGTGCCGGTCGCTCACGTCGGACCAGCGGGTGGCGACGTCGCCACGGTAGGAACCCACCACGGCGAGCGGGTACGGATATTGCGATGGCGGACAAGGTGGCAGGATGAAGCCGGCGCCGGCCGACTCGTAGATCGTGCTGACTTTGACGACCATCCAGAACCTGCGGCCGTTGGCGAAGAACCAGTAGGGCATCGGCTGATTCCACAGCAGTGCCTGGACCCGCGGGCTGTAGTTGGTAAACGCGGTCCAGTAGTCGCCGCCAGGCGGGATTGCTCCAGGATTGAACGCCGTGCCGCCCATCAGGCGAAGGTTGTAGTAGTCCAGGGCGGTATCGCCGTAGCTCTGAATCCCCATGTAGATGCTATCGGTGCCGCCCAGGCCGGGGGCGCGCAGCGTTACCTGGCGCACGGCTATCGCAGTGCCGGACGCGGGGATGCTGTTGTCGAAAACCTTCTCGTAGGCCTGCCCAGCCGCGACCAGGTCGGGGTTCGCAGTGAGGAACTGGACGAGGCGCTCGATCAGGTTCTGGTGGTTCGTGGCGGTGCCGAATTCGGTGGCCATGGGACTCCTAGATAATCTGCTTGACGGCCTGGCGGTTCTTGTTCAGCCAGACCAGGAAGTGTTCGCCGCCTTTGCCGGCCCACATGTCGGCCGCCATCTGATCCGTGTCTTGAACGGCGTGCAGGTAGATCGAGTTGGCGACCGAGGTACTGAAGTTCTTGGAGGGCTCCTGCAGGCGCGAAGCA
>NZ_JAEMVM010000039.1:0-19513 GCF_016463925.1 Pseudomonas sp. P20 | reverse complement strand
GGCCCTGGTAGTAGGGGAGCGCCGAGGCGCCGCCGAGGTCTTCGACAACGATCAGCCCGGCGGCCCAGGCTTGAGTCGCGAACGCCGTGCAGAATGCCAGCGTGGCAAGGAACTTCTTCATGGATTGGTCACCAGTAGGTTGACGCCGAGGACTTGGCTAAGGTGGCGGGATACCGTCCTGCGGTACTTGGCGGCAGGTTCGCCGCCGGCGGGGCGGTGGTAGCGGCCGGCGACTTGGATCCAGTCCACCGGTTTCCCGGGTGCAGAGGCGTACAAGGCGTCCCGCTGCTCGATCAGGATGTCGGAGGTGGCGTCCAGGTTCTTGTAAGGATCCAGGGACTCGCAGGGGCTGGAGAAACGATGTCCGTTCCAGCCGATGTTGACCTGGCCGAGGCCGGAGTCGACGCTCTTCGCCCCGTAGAGGTTGATTGCCGCGAGTAGCGCGGTGCAGGCGGCGGTGCGGGTCGCGTAGTAGTAGGATTTCCCGGCGACGTTCAATGTCCAGGGCCAGGGAACGTATTCGCCGCGCAGCAGGACCTTGCTCTCGGTCAGCGCGACCGAGTAGAGCACCTCGGCCGGAACCCCTTTGGGCAGGGCGATCTGCTTGTACGCCGGCGGTGGATCGACGGCGGCCTGAGCGATGTTGGCCAGGACCAGCAGGGCGGCCAGTTGGAGGGCGCGGATTACAGACGTTGCCATCGGCCGTTTACCTCCTGGACCAGGGCGGGAAGGGCTCCGCCCAGTCCCAGGGCCATCCAGCGGCCCTCGTCATGATTGAGCGTGATCTGCTTGCTGCGAACCTTCTTCGGGTCGACGCCGGCGAGGATTGCCCAGTGCCGCACTCGCTCTGCGTCGTTCTGGCTACCGACGAAGTAGAGATCGAACTCCTTGTTCTGCTGTTGCAGGTCGCGGACCCGCTGGATGCAGGCGGTGCAGTTGTCCTGGACGAACAGGGCCAGGCGCCCGCTGCTCTGCAACGCTGGGCTCATATTCGGGGCGCCCGTCGGGTTGGCCGTGCTGCTGTCGGTGAGGCGGATCACCCCCTCGCCTGGATAGGCGCGGGCGAAGGCTTCATCGTATGCGCGCTGGTAGGCGAGTTCCTTCTCGACCCGGCGCCGTTCGGCCTGGACCTGTAGATCGGCATACCGCCGCCGTTCCTCTGCCGATCGTGCCTCGATGCCCAGCGCGGTCAGCGGGTCAATGCCAGGCGAGTACACGCCCCGGGGGCCTTGCATGAGCGTCTGGTAGCGGGTCCATTCCTGTTGATTCAGTCCCCACTCCTGGGCCAGGTCGCTCTGAGATGTCTGCTGTTTCAGCGTGCCGAGTTGGCTACCGGACAGCTGGCTGCTGGCCTCTCGGCTTGCCGCAGCCTCTTGGCCGACTGCGGGATAGCTCAGCAGCAGCACCAGGCCGGACAGGAGCGATACGGTTCTGTTCATGGGCGGGATCCTATGGTTGGATGCGAACGCTGCGCGAGGCGCCGGCGATGTCGAAGTGCGCGGTACGGTCGTCAAGGCCGGTCAGTCGCCAGGTCGTGCCGGCGACGGCATCACCCTGGCGAATGAGGTAGATCTGGCTGAGCTGGGTGGATCCCGGAGGTGCAACCGACAGAAACCGTTCGCCCCCGCGATACTCCACGCCGAGGATCGAGAAGGGCGGAGGCTCCATCGGTTTGGGTCTCGGCTTGGGCTTGGCGGGTATAGGGCGCTTTGGCGCTGGCACGATCAGCGGCGGCGCCTTGGCCTGCTTCTCTTGCAGCGTGCGGACAGAACCGTCCAGGGTCTCCACGGTTGCCTTGAGTACCAGAAGGTCGCCGGACGAGGCGGTGGTTTGAGCCAGGTTCTCGACGGCATCGGAGGCCTGCTTGGCGAAGGCCTGCGCGGCGTCAATGCGGTTGGACAGCGCCTGCTGGCCTGAGCGGAAGTCCTCGTTGCTGACCAGGTGCTGTCCATCCACGGCGTCGAGGCGCTCGTCGACTCGATTCAAGCGCGCCAGGATCGCCTCTAGCGAGGTCTTTTCCGCGGCACTGTCTACGCCTGATCGGAGCTGAATGAGTTGATACTGCTGGTAGCCCAGCAGGCCGGCCATTGCTGTCAAGCAGAGGCCAAGAATCATTGATGCAGGGGATGGGCGTTTCATGAGGGTCCTCGCGCGAAGCCAGAGACACCCTCTCAGACTGCCCCCATTGAGGCAGTAGGAAATACTCGGTGAGTGGGGGTGGGATTTTTTTGGATAGGATTCTGGCGAATCGCCGGGCCTGATGCGCTATGAGAGGATGACGCGACTCTGGGGGCCTTTCGCCGCTTGATCTATGCGATTAAGTTTGGTCGAGCCGGTAACCGGTGTCCTGTGTTTCAAGGGGCTCGTTCAGATACCAATCCAAGCATTCATACTAAGAGTGTGATTCTGTTCGTGTCATCTTTGGTGCTAAAGCTGCTATCTAGAGAGTTCCTTACCCCAGCACGGAAGCAATGCAATGCAAGAAGGATCTTCGGCCACCGCTGAGGTTGATGGAGGGTGCTCGGATTCTGGCGTGTCCTGCTTGGTAGTGCTCGCCCGCTATCACAACATCGCTGCTTCCTCTGAGCAACTGGTACACGAGTTTTCCACGCCCGGCACGGTTTTCGGCAAGACTGAACTGCTGCTGGCTGCGAAGAAGCTTGGACTCAAGGCTCGATTGGTCAACTGCAGACTGGAGCGTCTTGGTCATACCCCGTTGCCAGCGATTGCGTGCTCAAAAGATGGCGACTTCTTCATTCTTGCCCGACTGGATGGCGATAAGGCGCTTATTCACGACCCCCGTACCCAGCGCCCGGAAGTGCTCGATAGCACCGCGTTGGCAGAACGCTGGACTGGTGAACTGATCCTGGCTCGCTCGGAGTCTTCGCTGGCAGGCGAACTGGCGCGCTTCGACTTTACTTGGTTTATTCCTGCGATCGTCAAGTACCGCAGGTTGCTCGGCGAAGTTCTACTGGCGTCTTTCGCGCTGCAACTGTTCGCCCTGGTGACGCCACTGTTCTTCCAGGTAGTTATGGACAAAGTGTTGGTGCACCGCGGGCTGACCACTCTCGACGTGATCGCAGTCGGCCTGCTTGGCATCATGCTCTTCGAAACCCTGCTCAGCGGCCTTCGCAGCTATGTTTTCACGCATACCGCCAGTCGCATCGACGTGGAGCTGGGCTCACGTCTGTTTCGTCATCTGGTGTCCTTGCCGCTTGCCTATTTCCAGGCTCGCCGGGTTGGCGACTCGGTGGCTCGAGTGCGTGAATTGGAGAATATCCGCAGTTTCCTCACTGGGAATGCGATTACGCTCTTGCTGGATGTTCTGTTCTCGGTCGTATTCATCGCGGTGATGTTTTTCTACAGCGGCTGGCTGACTTTGGTGGTACTGCTGTCGTTGCCATTGTATTTCGTCATTTCCCTGTTCATTACGCCAGTACTCAGGTCCCGCCTTCAGGAAAGCTTCAACCGTGGGGCAGAGAACCAGGCTTTCCTGGTGGAAACCATGAATGGCATCGACACCCTGAAGGCGATGGCGGTCGAGCCGCAGGTCAATCGCAAGTGGGACAACCAGCTAGCCGGTTACGTCGCCGCTAGCTTCAGGACACAGACGCTCTCCACGCTAGCGAACGAAAGCGTTTCCCTTGTCGGTAAGCTGGTTACGGTGGCGACGCTCTGGCTTGGCGCACGACTGGTGATCGAAGGACAACTGAGCGTCGGCCAACTGATTGCATTCAATATGCTGGCCGGCCGTGTAGCGCAGCCGATCATGAGGCTGGCGCAATTGTGGACCAACTTCCAGCAGACGGGGGTCTCGATCCAACGCTTGGGGGACATCCTCAATACTCGCACGGAGCTGGCACAGGGTGCCCGTAGCGTGCTTCCACCACTGAAGGGGCATGTCGAATTCGACCAGGTGCATTTCCGCTATCGCCTGGACGGGAGTGAGGTCCTTCGCGGAATCAGTCTGAGTATCCAGCCTGGCGAGGTAATTGGTGTGGTGGGACGCTCCGGCTCCGGCAAGAGTACCCTGACCCGTCTGATCCAGCGGCTCTACAGCGCTGAGCGCGGGCGAGTGATGATCGACGGGATGGACCTGGCGCTTGCCGACGTTTCGTCCTTGCGCAGGCAGATCGGCGTAGTGCTGCAGGACAACATGCTGTTCAACCGCAGTATCCGCGAGAACATCGCCTTGAGTGATCCCGGGGCCCCCATAGACAACGTTATTCAGGCTGCTCGGCTGGCGGGAGCCCATGAATTCATTCTGGAGTTGCCCGAGGCCTATGACACGGTGGTGGGCGAACACGGTGCTTCGCTCTCTGGCGGCCAGCGGCAACGCATCGCCATCGCCAGGGCGTTGATCGGCAATCCGCGAATTCTGATTTTCGACGAAGCGACCAGTGCATTGGACTACGAGTCCGAACGGGTCATCCAGCAGAACATGAAGTCGATCTGCAAAGGTCGCACGGTGATCATCATTGCCCATCGCTTGTCCGCCGTTCGCGACGCCAACCGTATCCTGGTGATGGACCGCGGTCAGATCGTCGAACAAGGCAGTCACGCCGAGCTATTGACTCACCAGGCGGGACACTACTCGCGCCTGCACCGCATGCAGCAGGGCTGAACATGGGCGCGCAAAGAGAACTGCTGCAGCGCTATCGGCGTGCCTGGTCGCACTCGTGGCACAACCGAACAAAACTGGACACACCGCTGCGCAGCCAGCACGAAGTGCATTTCCTCCCTGCGGCACTGGCGCTGCAGGAGCAGCCAGTGCATCCCGCCCCGCGCTATATCCAGTGGGCGATCATGCTTTTCGCGGCGCTGGCCTTGGTCTGGGCGTGCATCGGTAAGATCGAGGTGGTTGCCACGGCAAGCGGCAAGGTCGTCCCGAGCGGTAGGAGCAAGGTCATCCAGCCCAGCGATGTCGCCGTAGTCAAATCGATCCATGTCCGCGATGGGCAGTTGGTGAGAGCGGGCGAATTGCTGGTCGAACTGGACTCCAATATCACCGGCGCGGACGTCGACCGGCTGAAGAGTGATCTGCTCGCTGCCCACATCGATAGCGCCCGAGCCGCTGCGTTGCTTGACGCCATTCGACAACATAGCGCTCCAACCTCCCTGGCTCCGTTGATTCCCCAGGCTAGCGCTGAACAACAGGCTGCCGCCCAACGTTGGTTGGAAGGGCAGTACCTGGAGCTGCGCAGCAACCTAGAGCAGATCGATGCCGAGATCGAAGAGCGCGCTGCGGAAATCCAGGCTGCCCAGGCCTGGGTCGGCAAGCTGCAGGAATCTTTGCCTATAACTCGACAGTTGAGCGCCGATTACCGGCGTCTCCTGGAGAAGGCTTACGTTTCCAAGCATGCATATCTGGAGAAGGAACAGTCACGCCTTGATCAGGAACGCGAGCTGGCCGTGCAGCAAGCGAAGGTGCTGGAACTCAAAGCCTCGAAAAAGGAGGCCGAGCGGCGTCAGCAAAGCGTGTTGGCCCAGACTCGTCGCAGCATGCTCGATCTGCAGCAGACTGCCGAGCAGAAGGTCGCCGCACTCAACCAGGAGTTGAAGAAGGCGGAGCAGCGCGACCGACTGACCCGATTGACAGCCCCCGTGGACGGCACCGTGCAGCAGTTAGCGATTCACACCAATGGCGGCGTTGTAACCGAGGCCCAGCCACTTATGGTCATAGTTCCCAGCGACCAGCCTGTGGAGGTGGAAGCCATGCTGGAGAACAAGGACATCGGTTTCGTCCGCCCCGGGCAAGCCGTGGAGATCAAGGTAGAGACTTTCACCTTTACCAAGTACGGCATTATCCACGGTACTGTCCTGAGCGTCTCCGACGATGCAATCGAAGATGAGCGTAGAGGGCTGTTGTACAGCGCTCGTATCCAGCTCGAGGAGAACAGCCTGCGGGTCGGTGATCGCAACCTCCCGCTGACACCGGGAATGGCGGTACGAGCAGAGGTCAAGACCGACCAGAGGAAAGTGATCGACTATTTCCTCAGCCCTTTACAGCAGTATGTGGATGAAAGCCTTGAGGAACGTTGAAGGCCCCGTAGGGAGCGCTTCGGTGATGAATGTACTGTTCATTCACCAGAACTTTCCCGGCCAGTTCCGCCATCTCTCGCTACATCTCCAGCGGAAAATAGGTGCGAATATCCTGGCGATCGGCCGCGATACCGCCCCAGGACTGCCCGGCATTCGCATGCTGCGCTACCGACCGAGCAGACAGGCACGGGCGGATACCCACCATTACGTGCGTAGCTTCGAGAACGCGGTGCTGCATGGACAGCAAGTGTTGCGCCTGCTGCTCACCTTGAAGGCCAGAGGATATCGACCAGATATCGTGATCGCTCATCCGGGATGGGGGGAGAGTCTCTACGTCAAAGAGGCTTTCCCTGATGCGAAGCTGATGCATTTCTGCGAGTACTACTACCGAACCCAAGGGGCGGACGCCGGCTTCGATCCTGAGTTTCCCCTGTCTGCCGACGATGCCGCACGGATCCGAACGCGGAATGCTTTGCACCTGCTGAATCTGGAGCAGTGCGACCTAGGGGTGACACCGACACGCTGGCAGCACGGCCTGCATCCCGAACTCTATCACGAGAAGATCCGAATCATCCATGAGGGGGTTCCGGTCGACGACCTCGGGCCTGATCTCCAAGCCAGGCTCGAGCTTCCCAATGGGCGGATACTGCGAGCTGGCGGGCCGGTCCTGACCTATGTCGCGCGGAACCTAGAGCCTTATCGAGGCTTCCATCGTTTCATGCGAGCGCTACCAGAAATCCTGCGCAGGGTCCCCGATTGCCAGGTGGTCATCGTAGGCGGTGATTCCGTGAGCTATGGCAACCCACCGAGCGACGGGCGTACCTGGCGGGAGAAATTACTCCAGGAAAATCCGCTGGACCCGGAGCGTGTGCATTTCCTCGGTAAAGTACCCTATGTCACCTATCGCAGAGTTCTTCAGGTATCGGCTGTACACCTTTATCTGACCTATCCCTTCGTGCTGTCCTGGTCGTTGCTTGAGGCGATGGCTTGCGGCTGCCTGATTGTCGCCTCCGATACAGCGCCAGTACGCGAAGTCGTATGCGACGGCGAGAACGGTTGGCTGGTGGATTTCTTTGATGGAAAGGCTTTGATCGAGAGAGTGGAGCAGGCTCTGATCAACTCTCAACGACATGGAGACATGCAGGAGAGCGCCCGACACACTGCACAAGCGTACTCGGTAGAAAGTGGGATATCTCTATATCAGAGAGAAATTAAAAAAGTTCTTGGTGGATTTTGAGTTATTACTTTAATGCGAGGAGAAATTGAAAATTCAATCTTTGTCGGAATATTTCTCGTCGCCAGTATTCTGGTTTTGCTTGGTACGGAAGAGTGGGGAAGTAACTCCGTCGAGAGATTTATTTCGGGCAGGGAATTCATTGCGGCAATAAAAAGTCTTAGACAAGGAGGGCAAGGGAATTCTTTTTTCGAGGATGGCGATGGGAAAGAAGAAAGGCTCTAAAGAAGGATAGGTCCGGTCTCTTTATGGACGAAAATAAGCCGAACTGCTGTCGCGTAGAGAGGGCGAGGAGATTTAATTTGTTTGGGTTTGAATTTGGCCCGAAGATTGTGACTGTTGAGATAAAGGCTTATAAGAAGAGTAAGTCAGCCCCGAGGGAATGGTACTGCTTCTGGTTTGATTCTGGCGGAATGCTGATTGACTCTAATGTTGGAAATCCCAATGCCTATCGGCGAGAAGCTAGGGTGTAAAGCATCTGACGCAATATATGAAGAGGTCTATATGGATAGAGTTTTCGTTTTCATTAGGCGTAGTCGTTATCTGATAGCCTCGATTCTCATCGCGCTTCTAGTTTTTTTTGGATGGCCATGGTTCAAGACTTTCAACCCGACGCCGTCCGATGAAGAACTGATTAATTATTTCTATGAAAACAGACCGGCAATAGAGGCTCTTGTCGATTTCTATAGAAAAGGTGGCGAGATTCCCAGCAAAAAATGGAATGTGCTGCAGCATAAAGCCGGAGTCTGGCATGTAAACACTATGGGTCTATGGATTGGAGGCGATCCCTATGTCGATGGAAAGCCTGCATTTGATGAGTATTTAAATCTCCCAACATCGGAAAGGATCAAAGTAAGTAGGTCTTCAAGGGGGATTAATATAATAATAGATAACAAGCGATATGTTAACTATATATTTTCCGTAAGCAAGCGGCTGTTTCATGTGCCGAAACCAGTCAAGATAGAAGGTGGAAGGCTAGTATTTCCTGAGCATACTGGGCGAGGGGGGGGGGATACTTACAGGTTACTACCTTCGCTCAATAAATTTCCTGATCCGTGGAAGGATGGAGACTGTGTTTTTCGACAAATAGAGACCGAATGGTTTATCTCCATGTGTCATCTTTCTATTTAATGATCTATAGATGTAGGGAGTTTGAAATGACAGCCTACCTTTCGTCCTCTTCTGATAGTATTTATAGTCCGGACTCATTAGGTTGGATTGCTTCGAAAGATCAGCTTGAAGCGATTAATTTAACCGCATCCGCCTTGAAAATCTCTGCGGCAGCTATTGCAGGCGCTATGGCGGAAGAAAGTAACTCCTATTTTCAGTCGGAAGTTTTTCAGAAGCTGCTTGATGATTATGCTATATCCGGAGTTGATCCGGAGAAAGTCTTTGCGGATGTTTCTTCTTTGGGGGTTCCTGGGGCGATAAATAAATACGCCGCAGAGTTCTATCTATCCAGGAGAACCCATCAAGAGTTCCTAGAAGATTACGAGTATCTATACGAAAACAAAGGCTTAGATGAGCATGGCGCCGTGGCTAAACTCAGGCACCCCGTCTTGGTCGATCTGGGGCGCGGAAATTTCAAATTGGCAACAGCCATAACGTTGTTGCGAGCATATTATGCCGAGCATCCCTCAGATGATCCTCTGGAGCTTAAGGGCTACAGTAATGCTTATGACCGATTGGCTGCAGATATTGTAGAGTCTTCGAGTGATGTAGTTGCCAGACTGTATGGTCTAATGGTAAGGGAGGCTGAGGAATGGTTTGTCAGCAAGAAGGCCTATGGTGACGACTGGAAAAATCTGTCGCAAGAGTTCAAAGACGCTCTTTATGTGACATATGTGAATTTTGGTCGTCCCTTGATGGAAGATCTTTACGAGAAGTCAGCCAAAAAGGGAAAACTCGTTTACGAGCCGCAGCCTGCATTGACGACGGGTGGCGGAACTAATCACCTACTCAATGCTCGGGAGTTGGGAAGTATCCTAGGTATTCCTGGTTATGGAGAGGGAATTTCCTCTTGGTCCGGGGAAGAACTCTCTGCCGTTGCCGCTCGTTCCGATGCGATGGGATTAGCTGCCCGTTATGCGTTACAGGAAATGAGGTACGTCGTCCTTCCGGGGTTGGGATACTATGATGCGGAAAATTTATTGCTCTATGATCCTTCTTCTGGAATGGGAAACATCTCTACCCAGTGGCTATCTGATAGAGCTGCGATGCTGTCTTGGTTTATAGATTTGCAGCAACTGGACGAAAAGCAGCAACTAACCGATTTTACGGCTGTTGATGGTGTTCGTTATAGTGACTCTGCCGCCGGTCTTGATATTACGGTTCTTCCAGACCCTAGGGGTAGTTTCACTCCTAAGACTCATCAGGTTCTTTTTGGCGGGAAAGATTCAAATCTTCTGGAAGGTAACCTGGGTGATGACCACCTTTATGGTATGGCAGGCTCCGATACCTTGAAAGGCGGCGCAGGCCGAGACTATCTAGAGGGAGGTTCGGACAACGACACCCTGATAGGGGGGAGTGAAAGCGACACCTTGATCGGGGGGCTTGGCAACGATCTTCTTGAGGGCGGAGAGGGCAATGACCTTCTGGAGGGTGGCCTCGGTGACGACAGCTACGAGTTTAGCGGCCAGTTCGGTACCGATACCGTCATTGACCTGGATGGCAAAGGGCGCCTGCGCGTCGATGGCCTGATTCTGGCCGGAGGCACCTGGATCTCCGCCGACACCTATGCCGACGAAGAGACCGGCTGGACCTATTCGCGTGATGGCGAAGACCTCGTGATCGGCAAGGCGCTGTCCGGTAACACGATATTGGTCAAGGGATGGAAGCCTGGTGACCTGGGGATCATGCTTAAGGATTCTCCAGCGCCGACGCCGGAGGCGCCGGTGATCAACGGTGACTTCAAGAAGAAGGTCGATGGTAGCGGCACCTCCTATGTAATCGCGGAAACGGGGTACGTTTCCGATGGTGTCGAAGCAGGCGCCCAGGACTATCTACTGGGCACAAAAGCCAGCGAGGTGCTGAACGGCCTGGATGGAAACGATGCCCTGCTGGGCGGGGAAGGCGACGATACGCTCGACGGCGGCCAGGGCGATGACATGCTGTGGGGTGGGAAGGGCGAAGATCACCTGATCGGCGGTGATGGAGCGGACTATCTGTTTGGTAGCCTGGCCGGACATTTGATCACCGTGAGTCGGACCGATTTTCTGCCGCCAGAAGCGCAAGGCCCCGAACTGGCGCGTGGATTCAACTGGGTCATCTACCGGAACGACAGCAGTATTACTGTCACTGGAGACAATGGTGGAGACCAGAGCAGTGAGATGCTGATCGCTCTGCAGGATGAGCGGAACATTCTGGAGGGGGGCAAGGGAAACGATCATATCGAGGCCGGCACGGGCGACGACATTGCCCACGGCAACGAGGACAACGACGATATTCAAGGCATGGGCGGCAACGATCTGCTGTTCGGCGACGACGGTGATGACCTCCTTTATGGGGATGGCGTCCTGGATAGCAAGTTCTTTTCTTATACCCCGCTGGAACGACATGGGAGCGACACTCTCTATGGAGGAACGGGGCACGACCGGATCGAAGGACAGGGTGGCAACGATTTCGCGGTAGGCGGATCAGGCAACGACACACTGTACGGAGACAGCAGCAACTGGGATGAGGCGACGAAAGGAGCGACTCCGGCAGCCCTGAGAGGGAATGACTTCCTTGATGGCGGTCAGGGTAATGACCTGCTCGAGGGCGGTGGCGGCAACGACACCCTGCTGGGCGGGGAAGGGGCCGACATTCTGTGGGGCGATGCCGCACTCAGCCGTCTGGGCGCGGCCGGCCATGGTGATGATGTCCTGGACGGCGGTAGCGGTGAGGACACATTGATTGGCGGTGCAGGCCAGGATCTGCTGAGGGGCGGCGATGATGCTGACGTCCTGCATGGCGATGACACCCAGGCGCCTGCCGAGTCGCATGGCAACGACACGCTGGATGGCGGTGCGGGCAATGACCGGCTTTGGGGGGAAGGGGGCGACGATGTGCTGCTCGGCGGGGCCGGCGACGACTGGTTGGCGGGAGAGGACCAACTGTCTTCTGCAGCAGACTCCACGTTGACGGGCAACGATCTCCTGGATGGCGGTGAAGGAAACGACACCTTGATCGGAGGCAATGGCCGCGACACGCTGCTCGGAGGCAGTGGCGACGATTCCCTTGTGGGTGGTGCCGAAGACGATGTGCTGTATGGCGGGGCGGGCGCGGATACCTTGCAGGGAGGCGCCGGCGATGACCGCTACATCGTCAGCGCCGGCGACTTGCCTGTTGCCGGCTTGGACGTGATCCTTGATTCCGAAGGTAGCAACACGCTGGTTGCACTCGGCGATATTTCGGTCGCTAAGACTCAGAGTTTTGCCGGTGACGTGCTCCTGTCCGAAGGCAGTCAATCCGAGGGGCGGCGTCTGCTGATCAAGGATGGATTACGGGGCAGCATGGCCTACATCGAGAACCGCGAGGGCGTGAAGACCACTTTCAAGCAGTGGGTGCAGGACAATTTGCAACAATCGATCCAGGCAAGCACTACCGGTGTCGATGAAATCCTGTTCAGTGGTCGTGGCGACGATGTACTACGCGCCGAACACTCGCGCGTCACACTCGATCCCGGGCGCGGCAACGACACTATCGACTTGAGCATGACCGGCGTTTCTGGCGTGACGGTGCAATTCAGTTCTGGGGATGGTCTCGATAGTGTTCTCGGCGGCAATTCCGCTGGGAGTTTACCCGCGCGCCAGGAAAACGTGGCACGCTTCGGCACAGACATCAAAGCGACGAGCCTGCGTCTGGTTGCGACACCGGGCGATGCCCTGAAGGGGAATCTCTTCATCGCCTACGGCAGCGGAAATGATCGGATCAGGATAGATCTGGAGCGCAGGGGCGAGGATGTTCTCCGGCCTTTTGACCATTTCGAGTTCGCCGATGGTAGCCGCTTAAGTTGGGAGGAACTGGCCGGTCGAGGGGTGAGCTATGCTCTGCCGGAAGAAGGAAGTGTTCCGGCCATAGGGACATTACTCGACGATACGCTCTTGGGGAGCGCCGGTCACGATACGCTCGACGGTGGCCTGGGGAGTGATCGCCTGGATGGCCGTGGCGGGAATGATCTTTTGCGCGGTGGGAACGGTGCGGACACCTATGTCTTTGCTGGCGGATATGGCAGGGACACCATCGACAACGCAGATACGGATGCACCGGGAACCGCTGCCGATACGATCCTGCTGGGAGGTACGTTGCAAGCCTCGCAAGTTCAGTTTCGTCGTGTCGGTATTGATTTGCAGATCGTCATTTCCGGTGACGAGGACGTCCTGACAGTAACCCGTTATTTTGCCGATGACGCACGCACCAGCAGTGCCGTCGAATGGATTCGCTTGGAGGATGGAACGGAATGGGACATCGAGGCGATCAGACGCGAAGTGACGCAAGGCACCGACGGCCGAGACGTTCTCCATGGATATGACAGCGACGACCATCTTCGCGGTGGCGCCGAGGATGACCAGCTCTATGGCGGTGGCGGGGCGGATCGTCTCGAAGGTGGCGAGGGCGATGACCAGCTCTTCGGCGGTGACGGTGACGACGTACTAATCGGAGGCACCGGCAACGACTCCCTTGTCGGTGGTACGGGAAGCAACGTCTATGAGTTCGCCCGTGGTTTTGGCCGGGATACGATCACCAACGAAAATTACACTGAGGGTAAGCAGGATATCGTCAGGTTCCTCGACATTGCTCGCGAGGATGTTTCGCTCTCCCGCTCCGACGACAACCTTCTGATTCAGGTTGGTCAGGAGGATGCCGTCACCATCGAACATTTCTTCGAAGAAGACGCCACCTCCGGTTACCAAATTGAGCGCATAGAGTTTTCTGGCGGAAAGTCCTGGGGACTCGATGAAATCAAGCGACGCGTGCAACAGGGCACGGAAGGTCACGACCGCCTATACGGTTATGCTTCCGACGACGTGCTATCCGGCGGAGCTGGCGTGGATAGGCTATACGGCCGTGCCGGCAATGATTTCCTCGATGGTGGCGAGGGTGATGACTACCTCTACGGTGACGAAGGCAACGATACCCTGGTCGGTGGGCTGGGGGGCGATTGGCTGAGCGGGGGAGAAGGCAACGATACCTATCGTTTCTCCAGGGGCTTCGGCAACGACAACATCGAATCCGCCGCAACGCGGACGGGCGAAGTCGACCGGATCGAGTTGCTGGACATACTCCCGGACGAGGTCATGGTCTGGCGCACAGGCAAGGATCTGAATCTTCGGGTAATCGGATTGGACGGGCGGGACGACACGCTTGGCGTGCGCTCGTACTTCAAGGAAAGCGCAGGTTCGGATGGCACAACCGATATCGTCTTCGCGGACGGAACGACCTGGGACTATCGGCAGATCCTTGAGCTGGTCCGGACTGCCACCCCCGGTAACGACACCATGTACGGAGATATCGAGGCTGACCGCCTCGACGGTTTGGCGGGCAACGATTCGATCAATGGCATGCAAGGTCACGATACGTTGCTCGGCGGGGATGGGGACGATACGTTGCAAGGTGGTGAGGGCAACGACCTGCTCATCGGTGGAATGGGTAACGATACGCTCGTGGGCGGGAGCGGGAGCAACGTCTATCGATTCGAGCGCGGCGATGGTAGCGATGAGGTGGCATTTTCTGCGGAGGAAAGTGCGTCCGTCATCGAACTCGGCGGGGGTATCGCTCCAAGCGATGTCAGCCTGGCCAGGGCGAAGTCCTATGCCATCGACCACCTCTACATCACGGTAAAAAATCAGCAAGGTAAGCAGACCAATCTCATTCGTGTCAGCGACTATTTTTCCAGGACTGCAGTCGACAACATCCGCTTCGCGGATGGCACGACCTGGGATCGGGCATACGTGTTCGCCCGCATTCTCCAGGGTGGCGCTGGAGATGACTCCCTCACAGGGCATGAGTCCGATGACCGCCTGGACGGTCACTCAGGGAAGGACAGCATCGCCGGTGGTGGTGGCAACGACACCTTGGCAGGTGGCGACGGCGACGATTACCTGGAGGGCGATGGCGCCTACACCACCCGACCTGGCAACGATGTACTGGAGGGTGGTCGGGGATACGATCAACTCAGCGGAGGAGACGGGGACGACATCTACCTCTACAACCTGGGCGACGGCAAGGATGTCATTGTCGAAAACAGCGATAGCCAAAGGGGCGGCAATGACGTCTTGCGCCTGGGGCCGGGAATCACGGAAAGCGATCTTTCCTTCCACGAAGTGAAGAAAGAAGGTGGGTTGATCATCCGCAATTCCGTGGATGGAGGGGAGATCCTCATCCGGGGCTTTTTCTGGGGCGACAACTCCACACGTATCGAGCGTATTGAGTTGAGCGACGGTACAGCGCTGGGACTGCAGGATATTCTGGCTCGGGTCGAGCGGGGACAGGCCGACACTCAGGTCGGAACGTCCGGGGACGATGTATTCGTGGTCGATCATGAGGACGACGTGATCCAGGAGTCCGTGAACGGTGGCATGGACACGGTGCTTGCCAGCCGCAGTTACATGTTGCCGGCCAATGTGGAAAACCTCACCTTGACTGGCGGGCTCAGTATCGATGCTACCGGCAACGTGCTGGGCAACATGCTGGAGGGCAACGATGGCGACAACGTGCTGAAGGGCAAGGAGAAGTGGTCGGGGGCGCGAGACACGGGTATCGGGGGCAAAGGCAACGATACCTACATCAATATCGAGAACGTCATCGAGCAAGAGGATGGCGGCATCGATACCTGGTATAGCTTCATCGGCGGACGGCTGCCGGAAAATGTCGAGATCTACCACCTCGGAGATGGCTCGTCCTCCCACTACATCAATGCCATCGAGGCTTACGGTAATGCGCTGGACAATATCCTCTATACCAGCAACACCGGGAGTGGCATCTACAACGATACTCTCGATGGCGGGCTGGGGGCGGATACCATGGTCGCTCTCGGTCGCGACTCAGCGGTGTTCTACGTCGACAACATAAATGACGTGGTGGTTGCTTCGGCATTGGGATCGAACTACGACGAGGTACGTACAGATATCGACTATCAGTTGGGCGATCATGTGGAAAACCTCGTTTTGCTGGGGCAGCAACGAACCAAAGGCATTGGCAACGAGCTGAACAACACGCTGGATGGAGCGCAGAACAATGCGGAAAACACCCTGCAGGGCGGTTTGGGCAATGACCGTTACCGGATAGACGCGCGCGACAAGGTCATCGAACTGGGTGGCGAAGGCAACGACACCATCGAGTTCTGGGCCGCCAGCGACGCACCATTTGCCCTGGCAGACTATGCCAACGTAGAAAATGCCGTATTGCAGAAAGGATTCCGAGCGGCAGGCCTGATCGGCACGGATGAAGACAACTGGCTTGACGGCAATGAATTCGACAATCGTCTGATGGGGCTGGCAGGTAACGATACGCTGCGTGGTGATCGAGGCAACGACACCTTGAACGGTGGCGCAGGCAACGATCTTCTCATGGGGGGAGAGGGGCGAAACACCTATGAGTGGGGAAGGGGATATGGGCACGACACAATATCTCCAGCAGGGACTGGCGACACCGTTCAGCTGGCTACCGATGTATCGGCCGAGCAGCTCTGGTTCTCTCGGCAAGACTCCAGTGATGATCTACTCGTGACCCATCTGGACAGCGGAGAGACCTTGACTCTTGAGCACTGGTACTCCGGCGCTTCCAGCAGTATCGAAAATATCGTCCTGGCCAATGGAAAGACGCTTGCCCCACAGCAAGTCGACGCCTTGGTGGCGGGGCTCGCGACTATCGCAACGAAGCCCATCCCCTTTTCCCAGCTTGGAGACGAACAGAAGCTGCTGTTCGCCACATTGCAATCTGATGCCTGGCGGGATCAGGTCTTGTACCTGGAAGGCAGCGATGTCGCCGATCATCTTGCCGGCAAGGATAACGACGATACCCTGCTTGGCGGTCTGGGCAATGACACTCTGGAAGGAGGTAGGGGAGATGACATCTACCGCCTCTATCGCGGGACTGGGCGTGACACGATTATCGATTACGACCGGAAGGGGTCGGCCAATCGCCTGGTGTTCGCCGACGATGTACGGGAAGAGCAATTGATTGTACTGCGTCAGGGTGATGACCTGATCCTGCGAGTGGACGGCGAGGTGGAACCTGTCATCGTCAAGGGACACTTCGCGGCAGAACAATCGGTAAATGGAACACCCTATGACTGGGGCATTGACTTCATCGAGCTGAGTGGCAATGTCACGCTGGATCGCATGGACATACAAGCACTGGTCGACCGTGCATCGAGCAATCATGCACCCATCGGCCAAGATATCACTGAAGTAATTCGCTCAAGGGGAGGGGACGCATTCCATTACCAGATTCCAACGGAAACCTTGCGCGACCCGGACAACGGAGATCGCCTGACTTACCGAATGACGTTGAAGGATGGTTCGGCGCTGCCAGAGTGGATTCGTTTCGATCCCGAAACACTGACGCTTGCTGGCCAACCAGCGTCCACAGACAAGGGGCGGATTGAACTGCTTTTGACGGGTACGGACAGGTATGGCTTGTCTGCAGAGGCCAACCTTGCCCTAGAGGTCTTTGTCCAGAACAGAGCCCCGAGTCTGATACGGCCAATCGGTGATTTCCATCTGGAAGAGAGTGATGCGTTTTCCTTTACCGTGCCGGAATCCACGTTCGTCGACCCTGACGGAGATGTATTGACCTACCGTGCGACCCTGACGGATGGCAGCGAACTACCGTCCTGGCTGATTTTCGACCCGCAAAACCGTACGTTCAGTAGCGATGGAGCTGTCGGGGAAATCGGGCGTGTTCGGGTGAAAGTGATCGCAAGCGATCAGGATGGCCTGTTCGCTGAAGCCATTTTCACACTCTCGGGACCTGGCAGTGTCGATCCGGTAGAACCTGGGATGGGCGGCAACGATAGCCTGGCAGGAAGCGCTGGACATGATGTCTTGCTCGGTGGGGCTGGCGACGACACCCTCGATGGCGCCGCCGGCAACGACCAACTACTTGGAGGTAGCGGCGACGATACCTATGTGTATCGCTCCGGGCAGGACCTTATACAAGAGTCTTCTGGCAACGATACCTTGCTGTTCGCCAACGGCATCACCTTCAGCCAAGTTGGCTCCGGCCTCACTAAGTCGGGCAACGATCTGATCCTCAAGATCAGTGGCAGCGCCACCGGTCAGGTCACCCTGAAAGACTTCTTCCTTGGTGGCGACAATCTCGTGGAGAACATTGTATTCGAGACGGGAGGGAGCCTTGCTGCGGAGCAGATATTCGGTGCCTTCGGCTTGGGAATGCCCGAGCCGCAGCGACTCTTCGACAATCAGGTAAAGGGTGGGGCAGGGGACGATACGTCGCTGTCCGGGACCACCCTGCGTGATTTGTTGCAGGGCTTCAACGGCAACGATCTGCTACGTGCGGGCACAGGCAATGACCGTCTCGAAGGAGGGAACGGCAACGATACTCTCCATGGCGAGGGAGGGAACGATACTCTGGTTGGCGGTCGTGGTGATGATACCTATGTGTTCGCGGCCGGTGGCGGTCAGGACATGATCGACAACAACGGCGGTGGTTTCGACACGCTGCGGTTCGAAGGCATTACCTTCAGTCAGGTTTCCAGCGGCCTGATGAAGAGTGGTAACGATCTGATCCTGCGGGTCAGTGGTGGCAGCGATCAGGTCACCTTGAGAAACTGGTTCCTCGGCGGCGATTATGTTGTGGATGTCATTACATTCGCCTCTGGCGGGCAGTTGACAGCACAACAGTTGTTCGGCGCGTTTGGTCTTAGCAATCCGGATCCCAAGGGATCGCCCGCTTACATAGATCCACCGGATGAGCGAGCCTTCGGCACTCTCTATGCCGGCATGGCGGGGGATCAGACGATCTTCGGCTCCTCGGATGCAGATCTGATAGACGGAGGGGCAGGCAGCGATCAATTACGTGGCGGCAAGGGCAACGACTATCTGATGGGCGGCGATGGCAATGACATCTATTACTTCGCGGCTGGCGATGGGCAGGATACGCTCGACAACCTGTCGAATACGCCATCCGACAGCGATGTGTTGAGTTTCGACGATATCTCCCGAGAGAACCTATGGCTGTCACGCCAGGGAGATAACCTTGTCATCGATGTGCGAGACTCCGAGGATAGTGTCACCCTGCAGAACTGGTATACGAATCCGGCGCAACAACTGGACTCGATCCAAGCGGGAGGATCTTCGCTCTATGCCAATCAGGTGGATGCCTTGGTCAATGCCATGGCGGCGTTCGGAGCACCCGCTGGAGGTGAAACGAATCTAACTCAGCCACAGCGTGAACAGTTGGAGGCGGTAATAGCGGCTAACTGGCAGTAGGGGCGTAGCCTCTCGACCGCAGTGGTTCGAGAGGCTTGTTCCGTTGCAACAGTTGCCCATGTGGTGCTGTTACCAAGCGCTTTGGAATGGGTTGTTAGGCACAGCCTGTAGTGGTCAACCCATCCGGGACAGTGGGTTGACCACTACAAAGAAAAGAAAGGCCACCAGACGGTGGCCTATGAGTTCAAGCTGCAATGAGTTGTCGTGCCAACGCCATCTCCACCGAGTCTCCGTCCTGGTTCAACGAGTCGAGACCTGACTCGGGAACGTCTCCCGACGTGCTCTGAGCCACAGCGATCTTCTTGGCCATCAGTTGCAAGCAGGTGATCTGCGAGCTGCCGGCGTAGCCGAAGAACACCACCCGCACCGGGTGCTTCTGCCCGATCCGCCACGACCGCCGCGCGGCCTGCTGCAAGGTGTACACGTTGTACCCCGTCTGCAGGAACGCGATGGTCGGGAAATCCAGCAGGTCCAGCCCGGTCTTCACCAGTTCCGGGTTGGTGATCAGTACATCGATGCCACGGTCGACCTGGTCGAGGATCCAGTCCTCGCGCCGAGCGGTATCGACCGAAGCACGTAGCACTGCCACCTTCAGCCCGGCCTGCTCGAGCACTTTCTTCAGCCTGGACGTGGTGTCGCGCATCCCGCTGTAGACCGTGTAGGCCAGGACCTTGCGGCCCTTCGCTTTCTCCTCGAGGCAGAGGTCCACCAGCGCCTGCTCCTTGGGCATCAGTTGCTCGTCGCCGAAGATCGCTGGCACGAAGGCCAGTGTGTCCCGGCTTCGCGGATGCTTGACGATCTC
>NZ_JAEMVM010000038.1:0-624 GCF_016463925.1 Pseudomonas sp. P20 | reverse complement strand
GTCGCCGAAGATCGCTGGCACGAAGGCCAGTGTGTCCCGGGTTCGCGGATGCTTGACGATCTCCGGTCGGAAACAGCAGTCCGGCCAAGCCAGCAGCACGTTGAGGACCACGCCCAGGAGCGTGGTATCTCGTCGCGCCAGAGCCTGGCGGAGCTCCGCTGTCAGCGTGGCCGCCAGGCGCTGATAGGCCGAAGCCTGATCAGGCGCCATAGGCACGTCGACGAACTCCTCCTGGTAGTCGGGCAGTACGTTGCCACCGATATCCTTGAGCTTCAGGAACACGGTGAACGGCAATACGAAGCGGTGGATGCCCTTCGGGCCGAAGCCGGGAGCCTTTACCGTGCGTACCGAGAGCTTCTTGCCCCGGGCTGTCTTGTGCGAGTCACCATCGCGTTCGGTGTAGATGTCCTTGAGCACGCCGTGGTCGCGCATGAACGACATGGCTGCTGGAGCCATGCTGCCACGCGCGTTGGGCCGGTAGCCGTCCTCGATCATGCGCTGGGTGAGGATGCGGAACAGGAGGTAGAACAGGTCGTCGGCGTAGCCGCCCATGAGCGTTCCGGTCAGCAGCACGGTTTTCCGTGCCTTGGCTGCGAGAACGCCCATGGCCTGGCCCTGGGCCGA
>NZ_JAEMVM010000037.1:0-92482 GCF_016463925.1 Pseudomonas sp. P20 | reverse complement strand
TGACGGTGCGGCCGAACCTGCAGTACATCAAGCAGCCGGGCGGGGTCGACGAGGTCGACAACGCGCTGGTGGCGGGGATCAAGATCCAGACGGTGTTCTGATCGTCGCGTTGCCTGCTCCGGTGTTGTGCCTGGACCCGCCCGAGCGTTTCGGGCGGGCCGTTTTTTTCCGGCGACCGCTCTTCCCGGCTGCCTGTTACAAACCGACTACGCTTTTCCTGTGCCGATCATTTGGGGCTTGCGTGCGAAATGTAGTAAAACTACACGGATGCACGCCCGGGCTTTCCGGGAAGGGGAGAGGGTAGGACAATCGGACATGCTTGAGCATCCGCTGCAGCGTTTCTTTCATTCCATGCGGGCCAAGCGACCGTTCGACTGGGTACGCTTCCAACGTCGCGATCTGCTGTTGATCGACCATCCGCTGTGCCAGGCCGTATTCAGTCGGCAAGGGGCGCAGCTCCTGCATTTCCAGCCACAGGGCGAACGCCCGTTGCTGTGGTGCGCCAGCGAATGGCCGGCCCTCAGCAGCGCGCCGGTGCGCGGCGGCATCCCGGTCTGCTGGCCGTGGTTCGGCAGCCATCCGAACGGCAGCGAATGGCCGCAGCAGGGCTGGGCGCGGCAACGCGAATGGCGCCTGCTGGATGCCTACGCCGACGAAAGCAAGGTGGTGGTGAGCTGGCAACTGGACCTGGAGGACTGGCACGTGCGCCTCGATGCGCGCCTTGGCCAGCGCCTGGAGCTGGAGCTGTGCAGCTACCATGAGGAAGACGACGATTGCCTGTTCAGCTTCGCCCTGCAGCCCTACTGGCGGGTCGGCGCGCTGAGCCGGGTGGTGGTGCACGGCATGGAGCTGGAGTCGGCTCGCGGCCAGCGCGGCGCTTCGCGGATTCCGGGAACCTGGATACCGCGCGGCGCGGTCAAGCAGGTGCTCTACCATCCCGGATCGCTGGTGCTGGAGGACGGCGGCTGGAACCGCCGCTTGCGGATCGACAAGAACGTCAGCGCCGGCAGCGTGATCTGGCACCCCGGCAGCCGCCCGGTGGAGCAGGTCGAGCCGGGCGAAGCGGAACGCTTCCTCTGTATCGGCGCCGCTGGCTACCGCCCGGGCGGGCTGATCCTGGCGCCCGGCGAACGCATGCGCCTGAATCTCGCCGCCGGCCTGCAATAGGCGGGCGGTCAGTTGTCCTCGTCGAGGGGATAGCGGGTTGGCACCAGGCTTTCCTTGATCCGCCGCAGGTGCGGCTGGAAGTCCACGCCGCGGCGCAGGGTCACTCCGGTGGCCAGTACGTCGAGCACGGTGAGCTGGACGATCCGCGAAGTCATCGGCATGTAGATGTCGGTGTCTTCCGGCAACGGGATGTCCAGGCACAGGGTGCTGGCCCTGGCCAGCGGCGAGCCGGCGGCGGTCAGGCCGAGCACCGAGGCGCCGTTCTCCCGCGCCAGGTGCGCCACCTCCACCAGCTCGCGGGTGCGTCCGGTATAGGAAATCACCACGAACAGGTCGCCGGTATGCGCCACCGAGGCGATCATCCGTTGCATCAGCACGTCGGCCTGGGCGCTCACCGCCAGGTTGAAGCGGAAGAACTTGTGCTGCGCGTCGAGCGCTACCGAGGCCGAGGCGCCGAGACCGAAGAAGTGGATCTGCCGGGCCTGGATCAACAGGTCCACGGCGCGGTCGATGACGCGTGGGTCGAGCAACTTGTGGGCGCTGTCGAGGGAGGCGATGGTGTTGCTGAAGATCTTCCGCGTATAGGCTTCCGGCCCGTCGTCCTCGGCTACCGCCTGGGTTACGAAGGCAGCGCCGCTGGCCAGGCTCTGGGCCAGCTGGATCTTCAGTTCCGGATAGCCGCTCATGCCGAAGGAGCGACAGAAGCGGTTCACCGTCGGTTCGCTGACCGCTGCCGCCTGGGCCAGGGCGGCGATGCTGAAACGGGTGGCCTGCTGCGGGTTCTGCAGGATGACCTCGGCGACTTTGCGCTCCGCCTTGTTCAGTTCGTCCAGGCGGCTCTGGATCTGCTCCAGCAGGTTTTTCATCCGGGTTCCTCGTGTTCTGTCGGCCCGGCGGGGAAGGGCCGGCGGCGGCGCCTATCCTAACGTCAGGCCGGCATGCGACCAACAGCGTGGCGGGCTGGGAAAAATATGTTGTTTAATTACTACATATTTGTCTTAATTGCGCAGTGGATGGCTCAATATCACTCAATATTTGGTTGGTAACAACAAATGCCTGATGTCCGCGTTCTGCCTTGCACGTTAGCGCTGTTCGGTGCGCTGGGCGATCTCGCCTTGCGCAAGCTGTTCCCGGCGCTCTACCAACTCGATCGTGAGAACCTGCTGCACCGCGATACCCGCGTCCTGGCCCTGGCCCGTGACGAAGGCGCTGCCGCCGAACACCTGGCGACGCTGGAGCAGCGCCTGCGCCTGGCAGTGCCGGCGAAGGAGTGGGACGACGTGGTCTGGCAGCGTTTCCGCGAACGCCTCGACTACCTGAGCATGGACTTCCTCGACCCGCAGGCCTATGTCGGCTTGCGCGAGGCGGTGGATGACGAACTGCCGCTGGTCGCCTACTTCGCCACGCCGGCCTCGGTGTTCGGCGGCATCTGCGAGAACCTCGCCGCCGCCGGTCTCGCCGAGCGCACCCGGGTGGTGCTGGAGAAGCCCATCGGTCATGACCTGGAGTCGTCCCGCGAGGTCAACGAGGCAGTCGCCCGGTTCTTCCCGGAAAGCCGCATCTACCGGATCGACCATTACCTGGGCAAGGAGACGGTGCAGAACCTGATCGCCCTGCGCTTCGCCAACAGCCTCTTCGAGACCCAGTGGAACCAGAACCACATCTCCCACGTGGAGATCACCGTGGCCGAGAAGGTCGGCATCGAAGGCCGCTGGGGCTACTTCGACCAGGCCGGGCAACTGCGCGACATGGTGCAGAACCACCTGCTGCAACTGCTCTGCCTGATCGCCATGGATCCGCCCAGCGACCTTTCGGCGGACAGCATTCGCGACGAGAAGGTCAAGGTCCTCCGCGCCCTCGAGCCGATTCCCGCAGAACAACTGGCTTCGCGCGTGGTGCGTGGGCAGTACACCGCCGGTTTCAGCGACGGCAAGGCAGTGCCGGGCTACCTGGAGGAGGAACATGCGAATCGCGACAGCGACGCGGAAACCTTCGTCGCCCTGCGCGTGGACATCCGCAACTGGCGCTGGTCGGGCGTGCCGTTCTACCTGCGCACCGGCAAGCGCATGCCGCAGAAGCTGTCGCAGATCGTCATCCACTTCAAGGAGCCGCCGCACTACATCTTCGCTCCCGAGCAGCGTTCGCTGATCAGCAACCGGCTGATCATCCGCCTGCAGCCGGACGAAGGTATCTCCCTGCAAGTGATGACCAAGGACCAGGGCCTGGGCAAGGGCATGCAATTGCGTACCGGCCCGCTGCAACTGAGTTTTTCCGAGACCTACCACGCGGCGCGGATTCCCGATGCCTACGAGCGTCTGCTGCTGGAGGTCACCCAGGGCAACCAGTACCTGTTCGTGCGCAAGGACGAGGTGGAGTTCGCCTGGAAGTGGTGCGACCAGCTGATCGCTGGCTGGGAACGCCTGAGCGAAGCGCCCAAGCCGTATCCGGCGGGGAGTTGGGGGCCGGTGGCCTCGGTGGCCCTGGTGGCCCGCGATGGGAGGAGTTGGTATGGCGATTTCTGAGTTGAAGCTGCCGGCCGGCGTCGGCCTGCAGGTCTGGGGCAGCGCCGCCGAGCAGGCCCGCGGCCTGGCCGCCGAGGTCGCCGGCCGGTTGCGCTCGGCGCTGGCCGAGCAGGGCCAGGCGCTGCTGGTGGTGTCCGGTGGGCGCAGTCCGGTGGCCTTCCTCGAAGCCTTGAGCGAGGAGCCGCTGGACTGGTCGCGGATCACCGTCAGCCTGGCCGACGAGCGCTGGGTGCCGGAGTCGCATGCCGATAGCAACGCCGGCCTGGTTCGCCGCCACCTGCTCCGTGGCGAGGCGGCGAAGGCGCGCTTCATCGGCCTCTACCAGCCGGCGGCGAGCCTGGAGGAAGCGGCCGAGCTGGCCGACCATCACCTGCACGAGCTGCCATTGCCGATCGACGTGCTGGTCCTCGGCATGGGCGACGACGGCCATACCGCCTCGCTGTTCCCGAACAGCCCTGGCCTGGACCTGGCGATGGATCCCCAGGGGACGCGCCGTTGCCTGCCGATGTGGGCGCCGAGCGTGCCGCACCAGCGCCTGACCCTGCCGCGCGCCGTGCTGGCGGCGGCGAAGGTGCAGCTGCTGGCGATCCAGGGCCAGTCCAAGCTGGCCACCCTGAACGCCGCGCTGGCGGTCGAGGACGAACGGCGGATGCCGGTTCGCGCCTTCCTCCGCGCGCCGCTGACGATCCATTGGTACCCCTGAGTGGCGGAGCTGTAGCCATGCACAACCTTGAACAGAAGACCGCCCGCATCGACACGCTGTGCCGGGAGGCGCGCATCCTCCCGGTGATCACCATCGACCGCGAGGCGGACATCCTGCCGATGGCCGATGCCCTCGCCGCCGGCGGCCTGACCGCCCTGGAGATCACCCTGCGCACGACGCACGGGCTGACCGCCATCCGGCGCCTCAGCGAGGAGCGCCCGCACCTGCGTATCGGCGCCGGCACCGTGCTCGACCCGCGGACCTTCGCCGCCGCGGAAAAGGCCGGGGCGAGCTTCGTGGTCACCCCGGGTTGCACCGACGAGTTGCTGCGCTTCGCCCTGGACAGCGAAGTCCCGCTGTTGCCCGGCGTGGCCAGCGCTTCCGAGATCATGCTCGCCTACCGCCATGGCTACCGCCGCTTCAAGCTGTTTCCCGCCGAAGTCAGCGGCGGCCCGGCGGCGCTGAAGGCGTTCTCGGGACCATTCCCCGATATCCGCTTCTGCCCCACCGGAGGCGTCAGCCTGAACAATCTCGCCGACTACCTGGCGGTACCCAACGTGATGTGCGTCGGCGGCACTTGGATGCTGCCCAAGGCCGTGGTCGACCGCGGCGACTGGGCCCAGGTCGAGCGCCTCAGCCGCGAAGCCCTGGAGCGCTTCGCCGAGCACCGCAGACACTGAGACTGCCCGCCTGGGCATGCCCGGCTTCGGCCGGGTTTTTTTATGCCGTCCGGATTATCCGGGGCATGGAACGGCTAACGTCATCGGCGTTATTCGCCGATGCGCCGGCGTTCCCGCAGATAGTCGCCGAGCCGGCTCTGCAGGTAGGGTACGGCCATGGCATGCGCGAGGTAGGCGTCCACCTCCATCAATCGCCAGTATTGTCCTTCGTCGCCGAAGCGGATGGCCTCGAACTCGCGGTCCTCCAGGCGCGCCACCAGGAAGTAGGCGAAGGGCGCGCTGCCGCTGGTGCTCGGATACTGTCGCTGCCATTCGATACGAGGTTCTTCCAGGCGGATGGAGAACTCTTCCTCGAGTTCGCGCAGGGCGCATTCGGCAGGCGTCTCCAGGCCCTCACGGCCGCCGCCGGGAAAGTCCCAGTAGCCGGGGAAGGGAATGCCGGGTTTTTCGTCGCGTTTGTAGACGACCAGGTGGTCGCCATAGAACAGCGCCAGCTTGGCGCCGCTGAAGGGAGGGACATCGTGCACCGGGGCCTCCGGGTGGCGGGGTGGGTGAACCCGGCCTAGTCTAGCGGGATTGTCCGGGTTTCCGCCCGGGGACGGTGCTTTGTCCTGACGAAGCGCGTATGATGCGCGCCCTTCGATTCGTTGCCAGCCACACCGGGAGGTGCCCAGATGAACGATACCCCAGAGAATCCCCACGTACCGGTCGGGGAAAAATTGCAGAAAGTCCTCGCCCGTCTCGGCGTCGGTTCCCGGCGCGACGTAGAAGTGTGGATCGCCGAAGGCCGGGTCAACGTCAATGGCAGCGTGGCCAGCCTCGGCCAGCGGGTCGACAGCCACGATGCGATCACCGTCGATGGCCACCTGATCCGCCGCGAAGAGGCCGCCGAGAGTGTCCGTCGCGTGCTGATCTACAACAAGCCGGAAGGCGAGGTCTGCACCCGCGACGATCCGGAAGGCCGCCCGACCATCTTCGACCGCCTGCCGCGCCTGCGCACCGGTCGCTGGATCAATGTCGGTCGCCTGGACATCAATACCACCGGCCTGCTGCTGTTCACCACCGATGGCGAACTGGCCAACCGCCTGATGCATCCTTCCTATGAGATGGACCGTGAATACGCGGTACGGGTGCGCGGCGAGGTCACCGAAGAGATGATCGAGCGCCTGCTCAACGGCGTGATGCTCGAGGACGGCCCGGCCAAGTTCAGCGATATCCAGCAGGCGCCGGGCGGCGAAGGCTTCAACCACTGGTACCACTGCGTAGTGATGGAGGGCCGCAACCGCGAGGTGCGCCGGTTGTGGGAATCCCAGGGGTTGGTGGTCAGCCGCCTCAAGCGGGTGCGTTTCGGCCCGGTGTTCCTGACCTCCGAGCTGACCATGGGCCGCTACCGCGAAATGGACCAGCGCGAGATCGACATCCTCAGCGAGGAAGTCGGCCTCAAGCCGGTGGCCCTGCCGGGCATGACCACCAAGGCGCGCGAGAAGGCCGAACGCCAGCAGCGCAAGCAGGCCCGTCCGCTGGCGCGCAGCGAGCGTCCGGAAGCCGGGCGCAAGCGTGCGCCGCGGCGCGAGGACGGCGAAAATGCCGCTCGTCGCGCGCCGGCTTCGCGTCCCGCGCGCGGTCCGCAGCCGAGCGCCGAGCGCAAGGGGCGCGAGCAGGGCACTCCGGTTGCCGAGCGGCCCCGCGAGAGCAACCGCAAGCCGCGCCCGAGCAAGCCGCGCGACGAGCGTCCGGCCAGCGCGCCGGGCGACAAGCCGGCGGCCCGCAAGCCGCAGGTCAAGCGGCGGCCGAAACCGGCCGGCGACGGTATGCGTCCGGGCTTCCGCCGCTGAGCGGAAAGCGCCCTGGAAAGGCCCCTTCGGGGGCCTTTTTCATGCCTGGGAATCGGTGTCTAATGGTCGCCCGCACACAAGGAGGTGGTGAAATGCACAGGATCCTGGCTATCGCGCTCTGCATGCTATGGAGCGTCGCCGGGCTGGCCGCGGATGCGGCGATGCCGGCGCAGAGCTGCGCAAGCCTTGGCGAGGCGACGGCCGGCCCCGAGGACAACTTCCGTCCGCCGCTGGAGGGCGAGGTGATCGACAAGGGGCGCGCCTATTTCCACAGCGCGCCGCGTGCCGACTGTGTCACCGGGGTCTTCGTGATTCCCGGCGACTTCATCACTGTCTACAAGCCGAGCGGCGAGTGGCTGAACGTCATGTACGTGGCTCGAGACGGCAAGGAAACCAGCGGCTGGCTGCTGGAGAAGCGCGTCCGCTTGCGCCAGGCCTATGGCGGCCCGGACGAGCCGGCGCAGCCATAAGCGGCAGGACCTTGGCGGAAACCGTGACTGCGCCGGTGAGAGCCGTTGCTACTGCCGTCGCCCGATGCGCCTGCTCCGCGCTTCGGGGGCGAGTCGGCAAGCCTCAGGCGCAGCGCAGGCGGTTGCGGCCGTCGCGCTTGGCTTCGTAGAGCGCCTCGTCGACCCGTCGCAGCAGGTCGTCGCTGCCTTCGCCGGGCCGCAGGTCGGCGCAACCGAGGCTGATCGACAGCTTCAGCGGTTCGCCGGCGTGCCGGTAGTCCAACTCCTCCACCGCCTGGCGCAGGCGTTCGCCGACCATGCAGGCAGCCTGCAGCGGCGTGCTGGACAGCAGGACGAGGAATTCCTCGCCGCCGAAACGGAACACCATGTCGACATTGCGCAGGTGGTCCTTGATGGTTTCCGCCACGGCCTTGAGGGCTTCGTCGCCGACGGTGTGACCGTAGTGGTCGTTGACCCGCTTGAAGTGGTCGATATCGAGCATCAGCACCGAGAGCGGTTGCAGGTTGCGCCGGGCCAGTTCCAGTTCGCGGCCGAGCGCCTGGTCCATGGCGATGCGGTTGCCGGTGCCGGTCAGGGCGTCGCGCAGGGCGGTCTGGATCGCGGCGCGATAGAGCAGGGCGTTGCGCAGCGGGAACAGCAGGGTGCCGAGCAGGCTCTCCAGTTGCCGTTGTTCGTCTTCGCCGAGGCGCTGGCGGCGACGGAAGATCAGTTCGCCGAGGTAGTCGCTGTCATGGCTCAGGCGATAGCTCACCGAATGCTTGGCGCTGCTGCCGAACTCCAGGCGCAGGTCGGAGCCCGGATGGCGGTAGCCAAGGGCGTCCAGCGGGATCAGTTGGCGGACTTCCTCGAAGAACAGGCCGAGAATCCGCTCCGCCTCCAGGCTGCTCTGCAACTGTAGGGTCAGTTGCTGGCGCAACTCCGTCAGGTTGCTGGCGCGCGGCCCGCTGGCGTTGCCGCCGGGCTGGGGGCCGCGCTTCTGCTTGGCGGCGTCGAAATCGATGGTATTGGACTGCTTGGGAGGAGCCATGCGCGGAACCTCTGGCGCGAAAGACGGCGACAGTAGGGCTAAGGCGAGTTTCGTGCCAGCCAACTGAAGAACGGAGAAATCAGAGGCACAGACAGGTTTTCCTAGGAATGGTTTCCACATTCTGTAGGAATTTCGGAGAGATTTCGACGGAATAATGGCGTTTTGCTGGCGAGTGGCCGAGGCGCTCGTCGGAAAGCTGGCGCTCCGCTAGCGGAGCGCCGCCATGGTTCAACTGAAGGCGTTGATGAACCAGGTGATCGCCGGGATGGCGACGAGATCGATCAGTACCGCGCCGCACAGGGGCACGATGATGAAGGCCTTGTGCGAGAACACCCGATAGTGCTCGCAGACCGCGCCCATGTTGGCCACCGCGTTGGGCGTGGCGCCCAGGCCGTGGCCGAGGAAGCCGGCGCAGAGCACCGCGGCGTCGTAGTTGCGGCCGAGCAGGCGGAACAGCACGAAGATCGTCAGCAGCAACAGCACCGCGACCTGGATGAACAGTACGCCGAGCAGCGGCAGGCCGAGGTTCTCCAGCTCCCAGAACTTCAGGCTCATCATCGCCATGGTCAGGAAGATGCCCAGGCAGACGTCGCCCAGGGTACCGACGGCGTGGTCCGGAATGCGCAGCCAGCCGAGCCGGTCGTCGAGGTTGCGCAGGACGATGGCGATGAACATCGCCCCGACATAACTGGGCAGCACCAGGCCCAGGCGTTCCTGGAGCGCGTCGCCGAGCCAGAAGCCGAGCACCATCACCAGCAGCACGCAGGTCAGCAGGCGCAGCAGGAGATTGCCGTCCAGCGTGGCCGCCGCATGCTGGCGTCGCTCCTGCTGCCCGAGGGCTTCCAGCCGATTGTCGCTTTCCGCCTGCACCGGCAGGCGGTTGCGTTCGATCAGCCAGCGCGCCACCGGGCTGCCGAGCAGCCCGCCAGCGACCATGCCGAAGGTGGCTGAGGCCAGCGCCACGGTGGTCGCGCCCTGGGCGCCGAGCCCTTCCGCAACCGGGCCGAAGGCCGCCGCCGCGCCGAAGCCGCCTTCCAGCGAGACCGCGCCGGCCATGATCCCGAGCAACGGGTCGAGGCCGAGCAGTCCGGCGCTGCCGACGCCGATCAGGTTCTGCAGTATCGCCAGCGCCCAGCAGGCCGACAGGTAGACCAGCAGGGTCTTGCCGCCCTTGCGCAGCAGGCCGAGGCTGCCACCGAGGCCGACGGTGGTGAAGAACGCCACCATCAGGGGTGTCTGCAGGCTGGTGTCGAGGCCGATGTCGAGCCAGCCGCGATCCCTGAGCAGCCAGACCAGGAAGGCGAAGCCGAAGCCGGCGATCACCGGCGACGGTACGCACAGACGTGTCAGCCAGCGGCTGCGCTTCTTCAATTGGCTGCCGAGGGCGAGCAGGAGCAGGGCGAGGGCGGTGGTGGACAGGGCGTCCAGGTGCAATGTCGGCATGGCGTGGCTCTATTGTTGTTGTGTGGGCGAAAGGGCGATCAGTTGACCAGGCTGTCGACCAGGCGCGCGGCGATCCGGGCGGTGCGCTGGTCGCTATCGAGTTGCGGGTTGAGTTCGGCGATGTCAGCCAGGCGCAGCTTGCCGCTGGCCTTGGCGCGGCGGACCAGGTGCTCCACCACCGGCATCTCCACGCCGTGCGCCGAGGGCGCGCTGACGCCGGGCGCCTGGGCGGCCGGGAGTACGTCGAGGCAAACGGTCAGGTAGAGGTGGTCGACGGATTGCAGGAAGCCGTCGAGGAAGGCTTCGCTGCGTTCCAGGTTCCATGGCTGCAACTGGCGGTCCAGCAGGTAGCGCACACCCAGGCGCTGGGCCTGGTCGAACAGCGCCGCGGTGTTGCTCAGGCGGCTGATGCCCAGGCAGCAGTAGGCGAACGGCCAGTCGCTGGCCTGGCAGAGTTCGGCGATCTGGCGGAACGGCGTGCCGGAGCTGGCCCGTTCGGCGTGGCGCAGGTCGAAATGCGCGTCGAAATTGAGGATACCGATGCGCGGCAGGCGCTCATGCCGACTCAAGTGGCGGGCGAGGCCGGCGAAGCTGGCGTAGGCGATTTCGTGGCCGCCGCCCAGTCCGACCACCCGGTGGCCGCGCGCGAGCAGGTCGGCGACGCGTTGCGCGTAGCATTCCTGGGCGGCTTCCAGATCGTCGCCGGCGACGATGTCGCCGGCATCGTAGATCGCTTGCTCGCCGTGCCAGGCCAGGTTGGCCAGCGCGCGACGCAAGGCTGGCGGTCCGTGGCGCGCGCCCTGGCGACCCTGGTTGCGGCGCACGCCTTCGTCGCTGGCGAACCCGAGCAGCACGCTGGCCGCTTCGGCGTCGTCTGCGTAGGGACGCATCCATTGGTGCCAGCGCCGCGCGTCGGCGCCTTCCTGGCTATCGATCCGGCCTTGCCAGAGGCTCATGTCGGGGGCGGGGTACATCGAAACTCCTGTCGGTCAGTCCAGCCGCGCGGAAAGTCGCGCGGCGGCGTCGAGGGTCCATTGCCGCAAGCGTTCGCTGCGCGACTGGGCGCGCAAGGCGGGGGCCATCAGGCTGAGGGCGCCGTGCAGGCGCTGGCGGCTGTCCAGCAGCGGTACGCTGATGCCCCAGACGCCTTCGTCGATCTCGCCCTGGCTGACGGCGTAGCCCTGTTCGCGGATCAGCCGGAGTTCCTGCTCCAGCTTGTCGATACGCTCGGCGGAGAGTTCCTGGGCGAGGTACAGCTCCTCGCGCCGTTCGTCCTCCAGGTGCGCCAGCAGGGCTTTGGCCGAGGCGCCATGCAACAGCGGCTGCGCCAGCCCTTTCTGGTAGCAGCAGCGCAGCGGCTGCGGACTGTCGAACAGTTCCAGGCAGATCGCCTGCTGGTTGCTGGCCACCATCAGCGCCACGCTCTCCTGGCTCAGGTCGGCCAGGCGCTTGAGTTCCGGTTTGGCGAGACCGATCAGCGAGGCCTCGCGATCGAATTTCTTCGCCAGTTGCAGGCAGGCCGGGCCGGGCAGGTAGCGGCCCTGGCCGGCCTGTTCTTCGGCCAGGCCCCAGCGCAACAGGGTCTTCAGGTGCCGGTAGGTGCTGCTCAGCGGCTGCTCCAGGGTCAGCGACAGCTCCTTGGCAGACAGGGCTTCGGGAGCCTGGCCGAGGGCAATGAGGATCTGCAGCAGGCGATCGGTGGGGGAATGCTTCGACATGGGAACTCCTTGACCCACAGGGTGAAGGCGATTTCCCGGAAAATGAAACCACTTTCCCACTCAGTGGGAAAAATATGCAAAAAGAATGGGAAGTTCCGGACGGGAAGAGGGAAGGGAAGGACAGGGCAGCCTCGCCGGGCGGCGAGGCTGCCGGGGAATCACTGGGCGTCGAAGGCCTGGCCGTTGACGCCGGCGCTGTCCGGCCCCATGAGGTACAGGTAGACCGGCATGATCTCCTCGCCGGTGGGGTTGTTCAGCGGGTTTTCCCCAGGGTAGGCGAGGGCGCGCATGCTGGTGCGGGTGGCGCCGGGGTTGACGCTGTTGGCGCGGATCGCGCTGGTACCGTCGAGTTCGTCGGCAAGGGTCTGCATCAGGCCCTCGGTGGCGAACTTCGATACCGAATAGGCGCCCCAGTAGGCGCGGCCCTTCCGGCCCACGCTGCTCGAGGTGAAGATGATCGAGGCGTCGCTGGAGAGCTTCATCAGCGGCAGCATGGCGGTGGTCAGCATGAACATGGCATTGACGTTCACCTGCATCACGCGCATGAAGTTCTCCCCGGAAATCTGCTGCATCGGCGAGCGCGGACCGAGGATCGAAGCGTTGTGCAGCAGGCCGTCGATGCGGCCGAACTCGTTCTCCAGGGTTGCCGCCAGTTCCTCGAACTGGTGCGGCTGGGCGGTCTCCAGGTTGAACGGGATCACGGCGGCCTGCGGATGGCCGGCGGCCTCGATGGCGTCGTAGACCTCGTTCAGGTACTCCTCGGTCTTGCCCAGCAGCAGCACGGTGGCGCCGTGGGCGGCGAAGGTCTTGGCGGCGGCGGCGCCGATGCCGCGGCCGGCGCCGGTGACCAGGATCACGCGGTCTTTCAGCAGGTCGGGGCGGGCGGAGTACTGGAACATGTCGAATCCTTTGAATGCATGACCCGCCTGGCGGCGGGTCGTTGTCTGTCGGCGGCGCTGCGGATCAGCAGTCGCAGAGCGCGCGGTCGAGAACGTCGATGAGTTCGCGCGGGTGGTCGACGATCACGTCGGCGCCCCAGTGCGCGGGGTTGTCTTCGGGGTGGATGTAGCCGTAGCGCACCGCCGCGGTCTTGGTTCCGGCGTCGCGGCCGGATTCGATGTCGCGCAGGTCGTCGCCGATGAACAGCACCCTCGACGGATCGATGCCGAGCTGGCTACAGGCCAGTAGCAGCGGCTCGGGATCGGGCTTGCTGCGGGTCACGTGGTCCGGGCAGACCAGCACCCTGGAACGCTCGGCGTAGCCCAGGCGCTGCATGATCGGTTCGGCGAAGCGCACCGGCTTGTTGGTCACCACGCCCCAGATCAACCCGGCTTTCTCGATCGCCGCAAGCAGTTCGGGGATGCCGTCGTAGGGCCGGCTGAGAACCGCGCAATGCTCCTGGTAGCGGTCGAGGAACTCCTGGCGCAGGGGTTCCAGTTCCGGGCTGTCCAGCGACAGGCCGAAGGCCGCGGCAACCATCGCGCGCGCGCCGCCGGAGACCACGTCGCGCACCCGTTGCTCGTCCACCGGCGGCAGGCCGTGGGCGGCACGCATGGCCTGGGTGATGGCGATGAAGTCCGGCGCCGTGTCGAGCAGGGTGCCATCCATGTCGAACAGTACCGCTTTGAGCCGCATGCGCTTCACGCCTCCCGCTGGGTCTGGACCATGTAGTTGACGTCGACGTCGTTGGCAAGCTTGTAGTGCTTGGTCAGCGGGTTGTAGGTCAGGCCGATGATGTCCTTGACCTCGAGACCGGCCTCGCGCGACCAGGCGCCGAGTTCCGACGGACGGATGAACTTGCGGAAATCGTGGGTCCCGCGCGGCAGCAACTGGAGGATGTATTCCGCGCCGATCACCGCGAACAGGTAGGCCTTGGGATTGCGGTTGATGGTCGAGAGGAATACCTGTCCGCCCGGCTTGACCAGGCGGTGGCAGGCGCGGATCACCGAGGCCGGGTCCGGCACGTGTTCGAGCATCTCCAGGCAGGTGACCACGTCGAATTGCCCGGGCATTTCCTCGGCCATCTGCTCGGCGGTGATCTGCCGGTAGTCGACGGCGACGCCGGATTCCAGCTGGTGCAGGCGCGCCACCGCGAGCGGCGCTTCGCCCATGTCGATGCCGGTGACGTTGGCGCCGCGCTGGGCCATGGCTTCGCTGAGGATGCCGCCGCCGCAACCGATGTCGAGCACCTTCTTGCCGGCCAGGCCGGCGCGCTCGTCGATCCAGTTGACGCGCAGCGGGTTGATGTCGTGGAGCGGCTTGAACTCGCTCTCGCGGTCCCACCAGCGATGGGCCAGTGCCTCGAATTTGGCGATCTCGGCGTGGTCGACGTTGCTCATAATCGTTCCCGTTGAAGAGTGAAGCCTTTGGGGGAAGGGCCGCGGCGGCGGAATCCAATCCTTCATGTTGCCAGCTTTGGCGGAGGGATGGGGCCGGCGGCGGTTCGCCTTCCTATGTCAGTTTGTCGCAGCGGGCCGGCCCGCCGCGGTTCAGGACCTGTCGCTGGCGGCGATCTTCGCCCCCCATTCGCGGGCCCTGGCGATCAGGCGCTGTTCGTCGTGACGGAGCAGGCGGCCGTCGTCGAGCAGTTGCCTGCCGCCGACCCAGACATGCCGCACGCAGTCGCGGCCGCTGGCATAGATAAGTTGCGAAACCGGGTCGTAGACCGGTTGCTGGGCCAGGCCGGACAGGTCGAAGGCCACCAGGTCGGCGGCCTTGCCGGCTTCCAGGGAGCCGATCAGGCGCTCCAGGCCAAGCGCGCGGGCGCCGTTCAGGGTGGCCATGCGCAGCGCGCGGTGGGCGTCGAGGGCGGTGGCCTGGCCGTACACGGCCTTGGCCAGCAGCGCCGCGGTGCGGGTCTCGCCGAGCAGGTCGAGATCGTTGTTGCTGGCCGCGCCGTCGGTGCCGATGGCCACGTTGACCCCGGCCTGCCAGAGCTTTTCCACCGGGCAGAAGCCGCTGGCCAGCTTGAGGTTGGATTCCGGGCAGTGGATCACCGAGCTGTTGGTTTCCACCAGCATCGCCAGGTCGTCGTCGTCCACCTGGGTCATGTGCACCGCCTGGAAGCGCGGGCCGAGCAGGCCGAGGCGGTGCAGGCGGGCCAACGGGCGCTCGCCGTTGCGCTCCATGGCCTGCTCCACCTCGAAGGCGGTCTCGTGGACGTGCATCTGGATGCTGGCGTCGAGTTCCTCGGTGAGCACCAGGATCTGCTCCAGCTTGTCGTCGCTCACCGTATAAGGTGCGTGCGGGCCGAAGGCGATGCGGATGCGCGGGTGGTGCTTGAGGTCGTCGAACAGCGCCATGCCCTGGCGGATCGCCTCGGCGCTGTCGCGGGCGCCGGGGATCGGGAAGTCCAGCACCGGGATCGCCACCTGGGCGCGTACCCCGCTGTCATGGACCACGCCGCAGATGGCCTGTGGATAGAAGTACATGTCGGAGAAACAGGTGATGCCGCCCTTTACCTGTTCGGCGATGGCCAGCTCCGTGCCGTCGCGGATGAAGTCCTCGCTGACCCATTGGCCTTCGGCCGGCCAGATGTGGTCCTGCAGCCAGGTCATCAGCGGCAGGTCGTCGGCGAGACCGCGGAACAGACTCATTGCCGAATGGCCGTGGGCGTTGACCAGGCCGGGGGCGAGCAGCATGCCGGGCAATTCGCGGATTTCCGTGGCGCCATGGCGCATGGCCTGCTCGCGCGGCGCGACCAGGGCGATCTGGCCGTCGCGGATGCCCAGCGCGTGATCGCGCAGCACCACCCCGGCGGGCTCCACGGGGACGATCCAGGTCGGCAGCAGGAGGAGGTCGAAGGGGTTACGGACGTTGGGCATGGCGGCGCATCCTGGGCGCAGAGCGGGAAGCCGGAAGTATACCCGAGCGTCCGCGGCTGGGGCTCGTTATAATCCGCAGCTTTTCCGTGATTCAGCGAGAGGTGTGTGCATGCGAGAGCGACTGCTGGCGGCCGAGCGGGTCAAGGCGATCGAGTGGCGGGACGGTACGCTGCGGTTGCTGGATCAGCGCCTGCTGCCCCAGGAGGAGGTCTGGCTCGAACATGAGTCGGCGGCCGAGGTGGCCAAGGCCATTCGCGATATGGTCGTGCGCGGCGCGCCGGCCATCGGCATCAGCGCCGCCTACGGCATCGTCCTTGGCGCCCGCGCGCGCCTGGCGCAGGGCGGCGACTGGCGCGCCGCGCTGGAGGAGGACTTCCGCCTGCTGGCCGACTCGCGACCCACGGCGGTCAACCTGTTCTGGGCGCTGAACCGCATGCGCGACCGTCTGGAGCGAATGAAAGAGGGCGACCAGCCGCTGGCGGTGCTGGAAGCCGAGGCGATCTCCATCCATGAAAGCGACCGCGAGGCCAACCTGACCATGGCCCAGTTGGGTATGGAGCTGATCCGCAAGCAGCAGGGCAGCCCGCAGAACATCCTCACCCACTGCAATACCGGCGCCCTGGCGACCGGCGGGTTCGGCACCGCGCTGGGCGTGATCCGCGCCGCGCACCTGGAAGGCCTGGTCAATCGCATCTACGCCGACGAAACCCGGCCCTGGCTCCAGGGCTCGCGACTGACCGCCTGGGAGCTGGCCAACGAAGGCATCCCGGTCAGCCTGAACGTGGATTCGGCCGCCGCGCACCTGATGAAGACCGAGAACATCACCTGGGTCATCGTCGGCGCCGACCGCATCACCGCCAATGGCGATGTCGCCAACAAGATCGGCACCTACCAGTTGGCAGTCAACGCCATGCACCACGGCGTGCGCTTCATGGTGGTGGCGCCGAGTTCGACCATCGATATGAACCTGGAGAGCGGCGAGGACATCCCGATCGAAGAGCGCGACGGTCGCGAGCTGCTGGAAATCGGCGGGCGACGGGTAGCGGCCGAGGTCGATGCCTACAATCCGGTATTCGACGTGACCCCGGCGGACCTTATCGATGCCATCGTGACCGAGCGTGGCGTCGTCGAGCGTCCCGACGCCGAGCGCATGGCCGCCCTGATGAGCCGCAAGCGCCTGCATTGAACGAGGCGACTGGAGGTCGTCCCCGCCAGGGCCTTTGCCTTGGGCTGGGGCGTGGGCTGTGGTAAGCTCCGACGGTTATTCGAGCGCCCCGCGGAGGGGCCTCGAGAGTGCGCGAATCCTTGACTCAAGTCGTTGATTTGTAGTGAGTTGGCGCTGCTCGGGCATGCGCCGACCTACTTCGTTTGCCTCAGGATCGAGGCGGCGAAGTTCCACCAGAAAAAGGAACCAGGCTTCTCATGGGCGAACTGGCCAAAGAAATTCTCCCGGTCAATATCGAAGACGAGCTGAAACAGTCCTATCTCGACTACGCGATGAGCGTGATCGTCGGGCGGGCCCTGCCGGATGCACGTGACGGCCTGAAGCCGGTGCACCGCCGTGTGCTTTATGCCATGAGCGAGCTGGGCAACGACTGGAACAAGCCCTACAAGAAATCCGCCCGTGTGGTCGGCGACGTGATCGGTAAGTACCACCCGCACGGCGACATCGCGGTCTACGACACCATCGTGCGCATGGCGCAGCCGTTCTCGCTGCGCTACATGCTGGTAGACGGCCAGGGCAACTTCGGTTCGGTGGACGGCGACAACGCCGCAGCCATGCGATACACCGAAGTGCGCATGGCCAAGCTGGCCCATGAACTGCTGGCTGACCTGGAAAAGGAAACCGTCGACTGGGTGCCCAACTACGATGGCACCGAGCAGATCCCGGCGGTCATGCCGACCAAGATTCCCAACCTGCTGGTCAACGGTTCCAGCGGTATCGCCGTGGGTATGGCGACCAACATCCCGCCGCACAACCTCGGCGAAGTGATCGACGGCTGCCTGGCGCTGATGGACAACCCCGACCTGACCGTCGATGAGCTGATGCAGTACATCCCCGGTCCGGACTTCCCCACCGCCGGCATCATCAACGGCCGCGCCGGGATCATCGAGGCCTACCGCACCGGTCGCGGGCGCATCTACATCCGTGCCCGCGCCGTCGTCGAGGAGATGGAGAAGGGCGGCGGTCGCGAGCAGATCATCATCACCGAGCTGCCGTACCAGTTGAACAAGGCGCGGTTGATCGAGAAGATCGCCGAGCTGGTGAAAGAGAAGAAGATCGAGGGTATTTCCGAGCTGCGCGACGAGTCCGACAAGGACGGCATGCGCGTGGTCATCGAGCTGCGTCGCGGCGAGGTGGGCGAGGTGGTCCTCAACAACCTCTATGCCCAGACCCAGCTGCAGAGCGTGTTCGGCATCAACGTGGTGGCCCTGGTCGACGGCCAGCCGCGCACGCTGAACCTGAAGGACATGCTCGAGGTGTTCGTCCGCCACCGCCGCGAAGTGGTGACCCGGCGTACCGTCTACGAGCTGCGCAAGGCCCGCGAGCGCGGGCACATCCTGGAAGGCCAGGCGGTCGCCCTGTCGAACATCGACCCGGTGATCGAGCTGATCAAGAGTTCGCCGACCCCGGCCGAGGCCAAGGAACGCCTGATCGCCACTGCCTGGGAGTCCAGCGCGGTGGAAGCGATGGTCGAGCGTGCCGGCGCCGACGCCTGTCGCCCGGAAGACCTGGATCCGCAGTACGGCCTGCGCGACGGCAAGTACTACCTGTCGCCGGAACAGGCCCAGGCGATCCTCGAGCTGCGCCTGCATCGCCTGACCGGCCTGGAGCACGAGAAGCTGCTCTCCGAATACCAGGAAATCCTCAACCTGATCGGCGAGCTGATCCGCATCCTGACCAATCCGGCGCGCCTGATGGAGGTGATCCGTGAGGAGCTGGAAGCGGTCAAGGCCGAATTCGGCGATGCTCGCCGCACCGAGATCGTGGCTTCCCAGGTCGACCTGACCATCGCCGACCTGATCACCGAGGAAGACCGCGTGGTGACCATCTCCCACGGCGGCTACGCCAAGTCCCAGCCGCTGGCCGCCTACCAGGCGCAGCGTCGCGGCGGCAAAGGCAAGTCCGCCACCGGGATGAAGGACGAGGACTACATCGAACACCTGCTGGTGGCCAACAGCCATGCGACCCTCCTGCTGTTCTCCAGCAAGGGCAAGGTGTACTGGCTGCGTACCTTCGAGATTCCGGAAGCCTCGCGTACCGCGCGTGGCCGGCCGCTGGTGAACCTGCTGCCGCTGGACGAGGGCGAGCGGATCACCGCGATGTTGCAGATCGACCTGGAGGCGCTGCAGCAGAACGGCGGCGCCGATGACGACCTCGACGAAGCCGAAGGCGCGGTGCTCGAGGGCGAGGTGGTCGAGGCCGCCGAGGTCGAGGAAGTCGAGGGCGAGACCGCCGAGCTGGTGGCCGAGCCGACCGGCGCCTACATCTTCATGGCCACCGCCTTCGGTACCGTGAAGAAGACCCCGCTGGTGCAGTTCAGCCGTCCGCGCAGCAGCGGCCTGATCGCGCTCAAACTGGAAGAGGGCGACACCCTGATCGCCGCCGCGATCACCGATGGCGCCAAGGAAGTCATGCTGTTCTCCAGCGCCGGCAAGGTGATCCGCTTCGCCGAGAGCGTGGTGCGCATCATGGGCCGCAACGCCCGCGGCGTACGTGGCATGCGCCTGGGCAAGGGGCAGCAGCTGATCTCCATGCTGATTCCGGAGTCCGGGGCGCAGATCCTCACCGCCTCCGAGCGCGGCTTCGGCAAGCGTACCCCGCTGAGCAAGTTCCCGCGTCGCGGCCGTGGCGGCCAGGGGGTGATCGCCATGGTCACCAACGAGCGCAACGGCGCGCTGATCGCCGCGGTACAGGTCCAGGAAGGAGAGGAGATCATGCTGATTTCCGACCAGGGCACCCTGGTGCGGACGCGTGTCGACGAAGTCTCCCTGTCCGGCCGCAATACCCAGGGCGTAACCCTGATCAAGCTCGCCAGCGACGAGGTACTGGTCGGTCTGGAGCGTGTCCAGGAGCCGTCGGGCGGAGATGACGAGGACCTGCCCGAGGGCGAGGAAGCTGCCGAATCTCTGGGCGAGTCGGCCGAGTCCGAGTCCGAGCCCGCGGCGGAAGCGGAAGGCAACGAAGAGTAAGGCTCGGGGCGGGCGCCTGCGCCCGCCCGGCCGATGACCTCGGCGGATAACTCACGGCTATCCGCCCTACCTATAGCGAGAGTGGATGTGAGCAAGCGAGCCTTCAATTTCTGCGCCGGTCCCGCGGCGCTTCCCGACGCAGTTCTGCAACGTGCCCAGGCCGAGCTTCTCGACTGGCGGGGCAAGGGCCTTTCGGTCATGGAAATGAGCCACCGTAGTGATGACTACGTGGCCATCGCCAGCAAGGCCGAGCAGGACCTGCGCGACCTGCTCGACATTCCCTCGGACTACAAGGTGCTGTTCCTGCAGGGCGGCGCCAGCCAGCAGTTCGCCGAGATTCCGCTGAACCTGCTGCCCGAAGATGGCGTCGCCGACTATATCGATACCGGTATCTGGTCGAAGAAGGCCATCGAGGAGGCTCGTCGCTATGGCACCGTGAATGTCGCGGCCAGCGCCAAGGAGTACGACTACTTCGCCATTCCGGGTCAGAACGAGTGGACGCTGACCAAGGACGCGGCCTATGTGCACTACGCCTCCAACGAGACCATCGGCGGCCTCGAGTTCGACTGGATTCCCGAGACCGGCGACGTGCCGCTGGTCACCGACATGTCCTCCGACATCCTCTCGCGCCCGCTCGACGTGTCCCGCTTCGGCCTGATCTATGCCGGGGCGCAGAAGAACATCGGCCCGTCCGGCCTGGTGGTGGTGATCGTTCGCGAAGACCTGCTCGGCCGCGCCCGCAGCGTCTGTCCGACCATGCTCAACTACAAGATCGCCGCGGACAACGGTTCCATGTACAACACCCCGGCGACTTACTCCTGGTACCTGTCCGGCCTGGTCTTCGAATGGCTGAAGGAGCAGGGCGGGGTGACCGCGATGGAGCAGCGCAACCGCGCCAAGAAGGACCTGCTGTACAAGACCATCGATGCCAGCGACTTCTACACCAACCCGATCCAGCCGAGCGCCCGCTCTTGGATGAACGTGCCGTTCCGCCTGGCCGACGAGCGTCTCGACAAGCCGTTCCTGGAAGGCGCCGAGGCGCGCGGGCTGCTCAACCTGAAAGGCCACCGCTCGGTCGGCGGCATGCGCGCTTCCATCTACAACGCCCTTGGCCTGGACGCGGTCGAGGCGCTGGTCGCATACATGGCGGAGTTCGAGAAGGAGCACGGCTGATGGCGGACCAGGACCAGCTCAAGGCCTTGCGCCTGCGCATCGACAGCCTCGACGAGAAGTTGCTCGAGCTGATCAGCGAGCGTGCCCGTTGCGCCCAGGATGTGGCGCGAGTCAAGACCCAGACCCTGGGCGAGGGCGAGGCGCCGGTGTTCTACCGTCCCGAGCGCGAAGCCTGGGTGCTCAAGCACATCATGCAATTGAACAAGGGGCCGCTGGACAACGAAGAGGTCGCGCGGCTGTTCCGCGAGATCATGTCGTCCTGCCTGGCGCTTGAGCAGCCGCTGAAAGTGGCCTATCTCGGACCCGAGGGCACCTTTACCCAGGCCGCGGCACTCAAGCATTTCGGCAATGCGGTGATCAGCACGCCGATGGCGGCGATCGACGAGGTGTTCCGCGAGGTCGCTGCCGGCGCGGTGAACTTCGGCGTGGTGCCTGTGGAAAACTCCACCGAGGGGGCGGTCAACCATACCCTCGACAGCTTCCTTGAGCACGACATGGTGATCTGCGGCGAAGTCGAGTTGCGTATCCACCATCACCTGCTGGTCGGCGAAACCACCAAGACCGACAACATCACCCGGATCTATTCCCATGCCCAATCCCTCGCGCAATGTCGCAAGTGGCTGGACTCGCACTACCCGAGCGTCGAGCGGGTGGCGGTGTCGAGCAACGCCGACGCGGCCAAGCGGGTGAAGAGCGAGTGGAATTCGGCGGCGATCGCCGGCGACATGGCGGCCAGCCTGTACGACCTGAGCAAGCTGCACGAGAAGATCGAGGACCGCCCGGACAACTCCACGCGCTTCCTGATCATCGGCAACCAGGAGGTGCCGCCGACCGGCGACGACAAGACCTCGATCATCGTTTCCATGCGCAACAAGCCGGGGGCCCTGCACGAGCTGCTGGTACCGTTCCACAACAATGGTATCGACCTGACCCGCATCGAAACCCGCCCGTCGCGCAGCGGCAAATGGACCTACGTGTTCTTCATCGATTTCGTCGGCCACCATAAAGAACCGCTGATCAAGGACGTCCTGGAGAAGATCGGCCAGGAAGCCGTCGCCCTGAAGGTCCTGGGCTCCTATCCGAAAGCGGTGCTCTGAGCGCGCTGTCATTCCGAAGAGACGGGTCATCGATGAATGCCCCGTCCCGCGTCGAGGCTGAACTATCCATGTCCGATTTCCTTGCCCTGGCCCAGCCGGGGGTGCAAAAGCTGTCGCCCTACGTCCCTGGCAAGCCGGTGGACGAACTGGCCCGCGAGCTGGGCATCGACCCTGCGGCGATCGTCAAGCTCGCCAGCAACGAGAACCCGCTGGGTGCGAGCCCAAAGGCGCTGGAGGCTATCCGCGCCGAACTGGCGGAACTGACCCGTTATCCTGACGGCAACGGTTTCGAACTCAAGCGCAAGCTGGCCGAGCGTTGCGCGGTGGATGCGGCGCAGGTGACCCTGGGCAACGGCTCCAACGACATTCTCGACCTGGTCGCCCGTGCCTACCTCGCGCCTGGTCTGAACGCCGTGTTCAGCGAACATGCCTTCGCCGTCTACCCGATCGCCACCCAGGCCGTGGGCGCCGAGGGGCGGGCGGTCAAGGCGCGCGCCTGGGGGCATGACCTGGAAGCGATGCTCGCCGCCATCGATGGGCAAACTCGCGTGGTGTTCGTCGCCAACCCGAACAACCCGACCGGGACCTGGTTCGGTGCGGACGCCCTGGAGCGGTTCCTCGCCCAGGTGCCGGCGGAGGTGCTGGTGGTGCTGGACGAGGCCTATATCGAATACGCCGAGGGAGATGAGCTGCCCGATGGCCTGGACTACCTGGCGCGGCACCCCAACCTGCTGGTCTCGCGGACCTTCTCCAAGGCCTATGGCCTGGCTTCGCTGCGGGTCGGCTACGCGCTTTCGAGCAAGGCGGTGGCCGATGTGCTCAACCGCGTGCGCCAGCCGTTCAATGTCAATAGCCTGGCACTGGCGGCTGCCTGCGCGGCGCTGGACGACCATGACTACCTGGCGCAGAGTCGCCGCCTAAACGATTCCGGCATGGCGCAGCTGGAGGATGGCTTCCACGCGTTGGGCCTGTCCTGGATTCCCTCGAAGGGCAACTTCATCGCCGTGGATCTGGCTCGCGATGCCGGTCCGGTCTACCAGGCGCTGCTGCGCGAAGGTGTGATCGTGCGTCCGGTGGCTGGCTACGGGATGCCGACCTTCCTGCGCGTCTCCATCGGGCTACCGGAAGAGAACGATCGTTTCCTCCAGGCGCTGGGCAAGGTGCTGGCGCATGACTGAGGTCACGCCGCTGCAACAGTCGACCCCTAAGCTGGGCCGCCTGGTGGTGGTGGGGCTGGGCCTGATCGGCGGCTCCTTCGCCAAGGGGTTGCGGAGCAAAGGGTTGTTCCGGGAAGTGGTCGGCGTGGATCGGGATGCCGAGTCTTGCCGCCTGGCGGTGGAGCTCGGCGTGGTCGACCGTTGCGAGGAGGATCTTGGCCGCGCCTGCGTCGGCGCCGACGTGATCCAGTTGGCGGTGCCGATCCTGGCGATGGAGCGGGTGCTGGCTGACCTGGCGAAGCTCGACCTGGGCAAGGCTGTATTGACCGACGTTGGCAGCGCCAAGGGCAATATCGTGCGTGCCGCGCGTGTCGCGTTCGGCGGGATGCCGCGGTACCTGGTACCGGGGCATCCGATCGCGGGTTCCGAGCAGAGCGGAGTGACCGCGGCGAAGGCGACCCTGTTCCGCCGGCACAAGGTGATTCTCACGCCCTCCGCGGAGACCGATGCCGACGCGCTGGCGCTGGTCGACAGCCTGTGGCGCGCGCTGGGCGCGGACGTCGAGCACATGGAGGTCGAGCATCACGACGAGGTTCTGGCGGCCACCAGCCACCTGCCTCACCTGCTGGCCTTCACCCTGGTCGACTCCCTGGCCAAGCGCAGCGAGAACCTGGAGATCTTCCGCTATGCCGCCGGCGGTTTCCGTGATTTCACGCGGATCGCCGGCAGCGACCCGGTGATGTGGCACGACATCTTTCTCGCCAATCGCGAGGCGGTGCTGCGTACACTGGATGTTTTTCGTGACGACCTCGACGCGCTGCGCGAGGCCGTCGACACTGGGGACGGGCACCAGTTGTTGGGCGTTTTCACGCGCGCCCGGGTAGCCCGTGAGCATTTCAGCAAAATCCTGGCCCGTCGGGCCTATGTGGACGCCATGCACAACAACGACCTGATTTATCTGGCCCAGCCGGGCGGCAGCCTGTCCGGAACCATCCGGGTACCGGGCGACAAGTCGATTTCCCATCGCTCGATCATGCTCGGCTCCCTGGCCGAAGGTACCACCGAAGTGGAGGGCTTCCTCGAGGGCGAGGACGCACTGGCAACCATCCAGGCGTTCCGCGACATGGGAGTGGTGATCGAGGGGCCGCAGAACGGCCGCGTCACCGTCCATGGCGTTGGCCTGCACGGCCTCAAGGCGCCGCCTGGGCCGATCTACCTGGGTAACTCCGGTACTTCCATGCGTCTGCTCAGCGGTCTGCTGGCGGCCCAGCCGTTCGACAGCACCCTGACCGGCGACGCTTCCCTTTCCAAGCGGCCGATGAATCGCGTAGCCAAGCCGCTGCGCGAGATGGGCGCGGTAATCGAGACGGGGCCGGAAGGCCGTCCGCCGATGACCATTCGCGGCGGCCAGCGCCTCACCGGTATGCATTACGACATGCCGATGGCCAGCGCCCAGGTGAAGTCCTGCCTGTTGCTCGCCGGGCTCTACGCCGCGGGTGAGACCTCGGTCACCGAGCCGGCGCCGACCCGCGACCACACCGAGCGCATGCTGTGCGGCTTCGGCTATCCGGTGGAGGTCGAGGGCAGCACCGCCAAGGTCGAATCCGGGCATAAGTTGAGCGCCACCCATATCGAGGTCCCGGCCGACATTTCCTCGGCGGCCTTCTTCCTGGTTGCCGCCAGTATCGCCGAAGGTTCGGAACTGGTCCTGCAGCACGTCGGCATCAACCCGACGCGCGTCGGCGTCATCGAGATCCTGCGCCTGATGGGTGGTGACCTGAGCCTGGAAAACCAGCGCGAGGTCGGCGGCGAGCCGGTCGCCGACATCCGCGTGCGCTCCGCGCGGCTCAAGGGCATCGACATTCCCGAGGACCTGGTGCCACTGGCTATCGACGAGTTCCCGGTACTCTTCGTGGCTGCCGCCTGCGCCGAGGGGCGCACGGTCCTGCGTGGCGCCGAAGAGCTGCGGGTCAAGGAGTCGGACCGTATCCAGGTCATGGCTGACGGCCTGAAGGCCCTGGGCGTGAAGGCCGAGCCGACCCCGGATGGCATCGTCATCGAGGGTGGTGCGTTCGGTGGCGGCGAAGTCTGGGCGCACGGCGACCACCGTATCGCCATGTCCTTCAGCGTCGCTTCGCTGCGCGCCAGCGGGCCGATCCGCATCCACGACTGCGCCAACGTCGCCACCTCCTTCCCCAACTTCCTCGCCCTGTGTGCCCAGACCGGTATCCGGGTCGCCGTGGAGAACAATTGATGAACGGCGCTGTACCGATGCTCGCCATCGATGGCCCCAGTGGCGCCGGCAAGGGCACGGTCGCCGGGCTGCTCGCCCGGCGCCTGGGCTGGAACCTGCTGGATTCCGGGGCGCTTTATCGGCTGTTGGCGTTCGCCGCGGTCAACCATGGTGTCGACCTGACCAATGAAGAGGCGCTGAAGGTCCTGGCTGCGCACCTCGATGTGCAGTTCGTCGCTGCCGATGGCAGCCATGGGCAGCGCATCATTCTCGAAGGCGAGGAAGTGACCGATGTGATCCGTACCGAGCAGGTCGGTGCCGGCGCCTCACAGGTCGCCGCCTTACCGGCCGTGCGCGATGCGTTGCTGCAGCGCCAGCGGGCGTTCCTCGAAGCGCCGGGGTTGGTGGCCGACGGCCGCGACATGGGCACCGTGGTATTTCCCGATGCGCCTCTGAAGATATTCCTCACCGCCTCGGCGGAGGAGCGTGCGCGTCGACGCTACCTACAGTTGAAGGCGAAGGGCGCGGATGTCGACCAGTCTGCCTTGCTGGAAGAAATCCGCGAGCGCGACGAGCGCGACAGCCAGCGCGCGGTCGCGCCGCTGAAACCGGCCGATGACGCGATCCTGCTGGACTCCACCGAAATGAGCATCGAGGCGGTGGTCGAGACGATCATCCGGCACTGCGAGCGGCAGGGCTGGGACGTCTGAGGTTTTGGCGCGGGAATTGACGATACAGGGCCTGGTTGCTAATATTCCAGACCTTATGTTGTGGCGTTTTGCAGGTGCGGCGAGGGTTGCCTCCCGACTTGCCTGGCGCCATCGCAGAACAACCCAACTGGGCATTCCCATTCGGGAGTGCAATCAGAAGCTAGCAGGAAACCAGCAAATTGTCCTGCGGCTTCATTTAATGACTTGACCGCATTGGCTGGTGATGCGGAATCGGGCCCTTCCGGGCCTTTGACTACAGGTATGAACATGAGCGAAAGCTTCGCAGAACTCTTTGAAGAAAGTCTGAAATCCCTCGACATGCAGCCGGGTGCCATCATCACCGGCATCGTGGTCGACATCGATGGTGACTGGGTCACCGTCCATGCCGGTCTGAAATCCGAGGGCGTCATCCCGGTCGAGCAGTTCTACAACGAACAGGGCGAACTGACCATCAAGGTGGGTGACGAAGTCCACGTCGCACTGGACGCGGTAGAAGACGGCTTTGGCGAGACCAAGCTGTCCCGCGAGAAAGCCAAGCGCGCCGAGAGCTGGATTGTTCTGGAAGCGGCTTTCGCTGCCGACGAAGTGGTCAAGGGCGTCATCAACGGCAAGGTCAAGGGCGGTTTCACCGTCGACGTCAACGGCATCCGCGCGTTCCTGCCGGGTTCGCTGGTCGACGTGCGTCCGGTTCGCGACACCACCCACCTGGAAGGCAAAGAGCTCGAGTTCAAGGTCATCAAGCTCGACCAGAAGCGCAACAACGTTGTCGTTTCCCGCCGCAGCGTCCTGGAAGCCGAGAACAGCGCCGAGCGTGAAGCTCTGCTGGAATCGCTGCAGGAAGGCCAGCAGGTCAAGGGTATCGTCAAGAACCTCACCGACTACGGCGCGTTCGTGGACCTGGGCGGCGTAGACGGCCTGCTGCACATCACCGACATGGCCTGGAAGCGCATCAAGCATCCGTCCGAGATCGTCAACGTTGGCGACGAGATCGACGTCAAGGTCCTGAAGTTCGACCGCGAGCGCAACCGTGTATCCCTGGGCCTGAAGCAACTGGGCGAAGACCCGTGGGTTGCCATCAAGGCGCGTTACCCGGAAGGCACCCGCGTCATGGCCCGCGTCACCAACCTCACCGACTACGGCTGCTTCGCCGAGCTGGAAGAGGGCGTGGAAGGCCTGGTACACGTCTCCGAAATGGACTGGACCAACAAGAACATCCATCCGTCGAAAGTCGTCCAGGTTGGCGACGAAGTGGAAGTTCAGGTTCTGGACATCGACGAAGAGCGTCGTCGTATCTCCCTGGGTATCAAGCAGTGCAAATCCAACCCGTGGGAAGACTTCTCCAGCCAGTTCAACAAGGGTGACCGTATCTCCGGTACCATCAAGTCGATCACCGACTTCGGTATCTTCATCGGTCTGGACGGCGGCATCGACGGCCTGGTCCACCTGTCCGACATCTCCTGGAACGAAGTCGGCGAAGAAGCCGTACGTCGCTTCAAGAAGGGCGACGAGCTGGAAACCGTCATCCTGTCGGTCGACCCGGAGCGCGAGCGCATCTCCCTGGGTATCAAGCAGCTGGAAGACGATCCGTTCTCCAACTACGCGTCCCTGCACGAGAAAGGCAGCATCGTCCGCGGTACCGTGAAGGAAGTCGACGCCAAGGGCGCTGTCATCAGCCTGGGCGACGACATCGAAGGTATCCTGAAGGCTTCCGAAATCAGCCGTGACCGCGTCGAAGACGCGCGCAACGTCCTGAAGGAAGGCGAGGAAGTCGAAGCCAAGATCATCAGCATCGACCGCAAGAGCCGCGTCATCAGCCTCTCCGTCAAGTCCAAGGACGTCGACGACGAGAAGGACGCAATGAAAGAACTGCGTAAGCAGGAAGTAGAAAGCGCTGGTCCGACCACCATCGGTGATCTGATCCGTGCTCAGATGGAGAATCAGGGCTAAGTCTCTGATCCATCATGAAAAAGGGCGGCCTAGGCCGCCCTTTTTCGTTTTCCCCTTCTTGGACCTGTTCAAAGACTGATCAGCATGCTAAAAGAGACCTGAGCTGATCTAGCCGCTTGAAAAAGAAGGGAAAACCATGACCAAGTCGGAGTTGATCGAACGGATCGTTACCCATCAGGGGCAACTGTCCGCGAAGGATGTCGAGTTGGCAATCAAGACCATGCTGGAGCAAATGTCCCAGGCCCTGGCGACCGGGGACCGGATCGAGATCCGTGGTTTCGGCAGCTTTTCCTTGCACTACCGCGCCCCGCGCGTCGGTCGCAACCCCAAGACCGGGGAGTCGGTACGCCTCGACGGCAAGTTCGTGCCGCACTTCAAGCCGGGCAAGGAGTTGCGGGATCGGGTTAACGAGGTTTGAATTGGCTGAAACATGTTATTAGGAGTCTTTATGCTTCTCAGGCGTCTGGCTATCGCTGGCTTTTTTTTCCTATTGGCGCTTATAGTCATTGTCTTCGTATTGGAGAATCTTGACAGTAGTCATGTGACGTTTTTGGGGAGGCAGTCTCCTGAATTTCCTTTGGTGCTCTTGCTGCTATCGTCTTTTGTTATGGGGGGGCTGCTTGTTCTACTAATGAGTCTTCCTGGCTACATGCGCACACGCAGCATGCTTTCTGGCTTGCGTACGGAAGTGGCGAAGCTAAGGACAAGTCCGCTGGATCACTAAGGGCGGCGGAAAGGCTTTGCCGGGAGGGTGATTGCTCGAGGGGTGTAAGGGGCGGAGGAAACTAACCTTCTGTGTGGTTGTCTATGCATGTTGAGCTATTTATCTCGACACTGTCGGATGAAAGGGCTTGTCGAAGGAGGCTTTCGGTTCGTACTCCTTGTATTCTCGAGTCATGCTGGCAAAATGCAGTAGCTTGGAGAGCATGGAGCTGGAGAACGATTTCTGCCTTTGATCGGAACTCCTAACCAAAATCAAGTGATGGATGCATTGTGACCACAGAAAGATCACCCCGTGTTGTCCCTATTGATGGGCAGATCGACCTCGTTGAACTTGCACAAGGTATTCTCAGGCAGAAGTGGTTGATTGCCTCTTTTTTTCTTCTTGCAACGGCCCTCGCCGTTGTTTATGCATTTTATAGTCGGCCAATCTATGAGGCTCGAGCTTCTGTTTTGCCCCCTTCCTTAAATGAAATATCTGGTTTTAATCTTGGGCGAAAAGAGAGTGACCTGGGAGTCTTTTCTGTCAAGGATATATATGACGTCTTTATCAGGAATTTGATGGCTGAAGAGACACGGCAGAATTTCTTCAAGGAAAAGTATCTACCGACCTTGGGAGACAAAGGGGCGGAATCTCTTGATGCATTATATAATAAGTTCAATGATGAATTGCAGATCAAAGCATCGGTGGATGGTTCAGGGCGCTATTTGATTTCTGCTGTAGCTCATGAGTCGGATACAGCAGCTTATTTAGTTGACTCTTATATTGAAATGGTCGCCGGAATATCCAAGAATGAAATGCTCAAAAATATTAAAAGAGACTTGCATGTAAAAAGTGTGAATCTAGAGCAGCAGATAAATATCATGAGGGCAATGGCCAAGACTCGCAGGGAGGATACTATCTTGCGCCTGAGGGAAGCTCTGAAAATAGCCGAAGCCCTGAAGATTGAAAATCCACCCTCGTTTGAGGGGCAAACGGAGCGGCAGCTATCTTCGATCATGATCGGGGAACTTATGTATATGCGTGGGGCGAAAGCTCTGCGGGCAGAGATATCTAGTTTAGAGGCGCGTGAGTCTGATGATTCTTTCATCGGCGGATTGAGAGCTTTGCAGGAAAGATATGCTCTTTATACAAAACTATCTCCTGATGAAAGTCAAGTCTCTGTCTATAGAAAAGATGGGGTCGTTGAAACTTCTGATAAGCCAATAAAGCCGAAGAAATTGATTATAATTGTACTGGGTGCTGTATTTGGTATTTTCCTGGGATGCTTGGTAGGCCTGCTACGCATTGTGCAGTTTAGGCGCTGAAGTAGCTGATGGCATAACGCACATCAGGATTATGTCGATCTCTGGAGCAGATTGAGCTGTGCCGATTTTTTTGAACTTATTTGCTTGAGGGATATGGCTTGAGCTTGGCTAGGAATACTTTTTGGAACTTTTTAGGGGTACTGATTCCTTCCTTGGCGGCGTTGCCTGCTATCGGTTATCTGGCCAGAGTTTTGGGGGTCGAGAATTTTGGGCTTCTGACCTTGTCTTTTGCCATCATTGGATATGCCAGTATATTTGACTTGGGTTTATCCAGAGCTGTTATCAGGGAGGTGGCTCTGAGTTCAGATAAAGGTTCGGAAGTCAACAAGGCTGTTGGGACTTCCTCTGTAGTAGTTACTATTGCGGGTTTCACCTGTGCCTTGCTCTTGTACTTCAATAGCGAACGCTTAGCCTCGTCGTTGGGAGTAACGGCGGGGAACTGGCCAGACGTGGTATTGGGGCTCAACTACCTTAGTTTTGCAATAGTCCCCTTGCTATTGAGTACGGTCTGGTTCTCCTTTTTGGAAGGCCGTGGGGATTTTAGGAACCTGAATTTTCTAAAAATTATTTCTGGTTTGGCTGTTGCTATCATTCCTGCCGCTTGGGTTTGGATAAGTGGGGACGAACGGTTTTCTGTGGCGATGCTGGGGCTCGTAGCCTCTCGTATATTCGTCATGCTGCTGGCGTATGTGTTTTGTGTGCTCCCGTTCGGACTTCGAGTGCACGTTTTTGATTATTTTACTTTCAAGCGTCTGATCAACTATGGCGGCTGGATTACTGTTAGTAATTTTATTAGCCCTGTAATGGTCTATTTTGATAGGTTCTTTATTTCCAGCCATCTGGGGGCGGCAACTGTTGCCTTGTACTCAGCCCCCTCCGAGGTGATTGGAAGGGTTGCCTTCGTTCCCACGTCCATATCCCGGGTCATATTTCAGCGTTTGAGTCTGGATTCTTCTGATAGTATACAAACCAGAGTTGCCTATAAGATGACCTTCGTTGTATGTGGCTTATCTTCAGCTCTTATATTCTTTGGTAGTGACATTATTCTTTCTGTATGGCTTGGTGATAAGTATCTGGGGGAGGCCTCTCTTGTCCTCAAAATCCTTGCTGTTGGCTTTTTGTTCAATTCTCTGGCGCAAATACCTTTTGCCAAAATTCAAGCTGAAGGTAATTCCAGGTTGACAGCTATTTTACATATTTTCGAGGTGCTCCCATATCTGGCTTTGTTGTATTTTCTAGTTCTACATTCTTCCATAGTGGGGGCGGCAATAGCTTGGACTGTCAGGGTGTCTGTCGACTTTCTGCTGTTGGAATATTTCTCCAGGAAATAGAGGGCTAAGCGCAGTGTATATAAGGCTGGATGCTCTTCGGGTCGCTGAGTTTTTTTTCTTGCTGTTCTCTGTTGTTTTTTTGGCGGAAATATCAGTGGGCGGTAGTGGGGCTTGGAGTGAAAAGCTGATTGGTTTTTCGTTTCGTAAACTGCTTTTTGTGTTGATTTCACTTTTTCTAATCCTCATTTTTCTTCTAGAGCGAAAGTGCCTTTCTATTATTTTTTATCTTTCTCTGGTTTCGGTGTTTTTTATTGTTTGGGGGGCGTTCTGCCTTATCTTAACGATTACTGGGGGCGCAATTTTCAAGATGCTTCGTCGCTCTTTGGTTTGACGGCGCTTTGTATTGTTGCTGTCATCGGTTCAGATAGGGTTCTACTGTCTATAGTTTCGGCCGCTTTCTGTTTTTCCTTTGTTCTAGCAGTACTGCACTGTATTCTTTATTTTGGATTTTCTGCCGGGGCGATAGACGTTTCTTGGGTAAATGACTTCTTCTATCAGTATCTTGCTGGGAAGGGAGAGATTTTCATATTTACGAAGGAGCCCAGCATTAGGGTCTTCTGGGCTAGCACTTCCTTTATCTTGGTTGGATATACAATCGCTCTTTTCGGTTTTTTGAAATCGAACGGATTTTTTCGCCGCTTGTTGATTCTTTTTGTGCTCTGGATATTTGTATTTGCGGCTTATGCATCTGATACGAGAGCGTTACTGGGATATATGGCGTTTGTTCCTGTTTCCTATGTTTTCTTTAGGGTTGCTGCTTATCTGCTTTATCCGTTTTCCTCCGGAGTAAAGATCGCGCTTTATGTTTTTGGTATGGTTATGGTGGAGTTGCTTTTGCTACTTGCGGTGACACCCTCGGTACTGAAAGTGCTCGGGTTGAACAAGGAGGGGGAGGGGACTGAACGTGCTGATCAGATCGAAGCGATATATCATACCCTGTCTGAGAATCTATTTTGGGGTATTGGTCTGGGTGGCAACTCCGAGTACCTGATAAGATCGGAGCAGGCACCTTGGTCTTATGAGATGTCGCTCTGGGCACTGGTGATGAAACTGGGGCTCATTGGCAGTGCTATATTGCTCAGTATTCTATATATGGCCTTGCTGATCCCGCGGGCAGGTTTTGTGCCTGGGTTTGAAAAGAGCAAGCTTGTCAGGTTCCTATGTGCGGTCGGCTATGGCTATCTCATCGTTGTGAGTACCAACCCTTTCTTGTTTAGCCTTATCGGCTTTGCAACAATCATGGTTTTTTATTCGTGGTACGTATATGCGGGGCGAAAGAATGTCGGCTGCTAAAAACTTGAGGCTTTATGCTGTAATAGTTGCTTATTTTCCGGAGGAGCATGCTCTGTCCAGTTTGGTCAGGTCTTTGGTTTCTCAAGGGTGCAAAGGTGTTGTGGTTTTTCAGAACTCGCTGCTTTCTTCTGCCTTCATGGATGAACATTCGGATGCCTGTACATTTCTGGGTGAAGGGGAAAACCTAGGCTTGGGAACTGCAATAAACCTATCATTTGACCATCTAAAGTCAAAGGGGGCGGATGCTGTTTTCACCTTTGATCAGGACTCCAGTCTTCATGAAGACTTTGTTCAGCATATGCGTGCCATGTACCAAGGCCTAACTGATAAAGCTATTCCTTTTTCCGCTGTTGTGCCCAGGATAGTGGACAGAAGATCTTTAGATTTTGAATATATACTTCCCGAGATCCAGCAAAAAGAACTTCCTGAGGGCTTGAAATTTTTGAGGATTGGTCTGCAGTCGGGGATGTTGATCAATTATGAAACTTGGTGGGAGCACAAGTTCGATGGTGGACTCTTCATCGAGTATGTCGATACCGAGTGGTGTTATCGTCTCGGATATGAAGGGAGGTATCTCTGTCTCGCCGAAGAGGCTATCATGTATCATGAGGTTTCTGATGAGTTACCAAAAAAGTTTCTTGGGTTTTATTTCTTGAAATATTCGCCTGTGCGTCGTTATTATTTTTTTCGAAACTCTATATTTCTCTTGAGGCAGAGCTACGTTCCTGCTTATTTCAAGTTAAGAATATTGACGGCTTTTGCTAATCGCATCGTTTCAATGATTCTTTTTTCTGACGACAGGCGTCGCTCTTTTAGTTTAACGGTGAAAGGTATTCTTCATGGGTTGGGCTCTGTAAAAGGGCCTTTGCTCTAGGTGGGGTATGGTAAAAAAAGTCTTGATAATAAGTAATAACGCCTTATCTTTTTCGGCTAATAACGGAAGGACCTTGAATTCTTTCTTTGCCGATTATGATGGCGAGAAACTGGCCCAGCTTTTTTTTAATGCTGAGAGGCCTCAATCCAAAGTCGTCAAGCGCTTCTTCAATGTCAGAGCCTTCGAACAGCTGCGCCAACTTTTTTCCAAAGAGCATGAGGCGGGGAGTGATGTTTCGTCATCTGTGAGCAGCGTTGTCACAACTGCGCACGGGCTAGTTTCAAGCTCGGTAAAGGTTCGATTTGTTAGTTTCTTGAATACCTATCTTGAATCCTTGAAACTGTACCTGCGCGATTTAGGTTACCGGTGTGGCCTACAAAAGAATAAGCGGCTAATGGCTTGGGTGGAAAATTTTTCTCCTGAATGCATTTTCTTTGTGGCGGGGAACTGTAAGTTTGCTATCGATTATGCGCTTTTTCTTAGCGCTAGATTGAACATACCGTTGTTTACCTACATCACGGACGACTATGTTCTTTCGAATTGTCCGGTTGGCCCTTTTGGCAAGGCTTATCATCACGGGCTTCATAAGCGTTACGCCGAGCTTTTACAGTCTTCTCGACAGGTTTTCTTCATAGGTGACTCAATGAGGTCCGCTTTTGAGAGTGCATATGGCTCGGGTGGCGAAACACTTATAAATTGCAATTTGATCAGTCAGCCTGTACCTGCGGGTCGGGAGTTCGTGACTCCAGGGCAAGTCAGAGTGGTTTTTGCGGGTGGGCTCCACTTGGGGAGAGATTCTAGTATAATATCCTTTGCCAGACTTATGTCTGGAGTCTGTGGTCAACTGGGTCTTTCGTATAGCATTGATCTTTACTCTGGACAAAGTTTTTCTTCTGCTATGCTTTCACGCTTCGAGGCTTCAGGCATAAGTTACCGAGGATCTGCTTCCTGGGATGATTTGCAGGTTGAGTTCAAGAAAGCGGACTTTCTACTTCATGTGGAAAGTTTTTCGGAGAAATATGCGGAGAAGACCAGGTATTCTCTTTCCACCAAGCTTCCGGAGTATCTATCCAGTGGTGTCTGTGTGATTGGTTTTGGTCCAGAGACGGTTGCCTCCATCAAGCTCCTAAGGGACCACAAAATAGGGTTGGCACTGTCGAAGAATGCTGGTGACATGAATGTGCTGAGCGACGCTATACAGAGTACGTTCATAAGAAGTTCTTTTGGGGAACAGGGTGTTTCATTTGCATGGGCAAACTTTTCTCCTGAGCTGATTAAGAAGAAGCTATATGATTCACTGCAGGAGGTTTAATATGTTTTCTTCGAAGAAATTGCTGATTACGGGTGGTACTGGTTCTTTTGGGAATGCTGTCTTAAAGCGATTCTTGGACACAGATATTGCCGAGATTCGAATCTTCAGTCGCGATGAGAAGAAGCAGGATGATATGCGCAAGCGCTATGGAAGCGCTAAGCTGAAATTCTATATCGGCGATGTTAGGGACTATCAGAGCGTTCTCAATGCCATGCGAGGCGTGGATTTCGTCTATCATGCAGCGGCCTTGAAGCAGGTTCCCTCCTGTGAGTTCCATCCTATGGAGGCTGTGAAGACGAATGTTATCGGAACCGATAATGTCTTGGAAGCGGCGATACAAAGTGATGTGAAAAGAGTCGTTTGTCTAAGCACCGACAAGGCTGTCTATCCCATTAACGCCATGGGTATTTCCAAGGCGATGATGGAAAAGGTGATGGTTGCGAAATCACGTAACCTTGAAACCACTTCCACTGTCATCTGTGGTACTCGTTACGGTAACGTAATGGCTTCGAGGGGGTCAGTGATTCCGCTGTTTATCGAGCAAATGCGTTCTGGCAAACCTCTGACCATTACTGACCCGAGCATGACCCGCTTCATGATGACTCTCTCCGATGCGGTGGATCTGGTGCTTTACGCGTTTGAGCATGGTAACAATGGTGACCTCTTCGTGCAGAAGGCTCCAGCCGCAACGATTGAGGTGCTGGCCACGGCATTGACGGGGCTGCTTGGTAAAGAAGGCTATCCGGTCAATGTAATCGGTACGCGGCATGGCGAGAAACTCTATGAAGCGCTCTTGAGTCGTGAGGAAATGGCTTGTGCCGAAGATATGGGAGACTATTATCGCGTACCGCCGGATTTGCGCGATCTGAATTATAGTAAGTTTGTAGAGCAAGGTGAGGAAAGGATTTCCCATACCGAAGACTATAATTCACACAATACAGATCGTCTGGATGTCAAGGGTATGCAGGAATTGCTGCTGAAGCTTGATTTCATACGTGCTATTCAGCGTGGCGAACAGGCAAACCCCGAGGAATAGGGCATGAGGGTCTTAATAACCGGTGCAAATGGCTTTGTAGGAAAGAACCTTGCTGCTCATTTAGCTGAGCGAAATGATGTCGAGGTTATAACCTTTACGCGCGAGAATAGTATTGAAAGCTTGCCAGGAATTCTTGGCTCGATTGATTTTGTTTTTCATTTGGCTGGTGTCAATCGCCCCGAGAATCCTGAGGACTTCAAATCTGGAAATGCGAATCTGACCAAAGCACTATGTGATGCAATCCGGCGAACTGGTCGTTCTATTCCTCTGCTCTATACATCTTCGACGCAGGCGGAGTTGCAGAATAAATATGGGCTGAGTAAGCGCGATGCAGAGAATTATATTCGAGAGCTGAGTTTGGATACAGGCTCTCCTGTATATATATTCCGCTTGCCGAACGTCTTTGGCAAGTGGTCGCGTCCCAGTTATAACTCTGCGGTGGCGACTTTTTGCTATAATATTGCCAGGGATATTCCCATTCAGATAAATGATCCTACGGCTCAAATTACGCTCGTTTATATCGATGATGTAGTCAAAAAGTTTTTGGCAATTCTCGATGCTCCGGCTTCTAGGGAGCATGAGACTCGAATCGAGCCGCAATACAAGATCACCGTCGGTGATCTTGCCGACCAGATACATGCGTTCCGCGACAGCCGGAAGTCGCTCGTTACGGAGCGCGTAGGTGTCGGCTTGGTGCGGGCCTTGTATTCCACCTATCTCAGCTTCCTCCCCGAGGACCGTTTCAGCTACGAGCTGCCGATGCATGGCGATGCGCGGGGAGTCTTCGTTGAGATGCTGAAAACGCCTGACTCCGGTCAGTTCTCGTTCTTCACTGCACATCCTGGCGTCACTCGTGGTGGTCACTACCACCATTCCAAGACTGAGAAATTCCTCGTAATCAAGGGTAGCGCTCGCTTCAAGTTCAGGAATATTTCCACTGGGGCTTTTTATGAATTATATACCAGTGGCGAAAAGGCCGAAGTTGTCGAAACAGTCCCGGGCTGGACGCATGATATAACGAATGTTGGTTCCGAGGAGATGGTCGTCATGCTCTGGGCGAACGAAATATTTGATCGTGAGCATCCGGATACCTATGCTTGCCCGGTTGGCGAAAAATAAATGACTTGTAGTGAGGCTCTGATGAAGAAGTTAAAAGTTGTCACGGTAGTAGGTACGCGCCCCGAGATCATTCGCCTCTCTCGTGTAATGGCGAAGCTCGACGAGTATTGTGACCATGTTCTCGTCCATACCGGGCAGAATTATGACTATGAGCTCAACGAGATATTCTTTCAAGACCTGGGCATTCGAAAGCCAGATCATTTCCTGAATGCTGCTGGTGCATCCGGAGCGGAAACCATTGGTAATGTAATTATTGCTGTCGATCGAGTGCTCTCGGTAGAGCAGCCAGACGCCTTGCTGGTACTGGGAGATACGAATAGCTGTATGGCGGTACTACCCGCTAAGCGTCGAAAGATCCCAACTTTCCATATGGAAGCTGGCAATCGTTGCTTTGATATGCGTGTTCCCGAAGAAATAAATCGACGAATTGTGGATCACACTGCTGATATCAACCTCACTTATAGCACCATCGCTCGGGATTACTTGCTGCGGGAAGGTTTACCGCCCGACATGGTTATCAAAACCGGTAGTCCTATGTTTGAGGTTTTGAACTACTATAGGGACGGTATTGAGAGTTCTGATGTGCTGGCGCGGCTGGGCCTGGAAGAGAATAGGTTCTTTGTGGTGAGTGCGCATCGGGAAGAGAATGTCGACTCTGAAAGAAACTTCCTTTCGTTGGTCGAGACCCTGAATGAAATTTCGGAAAAGTATGACTTTCCTGTAATTGTTTCCACGCATCCGAGAACGATGAAGCGTGTGGAAGCAATGGGTGTCAAGTTTCATGCCAATGTGCGCTTGCTAAAGCCGTTGGGTTTCAAGGACTACAATAAGCTGCAATTGTCGGCCAAGGCGGTTCTTTCCGACAGCGGTACGATCAACGAAGAATCCTCGATCCTGAACTTCCCCGCCTTGAATATACGTCAGGCTCATGAGCGGCCGGAAGGCATGGAGGAAGCAGCGGTGATGATGGTCGGGCTCGGTCGCGAGCGCGTGATGCAGGGGCTAGAGATTCTCGAGAGCCAGTCTCGTGGAGCTAACCGGCTGCTTTATCTTGTGCATGACTATAGCTGTGATAACGTTTCGGAGAAGGTAGTGCGGATTCTCGTAAGCTATCGAGACTACGTTATGCGTACCGTTTGGAAAAAGTACTAAGTTCTCGTTATGGATAAGGCGAAGCTCAAGGTTCTAGTTGTTACGCAGTATTTTTGGCCAGAAAATATGCGTATTAACGACTTGGTCTCCGACTTTGTCGGGAGAGGGCACGAAGTTACGGTTTTGACGGGGTGCCCAAACTATCCCGAGGGTCGGGTCTTTTCCGGTTTCAAAGAGAACCCGGCCAGCTATTCCTGCTATCTTGGCGCTTCGGTGATCAGAGTTCCCATGCTCCCACGCGGGCTGCGTAGTATACAGCTTGCCTTGAACTACTTGTCGTTCTTCATGAGTGCGTCTTTTTTCGGGGCGTTCAGGCTAAGAAGAAGGAAGTTTGATGTAGTCTTTGTTTACGCTGTTTCACCAATAATGGTAGCCATACCTGCGATTATCATTGGACGTCTAAAAAGAGCGCCAGTATTTGTCTGGGTGCTGGACCTGTGGCCAGAGACATTAAGGGCCGTGGGCGTCCTCAACAGTGATCGGGCTCTTTCTATAGTAGGTAAGATGGTATCTTGGATCTACAACAGAACGGACTATGTATTGGTACAGTCAAAAGCCTTCATGGATAGTGTGGCGAAGTATTGTACCAGGACCATACCCGAAGGCAGGATTATCTACTTCCCGAGTTGGGCCGAGGATGATTTCTCCAATAGTGAATCGGCGAACTCTGCCCTTTTGGAAAGAGATGATTCCGTTTTTACCCTTCTGTTTGCGGGAAATGTTGGAGAGGCGCAGGACTTTCCCTCCATTCTAGATGCCGCGGAGCGTCTACGCCAAGATGTTCCCATGCGTTGGGTGATCGTTGGCGATGGCCGCGCAAGTGCATGGCTTAAGGCCGAGGTTGCAGCCAGGGGATTGGATAATGTCCTGCTGCTGGGCCGGCATCCTCTTGAGGAGATGCCGCCGCTCTTTGCCTTGGCGGACGCTCTATTTGTGTCGCTGAAGACTAATGAAGTATTCGAAAAGACCATCCCTGGGAAGGTTCAAGCCTACCTGGCTTCCGGCAAACCGGTGATCGCGATGATAGATGGAGAGGCATCCAGGGTGATCTCCGAGGCTGGTGCTGGCTACGCATGCGCTTCCGGCGACGTGGAGGCTCTGGTGGACATCATTCGTCGAGCCGCGGCGCTAACTGGGGAGCAGCGAGAAGGGCTTGGTAGAGCCGGGCGAGAATACTATGAATGCAATTTTTCGAAGCAAGCACTTTTGAGTCGCCTGGAGGGGCTCTTCATTGACGCACGCTTGAGAAGGGATGAAAAATGAACAAGGTTTTATTGACCGGTGCCTCAGGGTTCGTGGGTAAAGCATTGGCAGGTGAGCTTCTTCGGCAGGGATATGCATTGAACATGGCTTTCCGACAGATTCCTTCAAAGGTGCTAGATGGGGCTGTCGCTATTCCGGTAGGGAATATCGAGGGTGGCACCCTTTGGAGTGACGCTCTTGCAGGCGTCGATACCGTCATTCATAGCGCTGCTCGTGTTCATGTGATGAATGACCAGGCTCTCGATCCTTTGGCTGAGTTCAGAAAAGTGAATGTCGAGGGAACACTGAATCTCGCTCGGCAGGCGGCAGCAGCGGGGGTCAAACGTTTCGTTTTCGTCAGCTCTATCAAGGTGAACGGCGAGTCTACGACCACGGGTAGTCCATTCAAGCCCGACGATGTTCCAGCTCCTTCCGATCCCTATGGGATCTCCAAGCTCGAAGCTGAAACCGGTCTGCGGCAGGTGTGTGAAGAGGCAGGGATGGAATATGCTATTGTTCGTCCTGTTCTGGTCTACGGCCCTGGAGTGAAAGCCAATTTCCTCAATATGATGAAGTGGTTGGACAAAGGTATTCCTTTGCCTCTGGGGGCCATAAACAATCGCCGTAGTCTGGTGTCGCTGACAAACTTGGTGGATATGCTGGTTACCGTAGCGAGCCATCCTGCTGCTGCTAATCAGGTATTTCTTGTAAGTGATGGAGAGGACCTGTCTACCACTGGTCTTTTGCGAAGAATGGCGGTAGCAATGGGAAAAAGAGCGAATCTGCTGCCAGTCCCTGAATCGTTGCTGAAGACTGCTGCTCTCTTGTTAGGGAAGAAGTCTGTAGGTCAGAGACTCTGCGGGTCTTTGCAGGTCGACATCTCTAAGAATAAGCAGTTGTTGGATTGGAATCCGCCGCTTTCTGTGGACCAAGGACTGCAACGGGCCGCTGAATATTATTTGGAATATCGCTGAAATGTCGATCTGGTGGATTTTATTTCCTGTGGTTTTAGTATCGGCAGGACTTACAGGATTATTGAGATTCTACGCCATCTCAAAAAAAGTCATGGATGTTCCTAACGCCCGCAGTTCTCACACCGTGCCTACGCCGAGAGGCGGTGGGGTGGCTATCGTTCTGACTTTTCTCCTAGTGGCTTTTCTTCTACCCCTATTTTCCATTCTGGAGTGGCGCCAGGCGTTACTTTTCCTACTGGGAGGAGGCGGTGTCGCTCTGCTTGGTTTCCTTGACGACCATGGTCACGTGGCTGCTCGTTGGCGCCTGCTTGGGCATTTCATGGCTGCACTGGTTTCACTCTTTCTTCTGGCTGGTGTGCCGCCGTTCAAGCTACTGGGTTATCAATGGGATTTGGGCTGGGTTGGGGTCGTACTTTTTGCTTTCTATCTCGTCTGGTTGCTCAATCTTTATAATTTCATGGATGGCATAGACGGCCTTGCATGTCTTGAAGCTATCTTTGTCTGTTTGGGAGGAGCACTGGTGTATTGGATGAATGGCAAGACAGCGCTTTCCTTGATCCCCCTGTTGCTGGCTTTTGCTGTTCTCGGTTTCTTGTTTTGGAACTTTCCTCCCGCGAAGATCTTCATGGGTGATGCTGGTAGTGGGTTCCTTGGACTGACTCTGGGAGTCCTATCGATTCAGGCAATGTGGGTCGAGCCAGAGTTCTTCTGGGCATGGCTGATTCTGCTGGGGGTCTTCATCGTGGATGCGACCTACACGCTGGCACGACGCTTGTTGCGTGGCGACAAGGTGTATGAAGCCCATCGGAGCCATGCCTATCAGTATGCCTCCAGGCATTTCGGCAAGCATGCTCCTGTTACACTCGGCGTAACCGGACTGAATTTGGTTTGGCTTCTACCCATGGCGCTTTGGGTGGCAAGTGGCCATCTTGAGCCTGCTCTGGGTATCCTCATAGCTTATACCCCCCTCGTTTTCCTGGCTGTGAAGTTCAAGGCTGGTAAGCTAGAGTCGGTTGGATAGAGCTCTTCAGCTATAGCTATTGAGGGAGTAGGGAATGCTAGATCGCTTTAGAGTAAAACTGTTGTCGATGCCTCGTCGGTGGAAGCGCTTGCTTCAAGTGGCGACAGATATCCTGCTGGTGTGGTTATCGCTGTGGTTGGCATTTGTCGTGCGTCTTGGTACGGACGACATGATTGATATTTTCGGCGAGCATGCGTGGCTCTTCATTGCCGCTCCGCTTATCGCCATTCCATTGTTCATTCGCTTCGGCATGTATCGCGCGGTGATGCGCTATCTCGGTAACGACGCATTGATCGCCATCGCCAAGGCGGTGACCATCTCGGCTCTGGTGCTGTCGCTGGTGGTGTACTGGTATCGTGGCGCGCCGGCGCCGGTGCCGCGTTCCCTGGTGTTCAACTACTGGTGGTTGAGCATGCTGCTGATCGGCGGCTTGCGTCTGGCCATGCGCCAGTATTTCATGGGCGACTGGTACTCTGCTGTGCAGTCGGTACCATTTCTCAATCGCCAGGATGGCCTGCCCAGGGTGGCCATCTATGGCGCGGGGGCGGCCGGCAACCAGTTGGTTGCGGCATTGCGTCTCGGTCGGGCGATGCGTCCGGTGGCGTTCATCGATGACGACAAGCAGATCGCCAACCGGGTCATCGCCGGTCTGCGGGTCTATACCGCCAAGCATATCCGCCAGATGATCGACGAGACGGGCGCGCAGGAGGTTCTCCTGGCGATTCCTTCCGCCACTCGGGCCCGGCGCCGAGAGATTCTCGAGTCCCTGGAGCCGTTCCCGCTGCACGTGCGTAGCATGCCTGGCTTCATGGACCTGGCCAGCGGTCGGGTCAAGGTGGACGACCTGCAGGAGGTGGACATCGCTGACCTGCTGGGGCGCGACAGCGTCGCACCGCGCAAGGAGCTGCTGGAACGGTGCATCCGCGGTCAGGTGGTGATGGTGACCGGGGCGGGCGGTTCTATCGGTTCGGAACTCTGTCGGCAGATCATGAGTTGTTCGCCTAGCGTGCTGATCCTGTTCGAGCACAGCGAATACAACCTCTACAGCATCCATCAGGAACTGGAGCGTCGGATCAAGCGCGAGTCGCTTTCGGTGAACCTGTTGCCGATCCTCGGTTCGGTGCGCAATCCCGAGCGCCTGGTGGACGTGATGCGTACCTGGAAGGTCAATACCGTCTACCATGCGGCGGCCTACAAGCATGTGCCGATCGTCGAGCACAACATCGCCGAGGGCGTTCTCAACAACGTGATAGGCACCTTGCATGCGGTGCAGGCCGCGGTGCAGGTCGGCGTGCAGAACTTCGTGCTGATTTCCACCGACAAGGCGGTGCGGCCGACCAATGTGATGGGCAGCACCAAGCGCCTGGCGGAGATGGTCCTTCAGGCGCTCAGCAACGAATCGGCACCGGTGCTGTTCGGCGATCGGAAGGACGTGCATCACGTCAACAAGACCCGTTTCACCATGGTCCGCTTCGGCAACGTCCTCGGTTCGTCCGGCTCGGTCATTCCGCTGTTCCGCGAGCAGATCAAGCGCGGCGGCCCGGTGACGGTCACCCACCCGAGCATCACCCGTTACTTCATGACCATTCCCGAGGCGGCGCAGTTGGTCATCCAGGCCGGTTCGATGGGGCAGGGCGGAGATGTATTCGTGCTGGACATGGGGCCGCCGGTGAAGATCCTGGAGCTCGCCGAGAAGATGATCCACCTGTCCGGCCTGAGCGTGCGTTCCGAGCGTTCGCCCCATGGTGACATCGCCATCGAGTTCAGTGGCCTGCGTCCTGGCGAGAAGCTCTACGAAGAGCTGCTGATCGGTGACAACGTGAATCCCACCGACCATCCGATGATCATGCGGGCCAACGAGGAACACCTGAGCTGGGAGGCCTTCAAGGTCGTGCTGGAGCAGTTGCTGGCCGCCGTGGAGAAGGACGACTACTCGCGGGTTCGCCAGTTGCTGCGGGAAACCGTCAGCGGCTATGCGCCTGACGGTGAAATCGTCGACTGGATCTATCGCCAGAGGCGGCGAGAACCCTGAGTCATCGTTCTCCGGAAAAGGCCGCCTAGCGGCCTTTTTTGTTTTCTCCGTACGATGTTTCCGGTGCCGGACCAGGAAGCGACTGCTTTGCTGGGGCTGTCGATCCAGGTGCGTTCCACGGCGATAAGGTGGTTTCGTGGATGGGCATGAAGCCCTCTACGTGGTCATTCATCTCTGAAGGAGTGCACCCATGCACCTAATCAAATCCGCTCTGCTTCTCATCCTGTTCGCCTGTCTTCCGTTTTCGGCTTCCGCCGCACCGGTCGCCGTCGCCAAGAATCCGCTGGCCGCAACGACACCTGCGACGACCGTGTCGCCGGGGGAGCAGGTCAATATCAATACGGTCGATGAGGCCGCCCTGATACGGGGGCTCAACGGTGTCGGCGAGGCCAAGGCCAGGGCGATCCTCGAGTATCGTGCGGCCCATGGTCCGTTCGTCTCGGTGGATCAACTGCTGGAAGTGAAAGGGGTAGGCCCGGCGTTGCTGGAGAAGAACCGGTCGCGGATCGTCATCGAGTGAGGTGCGACTGAAGGGGCGAACTTTCGTCACGATAACGAAAAAGCCCCCGGCATGTGCCGAGGGCTTTGAATTTGGCTCCGCGACCTGGACTCGAACCAGGGACCCAATGATTAACAGTCATTTGCTCTACCGACTGAGCTATCGCGGAACAGCGAGGCGTATGTTACTGATTAAAAAGGGGAAGTCAAGCCTCTCCAGATGACTTCCCCTTTTTCCCTACAGGACCTGGACGATGGCCTTGGTGATGGTCTCCAGGTTCGATTTGTTCAGCGCGGCGACGCAGATACGGCCGGTGCTGACGGCATAGATACCGAACTCGGTCTTCAGGCGCTCGACCTGGTCGGCGGTCAGGCCGGAATAGGAGAACATGCCACGCTGGCGACCGACGAAGCTGAAGTCGCGCTTGGCGCCGTGGGCTGCCAGTTGCTCGACCAACGCCAGGCGCATGTCGCGGATGCGGTCGCGCATCTCGCCCAGTTCCTGCTCCCAGAGGGCCCGCAGTTCCGGGCTGTTGAGCACGGAGGAGACGACGCTGGCGCCGTGGGTCGGTGGGTTCGAATAGTTGGTGCGGATCACCCGCTTCACCTGGGACAGCACGCGGGCCGATTCATCGCGGCTTTCGGTCACGATCGAGAGGGCGCCGACGCGTTCGCCATAGAGCGAGAAGGATTTGGAGAACGAGCTGGAAACGAAGAAGCTCAGGCCCGACTGGGCGAACAGGCGCACCGCGGCGGCGTCTTCCTCGATGCCGTTGCCGAAGCCCTGGTAGGCGATGTCGAGGAACGGCACGTGGCCCTTGGCCTTGAGCACGTCCAGCACCTGTCTCCAGTCGTCCAGCTCGAGATCGACGCCGGTCGGATTATGGCAGCAGGCGTGCAGGACCACGATCGAACGGGCCGGCAGGGCATTCAGGTCTTCCAGCAGGCCGGCGCGGTTCACGCCATTGCTGGTGGCGTCGTAATAGCGGTAGTTCTGCACCGGGAAGCCGGCGGCTTCGAACAGTGCGCGGTGGTTTTCCCAGCTCGGGTCGCTGATGGCCACGGTGGCGTCGGGCAGCAGGCGCTTGAGGAAGTCGGCGCCGAGCTTGAGGGCGCCGGTGCCGCCGACGGCCTGGGTCGTGACCACGCGGCCGGCGGCCAGCAGCTCGGATTCGTTACCGAACAGCAGTTTCTGTACGCCCTGGTCGTAGGCGGCGATCCCTTCGATCGGCAGGTAGCCGCGCGGCGCGTGGGCCTCGATGCGGGCCTTCTCGGCAGCCTGCACGGCACGCAACAGCGGAATGCGCCCCTCCTCGTTGTAGTACACGCCCACGCCCAGGTTGATCTTGCCCGGACGGGTATCGGCGTTGAAGGCTTCGTTCAGGCCAAGGATGGGATCACGCGGTGCCATTTCGACGGCAGAAAACAGACTCATTTTGCGGCTGCTCGGAGTGTGAAGAGAGGAGGGCAACGCAACCCGTTATGCGGGGGCGCAAAGGGTTGCGCAAACGGGGGGTTATTATAGACACCCCTTGATGCATGCGGCGACATTTAGGTGCATGCTTTCAGCTATTTCTGACGCCGGATTTTCCTTGGCGTCACAGCTCCCTGCGAGGTTTTTCATGGATACGTTCCAACTCGACTCGCGCTTCAAGCCCGCCGGCGACCAGCCGGAAGCCATCCGGCAGATGGTCGAGGGGCTGGAGGCGGGGCTTTCGCACCAGACCCTGTTGGGGGTGACGGGCTCTGGCAAGACTTTCAGCATCGCCAACGTGATTGCCCAGGTGCAGCGCCCGACCCTGGTCCTGGCGCCAAACAAGACCCTGGCGGCCCAGCTCTACGGGGAGTTCAAGACGTTCTTCCCGCACAATTCCGTGGAGTACTTCGTTTCCTACTACGACTACTACCAGCCGGAGGCCTACGTACCGTCTTCCGATACCTATATCGAGAAGGACTCCTCGATCAACGACCATATCGAGCAGATGCGCCTGTCGGCGACCAAGGCGCTGCTCGAGCGTCCGGATGCGATCATCGTCGCCACCGTGTCGTCCATCTACGGCCTCGGTGATCCCGCGTCCTACCTGAAGATGGTCCTGCACCTGGACCGCGGCGACCGCATCGACCAGCGCGAACTGCTGCGGCGACTGACCAGCCTGCAGTACACCCGCAACGACATGGATTTCGCCCGTGCGACTTTCCGTGTGCGTGGCGATGTGATCGACATCTTCCCGGCCGAATCCGATCTCGAGGCGATTCGTGTCGAGTTGTTCGACGACGAGGTGGAAAGCCTCTCGGCCTTCGATCCGCTCACCGGCGAGGTGATCCGCAAGCTGCCGCGCTTCACCTTCTACCCCAAGAGCCACTACGTGACTCCGCGCGAGACGCTGCTGGAGGCGGTCGACCAGATCAAGGCCGAACTCAAGGAACGCCTGGACTACCTGCGCAACAGCAACAAGCTGGTGGAAGCGCAGCGCCTGGAGCAGCGCACCCGTTTCGACCTGGAGATGATCCTCGAACTGGGCTACTGCAACGGCATCGAGAACTACTCGCGCTATCTTTCCGGGCGGGCCCCCGGCGAGCCGCCGCCGACGCTCTACGACTACCTGCCGGCCAACTCGCTGCTGGTTATCGACGAATCGCACGTCAGCGTTCCGCAGGTCGGTGCGATGTTCAAGGGCGACCGCTCGCGCAAGGAGACCCTGGTGGAATACGGTTTCCGCCTGCCTTCGGCGCTGGACAACCGGCCGCTGCGCTTCGAAGAGTGGGAGGCGGTGAGTCCGCAGACCATCTTCGTCTCCGCCACCCCGGGCCCCTACGAGGCGGAACATGCCGGGCGGATCATCGAGCAGGTGGTGCGTCCCACCGGGCTGGTCGATCCGGAGATCGAGGTACGCCCGGCGATGACCCAGGTGGATGACCTGCTCTCGCAGATCCGCCAGCGGGTGGCCAAGGACGAGCGGGTGCTGGTGACTACCCTGACCAAGCGCATGGCCGAGGACCTCACCGATTATCTCGGCGATCACGACGTGCGGGTGCGCTACCTGCACTCGGACATCGATACCGTCGAGCGAGTGGAGATCATCCGCGACCTGCGCGCCGGTGCGTTCGACGTGCTGGTGGGGATCAACCTGCTGCGCGAAGGCCTGGACATGCCCGAGGTGTCGCTGGTGGCGATCCTCGACGCGGACAAGGAAGGCTTCCTGCGCTCGGAGCGCTCGCTGATCCAGACCATCGGTCGTGCCGCGCGCAACCTGCACGGCAAGGCGATCCTCTACGCCGACAACGTCACCGGCTCGATGCAGCGTGCGATCGACGAGACCGAGCGGCGTCGGGCCAAGCAGATCGCGTTCAACCAAGCCCATGGCATCGTGCCCAAGGGGGTGCGCAAGGATATCAAGGACATTCTCGAAGGCGCCGTGGTGCCCGGCGCGCGCGGCAAGCGCAAGGGCGTGGCCAAGGTGGCGGAGGAGAGCGGGCGCTACGAGAACGAACTGCGCTCGCCGAGCGAGATCAGCAAGCGCATCCGCCAACTGGAGGAAAAGATGTACCAGTTGGCCCGCGACCTGGAGTTCGAGGCGGCGGCGCAACTGCGCGACGAGATCCAGACGCTGCGCGAGCGCCTGGTCAACGTCTGATCCTCAGTGAGCCCCGGCGTCGGCGCGGGTGCCGATGCCGGCCGGCAGCGAGCGGGTCAGCAGCACCGCGAGCATGCTCACTGCGAGCACCATGCCGATGACATGGAAAGCATCGTTGTAGGCCATGATCATCGCCTGCTGGTGGGTGATCTCGCTGAGTTTGCCCAGCGCCGCCTGCTGGCTGCCCAGTTGCGCGGCGAGTTGCGCGAGGCGTTCGTCGACCTGCGGGTTGGTCGGCACCAGGGCTTCGCGCAGATAGTCGAAGTACACCTTGGCGCGACTGTCGAGCAGGGTCGCGAGCAGGGCGATGCCGATGGCGCCGCCGAGGTTGCGCAGGATGTTGAACAGGCTCGAGGCCGAGCCGGCATCCTGTGGCTGCAGGTAGGCGGTGGCGATCAGCGAAATGGTCACCATGATCATCGGCTGGCCGAGGGCGCGCAGTAGCTGGATCTGGTTGAACTGCGGTCCGGCGAAGTCCGGGTTGAGCACCCCGGAGAAGAAGCTGGCAAGGCCGAACAGGCCGAAGCCGGCGGCGCAGAGCAGGCGCGGCGAGACCAGCTTCATCAACTTCGGGACCAGCGGGATCAGGAACAGCTGGGGAATGCCCATCCACATGATCACCTCGCCGATCTGCATGGCGTTGTAGCCCTGGATTTGTGCCAGGTACAGCGGCAGTACGTAGATCGAGCCGTACAGGCCCATGCCCAGACCGATGCTGGAAATGCTCGCGAGGCCGAAGCTGCGGTTGCGCAGGATGCCCAGGTCGATCAGCGGGTTTGGCCGCGACAGTTGCAGGATGACGAACAGGACCAGGCTGAACAGGGCGACGCTGCCGAGGCTGACGATCAGTTGCGACTCCAGCCAGTCCTTGCGGTGACCTTCCTCGAGGAAAACCTGCAGGCAGCCCAGGCCGATGCCGAGGGTGACGATGCCGGCGTAGTCGGTACTCTTCAGCAGTTCCCAATGCGGCGCCTTTTTCTCCAGGCCGTAGAGCAGCCCGGCGATCATCAACAGGCCCGGCGGCACGTTGATATAGAAGATGTATTCCCAGCCGAAGTTTTCCGTCAGCCAGCCTCCCAGGGTCGGTCCGATGGAGGGCGCGAAGGTGGCGGTGATGGCGAACAGCGCCATGCCCTTCGGACGGTGGTGTTCCGGCAACTTGACCAGGGCCAGGGTGAACGCCAGCGGAATCAGCGCGCCGCCGGTGAAACCCTGCATGGCGCGGAACACGATCATGCTTTCCAGGTTCCAGGCGAACGAGCAGAGCAGCGAGGACACCAGGAAGCCCACCGAGATCATCACCGCCAGGCGGCGTGCCGAGAGCAGCTGCACCAGCCAGGCGGTCATCGGGATCATGATGATCTCCGCCACCAGGTAGGAGGTGGAGATCCACGAGCCTTCCTCGAGGGTCGCCGCCAGCGCGCCCTGGATGTCCTTCAGCGAGGAGTTGGTGATCTGGATGTCGAGCACCGCCATGAATGCGCCGAGCATGGCGCTGAGCACCGCGATCCAGTCGCGCCGGGTCGGTTCGCCAAGCGGCCGGGCCAGCGCCTCAGCGGTCACGGAGCTCGACCTCGGCTTCGACGGACATGCCGGGGCGGATGCGGCCATGCAGCGGGTTGTCGGCCTCGAACACGATCTTCACCGGGATGCGTTGCACCACCTTGGTGAAGTTTCCGGTGGCGTTGTCCGGTGGCAGCAGGCTGAACTGCGCGCCGGAAGCGGCGAACAGGCTATCGATGCGGCCGTCGATAGGCGTGTCGGGGAAGGCGTCGAAGGTCAGGCGCGCCTTCTGCCCGTCGCGCATGCGGCCTACCTGGGTCTCCTTGAAGTTGGCCTGGACCCAGATGTCTTCGTCCGGCACCAGCGACAGCAAATGGGTGCCGACCTGCACGTACTGGCCGTTGCGTGCGCTGCGCTGGCCGACCAGGCCGCTGATCGGCGAATGGATCAGGGTGCGTGACAGGTTGATTTCGGCTTGCGCCAGTTCGGTGCGGGCGCTGGCGATCTGCGCTTCCAGGCGCTTGATCTCGGCGCCCAGGGTGTCGCGCTGGACGCGTTGTGCCTCGAGGTCGGCGCGGGCCTTGGCCAGTTGCGAGCGAGCCACATGGTTGTCGGCGGTGAGGGTGGTGACCCGTTCCTCGGAAACGTAGCCGGGCTTGCGCAGGGCTTCGGCGCGGTTCAGGTCGATCTGTGCGCGACCGAGGGTTGCCTGGCTGGCGTTGACGTCGGCGGCGCTGGCGGCGATCAGGCTGCCCTGCTGCACCAGCTTGCTGCGCGCCTGGGCCAGTTCCGCCTCGCGGGTGGCCAGCGCGGCCTGGGCGCGCTCGACGGCGAGCTTGAAGTCGGCGTCTTCCAGGCGTACCAGTAGCTGCCCCTTGTCCACGTGCTGGTTGTCGCGCACCAGGACTTCCTCGACCCGCGCGCCCAACTGGCTGGCCACCCGCGTGATCTCGCCCTGGACGTAGGCGTTGTCGGTGCTTTCCACGTGGCGGCCGATGAACCACCAGTGCAGGAAGAAGGCCAGGGCGATCAGGCCGACGGCCACCAGGAAGACGGTCAGGCGACGTTTGAGTTGGGCGGGCATGGGTGGAGTGTTCCGTCGGCAAAATTCGGCCAATCTAGCAGTGTTCCGCCGGACGTTATAGGCGCTACACTTCGGACTCTTTGTTGCTTATAGGGAACAATAATGGGGCTTGATGATGCGCTGATCTTCACCCGCGTGGTGGAGTACCACAGCTTCACCCAGGCCGCGCAGAGCCTGGGCATGCAGAAGTCCACGGTGAGCCGGCGCATCGCCCTGCTGGAGGAGCGCCTGGGCGTGCGCCTGCTCAATCGCACTACCCGCAAGTTGCGCCTGACCGAAGTAGGGCAGGCCTACTACGAGCGCTGCCGGCAGATCATGCACGATTTCGCCGAGGCCGAGCAGGCGGTCATGCAGTTGCAACAGGCGCCGTCGGGATTGCTGCGGATCACCTCGCCGATAGAGTTCGGCCAGATGTTCCTCGCCAGCCTGCTGGGCGACTTCATGCGCCAGTACCCGCAGATCACCGCCGAGGTCGAGCTGGCCTCGCGCAGCGTCGATCCGCTGCAGGAGGGCGTCGACATCGTGATCATGGTCGGCCAGCCGGAGGATTCCACCCTGGTGGCCCGTCGCCTGCTCTCTACCAGCCGCTGGCTCTGCGCCAGCCCCGACTACCTGGCGGCGCACGGCACGCCGACATCGGTGGCCGAGCTTGCCGGGCATCGCGCGGTCCTTCTGTCCACCGACTCCCAGCGCTACTGGCCGCTTTCCGGAGACAGCCTGCCCTGCCAGCGGGTGCTGTCCTGCAACAACATCACCTTCGCCCGCGAGGCGGTGGTCGCCGGTGCCGGCATTGCCGCGCTACCGGCGCTGATCTGTGCGGAGAGCGTGCACAGCGGGCGTCTGGTGCGTTTGCTGGCGGACGTGCCGTTGCCGGTCGGCGAACTGTATGCGGTCTATCCTTCGCGGCGTTTCCAGGCGATGAAGGTCAAGGCCTTCCTCGATTTCCTGATCAGCCGCCTGCCGGCCGACACCGGTCGTTTACTGGAGCCGGAGGCGGCCCGCCTGATAACATCGCGCCCCTGAATTTCCGTTTTAACTTCCGCTTGGCAAGAGAGTCTCCATGACCACTGTTCGTACTCGCATCGCCCCGTCGCCGACGGGCGACCCGCACGTCGGTACCGCATACATCGCGCTGTTCAACCTGTGCTTCGCGCGTCAGCACGGCGGTCAGTTCATCCTGCGCATCGAGGACACCGACCAGCTGCGTTCGACGCGGGAGTCCGAGCAGCAGATCTACGACGCCCTGCGCTGGCTCGGCATCGAATGGGACGAGGGCCCGGACGTCGGCGGCCCGCATGGCCCGTACCGGCAGAGCGAGCGCGGGCATATCTACAAGAAGTATTCGGACGAGCTGGTCGAGAAGGGCCATGCCTTCACCTGCTTCTGCACGCCCGAGCGCCTCGATGCGGTTCGCGCCGAGCAGATGGCGCGCAAGGAAACCCCGCGCTACGACGGCCACTGCATGCATCTGCCGAAGGATGAGGTGCAGCGCCGCCTCGCCGCCGGCGAGTCCCACGTCACCCGCATGAAGGTGCCGACTGAGGGCGTCTGCGTGGTGCCGGACATGCTCCGCGGCGATGTCGAGATTCCGTGGGATCGCATGGACATGCAGGTGCTGATGAAGGCCGACGGCCTGCCCACCTACTTCCTCGCCAACGTGGTCGACGACCACCTGATGGGCATCACCCACGTCCTGCGCGGCGAAGAGTGGCTGCCGTCGGCGCCCAAGCTGATCAAGCTCTACGAGTATTTCGGCTGGGAGCAGCCGCAGCTGTGCTACATGCCACTGCTGCGCAACCCGGACAAGAGCAAGCTGTCCAAGCGCAAGAACCCGACCTCTATAACCTTCTACGAGCGCATGGGCTACCTGCCGCAGGCGCTGCTCAACTACCTCGGGCGGATGGGCTGGTCGATGCCGGACGAGCGCGAGAAATTCACCCTCGCCGAGATGATCGAGCATTTCGACCTGTCGCGCGTCTCCCTGGGCGGACCGATCTTCGACCTGGAGAAGCTCTCCTGGCTGAACGGGCAGTGGATCCGCGAGCAGTCCGTGGAGGAGTTCGCCCGTGAGGTGCAGAAGTGGGCGTTGAATCCCGAATACCTGATGAAGATCGCTCCGCACGTGCAGGGACGGGTGGAGAACTTCAGCCAGATCGCGCCGCTGGCCGGATTCTTCTTCAGCGGCGGGGTGCCGCTGGACGCTTCGCTGTTCGAACACAAGAAGCTCGATCCGACCCAGGTCCGCCAGGTCCTGCAACTGGTGCTGTGGAAACTCGAATCCCTGCGCCAGTGGGAGAAGGAACGCATCACCGGCTGCATCCAGGCTGTCGCCGAACACCTCCAGCTCAAGCTGCGCGACGTGATGCCGCTGATGTTCCCGGCCATCACCGGGCATGCCAGCTCGGTTTCGGTGCTGGACGCCATGGAGATCCTTGGCGCCGACCTGTCGCGTTATCGCTTGCGCCAGGCCCTGGAGCTGCTGGGCGGGGCGTCGAAAAAGGAAACCAAGGAGTGGGAGAAGATCCGCGACGCCATTCCCGGCTGACCGGCTTTCTTCCACAGTCGATGACGAGGCTCGCCCAGTTGCGGGCCTCGTTTTTGGGGGAGGGGAGGTAAGTGATTGTTCTTCCGGTAAAATTTTTTAGGTTTCGATGAAAAATAATGTTGACAGCCTCAAGCCTCGCCCTTAGTATGCGCCCCGTCTTCACGACGAACTCAACGAAGTGAAGCGATCCAGCGGTACTTTGGGGCTATAGCTCAGCTGGGAGAGCGCTTGCATGGCATGCAAGAGGTCGACGGTTCGATCCCGTCTAGCTCCACCAAATTGCCGGGAATACGCGGTTGGTTTTGCGGATTCCTACGAAGGTTTCGTCCCCTTCGTCTAGTGGCCTAGGACACCGCCCTTTCACGGCGGTAACAGGGGTTCGAGTCCCCTAGGGGACGCCACTTCATGTTCATCCGTCCCAGCAATGGATGAACGTGTCGACGACCGGAAGGTTGTCGAAGCGATCGGAAGATCGCCCGCCTGATGGCGAATTCGGGGCTATAGCTCAGCTGGGAGAGCGCTTGCATGGCATGCAAGAGGTCGACGGTTCGATCCCGTCTAGCTCCACCACATTCCAAGGCCAGCATCGCTGGCCTTACTTTTCGAAGGTTTCATTGTCCCCTTCGTCTAGTGGCCTAGGACACCGCCCTTTCACGGCGGTAACAGGGGTTCGAGTCCCCTAGGGGACGCCACTTTTTCCCGCTCTGCGGGGCTCTATAGGGCCATTCCGAATTGGAATGGCCCTTTTGTTTTTTCCCTTTTCGAATTTCCTGACAGACGGCCCGGCCGTACGCTTGCCGATTTTTATTATGAATATAATATTTCATCCATAATATTTTCGGAGGTCGTCATGAGCGACAAGAAAACCCAGACCCGTGCCCGCATCCTCGGTGCCGCCACCCAGGCCCTGCTCGAGCGGGGCGCCGTCGAACCTAGCGTCGGGGAAGTGATGGGCGCGGCGGGGCTCACCGTCGGCGGCTTCTATGCCCACTTCCAGAGCAAGGATGCGCTGATGCTCGAGGCGTTCGAGCAATTGCTCGGCAAGCGCCGCGAACTGCTCGGCGAACTCGATCCCGGATTGTCGGGAAAGGAGCGTCGTGCCTTGGCGGCCGCCTTCTACCTGTCGCGCAAGCATCGGGACGCACAGGTCGACGCCGGTTGTCCGCTGCCGGCGACCCTAGCCGAGGTGGCGCGCCTGCCGGAGGGGTTTCGCGAGGTCTTGAGCAGACATGTCGAGATCATGGTCGCCAGCCTGGCGGAAAGTCCCGAGGAAACCGACGTCGCCCTGGCCGACCTGGTGTTGATGATTGGCGGTTTGGCGCTGGCCCGGGCATTGGGGCCGGGGGAGCTGTCCGACCGGGTTCTGCGTGCCGCCAAGCAGGCGGTGAACTGAGGAGGTGCGAGATGAGCAGCCTGACCTGGATTCGCGGTTTCAACGGGACGATCGGCCGCATCGCGCCGCGTTGGACGGCCGAGCGTATGCGTCGGACGTTCATGGTGCCTGGCGAGTGGCCGCCGAAGGATTGGGAGCTGCCGCTGCTGGCCAGTTCGGAGCGCGTCACTCTGCGCTTCGGGCTGTCGGTGTTGCGCTGGGGCGAGGGGCCGGCAGTCCTGCTGCTGCATGGCTGGGCCGGCAGGCCGACACAGTTCGCCCATCTGATCGAGCAACTGGTCGGCGCGGGTTATTCGGTGTATGCCCTCGATGCGCCGGCCCATGGCCGCTCGCCGGGCAGGGAGGCGAACGTGGTGCTGTTCGCCCATGCCTTGCTGGAGGCCGCTGGCGAGTTGCCGCCGCTGCGTGCGGTGGTCGGTCATTCCCTGGGTGGCGCGGCGGCGTTGCTGGCGGCCCAGATGGGGCTGCGCAGCGAAGCGCTGGTGACGGTCTCGGCGCCGTCGCGGATTCTCGAACAGTTGCGCCTGTTCGCTCGTTTCGTCGGTTTGCCGGCCCTGGCTCGCTCGCATTTCATCCGCCTGGTCGAGCGTCAGGCTGGCATATCCGCGGCGTGCCTGGATGTGGCGCGCTACCGTCTGGAAATGCCCGGGCTGGTGGTGCATGCCGACGACGACACGCGCGTAGCGGTGGAAAATGCCGAGCGCATCCATGCCGCCTGGCCGGCCAGTCGCTTGCTGCGTCTGCCGGGCGGCGGCCACCACCGACTGCTCGGCGAGCGCAGGCTGAGCGAGTCGCTGCTGGCGCTGCTCGAGGAGCGCCCGGCGATGCGCGCTTGCCGGCGCGTGGAAAAGACGGCGAGCGCTTCCTGAGGCGCGTAGCAGAGGGGTTGTCGTTGTCCTGACCTCGGTTCTTCGGTAAAAAGCGCTGTGGCCCGCGCGGAGCGATCCGGCGGGGCGAACCGTTTCGAATCGAGGAGTGCCCATGACATTGCCGCTGGATCGGGTCCTGCAGCAGGCCAGCCCGGTATTGCCGGTGCTGGTGATCGAGGACGTGGCGCTGGCGCCCGACCTGGCGCGCGCGTTGTATGCGGGCGGCGTCACGGTGCTGGAAGTGACGCTGCGCACGCCGCAGGCGCTGGACGCGATCGCCGCCATCCATCGCGAGGTGCCCGAGGTCCTGCTGGGGGCGGGTACCCTGATCCACACCGAGCAGTTTCTCGAGGCGCGCGACGCAGGCGCACAGTTCGCCGTCAGCCCCGGATGCACGCCGCGTCTTGCCGCCGCCGCGGAGGATGCCGGCTTGCCATACCTACCCGGGGTGATGACGCCTTCGGAAGTGTTGCTGGCGCTGGAGTACGGTTATCGCTCGCTGAAGCTGTTCCCGGCCGATGGCACTGCCAGCGTGAAAATGCTGAAAAGCCTGAAGGGGCCGTTCACCGGCATCCGCTTCTGCCCGACCGGCGGGGTGAACCTGGACAACCTGCTGAATTTCCTCCGCCTGCCCAATGTCGCCTGTGTCGGCGGCACCTGGTTGGCGCCGCCGAGCCTGATCCGGGCGCGGGCCTGGGATCAGATCACACAACTGGCCAGGGAAGCGCGCGAACTGGCCGGCAGCCTGGAGCAGCATTGATGAATTGGGACTACGCCGATCCGTTCGTGATCGACCTCAGGGTCCTCACCGAGGACATCGACGGGCTCGGCCACGCGAACAACGCCGTCTACGTCAGTTGGTTGGAGCGCTGCGCCTGGCGCCACTCGCAGCGGCTGGGCCTGGACCTGGCCGAGTACCGCCGGCTGGACCGGGCGATGGCGGTGCTGCGCCACGAGATCGACTACCTGGCCGCGGCCTACGAGGGCGACGAACTGCAACTGGCGACCTGGATCGTCGAGTCCGACCAGCGCCTGCGGATGAACCGGCGCTTCCAGTTGGTACGCCCGGCGGATGGTGCCACGCTGCTGCGGGCGCAGACCACCTTCGTCTGCATCGAACTGTCCAGCGGCAAGCCGAAGCGGATGCCGGCGGAGTTCATCGACGGCTACGGCCAGGCTCTGCTCGCCGGGGCCTGACCCGTCGCGCGTCGGCCGGCAGGCATTCGCACTTTGTTCCGGGCGGCGGATTCTCTAGAATCCGCCGCCTGTCATTTTCGAGGTAGTGGTTCGTGCAAATCGCCCTGGCGCCGATGGAAGGTCTGGTGGATGAAATCCTCCGCGACGTGCTGACCCGCGTCGGCGGCATCGATTGGTGCGTCACCGAATTCATCCGCATCACCGATCGCCTGCTGCCGGCCACGGCTTTCCACAAGCTGGCGCCGGAGCTGCGCGACGGCAGCCGGACCTGCGCCGGGACGCCGATGCGTGTGCAGTTGCTCGGCTCCGATCCTGCGTGCCTGGCGGATAACGCCGCGTTCGCCTGTGAGCTGGGTGCCCCGGTGATCGACCTGAACTTCGGTTGTCCGGCCAAGACCGTGAACCGCTCGCGCGGCGGCGCGGTATTGCTCAAGGAGCCGGAGCTGATGCACGACATCGTCGCCGCCGTGCGTCGCGCGGTGCCGAGCGAGATTGCGGTGACCTCGAAGATGCGCCTGGGCTACGACAGTCCCGACGGCGCCCTGGATTGTGCGCGGGCCCTGGCCGACGGCGGCTCGGCCCATGTAGTGGTGCATGCCCGGACCAAGGTCGATGGCTACAGGCCGCCGGCGCACTGGGAATGGGTGGCGCGGGTGGCCGAGGCGGTGCGCGTGCCGGTGTTCGCCAACGGCGAAGTGTGGACGCTCGACGACTACCTGCGTTGTCGCGAGGTCAGCGGGGTGGAGGACATCATGCTCGGTCGCGGCCTGGTCTCGCGTCCTGGCCTGGCTCGGCAGATCGCCGCCTGGCGCGATGGCGGCGAAATCCGCGAGATGCCCTGGAGCGAGCTGTTGCCGCTGCTGCGCGACTTCTGGCTACAGGCCCGGCGCAAGCTCGCCCCGCGCTATGCCCCGGGCCGTCTCAAGCAGTGGCTGGGCATGCTCACCCGCACCTATCCCGAAGCCGTCGAGCTGTTCGCACGGATACGCCGGGAAAGCGATTGCGAAACCATCGACCGGCTGTTGCAGGTGTCGTTCAGCCAGGCGGCCTAGCTTGCGTACCAGGCCTAGCGGCCGCCGCTGACATCGATGAAGGTGCCGGTGCTGTAGCTGGCTTCGTCCGACGCCAGCCAGAGAATCGCCCGCGCGACTTCCTCCGCCGTACCGCCGCGTCCTAGCGGTATGCCGCCCTTCAGGCGTTCGATACGGCCTGGCTCGCCGCCGCTGGCGTGGATCTCGGTATCGATCAGTCCGGGCCGCACCGCGTTGACCCGGATACCCTCCGCCGCCACTTCCCTGGCCAGACCGATGGTCATGCTGTCGATGGCGCCCTTGGCGGCGGCATAGTCGATGTATTCGTTGGGCGATCCCAGCCGCGAGGCCATCGAGGACACGTTGACGATGCTGCCGCCGCGCCCGCCGTGGCGGGTCGACAGGCGCTTCACCGCCTCGCGGGCGCAGAGGAAGCTGCCGGTCACGTTGGTCGCGAATACCCTGTGCAGGCGCGCCGCGTCGATGTTTTCCAGGCGCGTCTGCGCTTCCAGCATGCCGGCGTTGTTGACCAGCACGTCGAGGCGGCCGAAACGTTCGTCGATGGCGGCGAACAGCCGCTCGACATCGCCTTCCTCGGCTACGTCGGCCGCCACCGCCAGGGCTTCGCCGCCCTGGCGCTCGATGCGCTGGCGCAGCGCTTCGGCGGCCTCGCGGTTGCGCAGATAGTTGAGGACGACCGCATAGCCGCGTTCGGCGGCGAGCAGAGCGGTGGCGGCGCCGATGCCGCGGCTGGCTCCGGTGATCAGCATGACGTTGCGCATGATGATGCTCCCCAGGTCAGTAGCGAGTGAAGGTCAGGTAGTCGGCGTCCCAGCCCAGGCCCTGCCAGAACAGGTTGGACAGCGGCGCGTCAAGGGCCGATTGCGCGCGGATCAGGCCGGCGCCGCGCGAGCGCAGGGCCTCCTCGGCGCTGCCCACCAGTTCCCGGGCCAGGCCCTGGCGGCGGGCCTGCGGCAATACGTAGAGCTCTGCGATCTCTCCGACCCGTGCCTGACCGTCCTCGATCTGCCACAAGTGGGCGAGGACGAAACCGCGGGGATGCTGCTGGGCCTCCGCCAGCCAGAGCAAGCGGTTGCGCGAGGCGGCCAGGAGCAGTGCCTGGATCGCCTGTTGGTCGCCGGCATCCAGGGTTTCCCCGGCTTCGCGGACATTGGCTTGCCAGAGCGCGGCCACTGCGGGGACGTCGTCGGCGCTGGCCAGGCGAACCCGGTGCTGCTCTGGCGTCGCATCGAGCTCCTGGCCGACCCGCAGCAGGTTGCCATCGGGATCGATCAGGGCGAATTCGCGCATGCCCCAGGGCTGGTCTTCCAGGGCCGTGATGCGTGGAATCCCCTGGCCGCCCAGGCCGAGGGCCGCGGCCTGGCGATGCAGCGCCTGGGCGTCCTCCAGGCGCAGGTAGGCAGCGCTGCAATTGGTCTTCGGTTCGAGCGCCTCGAACAGCGACAGGTGCAGCTCCAGGGCGCCGCGCTGGAGGATGGCGTAGGTCGGATAGCGAGCGCCAAGGTGGAAGCCGAGGGACTGGTAGAAGGCGCTGGCGCTGTCCAGATCGCGGCAGGGGAAGGTCGGGATTGCGCGTTCCATGGCGACGGTTCTCGAAAGGATGAGTTTCGATCTGAGCACGACGAACGGTCGTTCTCAAGGCTCTTGAAATACTTCCGACGATCCCTATCTAGTTCGTGCGGGATGCCGAAGACGGGTTCCGCACCAGAGTACTTGCTGATAATTCAGGAGATTCGCAATGAGCAACGCTTTTTCCCTCGCCCCGCTGTTCCGTCATTCCGTAGGCTTCGATCGCTTCAACGATCTGTTCGAGTCGGCCCTGCGCAATGAGGCCGGGAGCACCTACCCGCCCTACAACGTCGAAAAGCACGGTGACGACGAGTATCGCATCGTCATCGCCGCCGCCGGCTTCCAAGAAGAAGACCTGGACCTGCAGGTCGAGCGCGGCGTGCTGACCGTCAGTGGCGGCAAGCGCGAGAAGTCCACGGACAACGTGACCTACCTGCACCAGGGCATCGCCCAGCGCGCCTTCAAGCTGTCGTTCCGCCTCGCCGATCATATCGAGGTCAAGGCGGCTTCGCTGGCCAACGGCCTGCTGAACATCGACCTGGTGCGGCTGGTTCCGGAAGAAGCCAAGCCGAAGCGTATCGCCATCAATGGCCAGCGCCCGGCACTGGACAACCAGTAACCGTCAGCGGTGATCGAAAAAAGGCGCCTTCGGGCGCCTTTTTTCATTTCGTTGCGCTATCGGCCCGGGGCTCTGCCGGTGTGCCGTCAGGCACCTCGTCCAGCAGGACGTCGAGGTCGACGGCGGCCGCCATCGCCCGGTTGCCTTCGTCGCTGGGGTGCAGATGGTCGCCGGAGTCGTAGCGCGCGGCGAGCCGCGACGGCTGCTCCGGATCGCGCAATGCCGCGTCGAAGTCGATCACCGCATCGAAGGCGCCGGCATGACGGATCCACTCGTTAACCTGCCTGCGCAGGGCTTCCTTGGCGGGATGGTAATAATCGCTCAACGGCGTGCCGGGCAGTGCGCCCTCGAACGGCGTGAGGGTCGCGCCGACGACCCGGATACCCCGGTTGTGCGCCCGTTCGATCAATTGCCGGTAGCCGGCGATCAGCGCTTCCAGGGTGGGCGGTGCGGCATTCCGGGCGAAAGCGGTACCGGGCCAGGCAATGTCGTTGATGCCGAGCATCACCACCATGCTGCTTGCGCCTGGCTGGGCCAGTACGTCGCGGTCCAGACGTGCCAGCGCGCTCGCGCCCATGCCGTCGCTCAGCAGACGGGCGCCGGAAATCCCCGCATTGACCACGGCGACGCCATGCGGGGCCAGGCGTTCGGCGAGGAAGTCCGGCCAACGGCTGTTCCGGTCGAGGCTGGCGCTGGCTCCGTCGGTGATCGAGTCGCCGAGCGTCACCAGCGTCCGCGTTGCCGTTTCGGTTTCGACCAGGATACCTGTCAACAGCAGGCGCGCGCTGGTGCTCTGGCTGTCCGCCGCGTCCAGCTGCAATGCGTGGCTTTGGGTCTGCTCGCCGGCGACGATCCAGCCCGTCTGGCGGCCGTCCCAGTGGAAGGTTTCCATGGGCGTGGCGGCCGGCAGGTAGAGACTCACCAGCACCTGCGAGAGCGCGGCCACCGGCATCGCCACCGGATCGCTGAGTAGCGTGGCGCCGGGCGCGATGGTCGCCGTCCGGCGTCCGCCAAAGGTCACGTCATGCAGGCTGCCGGTGGCGACCGCGGCGCGCTCGGAACCCGGTTTGGCCAGGGTGGCCCGGCCGATCCGGATCGGGCGCCTTCCATAGGTATTTGCCAGGACGATGCGCACGCGCGTTCCTCCCAGGCTGATTCGCACCAGTTGCCGCACCGTCTGGTCGTGCAGTTCGGCCGGCACGTTGCTGGGAAACAGGAAGTCCTCAGCCCAGACCGGCTGCGGGCTGGCCTGCCAGCTGGCGGTCCAGGAAGCGGCCGGCGCGGCGCAGGCGTACAACAGGCTCGTCGTGAGCGCGAAGGCCCGGGTTGCGCTGGAGGTCGCGGCGGGAAGTCTTTCGATGGGTCGTTTCATGTCGTTGAATTCAGTGGTTATCCTGTAGCTGATGATGAATTCAAAGATTTAAGGGGAAAAGGCCGTAGCGGGGAACATCATTTATGAAGCGAAATCATCAGGCAGGGCGCCATGGCCCGGCTTGAAGTCAACCGTTCCGGCGAACTGGAGGTGTTTGCCCGGGTCGTCGAGTCGGGGGGCTTTTCCGCCGCCGCTCGACGTTGCGGCATGACGCCCTCGGCAGTCAGCAAGCTGATCACCCGGCTCGAACAGCGCCTGGGAACCCGCTTGCTGAACCGCTCCACCCGTCAATTGCAACTGACGCCCGAGGGATGCACGTTCTACGAGCGCGGGGTGCGTATCCTGGCCGACCTGGAGGAAGCCGAGCGGTGTGCGAGCGAAAACGCGGCGCCGCGCGGGCGCTTGCGAGTCAACGCCAACGTGCCTTTCGGACATCACTTCCTGCTGCCGCTGGTGCCCGAGTTCCTCGCGCAGCATCCCGAGGTGACGCTGGATATCGTGCTGACCGATGAGGTCGTCGACATCCTCGAGCAGCGCACCGACGTGGCCGTGCGCGCGGGGCCGCTGAAAAGCTCGAGCCTGGTGGCGCGCAAGCTGGGGAGCACGCGCATGCTGATCGTCGGTGCGCCGGCCTACCTGGCCCGACATGGCATGCCGGCCACGCCGCAGGCGCTGCTGGGGCACAACCGCCTCGGCGCCAACTATGTGCGAACGCGCTCCGGCTGGCCGCTGCGGGACGCCGGCGAGGAACTCGTGGTGCCGTTGTCGGGCAACGCCCAGGCCAGCGATGGCGAGGCGCTGCGCCGTCTGGCCGTGGCCGGCCTGGGCCTGGCGCGGCTGGCCGCGTTCCAGGTACGCGAGGACATAGCCGCCGGCCGCCTGATTCCCGTGCTCGAGGCATACAACCCGGGCGACCTGGAGGAAGTCCACGCCGTCTACGTCGGCCAGGGCGGCTATCTGCCGCTGCGCGTGCGGGCGTTCCTGGACTTTCTGGCGGAGCGCGTCGATATGAGCCAGGTTGATCGCAGTGCTACATGAATACGCCGATTCCGCGGCCGAAAGCTTTTCTTCCTAGCGCTTCATCCACAGGAGGCAATCCAGATGAGCGATGACATCCAGCGTTACCCCAGCAGCCTGCCGTTTCCCTTTTCCCGCGCGGTGCGGGCCGGCGGCTTCCTGTTTCTTTCCGGGCAGGTGCCGATGAGTCCGAGCGGCGAGGTGGTGCGTGGCGATATCCAGACCCAGACCGAAGCGGTGATGGCACGCATCGGCGAGACGCTGGAGAACTGTGGCGCGCGTTTCGACCAACTGGTGAAGGTCACCGTCTGGCTGTCGGACATGGCCCACTTCGCCGGTTTCAACGAGGTCTACCAGCGTCATGTGCAGGGGGCCTTGCCGGTACGCTCGACGGTGACCGCCGGGCTGGCGCTGGGGGTCGACGTGGAGGTCGAGGTGCAGGCGTGGGTCGGCGAGGGCTGAGTCGCGAGGGCATTGGCATGCAGGTCGGGTGAGCGCTGGCCGCGGACGGCGAAGAGGGGAGGGCCTACCCGTGGCGTCCGACCTGAATCGCTTCAGGCCGCTGGAGTGCCGTTGCCGAATGCCTGTTCGTCGAGCAGGCGCATGAAGGCGCGCGCGGCGTTCGACAGGGTCCGCTCGGTGTGCAGGATATAGCCGAGCTGGCGGCTGAGCTGGATGTCCTGCAGCGGCAGGCGCACCACCTGGTCGTCGAGCATGGTCCGCGGCAGCACGCTCCAGGCCAGGCCGATGGAGACCATCATCTTGATGGTCTCCAGGTAGTTGGTGCTCATGGCGATGTTCGGCGTCAGCCCTTCGGCTTCGAACATGCGCCGCACGATGTGGTGGGTGAAGGTGTTGCCGCCGGGGAATACCGCGGGGTGCTTGGCGACGTCGGCGAGGAACACCGTGCCCTGTCGGGCCAGCGGGTGCTCCGGGGCGGCGACGAAGTCCAGCGGGTCGTCCCACACCGGGACTGCGCGCACCGGTTCGGCGGTTTCCGGGGCCAGGGTGATCACCGCCAGTTCCGCACGACCATGAAGGATCTCCTCGTAGGCCACTTCCGAATCCAGGAACTGGATATCCAGCGCCACCTGCGGATGCGCCCGGGTGAAGGCGCGCAGCAGCGGCGGCAGGCGATGCAGGCCGATGTGGTGGCTGGTGGCCAGGACCAGCCGGCCGCTGACCTCGCCGGTGAGGTTGTTCAGCGCCCGGCGGGTGTCGTCGAGCACGTTGAGCAACTGGTAGGCGCGCGGCAGCAGGGCGCGGCCGGCCTCGGTGAGGTTGACCTCGCGGCCGACCCGGTCGAACAGCCGGGCATTGAGCTGCTGTTCGAGGGCGGCGATGCGCTTGCTCACCGCCGGTTGGGTCAGGTGCAGGCGCTCGCCGGCTTCGGAGAAGCTGCCGGTCTCGGCAATGGCGATGAAGGTGTTGAGGCTGTTCAGGTCCATTGCGGGCCTCCGCTGGTTTCGGCTGCCCGGAGCTTAGCGCCAATGGATTCCTGTTGGGAATGCTTTGGATGAAAAATATGAATTTGAGTTATTCGTAGACAAGCCATAGGATCATCCTCACAAGCCCTGTGGGCATAGAAATGAGCTGATGAGGAAATCCCGATGGCCGGCAAGACCCTCTACGACAAACTCTGGGACATGCACCTGGTCAAGCAGCGCGACGACGGTTCGGCGCTGATCTACATCGACCGCCATATCCTGCACGAAGTGACCTCGCCGCAGGCCTTCGAGGGTCTTCGCCTGGCCGGGCGCAAGCCGTGGCGGATCGACGCCAACATCGCCACCCCGGACCACAACGTGCCGACCACCCGCACCGAGCGCAAGGGCGGCATCGCCGCCATCGCCGACGAGGTCTCGCGCCTGCAGGTGCAGACCCTCGACGAGAACTGCGACGACTTCGGCATCACCGAATTCAAGATGAACGACGTGCGCCAGGGCATCGTCCATGTGGTCGGTCCGGAGCAGGGCGCGACCCTCCCGGGGATGACCGTGGTCTGCGGCGACTCGCACACTTCCACCCACGGCGCCTTCGGCGCGCTGGCCCACGGCATCGGCACTTCCGAGGTAGAGCATGTGCTGGCGACCCAGTGCCTGGTGGCGAAGAAGATGAAGAACATGCTGGTCAAGGTCGAAGGCAGGCTGCCGGCCGGCGTCACGGCGAAGGATATCGTCCTCGCGGTGATCGGCAGGATCGGCACCGCCGGCGGCAACGGCCACGCCATCGAGTTCGCCGGCAGCGCCATCCGCGACCTGTCCATCGAAGGGCGGATGACCATCTGCAACATGTCGATCGAGGCGGGCGCCCGCGTCGGCCTGGTCGCCGTCGACCAGAAGACCATCGACTACGTGAAGGGCCGGCCCTTCGCGCCGAGCGCCGAGCAATGGGACCAGGCCGTCGCCTGCTGGCAGGGGCTGGTGTCGGACGCCGATGCCCGCTTCGATACCGTGGTCGAGCTGGACGCCGCGCAGATCAAGCCGCAGGTCAGCTGGGGCACGTCGCCGGAAATGGTCCTGGCGGTGGACCAGAACGTGCCGGACCCGGCCCGCGAGAGCGACCCGATCAAGCGCGGTTCGATCGAGCGCGCCTTGAAGTACATGGGCCTGCGGCCGAACCAGGCGATCACCGACATCCAGCTGGACCGGGTATTCATCGGTTCCTGCACCAACTCGCGGATCGAGGACCTGCGCGCTGCCGCCGAAGTGGCCAGGGGCCGCAAGGTCGCCGCGACCATCAAGCAGGCGCTGGTGGTGCCGGGTTCCGGGTTGGTCAAGGAGCAGGCCGAGAAGGAAGGCCTGGACCGGATCTTCATCGAGGCCGGCTTCGAATGGCGCGAGCCGGGCTGTTCCATGTGCCTGGCGATGAACCCGGACCGGCTAGAGAGCGGCGAACACTGCGCCTCGACCTCCAACCGCAACTTCGAGGGCCGTCAGGGCGCCGGTGGCCGTACCCACCTGGTCAGCCCGGCGATGGCCGCCGCCGCGGCCGTCAACGGCCGCTTCATCGATGTCCGCGAATTGCTCGCCTGAGGAGAACCGAGATGAAACCCTATACCCAGACGACCGGTCTCGTCGCTCCGCTGGATCGCGCCAACGTCGATACCGATCAGATCATTCCCAAGCAATTCCTCAAGTCGATCAAGCGCACCGGCTTCGGCCCCAACCTGTTCGACGAATGGCGCTACCTGGATGTCGGGCAGCCGGGACAGGACAACTCGAAGCGTCCGCTGAACCCGGACTTCGTCCTCAACCAGCCGCGCTACCAGGGTGCCAGCGTACTGCTGGCGCGGGAGAACTTCGGCTGCGGCTCGTCCCGCGAGCACGCGCCCTGGGCGCTGGACGAGTACGGTTTCCGCACGGTGATCGCACCGAGCTATGCCGACATCTTCTTCAACAACAGTTTCAAGAACGGCTTGCTGCCGATCATCCTGCCCGAGGCCGAGGTGGACGAACTGTTCCGCCAGGTCGAGGCGAACGAAGGCTACCAGTTGTCCATCGACCTGGCGGCGCAGACCGTTACCCGTCCTGATGGCAAGGTGCTGGGTTTCGAGGTCGACCCGTTCCGCAAGCATTGCCTGCTCAACGGCCTCGACGACATCGGCCTGACGCTGCAGGACGCCGATGCGATCCGTGCCTTCGAGGACGGCTACCGCCAGCAGCAGCCCTGGCTGTTCCGCTGAGCGCCACGTGAGTCCCCTTGCCGGGCGCATCCTGGGTAGGGTGCGCCCGGTTTTTCTCCCGGAGTAGGTTCATGAGCGACCACGATGACGTTGTCCAGCGCCAGTTCGGCGCCCAGGCTTCGGCCTACCTGAGCAGCGCCGTGCATGCCCAGGGCGAGGAATTCGCCTTGCTGCGCGACGCCCTGGCCGGGCGCCCGGAAGCGCGGGTCCTCGACCTGGGCTGCGGCGCCGGCCACGTGAGCTTCCAGGTCGCCGCCCTGGCAGGGGAGGTGGTGGCCTACGATCTTTCCGCCGAGATGCTCGCCGTGGTGGCGCAGAGCGCCGCGGAACGGGGCATGGCGAACATCCGTACCGAACAGGGCAAGGCGGAGAGCCTGCCCTTCGCCGACGGCGAGTTCGATTTCGTCTTCAGTCGCTATTCCACCCATCACTGGCGCGATGTCGGCCTGGCCCTGCGCGAGGTGCGGCGGGTGCTCAAGCCCGGCGGGGTGGCGATCTTCGTCGACGTGGCGGCGCCCGGGCAGGCCTTGCCGGACACCTTCCTGCAGACCGTCGAGCTGCTCCGCGACACCAGCCATGTGCGCAACTACTCGCCGGCCGAGTGGGCGCGCCTGAGCGGCGAGGCGGGCCTGCTGGTAACCGGAAGCCGGCGCCAGCGCCTGCGCCTGGAGTTCCAGTCGTGGGTCGAGCGGATGCGTACGCCGGAGGTGTTCCGCCAGGCGATCCGCACCCTGCAGCTGGCGGTGGGCGAGGAAGTCAGGGAGTATTTCGAGATTGCCGACGACGGCTCGTTCAGCACCGACGTGCTGGTGCTGTGGCTGCGTCGGGAGTGACGGTTCGATCGCGGCGGCGCATGCCCGCCGTTCAATGAATGAAGGACAAGAGGGTGTTATGAGCAAGCAGATCCTGGTTCTCCCCGGTGACGGTATCGGCCCGGAAATCATGGCGGAAGCGGTCAAGGTGCTGGAACTGGCCAACGACAGGTTCCAGCTCGGCTTCGAACTGGCCGAGGACGTCATCGGTGGCGCGGCCATCGACAAGCACGGCGTGCCGCTGGCCGACCAGACCCTGCAGCGCGCGCGCCAGGCCGATGCGGTGCTGCTGGGCGCGGTAGGGGGGCCGAAGTGGGACAGGATCGAACGCGATATCCGTCCCGAGCGCGGTCTGCTGAAGATTCGCTCGCAACTGGGCCTGTTCGCCAACCTGCGTCCGGCCATCCTCTATCCGCAACTGGCCGCGGCCTCCAGCCTGAAGCCGGAAGTGGTCGCCGGGCTGGACATCCTCATCGTCCGCGAACTGACCGGCGGCATCTACTTCGGCCAGCCCCGCGAGCAGCGCGTGCTGGAGAACGGCGAGCGCCAAGCCTACGACACCCTGCCGTACAGCGAGAGCGAAATCCGTCGTATCGCCCGCGTCGGTTTCGACATGGCCCGCGTACGCAACAACAGGCTCTGCTCGGTGGACAAGGCCAACGTCCTCGCCTCCAGCCAACTGTGGCGGGAAGTGGTGGAAGAGGTGGCGAAGGACTACCCGGACGTCGAGCTTTCCCATATGTACGTGGATAACGCCGCCATGCAACTGGTGCGCGCGCCCAAGCAGTTCGACGTGATGGTCACCGACAACATGTTCGGCGACATCCTGTCGGATGAGGCTTCCATGCTGACCGGTTCCATCGGCATGCTGCCTTCTGCCTCGCTCGACGCGAACAACAAGGGCATGTACGAACCCTGCCACGGTTCCGCCCCGGACATCGCCGGTCAGGGCATCGCCAACCCGTTGGCGACCATCCTCTCGGTCTCGATGATGTTGCGCTACAGCTTCAGCCAGGCGACCGCCGCCGACGCCATCGAGCAGGCGGTGAGCAAGGTCCTCGACCAGGGGCTGCGCACCGGCGACATCTGGTCCGAAGGCTGCCGCAAGGTCGGCACCCGGGAAATGGGCGATGCCGTAGTCGCGGCACTCAAGAATCTGTAATCTGACGGGCTTGGCCGGCGCCATGATGGCTGCCGGCCAGCTCACTTCTCTCATATAGGTGTAGTTGCGATGAAGCGTGTAGGTCTGATCGGTTGGCGCGGGATGGTGGGTTCCGTACTCATGCAGCGGATGCTGGAAGAGCGGGACTTCGACCTGATCGAGCCGGTGTTCTTCACCACGTCGAACGTCGGTGGCCAGGGCCCGGAAGTGGGCAAGGACATCGCTCCGCTGAAGGACGCCTACAGCATCGACGAGCTGAAGACCCTCGACGTGATCCTGACCTGCCAGGGCGGCGACTACACCAGCGAAGTATTCCCCAAGCTGCGCGAGGCCGGCTGGCAGGGCTACTGGATCGATGCCGCCTCCAGCCTGCGCATGGAAGACGACGCGGTGATCGTCCTCGACCCGGTCAACCGCAAGGTCATCGACCAGGCTCTGGACGCCGGCACCCGCAACTACATCGGCGGCAACTGCACCGTCAGCCTGATGCTGATGGCCCTGGGTGGGCTGTTCGACGCCGGCCTGGTCGAGTGGATGAGTGCCATGACCTACCAGGCCGCCTCCGGCGCCGGCGCGCAGAACATGCGTGAACTGCTCAAGCAGATGGGCGCCGCCCATGCATCGGTGGCGGATGACCTGGCCAACCCGGCCAGCGCGATCCTCGACATCGACCGCAAGGTGGCGGAGACCCTGCGCAGCGAAGCCTTCCCCACCGAGCATTTCGGCGCGCCGCTGGGCGGCAGCCTGATCCCCTGGATCGACAAGGAACTGCCCAACGGGCAGAGCCGCGAAGAGTGGAAGGCCCAGGCGGAGACCAACAAGATCCTCGCCCGCTTCAAGAACCCGATCCCGGTCGACGGTATCTGCGTGCGCGTCGGCGCCATGCGTTGCCACAGCCAGGCGCTGACCATCAAGTTGAACAAGGATGTGCCGCTGACCGACATCGAGGGCCTGATCAGCCAGCACAATCCCTGGGTCAAGCTGGTGCCGAACCACCGCGAGGTAAGCGTGCGCGAGCTGACCCCGGCCGCCGTCACCGGCACCCTGAGCGTTCCGGTCGGGCGCCTGCGCAAGCTGAACATGGGCTCCCAGTATCTCGGCGCCTTCACCGTCGGCGACCAGTTGCTGTGGGGCGCTGCCGAGCCGCTGCGGCGCATGCTGCGCATCCTGCTGGAGCGCTGATCGATCCGGTGCCGCCCGCAATGGGCGGCGCCTCGATTGCCTGGGCGAAGGTGGGCAAGTAAAGTGCCACGCCTATTTCGCAGACCGCCGAGGCTTTTCCCATGTCCCAGCCCCTCAATGTCGCAGTCGTAGGCGCCACCGGATCGGTTGGCGAGGCTCTGGTCGGTCTCCTCGACGAACGCGACTTCCCGCTTCATCGTCTGCACCTGCTGGCCAGCGCCGAGTCGGCCGGGCAGCGCATGGGTTTCGCCGAAAGCAGCCTGCGCGTCGGCGATGTCGATAGCTTCGATTTTTCCAGTGTCGGCCTGGCCTTCTTCGCCGCGGCAGCCGAGGTGTCGCGTGCCCATGCCGAGCGCGCCCGCGCGGCGGGTTGTTCGGTGATCGACCTGAGCGGCGCCCTGGAACCGAGCGTCGCACCGCCGGTCATGGTTTCGGTGAATGCCGAACGCCTGGCCTCCCAAGCGGCGCCGTTCCTTTTGTCCAGTCCTTGCGCCGTAGCCGCCGAACTGTGCGAAGTGCTGGCGCCACTCCTGGCCACGCTGGATTGCCGGCAACTGAACCTGACAGCCTGCCTCTCCGTCTCCAGCCTGGGGCGCGAAGGGGTCAAGGAACTCGCCCGGCAGACCGCCGAACTGCTCAATGCGCGCCCCCTGGAGCCGCGTCTCTTCGACCGCCAGATCGCCTTCAACCTGCTCGCGCAGGTCGGCGCGGTGGATGCCGAGGGGCACAGCGCGATCGAGCGGCGCATCTTCGCGGAGGTGCAGGCCTTGCTTGGCGAGCGTATCGGACCGTTGAACGTTACCTGCATCCAGGCGCCGGTATTCTTCGGCGATAGCCTCAGCGTGACCCTGCAGTGCGCGGAACCGGTGGACCTGGCCGCGGTGACGCGGGGCCTCGATGCGACGAAAGGTATCGAATGGGTCGGCGAGGGCGATTATCCGACGGTGGTCGGCGATGCCCTCGGCCAGGACGAGACCTATGTCGGCCGGGTGAGGGCGGGGCAGGCTGATCCCTGTCAGGTCAATTTGTGGATTGTGTCTGATAATGTGCGAAAAGGTGCCGCGCTGAATGCCGTGCTCCTGGGTGAGTTGTTGATAAAACACTATCTGTAAAAGATACTTACCCACAGATTTGTAGAATTATTCGAGCTTGTTAATACTGGTTCGATCCGCTGCTGCCGGGGAGCGTCCGTCCATGCATGGCTGGGCGAGCGGACAGCAAGCACCGACGCACTCCCTCTCGTGAAACGAGAAAAGATATTAAAACCAAGGGATTACACTATGGTTCGGCTTCGTACACTGGTTCGGGCAATCGCGGCGGCCTCGGTCCTGACTTCCGGCATGGCGCATGGATTGGGACTGGGGGAAATCACCCTGAAGTCGGCGTTGAACCAACCGTTGGATGCCGAGATCGAGCTGCTCGAAGTTCGTGACCTGGGTTCGGGCGAGGTGATCCCGAGCCTGGCGTCGCCGGAAGAGTTCAGCAAGGCGGGCGTCGATCGCCTGTACTACCTCACCGACCTGAAGTTCACGCCGGTGGTGAAGCCCAACGGCAAGAGCGTCATTCGCGTGACCTCGTCGAAGCCGGTGCAGGAGCCCTACCTGAACTTCCTGCTCCAGGTGCTCTGGCCGAACGGCCGCCTGCTGCGCGAGTACACCGTCCTGCTGGATCCGCCGCTGTACTCCCCGCAGGCCGCGGCAAGCGCTCCGCAAGCGCCGGTCAGCGCGCCGCGCGCGACCGGCGCCCCGCGAGCCCCGCAGGCTCCGGCTCCGGTGCGTACCACCGCGCCGGCAGGCAGCGACACCTATCGCACCGTTTCCAACGACACGCTCTGGGAGATCGCCCAGCGCAACCGTACCGATCGCGTTTCCGTACCCCAGGCGATGCTCGCGTTCCAGGAGCTGAATCCGGGCGCCTTCGTCGATGGCAACATCAACCGGCTGAAGAGCGGCCAGGTCCTGCGCATTCCCACCGAACAGCAGATGCTGGAGCGCTCGCCGCGCGAGGCGCTGTCCCAGGTGCAGGCGCAGAACCAGAGCTGGCGCGGCAGCCGCAATCCGGCTGCGGGCAGCGCTGGCGCCAGGCAGTTGGATGCGACCCAGCGCAATGCCGCCGGGTCGGCGCCATCCAAGGTCGACGCCACGGACAACCTGCGCCTGGTGTCTGGCGAGGGCAAGGCCAGCAAGGGTGCCGACAAGGGCGGGAAGGGCGACAGCAAGGCGATCGCCGATACCCTGGCGGTGACCAAGGAAAGCCTCGACAGCACTCGCCGCGAGAACGAAGAACTGCAGAGTCGCATGCAGGATCTGCAGAGCCAGCTGGACAAGCTGCAGAAGTTGATCCAGCTGAAGGACGCCCAGTTGGCCAAGCTGCAAGGGCAGTTGGGCGCCGAAGGCCAGGGCGCAGCCCAGCCGAACGCAGCCCTGCCGGATGCGTCCCAGCCCAATGCAGCCGCGCAGGCACCGGCTCAGCCCGGGACTCCCGCTGCGGCAGCGCCGACTCCTGCTCCGGCCGGAGACGCACCCGCCGCTCCGGCGCAACCTCCGGTGGCGCCGCCGCCCGCGCCAGCTGCCGAGAAGCCTCCGGCACCTGCCGTTCCGGCGCCCGCTCCGGTACAGGCGGCAGAGCAGCCGGCACCGAGCTTCCTCGACGAACTGCTGGCCAACCCGCTGTGGTTGGCGGTGATCGGCGGTAGCGCACTGCTGGCGTTGCTGGTGCTGCTGATGATCCTGTCGCGGCGCAATGCGCAGAAAGAGAAGGAAGAAGCCCAGGCTTTCGCCGCGGATGCCGGCGAGGAACAGGAGGATGCGCTGGACCTGGGAAAGGACGGCTTCGACGACCTGACCCTCGACGAGCCTGAGCCGCAGGTCGCAGCCGCTGCGCCGCAGGTCGAGAAGACCACCGCGCAGACTTCCGATGCTCTGGGCGAGGCCGACATCTATATCGCCTACGGGCGTTTCAACCAGGCCGCCGAACTGTTGCAGAACGCCATCTACGACGAGCCGCAGCGCACCGACCTGCGCCTCAAGCTGATGGAAGTCTATGCCGAGATGGGCGATCGCGAAGGTTTCGCTCGCCAGGAAAACGAGCTGCGCGAAATCGGCGGCGCACAGCCGCAGGTCGAGCAGCTCAAGTCGCGCTATCCGGCAATGGTCGCGGTCGCCGCGGTTGCCGGCCTGGCCGGCGCCAAGCTGGCGCAGGACGAGCTGGATAGCTTCAGCCTTGACGACCTGTCGCTCGACGACAGCGGTCACGCGGCCAAGCCGGATGCGGCAGGACAGGATCTCGACGACGCCTTCGACCTGAGCCTGGACGACCTGGGCGGCGACGACGTGCAGGCCGACCTCAAGTCCGACAGCGGGGCGCTGGACGACCTGACCCTGGACAGCGATCTGGACCTGGCGGCCTCGACCCCGGCGGACAAGCCTGTCGACGATCTCGACTTCGGCCTGGATTTCGCGGAGTTGGCAGAGACTCCGAGCCAACCCAAGCATGACGACCTGGGCGATTTCTCCCTGGATCTCGACGCGCCGGAAGACAAGCTTTCGGACGACGACTTCCTGCTTTCGCTGAACGACGAAGTGCCCGCCGCGGCGCCTGCCGACAACGAATTCACCCTCGATACCGAGGCTGCCGAAGAGCCGGCGTTGTCCCTGCCGGACGACTTCGACCTGTCGCTGGCCGACGAGCCGACGGAGCCGGCCGCTCCGGAGAAGGGCGAGGACAGTTTCGCCGCCCAGTTGGACGAGGTGAGTGCGCAGTTGGACGAGTTGGCCAGCAACCTTGACGAGCCGAAGAGCGCGACGCCGAGTTTCTCCGCCGAGGATGCAGCGGTCGCCTCCGCCCTGGACGGAGACGCCGACGATGACTTCGACTTCCTCTCCGGTGCCGACGAAGCGGCGACCAAGCTGGATCTGGCTCGCGCCTACATCGACATGGGCGATAGCGAAGGCGCGCGCGATATCCTCGACGAAGTCCTGGCCGAAGGTAACGACAGCCAGCAGGCGGAAGCCCGCGAGTTGCTGGAGCGCCTGGCCTGATCCGGAAATGAAGCGACCCTCATGAACGATGTTGTTCCGCCAGCGGCAGCCGAATCGGCTGCCGCTGGCGTTTCCAGAATCGCCCTCGGCATCGAGTACAAGGGCTCCCGCTATCGTGGCTGGCAGCGCCAGGAAGCCGGCGTGCCTTCCGTGCAGGAAGCGCTGGAGCGCGCCTTGTCGAAGGTTGCCGCCGAGCCGGTCGGGGTGATCTGCGCCGGCCGTACCGACGCTGCCGTTCATGCCAGCGGCCAGGTGGTGCATTTCGACACCGCGGTGGAGCGCCCGTTGAAAGCATGGGTGATGGGCACCAACGCCAACCTGCCCGCGGATATCAGTGTGACCTGGGCGAGGGTGATGCCGGCGCATTTCCACGCGCGCTTCTCGGCCATGGCCCGGCGCTATCGCTACGCCATCTACAACGATCCGATCCGCCCGGCGCACCTGGCCGAGGAGGTCACCTGGAACCATCGGCCGCTGGATATCGGGCGGATGCGCGAGGCGGCCCAGGTACTGGTCGGCACCCATGACTTCACCTCGTTCCGGGCGGTGCAGTGCCAGGCCAAGTCGCCGGTCAAGACCATGCATCACGTGCGCTTGCTGGAGCATGGTCGGTTGATCGTGCTGGACATCCGCGGTAACGCTTTCCTTCACCATATGGTGCGCAACATCGCTGGCGTCCTGATGACCATCGGTGCCGGCGAGCGGCCGATCGAATGGGCGAAGGAGGTGCTCGAGGCGCGCGACCGGCGCGCCGGTGGGGTCACCGCTCACCCCTACGGACTCTATCTGGTGCGGGTGGAGTACCCCGGGGAGTTCGAGTTGCCCGAGCGCTACCTGGGGCCGCATTTCCTTTCCGGATTGCCCGATATCGTCGGCTGACGTCGAATCGGGCTTTTGCTACCATCGAGAATTCCCGCCGGACCGGCCGTCCGGCGGTTCGTCGCTCACTCGCCGAGGATTCTCCGTCGTTGCCAGCCGTTCGCATCAAGATCTGCGGTATCACCCGAGTCGAGGACGCCCTGGCCGCTGCCGCGGCGGGCGCCGATGCCATCGGCCTGGTGTTCTATGCGAAGAGCCCGCGGGCGGTGGATATCCATCGGGCGCGGGAGATCGTTCGTGCCCTGCCGCCGTTCGTGACCAGCGTCGGCCTGTTCGTCAACGCCAGCCGCTGCGAACTGGGCGAGATTCTCGATGCGGTGCCGCTGGACCTGCTGCAATTCCATGGCGACGAGCGCGCCGAGGACTGCGAGGGACATCGGCGACCCTACCTGAAGGCCCTGCGAGTGAAGCCCGGCGACGACATCGTCGGGCGCGCGGCGGCATATCCGGGAGCTGCCGGGATTCTCCTGGATACCTATGTGGAAGGCGTGCCCGGCGGCACGGGGGCGGCGTTCGACTGGTCGCTGGTGCCGACCGACCTGGGCAAACCCCTGGTGCTGGCCGGCGGTCTGACGCCGGATAACGTCGGCAGGGCAGTCGAGCAGGTCAAGCCCTACGCGGTGGACGTCAGCGGTGGCGTCGAGGCGAGCAAGGGAATCAAGGATGCGGCGAGGGTCCGCGCGTTCGTGGACGCGGTGCGTTCGCGGCGCCGCGACGAGACATGATGTGACGACGGGCGGCCCGCCGCCGTCCACTAGCGTGTCGCCGTTTCCGCGACAACGCCCGGCCGCCGATAGGGAGGCCAGATATTTCGCGATAGCCGCTCGCCGGGTATCGCCCAGGTGACCGCGCAGGCGGGGGATGGGACAGGCCGCGAAACGTTTCGCAGCCGTGGGGCCCACCGCTGCCGGCGGTCACGAAGATGAATTTGCTCAGGGACGCCGTCACCGGATCGGTGCGGCCATCCCGACCTTGCACTGGAGAACAAAGAGCATGAGCAACTGGCTGGTAGACAAGCTGATCCCTTCCATCATGCGTTCCGAGTCCCAGAAGAGTTCGGTACCGGAAGGCCTGTGGCACAAATGCCCGTCCTGCGAAGCCGTGCTGTACCGTCCGGAGCTGGAAAAGACCCTGGATGTCTGCCCGAAGTGCGATCACCACATGCGCATCAACGCGCGTACCCGCCTGGACATCTTCCTCGATGAGGACGGTCGCGAGGAGCTGGGCGCCGACCTCGAGCCGGTGGACCGCCTGAAATTCCGCGACAGCAAGAAGTACAAGGATCGCCTCGCCGCGGCACAGAAGGACACCGGCGAGAAGGACGCGCTGATCGCCATGAGCGGCAAGCTGCAGGGCATGCCGGTGGTCGCCTGCGCCTTCGAGTTCTCCTTCATGGGCGGTTCGATGGGCGCCATCGTCGGCGAGCGCTTCGTTCGCGCAGCCAACGTCGCCCTTGAGAAGCGCTGCCCGCTGATCTGCTTCTCCGCCTCCGGCGGCGCGCGCATGCAGGAAGCGCTGATCTCGCTGATGCAGATGGCCAAGACCTCGGCGGTTCTGGCGCGCCTGCGCGAAGAAGGCATCCCGTTCGTCTCGGTATTGACCGACCCGGTCTACGGCGGCGTTTCCGCCAGCCTGGCGATGCTCGGCGACGTGATCGTCGGCGAACCCAAGGCGCTGATCGGCTTCGCCGGTCCTCGCGTGATCGAGCAGACCGTCCGCGAGAAGCTTCCGGAAGGCTTCCAGCGTAGCGAGTTCCTCCTTGAGCATGGCGCCATCGACATGATCGTGCATCGTGCCGAGTTGCGGCCGCGCCTGGCCAATCTGCTGTCGGCCTTCACTCATTCGCCGAGCCCCGTATCCGCATGACCCAGCGTTCCCTGGCCGATTGGCTGAGCTATCTCGAACAACTCCATCCGACGGCCATCGACATGGGCCTGGAGCGTTCCCGCGAGGTAGCGCGCCGGCTCGGCCTGGGAAGGCCGGCGAAACGCGTGGTCACCGTTACCGGGACCAACGGCAAGGGCTCCACCTGCGCCCTGCTCGCCGAACTGCTGCGTGAGCAGGGGTTGTCGGTCGGGGTCTACAGCTCGCCGCACCTGCTGCGCTACAACGAGCGGGTGCGGATCGACGGCATCGAGGCCGGCGATGCGCAACTGTGCGACGCCTTCTCCGCGGTGGAGGCCGCACGTGGCGAGATTTCCCTGACCTATTTCGAAATGGGCACGCTGGCCGCCTTCTGGCTGTTCGAGCGCGCCGGGCTGGACTTCGCGGTGCTGGAAGTCGGCCTTGGCGGGCGCCTGGATGCGGTCAACCTGATCGACGCCGACCTGGCGCTGATCACCAGCATCGGCCTGGACCATGCGGACTGGCTGGGCGATACCCGCGAAAGCGTGGCTTTCGAGAAAGCCGGTATCCTGCGCGCCGGCAAACCGGCCCTGTGCGGCGATCTCGATCCCCCGCAGCCATTGCTGGAGCAGGTGGCTGCGCTGGGGGCACCGCTTTACCTGCGCGGTCGCGACTACGACCTGGCGCTCGCCGATCATGGCTGGCACTGGCGCGGGCTGGCCGCGGACGGCCAGGCGCTGGCGCTGCACGATCTGCCGTTGCTCGGGTTGCCCATGGAAAACGCCGCGCTGGCCCTGCAGGCCTACGCGTTGCTCGAGTTGCCCTGGCAGGCGGAGCGCCTGGCCGAGGCGCTGCGGCGGACCCGGGTGACCGGTCGCCTCGATCGCCGCGACCTGTCCTGGAACGGCCAGCCACGCCAGCTCCTGCTGGACGTCGGGCACAATCCCCAGGCCGCCCAGTACCTGGCGCAACGCCTGCGTGCCGCAGCGCCACGAGGACGCTACCTGGCGGTCTTCGGCCTGCTGGCGGACAAAGACCTGGATGGCGTACTGGAACCCTTGACCGGCTTGGTGCAGGATTGGGCCGTTGCACCGTTGCCGACTCCGCGTTCGCGGCCGGCCGCGGAGCTGGAGGCGGCGCTGATCCTGCGCCAGGTTCCGGCGAGCAGTCATGCGGATATCGCCGCCGCCCTGGACGCGCAGTGCGCCAAGGCTACCGCGGATGATGTCATTCTGCTGTTCGGATCGTTCTATAGCGTGGCCGAAGGCCTGGAATGGCTGGCCCGTAGAACGGATAAGGGGGAGTAAATCATGGCCTTGCTGGAAAGAGGGCTGAAGCAGCGCATCGTCGGGGCGTTGGTGCTGATCGCCCTGGCGGTGATCTTCCTGCCGATGCTGTTCACCCGCGAAGACGAGTCGCGCCAGGTCGTGGTGGAAGCGCCGCCGCGCCCGCAATCGCCGGCCATGCCCAGTGTCGAGGTGCAGCCGACCGAGGTGCCGGAACTGCAGCCCGGCGAGGAAGGCATCGCTCCCGAGATCGTCGAGGAAGGCTCCCCGGCCGCCGCCGGCCAGCCCAGCCAGCCGATCGGCGGCCTGCCGGCGACCCCGCCGGCCACCCAGCCGCCCGCCCAGGCCCAGGCCCAGGCGCCGGCCGCCAGCCTGCCGCCAAGCCAGCCGCAACCGCCCGCTGCGCCGCCGAGCCCGCCGCCCGCGGAGAAGCGCCTGGACGCCAACAACCTGCCGCAGAGCTGGTCGGTACAGCTTGCCAGCCTGTCCAACCGGGCGCGCGCCGAGGAATTGCAGAAGACCCTGCGCTCCCAGGGCTACAACGCCTACATCCGCAGCTTCGACGGGATGAACCGGGTCTTCGTCGGGCCGGTGATCCAGCGCGCCGAGGCGGATCGCCTGCGCGACCAGTTGAGCAAGCAGCAGAAGCTCAACGGCTTCGTCGTGCGCTTCCAGCCGGAACGCGGTTGACCGCGACCCGCGGCTTACCGTCGCGGGCGCGCTCTGCTAAAATGCAGCGCCTTTTCTGCTTGTGGGCTGCATAGTGGCATTTACCTGGGTCGATTGGACGATGGTCGCCATCATCGTCGTTTCCAGCCTGATCAGTCTGAGTCGCGGCTTCGTCAAGGAAGCCTTGTCCCTGCTTACCTGGATAGTCGCCGGCGCGGTGGCCTGGATGTTCGGCGGGGCGCTGGCGCAGCACCTGGGCGAGTACATCCAGACCCCCTCGGCCCGCATCATCGCAGCCTGCGCGCTGCTGTTCATCGCGACCCTGCTGCTCGGGGCGCTGGTCAACTACCTCATCGGCGAACTGATCCGGGTCACCGGCCTCTCCGGCACCGACCGCTTCCTCGGCATGGTCTTCGGCGGTGCGCGCGGCGTACTGCTGGTCGTGCTGCTGGTCGGCCTGCTCAGCCTGGCCCCGGTACAGCAGGACCCTTGGTGGCAGCAGTCGGTGCTGATGCCGCATTTCCTGATGGTTGCCGACTGGTCGAAGAACTTCATTCTCGGTTTCGCCGGCCAGTGGTTGCCGGCCGCACCGATAACGCCGCCGAGCGGCATCGGCGGGCTGCTTCCCAGCCAGTGATTTTGGCGGGACACTGGCCGAGGCCGGGTCCCGCGGTTTTCCAGGGCGGCGCGTCGATGGCGCGGCGCCGGCGGCACAGGACGTGCCGCGAGCCAGTCGGCGGCGAAGGTCACCGATTCGCGGGAGCCAGCGGCCCACAGGCCCTGGTCAGCTCGATGGTCCGGGACGGACCGATCGCGCTTCCCATCTTTCCAGCTTGAGCCAAGTAGGGGTTGCGTCACATGTGTGGCATCGTCGGTATCGTGGGCAAGTCGAACGTCAATCAGGCGCTGTATGACGCGCTCACCGTCCTCCAACATCGCGGCCAGGACGCTGCCGGTATCGTCACCTGCCATGACGATAAGCTGTACCTGCGCAAGGACAACGGCCTGGTCCGCGACGTCTTCCAGCAGCGCCACATGCAGCGCCTGATCGGCAGCGTCGGCATCGGCCATGTGCGTTACCCGACCGCCGGCAGCTCCAGCTCGGCGGAAGCGCAGCCGTTCTACGTCAACTCGCCCTACGGCATCACCCTGGCGCACAACGGCAACCTGACCAATGTCGAGCAGTTGGCCAAGGAAATCTACGAATCCGACCTGCGCCACGTGAACACCAACTCCGATTCGGAAGTGCTGCTCAACGTGTTCGCCCACGAGCTGGCGGTGCGCAACAAGCTGCAGCCCACCGAGGAGGACATCTTCGCCGCGGTTTCCTGCGTGCACGACCGTTGCGTCGGCGGCTACGCGGTGGTGGCGATGATCACCGGCCATGGCATCGTCGGTTTCCGCGACCCCAATGCGATCCGTCCGATCGTCTTCGGCCAGCGGCATACCGAGAACGGCGTCGAATACATGATCGCCTCCGAGAGCGTGGCCCTGGACGTACTCGGCTTCACCCTGATCCGCGACCTGGCGCCGGGCGAGGCGGTGTACATCACCGAGGAAGGCAAGCTCTATACCCGCCAGTGCGCCAAGGCACCGAAGTACGCGCCGTGCATCTTCGAGCACGTCTACCTGGCGCGTCCGGATTCGATCATGGACGGCATCTCGGTGTACAAGGCGCGCCTGCGCATGGGCGAGAAGCTTGCCGACAAGATCCTCCGCGAGCGTCCCGACCACGACATCGACGTGGTCATCCCGATCCCGGACACCAGCCGCACCGCGGCGCTGGAACTGGCCAACCGGCTCGGCGTGAAGTTCCGCGAGGGCTTCGTCAAGAACCGCTACATCGGCCGCACCTTCATCATGCCCGGCCAGGCGGCGCGGAAGAAATCCGTGCGGCAGAAGCTCAACGCCATCGAGCTGGAGTTCCGCGGCAAGAACGTGATGCTGGTGGATGACTCCATCGTCCGCGGCACCACCTGCAAGCAGATCATCCAGATGGCCCGCGAGGCCGGGGCGAAGAACGTCTACTTCTGCTCCGCCGCGCCGGCCGTGCGCTACCCCAACGTCTACGGCATCGACATGCCGAGTGCGCACGAGCTGATCGCGCACAATCGCAGCACCGAGGACGTCAGCAAGCTGATCGGCGCCGACTGGCTGGTCTACCAGGACCTGCCCGACCTGATCGACGCGGTCGGCGGCGGCAAGATCAAGATCGATCACTTCGACTGCGCCGTGTTCGACGGCGAGTACGTGACCGGCGACGTCAACGAGGCCTACCTGAACCGGATCGAACAGGCGCGCAACGATGCGACCAAGGCCAAGAGCCAGGCGGTCAGCGCGATCATCGATCTGTACAACGACTGACAAAGGGGAGAGCGGCATGACTCAGGACTGGGATGCCGGGCGTCTCGACAGCGACCTGGAAGGCGCGGCCTTCGACACCCTGGCGGTTCGCGCCGGGCAACGGCGGACGCCGGAGGGCGAGCACGGCGAGGCGCTGTTCACCACTTCCAGCTACGTCTTCCGCACCGCCGCCGACGCGGCCGCGCGGTTCGCCGGCGAAGTGCCGGGCAACGTCTATTCGCGCTACACCAACCCCACGGTACGCACCTTCGAGGAGCGCATCGCCGCCCTCGAAGGAGCCGAGCAGGCGGTGGCCACGGCGTCGGGCATGTCGGCGATCCTCGCCCTGGTGATGAGCCTGTGCAGCTCCGGCGACCACGTGCTGGTCTCGCGCAGCGTGTTCGGCTCGACCATCAGCCTGTTCGACAAGTACTTCAAGCGCTTCGGTATCCAGGTCGACTATCCGCCGTTGAGCGATCTCGCGGCCTGGGAGGCGGCGTGCAAGCCGAATACCAAGCTGTTCTTCGTCGAGTCGCCATCCAACCCGCTGGCCGAGCTGGTGGATATCGCCGCGCTGGCCGAGATCGCCCACGCCAAGGGTGCGCTGCTGGCGGTGGACAACTGCTTCTGCACGCCGGCCCTGCAACAGCCGCTGAAGCTCGGTGCGGACGTGGTGATCCACTCCGCGACCAAGTACATCGACGGCCAGGGCCGGGGCATGGGCGGGGTGGTCGCCGGTCGCGGCGAGCAGATGAAGGAAGTGGTCGGCTTCCTCCGCACCGCCGGACCGACCCTCAGCCCGTTCAACGCCTGGCTGTTCCTCAAGGGCCTGGAAACCCTGCGTATCCGCATGCAGGCGCACAGCGCCAGTGCCCTGGCCCTGGCCGAATGGCTGGAGCGCCAGCCGGGCATCGAGCGGGTCTACTACGCGGGCCTGCCGAGCCATCCTCAGCATGAGTTGGCCCGGCGCCAGCAGAGCGGCTTCGGCGCGGTCGTCAGCTTCGACGTGAAGGGCGGGCGCGATGCCGCCTGGCGCTTCATCGACGCTACCCGGATGGTCTCGATCACCACCAACCTGGGCGACACCAAGACCACCATCGCCCACCCGGCGACCACCTCCCACGGTCGACTGTCCCCCGAGGACCGCGCGCGCGCCGGGATCGGCGACAGCCTGATCCGGGTCGCGGTCGGCCTGGAAGACCTCGACGACCTCAAGGCCGACATGGCCCGGGGGCTGGCCGCGCTGTGATCGAACCCAACCTGCGAGGCAACGGCAAGGTCGCCCTGGTCACCGGGGCGGCCCGGGGCATTGGCCTGGGCATCAGTGCCTGGCTGATCGCCGAGGGCTGGCAGGTAGTGCTTGCCGACAACGACCGTGAACGCGGGGCCAGGGTGGCCGAGGCGCTGGGCGAGCACGCCTGGTTCGTGGCCATGGACGTGGCCCAGGAGGGCCAGGTGGCGATGAGCGTGGCCGAGGTGCTCGGTCAGTTCGGCCGCCTCGACGGCCTGGTCTGCAACGCCGCCATCGCCAATCCGCGCAATACGCCGCTGGAGGCGCTGAGTCTCGGCGAGTGGACCCGGACCCTGGCGGTCAACCTGACCGGTCCGATGCTGCTGGCCAAGTACTGCACGCCTTATCTGCGCGCGCACAATGGCGCCATCGTCAACATCGCCTCGACTCGTGCCCACCAGTCGGAGCCTGACTCCGAGGCCTACGCCGCGAGCAAGGGCGGGTTGCTGGCGCTGACCCATGCCCTGGCCGCCAGCCTGGGCCCGGATATCCGTGTCAATGCGCTCAGCCCCGGCTGGATCGATACCCGCGAGGCCGCCGAGCGCGAGGCTGCGCCGCTGACCGAGCTGGACCACGACCAGCACCTGGTCGGCCGGGTCGGAACGGTGGAGGATGTCGCGTCGCTGGTGGCTTGGCTGCTCTCCGAGGACGCCGGTTTCGTCACCGGCCAGGAATTCCTGGTCGATGGCGGCATGACCCGGAAAATGATCTACCTCGACTGAGTTGGTGGGGAGATGCGGAAAAGGCGCTGTTCCGAAAGGAGCAGCGCTTTTTTTCGTATGAGGCCGCCTTGCCGGTATGGCGCCGTTATTCCGTCTTCAGTTCGCGCAGATCGACGGCCTGTCCATCGAACAACTGGTTGGCGTTGGTCGGCAGGATGCTGGGTCGTCCCTCCGGGCCGCGAGTGCCGTCGATGACCCGGATGTCGCTGTATTTCTTGCCCGAGAGCGCGGCGAGACCGGCGCTGTCGCGGACCACCGTAGGACGCAGGAAGACCATCAGGTTGCGCTTGGTGTGGGTGTCCTTGGTGGAACGGAACAGGCGACCGAGCAATGGGATGTCCCCGAGCAGGGGAACCTTCGACTCGGCTTGGGAAACGTCGTCCTGGATCAGGCCGCCGATCACGATCACCTGGCCGTTCTCGGCGAGGATGGTGCTCTTGATCGAGCGCTTGCTGGTGATCAGGTCGGTATTGTTGCGCTGCTGGGCGTTGGGCAGCAGGGCCGAGATCTCCTGCTCGATCTCCAGGCGCAGGGCCGCGCCGTCGTTGATGTGCGGAGTGACCTTGAGGCTGACGCCGATATCCTTGCGCTCCACGGTGGTGAACGGGTTGCTCGAACCTTCGCTGTTGGTGGTGTAGGAGCCGGTCTGGAACGGTACGTTCTGGCCGACCAGAATCTCCGCTTTCTGGTTGTCCAGGGTCAACAGGCTCGGGGTCGACAGCAGGTTGCTCTTGGTGTTGGCCGAGAGCGCGGTGACCAGCGCGCCGAAGCTGCTGCTGCCGATGCCGACGATGGCGCCGTCGGGGATGGATTCCGGTGCCTTGTTGCTCTCGAGCGATTGCAGCAGGGTGCCGATGGACAGTCCGGTATTGGCGAAGTTGGTCTTGGTTCCGCCCATGCCGCCCTTGTTGATCGCCCATTGCACGCCGACGGCATCCTGGATGTCGCCGGAGATCTCGACGATGGCCGCTTCCACCAATACCTGGGCACGCGGCACGTCGAGCTGGCGAACGATGTCTTCGAGAGCGTTGACCGTGTCCGGGTCGGCCAGCAGGACCAGGGCGTTGGTGCTTTCGTCGGCACGGATGAGGATGTTGCTCGGTCGGCCGCCGCCGGTCTGTTCGCCGCCCTGGCCGCCATTGTTCTTCATGCCTTCGGAAATCTGGCCGAGGGTTTCCGCGAGGGTCTTGGCGTCGTTGTGGCGCAGGCGGATCACCCGGGTGTTGGCTGAGCGCGCGGTCGGGGTGTCCAGCGATTGCGCCAGTTGCACCAGCTTGGCGCGCGCCTGCGGCGGGCCGAGGATGATCAGGCGGTTGGTGCGCGCGTCGGCGATCACCTGGGCGCCCGCCGCGCCCTTGGCCTGGCCGCGGCTCATGGCGTTGTTGAGCACCTCGGCGGCGTCCATCACCCAGCCGTAGCGCAGGTTGATCACGCTGTAGTCGTGGCTGCCCTTCTGGTCGAGCTGGCGGATCACGTCTTCGATTCGCGCGATATTGGCGCTGCGGTCGCTGATGATCAGCGCGTTGGCCGAGGGCACCGCGGCGAGGTGGCCATATTGTGGGACCAGCGGACGGATCAGCGGGATGAGTTCCGATACCGGGCTCTGCTGCACCTGGATCACCCGCGTCTCCAGGCGATCCGGCGCGCTCTGGCCGCCGCCGGCCTCGGTCTTGGCCTCGGCGTTGGGCACGATGCGCGCCTGGTCGCCCTGGGCAACCACGGTGAAGCCGTGGGTGCTCATCACCGAGAGGAACAACTGGTAGACCTCGCTCAACGAGAGCTGGGCCTTGGAGACCACGCTGACCTGGCCCTTGACCCGCGGGTCGACGACGAAGGTCTCGCCGGTGATTTCGGAAATCTGGTCGATGAATTCGCGGATGTCGGCATCCTTGAGGTTGATCGTCCAGTGCGCCTCCTGCTGGTTGCCGGCCGGGACGAAGGCGTTCCCGCCGCTGTTTTCGGCGTGCGCCGCCTGGATGCCGAGGGCCAGGCTGAGAAGGACGGCGGGAACGTACGAACGACTGGAAGGGGCAAACAGGGCGCGGAGCAAAGGCTGGGACATCGGGTCAGTCGCTTTCCGTAGGCGTGGTCGTGGGCTCGCTCGAGTCTTCTTCGGCGGGTTCTGCGATGGGCGTGGCTTCCATCTGCTGGCGCAAGGCGTCCAGGCGCTCGCGCAATGCTGCAGCGTTCTCATCCTGCAGGCTTTGCAGTTGTTCGATCGAGTCGTTCTCGCTTGTAATGTCGTCCGCGCTGGCCAGCAGTCCCCCGGAACGGTGCGGGAAGGGCAGGCTTTCCAGGCGCCCGCCGCGCTGCAGTTCGACGCGGTCGCGGTAGACCGCGTGCAGCTTCACGCCGTCGCTGATCTCGCCGCCGACCGCGTAGCGGTGCGGCTTGTCGCCCTGGCGCTGGATGATCGCGCTGGACAGCTTGGGATCGCTCTGGACGAAGCTGCCCTTGAGCACCAGGTCGAGGTTGGTGGCCGGTGGCGGGGCGTTGGGGTCCTGGGCGCTGGTGCCGAAGAGGCGCGCCAGGCGGGTCGGATCGCTGCGGATCGACTCGTGGCTGACCGGCGAGGCGGCGACGGCTACCGGGCTGCGTTGCAGGCGCAACCAGCCGGCCGCCTGCCAGGCGAGGCTGATGCTCATGGCGATGATCAGGGCAACAGCCAGAAGGGCCGGGGCGTACCGCTGCAGCCAGCGGGAAGAGGCGCCGGAGAAAGGCAATACATCACTCCTGGTCTTTATCGTTATGTCTGAAGATCGCCGAGGGATCATAGCAGTTCGTTGCCAGTAGGCTACCTACTTCTATCAATAGGTGTGACTGGCCGGGCCAGGCACGCTTGTGCTTAAGATAACGGCTCGCCAGGATACTTCTGCAAGAGGAACTCGGGATCAGCCGCACAAAACGACTAACAACTAACAATACTGACGGTAACCGTTCAGTGGTCATATACGACCAAGATACTTCTGTAAGGTTACCGCTATAAGGCATCCATGATGACAGCCCCATTACCCGACATCGCCGCGCCGGCCGCACCGCCACGGCGTCTGCCGTTCAGCTTCGCCAAGCGCCAGGGCCTGTTGTTCCTGTGCCTGGAGGAGCAGTACTGGCTGGCCTGCCGGCCGCAGGTGGAGCTGGCGGCGATCGCCGAGGCGCAGCGCTTCGCCGGCCGCCGCCTGCCGCTCAGGGCGCTCGGCGAGGACGCCTTCAACCAGGCCCTGGCGGCCTCCTACCAGCACGACTCCTCGGCGGCCATGCAGCTCGCCGAGGACCTCGGCGGCAGCCTGGACCTCGCCGCGCTGGCCGACCAGGTCCCGGAAACCGAGGACCTGATGGAGCAGGAGGACGACGCGCCGATCATTCGCCTGATCAACGCGATCCTCGGCGAGGCGATCCGCGAGAACGCCTCGGACATCCACCTGGAAACCTTCGAGAAGCGCCTGGTGGTGCGCTTCCGCGTCGACGGCGTGCTGCGCGAGGTGCTGGAGCCCAAGCGCGAGCTGGCGGCCCTGCTGGTATCGCGGATCAAGGTCATGGCGCGGCTGGACATCGCCGAGAAGCGTATTCCCCAGGATGGGCGGATTTCCCTGCGGGTCGGCGGGCGCGAGGTGGACATCCGCGTCTCGACCCTGCCCTCGGCCAACGGTGAACGGGTGGTGCTGCGTCTGCTCGACAAGCAGGCCGGGCGCCTGAACCTGCAGCACCTGGGCATGAGCGAGCGCGACCGCAAGCTGATGGACGAAACGGTGCGCAAGCCGCACGGCATCCTGCTGGTCACCGGCCCCACCGGCTCGGGCAAGACCACCACCCTGTACGCCAGCCTGACCACGCTCAACGACCGCACGCGGAACATCCTCACCGTCGAGGATCCGATCGAATACCACCTGGAGGGCATCGGCCAGACCCAGGTCAACGCCAAGGTCGACATGACCTTCGCCCGCGGCCTGCGGGCGATCCTCCGGCAGGACCCGGACGTGGTGATGGTCGGCGAGATCCGCGACCGGGAGACCGCCGAGATCGCGGTGCAGGCTTCGCTGACCGGCCACCTGGTGCTCTCGACCCTGCACACCAACAGCGCCATCGGTGCGATCACCCGCCTGGTGGACATGGGCATCGAGCCGTTCCTGCTGTCCTCCTCCATGCTTGGCGTGCTGGCCCAGCGCCTGGTGCGGGTGCTCTGCCCGGCGTGCAAGGAGCCCTACCGGGCCGACGAGGCCGAGTGCGCGCTGCTCGGCGTCGATCCCGCCGCGCCGCCGACCCTGCATCGCGCCCGCGGCTGCGGCGAGTGCCACCAGCATGGCTATCGCGGGCGTACCGGTATCTATGAGCTGGTGGTGTTCGACGACCACATGCGCTCGCTGATCCACAACGAATCCTCCGAGCAGGAAATGACCCGGCATGCCCGCACCAGCGGACCGAGCATCCGCGACGACGGTCGGCGCAAGGTGCTGGAAGGCGTCACCACGGTCGAGGAAGTCCTGCGCGTGACCCGGGAAGAATAATGGCCGCCTTCGAATACCTCGCCCTCGACCCCAGCGGTCGCCAGCAGAAGGGCGTGCTGGAGGCGGACAGCGCGCGCCAGGTCCGCCAGTTGCTGCGCGAGCGCCAATTGGCGCCGCTCGACGTGAAGCCCACCCGTACCCGCGAGCAGAGCGGGCAGGGCGGGCGCCTGACGTTCGCCCGCGGACTGTCCGCGCGCGACCTGGCATTGGTGACCCGGCAACTGGCGACCCTGGTCCAGGCCGCGTTGCCGATCGAGGAGGCGCTGCGCGCCGCCGCGGCGCAGTCCACCTCGCAGCGCATCCAGTCGATGCTTCTCGCGGTGCGCGCCAAGGTCCTCGAAGGCCATAGCCTGGCCGGCAGCCTGCGCGAGTTTCCCACCGCCTTTCCCGAGCTGTACCGGGCGACTGTGGCTGCCGGCGAGCATGCCGGGCACCTCGGCCCGGTGCTGGAGCAACTTGCCGACTACACCGAGCAGCGCCAGCAGTCGCGGCAGAAGATCCAGCTGGCGCTGCTCTATCCGGTGATCCTGATGGTCGCTTCGCTGGCCATCGTCGGCTTCCTGCTGGGCTACGTGGTGCCCGACGTGGTCCGGGTGTTCATCGACAGCGGGCAGACCCTGCCGCTGTTGACCCGCGTGCTGATCGGCGTCAGCGACTGGGTCAAGGCCTGGGGCGCGCTGGCCTTCGTCGCGGCGATCGGCGGCGTGATCGGCTTCCGCTACGCGCTGCGCAAGGATGCCTTTCGCGAGCGCTGGCATGGCTTCCTGCTGCGCGTGCCGCTGGTCGGTCGGCTGGTGCGTTCCACCGACACCGCGCGCTTCGCCTCGACCCTGGCGATCCTCACCCGCAGCGGCGTGCCGCTGGTGGAGGCGCTGGCGATCGCCGCCGAGGTGATCGCCAACCGGATCATCCGCAACGAAGTGGTCAAGGCCGCGCAGAAGGTCCGCGAGGGCGCTAGCCTGACCCGCTCGCTGGAAGCCACCGGACAGTTCCCGCCGATGATGCTGCACATGATCGCCAGCGGCGAGCGCTCCGGCGAGCTGGACCAGATGCTGGCGCGCACCGCGCGCAACCAGGAGAACGACCTGGCGGCGCAGATCGGCCTGATGGTCGGCCTGTTCGAACCGTTCATGCTGATATTCATGGGCGCGGTGGTGCTGGTCATCGTCCTTGCCATTCTTCTTCCGATCCTTTCTCTCAACCAACTCGTGGGGTAATCGCGTGAATCAGAGCCGCCCATTGCAGCGTCGCCAACAGTCGGGCTTCACCCTGATCGAAATCATGGTCGTGGTGGTCATCCTCGGCATCCTCGCCGCCCTGGTGGTGCCGCAGGTAATGAGCCGTCCCGACCAGGCCAAGGTCACCGTGGCCAAGGGCGACATCAAGGCCATCGCTGCCGCGCTGGACATGTACAAGCTGGACAACTTCGCCTATCCGAGCACCCAGCAGGGCCTCGAGGCGCTGGTGAAGAAGCCCACCGGCAATCCGCAGCCGAAGAACTGGAACAAGGACGGCTACCTGAAGAAGCTGCCGGTCGATCCGTGGGGCAATCCCTACCAGTACCTGGCGCCGGGCACCAAGGGCCCGTTCGACCTGTATTCGCTGGGCGCCGACGGCAAGGAAGGCGGCAGCGACAACGACGCCGACATCGGTAACTGGGACAACTGACCGGACATGCGGGCTTCGCGCGGCTTCACCCTCATCGAGCTGATGGTGGTGATGGTCATCATCAGCGTACTGATCGGCCTGGCGGTGCTCAGCACCGGCTTCGCCAGCACCTCGCGGGAGCTGGACAGCGAGGCCGAGCGGCTCGCCGGGCTGATCGGCGTGCTGACCGACGAGGCCGTGCTGGACAACCGCGAGTACGGCCTGCGCCTGGAGCGCGATGCCTACCAGGTACTGCGCTACGACGAAGCGAAGGCGCGCTGGTTGCCGGTGGCGCGCGACAGCCACCGCCTGCCGGAGTGGGCGGAGCTGACCTTCGAGCTGGACGGCCAGCCGCTGGTGCTGGCCGGCAGCAAGGGCGAGAAGGAGCAGAAGAAAGACACCGACCAGCCGCAATTGCTGATCCTCTCCAGTGGCGAACTCAGTCCGTTCCGCCTGCGCCTGGCCGAGCGCGGACCCGAGGGGCGGGCGTTGTCGCTGAGCAGCGACGGTTTCCGCCTGCCACGGGTCGAGGTGGCGCGGCGATGAGGCGCGCGCGCGGTTTCACCCTGCTGGAAGTGCTGGTGGCCCTGGCGATTTTCGCCATGGTCGCGGCCAGCGTGCTCAGTGCCAGCGCGCGCAGCCTGCAGAATGCCTCGCGGCTGGAAGACAAGACCCTGGCGATGTGGATCGCCGACAACCGTCTCAACGAATTGCAGCTGGAACAGACGCCGCCCTCCAGCGGCCGCAACCAGGGCGAGCTGGAGTTCGCCGGGCGCCGCTGGGAGTGGCGCACCCAGGTCGACAGCACCGCCGAGCAGGATATGCGGCGGGTGATCGTCTGGGTCGCGGCGAAGCCCCTTGGCCGCGAGCGTGGCAGCATCGAGGAACGCGCCGCGGCGCGCCTCGTCGGTTTCCTCGGGAGCCAGCCATGAGGCTACAGCGGGGCTTCACCCTGCTCGAGCTGCTGATCGCCATCGCCATCTTCGCCCTGCTGGCCCTGGCCACCTACCGCATGTTCGACAGCGTGATGCAGACCGACCAGGCGACTCGCGTGCAGGAGCAGCGCATGCGCGAGCTGGTGCGGGCGATGGGCGCGCTGGAGCGCGACCTGACCCAGGCGGTCGAACGTCCGGTACGCGACGAACTGGGCGATAACCGTGGCGCCTTCCTCAGCGAGGGCGAGAACGACCAGATCGTCGAATTCACCCGTGGCGGCTGGCGCAACCCGCTCGGCCAGGCGCGCTCGCGCCTGCAGCGGGTGCGCTGGTCGCTGTCCGGGGAGACCCTCGAACGCCGCTACTGGCTGGTTCTGGACCGCGCCCAGGACAGCAAGCCACGGGTGCAGCAGGTGCTGGACGGGGTTACCGCGCTGAGCTGGCGCTTCCTCGACAAGGAGCACAACTGGCAGGGCCACTGGCCGACCGACGAAGGCAGCGAGGAGGAGCGCCTGGAAAGCCTGCCGCTGGCGGTGGAGATGACTCTGGAGCACCGCCACTACGGCAAGCTGGTGCGCGTCTGGCGTCTGCTCGATCCGCCGCTCAAGCAGGACCAGCCGCAGGGCCAGCCGGGCGGCGAGAGTGGCGAGAACGGCGAGGGCGGAGTGCCGCAGCCGCCGGAAGGCATGCCGGGGGCGCCGGAATGAGGCGCGGGCAGAGCGGCGTCGCGCTGATTACCGTGCTGCTGGTGGTGGCGGTGGTGACCATCGTCTGCGCCGGGCTGATCATCCGCCAGCAGTTGGCGATACGCAGCAGCGCCAACCAGTTGCACGTGCGCCAGGCCTGGCACTATGCGCTGGGCGGCGAACGCCTGGCGGAAGCGGTGCTGCGCCGCGACCTGCGCCAGGGCGGCGAGAATACCCGCGAGCCGGTGGACCACCTGGGCGAGGCCTGGGCGCGACCGATGACGCCGTTCAAGCTGGACGACGGCGGTGAGCTGCGGGTGCGGATCGAGGACCCCAGCGGGCGTTTCAACCTCAACGGACTGGTGCGCAAGCGCAAGGTCAAGCCGGATTCGGTGAAGCAGTTCCGTCGCCTGCTGGCCACCCTGGGGATGAAGGAAGAGATCGTCCAGGGCTTGCCGGACCGGCTGGCCGACTGGCTCGACGCCGACCAGAATCCGCAGGGCGAGCAAGGCGCCGAGGACAACCAGTACCTGCTGGAGGCGCCGGCCTACCGCGCCGCCAACCGCAGTTTCAAGGACGTGTCCGAGCTGCGCCTGCTGAAATTGTCGGAAGCCGACTATCGACGCCTGCTGCCGTTCGTCAGCGCCTTGCCCGAAGATGCGCCGCTGAACGTGAACACTGCCAGCGTGCCGGTGCTGGCCGCCATGTTCGAGATCGATCCGGGACAGGCGGAAAACATCGTGGCGGCCCGTGGGCGAGAAGGCTTCCAGGAGAAGACTGAGTTCAGCAAGCACCTGAACGAGTTGGGATCAAAGGCAAGTAACGTCAACTTTGCCGTCGGCACCCGCTACTTCCAGGTGATCAGCGAGGTCAGCCTGGGCGACCGCCGGCAGGTGCTGGTGAGTACCTTGCAGCGGGGCAAGGACGGCAAGATACGCGTGATGGCCCGCGACATGGGGCAGGGCGGCCTGCCCATCCCGTCGACGGGCGGCGACGATTGGAAGAAGGACGAGCGATGAGTGGAGTGAGTGCGCTGTTCCTGCCGCCCGCCAGCACGGCGGGGGCCGATGGGGAACTGGCGGTATGGTGGGTGCAGGATGGCGAGTGCCGGCGCGCGCCGTTCGCCCAGGCGCTGGCGGAAATCCGTGCGCCCTGGCGGCTGTACCTGCCGGTGGAGGCGGTGACCGCCTGCGCGGTGAACCTGCCTACACAGAAGGCGCGCTGGTTGCGCCAGTCGCTGCCGTTCGCGGTGGAGGAACAACTGGCCGACGATGTCGAGCAGATGCATCTTGCCCTTGGTCCGGCGCTGGCCGACGGCCGCCACCGGGTATTCGCCGTGCAGCGCACCTGGCTTGCCGCCTGGCTGGCGCTGGCCGAGGGCGCGGGCAAGGCGCCGGCTTCGCTGCATGTCGATGCCGATTGCCTGCCGGGCGAGGGCAGTTGCCTGTTCTGGCTGGAAGAGCGCTGGTTGCTCGGCGGCAGCGGCGCCGTACGCCTGGCCTGCGGCAGCGAGGATTGGCCGGTACTGCGCGACAGTTGCCCGCCGCCGCAGCGGGCCTTCGCCGCGCAGGAGGTGGCGCCCCTGGAGGGGGTGGAAGTCCAGGCCCTGGCGGGCAATCCGCACGTCTGGCTGAGCGAGCAGCCGCTGGGCACCGACCTGGCCCAGGCCGAGTTCGCCGCGCGCCAGCAGAGCAGCCAGTGGCGCCGCTGGCGGCCGCTGCTGGGGTTGGTCGGGCTGTGGCTGGTATTGCAATGGGGCTTCACCCTGGTCCAGGCCTGGCAGTTGCAGCGCGAAGGCGACCGCTACGCGGCGCAGAGCGCAGAACTCTACCGCCAGTTGTTTCCCGAGGACCGCAAGCTGATCAACCTGCGCGCGCAGTTCGACCAGCACCTGGCCGACAGCGCCAGCAGCGGCGGCGAGGGCCAGTTGCTCGGCCTGCTTGGCCAGGCCGCCACGGTGATCGGCGGCGAGCCGACGGTGAGCGTCGAGCAACTGGACTTCAGCGCCGCTCGCGGCGACGTCGCCCTCCAGGTGCGGGCTCCCGGTTTCGACGTGCTGGAACGGCTGCGTTCGCGTCTCAGCGAGTCCGGGCTGGCGGTGCAGCTGGGTTCGGCCAGCCGCGATGGCTCGACGGTCAGCGCGCGCCTGGTGATAGGAGGTTGAGATGAAGGTGATGACGCAATTCCACGAGCGCCTCAGGGCCCAGGCGGAAACCTCGCAGCTGGCGATCCGCTGGCGCGGGCTGCCGGCGCGGGACCGCCTGGCGCTGCTCTGGCTCGGCGCGTTCCTCCTGCTGGTGGTGCTTTACCTGGCGCTGTGGCGCCCGGCCGAGCGCCATCTGCAGTCGGCGCGGCAGTACTTCACCGAACAGCGCGCGCTGCATGCCTACATCCAGCAGCAGGCGCCCAACGTGCGCCAGGCCGATGCCGCAGCGCCACAGGCGCAGATCGACCCGGCGGCGCTGCAGGGCATGGTCACGGCTTCGGCGGCCCAGGCCGGACTGAGTGTCGAGCGCCTCGACAACGAAGGCGAGGGCGCCGTGCAGGTGGCCCTGCAGCCGGCGCCATTCGCCAAGCTGCTGCCCTGGCTGGAGCAGTTGAACGGGCAGGGCGTGCAGGTGGCGGAGGCCGGCCTGGACCGCCAGGTCGACGGCCGGGTCTCGGCGCGCCTGAGCCTGCGGGTCGAGTGAGCGGCCCGTGGCTGGGGCCGGCCTGGGCCCCGGCGCCGACCGTGGCGACAGGCGATCGCCGAAATTTCAAAAAAAATTCAATCAGGGCATTGACTTAGGTTTTTCGGTCGGTAGAATGCGCCCCACTTCGAGAGTGAAGGGTGATTAGCTCAGCTGGGAGAGCATCTGCCTTACAAGCAGAGGGTCGGCGGTTCGATCCCGTCATCACCCACCAATCTCGCAAGTTACGCGCAGCGGTAGTTCAGTCGGTTAGAATACCGGCCTGTCACGCCGGGGGTCGCGGGTTCGAGTCCCGTCCGCTGCGCCATTCACTTCCCCTCCCGAGTTCACCACCCCGAACTCGCCGTCTTCCACCAGAAGGCGGGCAGCCTGGCTGCAACAAGAGGAAGTCGCTTTACCGGGCATCTTGCCCAGCCGACGCGCAGCGGTAGTTCAGTCG
>NZ_JAEMVM010000036.1:0-91463 GCF_016463925.1 Pseudomonas sp. P20 | reverse complement strand
CGCCGATGTAGTTGCCGTAGCGAGGCTTGAAGGTGACGACGGCACCGGGGGTTCCGGGCGCTGCGTAGATCATGGCGAAGCTCTCCTGTGTGGTCGTTCCGCCGTGGCGCGGCGGACTCGTGCAAGGGCGCCGCGGTCGGCGGCGAAGGGTCGGGCGCGTCACTCGTCGACGTGCACGCTTTCCAGATAGCTGCGGATCGCCCAGAGGCCTTCCTGGCTGATGAAGTCGGCCATCTTCGGCATGTACACCGCGCCATCGCGCACCGCGCCGTTGATGACCCGCTCCTTGAACCATTCGTCGCCCTCGGCGCCGGTCTCCAGCAGGCGCAGGTCCGGGGCGATGCCGCCGGACTTGGCTTCCAGGCCGTGGCAGCGCGCGCAGTTCTGGTTGTAGGCGGAGGCGCCGATCTCGACGGCGAGGTCGTGCTTGGCGTAGGGCTTGCGGTAGGGGTTGGTGTCGCGCCATTCCTTGCCCAGCGGCTCGAGTCCCTTGGTGTCCACTGCCTGGGGGGTCACATCGCCGTGGGCCAGCGCCAGGCTCGAGAGGCTGAGACCGGCCAGCACCAGCAGGCCGCGCAAGACGTTGTTCTTGTTCATCACTTCATTCCTCCGGGGAGACAGGACAAGGCACGGGCGCCAAACGACGCTCATCGCCATCCTAGGAAGCTCCGCCGCGCGCCCGAATCCTGCTTTGGGCGTCCTCGCCTACTCCCTTCGGAGTAGAGCCTCGGAAGGCCTTACGCGGGGCTTTGGCAGCAAGTCCAAGTCATGCCCCGGCCGGGAAGTCTTCCCGGACGAATCGGGCGATCTTCCGTTCCCGCCGGCGCGCCCCGCTTCCACCATGAAGCCGCCGCGGCCCGAGCAGCGGCCTGCCGTTTCTCGACCCTCACTCCAAACGGGAACCCGATCATGACAACAAGAACCTCACCCGCCCCTGCCGGCCTCCTGCGCCCGAGCCTGCACTGCCTCGCCTTCGCCGTCGCCCTGGGCAGCGCTGGCGCCGCGCTGGCCAAGGATGTGACCTGGGAGGACATCGCCAACGACGACAAGACCACCGGCGACGTGCTGCAGTACGGCATGGGCACCCACGCCCAGCGCTGGAGCCCGCTCAAGCAGGTCAACGCCGACAACGTGTTCAAGCTGACCCCGGCCTGGTCGTACTCCTTCGGCGACGAGAAACAGCGCGGCCAGGAGTCCCAGGCCATCGTCAGCGACGGCGTGATCTACGTGACCGCCTCCTACTCGCGGCTGTTCGCCCTCGACGCGAAAACCGGCAAGCGCCTGTGGACCTACAACCACCGCCTGCCCGACGACATCCGCCCGTGCTGCGACGTGGTCAACCGCGGCGCCGCGATCTATGGCGACAAGGTGTTCTTCGGCACCCTCGACGCCTCGGTGGTGGCGCTGAACAAGAACACCGGCAAGGTGGTGTGGAAGAAGAAGTTCGCCGATCACGGCGCCGGCTACACCATGACTGGCGCGCCGACCATCGTGAAGGACGGCAAGACCGGCAAGGTCCTGCTGATCCACGGCAGTTCGGGCGACGAGTTTGGCGTGGTCGGCCGCCTGTTCGCCCGCGATCCGGATACCGGCGAGGAAATCTGGATGCGTCCCTTCGTCGAAGGCCACATGGGCCGCCTGAACGGCAAGGACAGCACGGTGACCGGCGACGTCAAGGCGCCCTCCTGGCCGGACGATCGCAACTCGCCGACCGGCAAGGTCGAGTCGTGGAGCCACGGCGGCGGCGCTCCCTGGCAGAGCGCCAGCTTCGACGCCGAGACCAACACCATCATCGTCGGCGCCGGCAACCCCGGCCCGTGGAACACCTGGGCGCGCACCGCCAAGGGCGGCAACCCGCACGACTACGACAGCCTCTACACCTCCGGCCAGGTCGGGGTGGACCCGAGCAGCGGCGAGGTGAAGTGGTTCTACCAGCACACCCCCAACGACGCCTGGGACTTCTCCGGCAACAACGAACTGGTGCTGTTCGACTACAAGGCCAAGGACGGCAAGATCGTCAAGGCCACCGCCCACGCCGACCGCAACGGCTTCTTCTATGTGGTCGACCGCAGCAACGGCAAGTTGCAGAACGCCTTCCCCTTCGTCGACAACATCACCTGGGCCAGCCACATCGACCTGAAGACCGGCCGCCCGGTGGAGCGCGAGGGCCAGCGCCCGCCGCTGCCGGAACCGGGGCAGAAGCATGGCAAGGCGGTGGAAGTATCGCCGCCGTTCCTCGGCGGCAAGAACTGGAACCCGATGGCCTACAGCCAGGACACCGGCCTGTTCTACGTGCCGGCCAACCACTGGAAGGAAGACTACTGGACCGAGGAGGTCAGCTATACGAAGGGCAGCGCCTACCTTGGCATGGGCTTCCGGATCAAGCGCATGTACGACGACCACGTCGGCAGCCTGCGCGCCATGGACCCGGTCAGCGGCAAGCTGGTCTGGGAACACAAGGAACACCTGCCGCTCTGGGCCGGGGTGCTGGCCACCGCCGGCAACCTGGTGTTCACCGGCACCGGCGACGGCTACTTCAAGGCCTTCGACGCGAAGAGCGGCAAGGAGCTGTGGAAATTCCAGACCGGCAGCGGCATCGTCTCGCCACCGATCACCTGGGAACAGGACGGCGAGCAGTACCTCGGCGTGACCGTCGGCTACGGCGGCGCCGTGCCGCTGTGGGGCGGCGACATGGCCGACCTGACCCGGCCGGTGGCCCAGGGCGGTTCCTTCTGGGTATTCAAGCTGCCCAGCTGGGACAACCGCACCGCCAGCCGCTGATCCCCGCGCCGCGCCCTGCGAGGCGCGGCTTTCCCCGCCTGCGGAGTATCCCGATGAAGACCTTCCTCCTCTGCGCCGCCCTGCTCGGCGCCGGCCTGGCCCAGGCCGCCGACGACATCGACGACGTCCGCGTCATCGCCGGCTGCCGCCTGGAGCCCGGCGCGCGCTGCGCCAAGGCCGACCTGCGCGGCGCCGACCTGCGCAACCTCGACCTCGGCCGCATCGACCTGGCCGGCGCCGATCTCTCCGGCGCCGACCTGCGTCACGCCAGGCTCGACCTGGCCAACCTGGAAAAAGCCAACCTGCGTGGTGCCGACCTCACCCGCGCCAGCCTGCAGCAAGCCAACCTGCGCGGCGCCGACCTCTCCGGCGCCAGGGCGGTGGCCATCCAGGCCTGGGGCCTGTTCGCCCAGGGCGCCCAGTGGCAAGGCGCCGACCTCACCGCCGCCTACCTGGAGTTCGCCCGTCTCAGCGGCGGCCGCCTGCACCAGGCCACGCTGCGCGCCGCCGACCTGGAGATGACCTGGCTGTCCCGCGCCGATCTCAAGGGCGCCGACCTGCGCGACGCCAACCTGCAGGAAGTCAAGCTGGCCGAGGCCAACCTGGAAGATGCCGACCTGCGCGGCAGCAAGGTGCGCTTCGGCAACTTCCAGGGCAGCAACATGCAGGGTTGCAAGGATTGCCCCGCGGGCTGGCAGTGAAGCGCCGGACAGCAGCGACGGCACCCCTAGCCAAGGCTGCCGCGAGCCTCCTCGGCGAGCGGCAGCGGCAGGCCCAGCCGCAGCACGCCGCTGTCGATGGCCCGGTGCACCAGTTCCGCCTGGGTACTCACCTGCAACTTCTGCTTGAGCAGGCTGACATGGTTGGACACGGTCTTGGCGCTTACCCCCAGGTGCTCGGCCACCTCGCGCAGGGCCTGGCCACGCGCGAGCAGGCGGAAGATCTCGAACTCGCGACGGGTCAGCCCGCGCAACGCTGCCCCGCCCTGCTCCTCCCGCGAATGGCAGGCCAGGCGCGTGGCCAGCGGCTGCTCGAGATAGAGCTGGCCGGCGAGCACTCGCCGTATCGCCTCCAGCAGCACCGTCGGCGCCGCGCGCTTGGTCACGTAGCCGCGGGCACCGGCATCCAGCGCCTGGCGCACCAGGGCAAGTTCGTCGTGGAGGCTGAAGAACAGCACACGCAACTGCGGCAGGCGCTGGCGCAGCCGGCGAGTCAGTTCCAGGCCGCTGATGCCCGGCAGGCCGAGATCGAGGATGACCAGCGAAGGAATGTCCCGCTGCACCGCCTGCAAGGCTTCTTCGCCATCGCCGGCCTCGCTCACCTCCACGTCGGGGAACAGCCCGCGCAACAGCGCGGCCAGCCCTTCGCGGACCACGAAATGATCGTCCACCAGCAGGATCTTCATCGTCCCCTCCTTTTTCAGTCGCCGCGTTCCAGCGGCATCCGCAGGCGCAACGCCAGGCCCTGTCCGGGACGGCTGCGCAGGCTCAGTTCAGCGCCCAGGCAGCGCGCGCGCTGGCGCATCGAGTCCAGGCCGAAGCCGGGTGCCGGGTCCGCCGCGCAGCCGCGACCGTCGTCGCGTACGCTCAGGTAGAGAAAGCCGCCACGGCGTTGCAGGCGGATCCGCACGCGGCTGGCGCCGGCATGCCGGGCGACGTTGTTCAGCGCCTCCTGCAACAGGCGGTAGAGATGAGTCCCGGCCGCCGCATCCAGGGGCGGCAGCGGACCGCCCAGGCGCAGCTCGCAGGCGATGCCCTGGCCTTCCTGCCAGTCCGCCACGCAGGCGCGCAGCGCCTCGTCCAGCGACTGGCGTTGCAGGGCCGGCGGCGGTAGACCGCGCAGCAGCGCGCGGAAGCTGTCGTCCAGCCCCTGGCAGTAGCGCTCCAGGCGTGCCAGCGCCGGCTGCCCGGCGCCTGCCGTGCAGCGCAGCAACAACAGTTGGGTGCGGATACCCGTCAGGTACTGGCCGATATCGTCATGCACCGCCTGGGCCAGCAAGCGCCGCTCGCGCTCCTGCACGGCGAGCAGCCAGCGGTACTCCGCCGGGCCGGCGGGTCGCAGGTCATCCATGGCGTGGCTCAGGGGGCGATCCGACAGGCCTGTCCGACGGCGCAGGCGGCAGGTCTTTCCTGGCCGAGGTGGCGGGAATAGAGGAAATCGAACCCGAGCAGGCTGAGGATCAGCAGGATGGGCAACACCAGGGTGACGGCGATGCGCATGGCGGCGACTCCTGTCCATTGTCGTTGTCGAGACATGCTAGGACGCGCGGAGCCACGGCGTGCTACTACCTTGGTACTGCCGGGCCGCTACTTTTGCGCGGCCACCCGCCTCCAGGCGCCCTTGCGGGCGCCGCCGATGCAGCAGGAGCGCTGCGCAAGCGCCTGGTCCTGCTACTTTGGTACTGGTTCACCCCTCCGGACGTCGAATTTCCAAAGCAGCGCGCCTGCCCTGTAATGACGCATACAAGAAGAAACGACGAGAAGCCGCCATGCCCCGCCTTGCCTTGCCCCGCGTAGCGCCCGACTACCCTGCGGCGGTCCCGCCGCAGTACCGAGTTCGCCTTCTCCGCCTACCCGGCCGCCGACGCTCCGCGACGCGTCCCCGGCAGCGCGCGGCGGAACGCCCACCCGCTGGGCTATCGCGCCCACGACTGCTACCGTGAGCGCATTCGCATCCGCCCGCGTGCCCCGAGCCGCCACCAGCCGCCCATAACGACAATAACGAGGTGCAGGCCATGTACAAGATCCTGATCGCCGACGACCACCCGCTGTTCCGCGAGGCCATCCACAATGTCATCGCCGACGGATTCCCCGGCAGCGAAGTGATGGAAACCGCCGACCTTGACAGCGCCCTGGGCCTGACCCAGGAACACGACGACCTCGACCTGATCCTGCTCGACCTGAACATGCCCGGCATGCACGGCCTCAACGGCCTGATGAACCTGCGCAACGAGGCCCCGACCATTCCCGTGGTTATCGTCTCCGCCGAGCAGGACAAGCAGGTGGTGCTACAGGCCATCACCTACGGCGCGGTGGGCTTCATCACCAAGTCCTCGCCACGCGCGCAGATGACCGAAGCCATCGAGCAGATCCTCAACGGCAACGTCTACCTGCCCTCGGACGTGATCCGCACCCAGAAGAGTTCGCCGCGACGCAGCGGCCACGAAGAACACGGCATCTCCCCGGAACTGCTCCAGGCCCTGACCCGCAAGCAGCTGCTGGTGCTGGAGCGGATGACCAAGGGCGAGTCGAACAAGCAGATCGCCTACAACCTGGACATCGCCGAGACCACGGTGAAGGCGCACGTCTCGGCGATCCTGCGCAAGCTCAAGGTACACAACCGGGTCCAGGCGATCCTCAGCGCCGGCGACATCGACTTCGCCGCCTACCTGCGCCGCTGAGACCCGCCGATGCCCGACCGCCGTACCCTGCTGCTCACTGTCCTGGCGATGCTGGCCTTCGCCGGCAATTCGCTGCTCTGCCGCGCGGCGCTGAAGGACACCGCCATCGACGCGGTCAGCTTCACCGCCCTGCGTCTCTTCTCCGGCGCCCTCATGCTCGCCGTCCTGCTGCATCTGCGCCGGCGCCCGGCCACGCCCGCGCGCGGCGGCTGGCGCGGGGCGGCGGCGCTGTTCATCTACGCGGCCGCGTTCTCCTACGCCTACGTGCAGCTGGACGCCGGCACCGGCGCGCTGCTGCTATTCGGCGCGGTACAGGTCACCCTGCTGCTGGCCGGCCTGCTGCGCGGCGAACGGCTGGGCGGACAGGCGCTGCTCGGTTTCCTGCTGGCCCTGGGCGGCCTGCTGTTCCTGTTGCTCCCCGGAGCCAGCGCGCCGCCGCTGGGCGGTGCCCTGCTGATGCTCCTGTCCGGCCTCGCCTGGGGCCTCTATACCCTGCTCGGCCGCGGCGGCGGCGATCCGCTGGCGGTCAGCGCCGGCAACTTCCTCCGAGCCCTTGCCTTCGCCGCCCTGCTGCTCCTGGCATTCCACGGGCAGTTGCGGCTGGACGGCGCCGGACTGGCCTATGCCCTGCTTTCCGGCGCCCTCGCCTCCGGCCTCGGCTACGCCGTCTGGTACAGCGCACTGCCGGGGCTGACGGCGATCCAGGGCGCCTCGGTGCAGCTCAGCGTGCCGGTGCTCGCCGCCCTCTGCGGCGCCCTGCTGCTCGGCGAGCCGCTCGCCCCGCGATTGCCGCCGGCGACCCTGGCGGTGCTCGGCGGGATCGCCCTGATCCTCGCCCCGCGCCTGGGCCGCGCGGCACGCGAAGGCGCCTGAATCAGACCGAGGCTTCGCGCTCCAGCAAGTGGCAGAGCGCGGTCTTCAGCTTCATCGGCCGCACCGGCTTGTGCATCAGGGTATGGCCAAGCTCGCGAACCTGCTGCTTGAGTTCGTTGCTGTAGTTGGCGGTGATCATCAGCGCCGGCAGCGGCGAGCCGCGCCGGGCGTTGATCGCGGCGACCGCGTCGACGCCGTTGCGCTGGTCGTCGAGGTGATAGTCGACGATCAGCAGGTCGGCCTCGGCATGGTAGTTGTCGACCTGTCGCGCCAGGTCTTCCTCCGACAGCGCCGTCACTACCCGGCAGCCCCAGGCTTCGAGCAACGTGCGCATGCCGGCGCAGATCGCCGCATCGTTGTCCAGCACCCACACCCGCGAACCACGCAGGCGCTCGCGCAGGTCGTCCGCGCTGGCCAGCGGCTCGGCGCGACTGCGCGGGGCATGGCGGGCCAGCGGTACCTCGATGGCGAAGCACGAGCCCTTACCCGGCAGCGAGCCGACCCGGACCCGGTGGCCGAGCATGCGGGCGATCTTGTCGACGATCGCCAATCCCAGGCCGAGCCCGCGGTCCTGGTGGCAACGCTGCGACTCGCCGCGCTTGAATTCCTGGAAAATCTCGCCGAGCTTGTCGGCGGCGATGCCCACCCCGGTGTCCCAGACCTCGATCGACAGGCGCTGCCGATGCCGGCGGCAACCCAGCAGCACGCGCCCTCGCGGGGTATAGCGGATGGCGTTGGAAAGCAGGTTGCGGAGGATTCGCGCGAGCAGTTGCTGGTCGCTGCGGACCAGCGCCCCGCAGGCCACGAAGTCCAGGCGTAGCCCTTCGCTGGCGGCTACCTGGCGGTACTCCGCGGCCAGGTTGCCGAGCAGTTCGCCAAGCTCGAACGGGGCGATGTCCGGGGTGATCACGCCGGCGTCCAGCTTGGAAATGTCCACCAGGGTGCCGAGCAGGTTCTCCACGTCCTCCAGCGAATGGCTGATGTTGTTCACCAGCGCCTCGTTGTCCCGCGCCGCGCTGCCGCGCTCCTGCAAGGCGCTGGTGAACAGCCGCGCGGCGTTCAGCGGTTGCAGCAGGTCGTGGCTGACCGCCGCGAGGAACTTGGTCTTCGACAGGTTGGCCTGTTCCGCCTCGCGCTTGGCCTCGCGCAGGCGCGCCTCGACCTGGCTGCGCTCGTGGATCTCGCGCTTGAACTGGTCGTTGAGGGTGGTCAGCTCGGCGGTCCGCTCGCGCACCCGCTGTTCGAGGTTCTGGTAGGCCTGGTGCAGCGCCTCGGCGGTCCGCCGGCGCTCGGTGATATCCCGAATCAGCACGAACAGCCCGGCGACTCGGCCGTCGGCCTGGCGGTTCGGCACGTAGGAGCGCTGCATGTAGCGCTCCTCGCCGGACAACGCGGTCTCGGCGATCTCGAAGGTCACGCTTTCGCCGGCCAGAGCCCGCTCGAAGTACGGCTCCAGGCGCCGGCAGTGCTCGGCGCCATGCACGTCGCGCAGGCAGCGGCCGAGCATCGAGCCGCTGGGCCAGCGGTACCACTCCTCGTAGACCTTGTTGGTGAATTCGTAGACCAGTTCGTCGCTGAGATAGGCGATCAGCGCCGGCACCTGGTCGGTGATCAGGCGGATCCAGCGCTCGCTGGCACGCAACGCCTCGGCGTGGCGATAGCGTTCGGTGATGTCGGTGAAGGTGTTGACGAAGCCGCCGGTGGGCAGCGCATGGGTACGGATCTCCAGCACCCGGCCATCGAACAGGCGCTGCTCGCGGGCGCTCAGCGGACTCCCCTGGGAGTCCTGGCTGCGCGGCGTGAGCAACGGCAATTCGCTCTCCGCCATGACTTCGGCGAAGGCCCGGTGCCCGGCGATCGGGGCCAGCCCGCAGAGCTCCAGGAAGCGCCGGTTCCACAACTCCAGCACGCCGTCGGCACCGACCATCGCCACGCCCTGGGAGAGATTGTCCACCGCCCGCTGCAACAGGTGCGACTTCTGCGCCAGCGCCTGCTCGCGGCGCGCGGTCTCGCTGAGCTTGATCTCGGTGACGTCGCTGTAGAGCACCGCCAGCCCGCCGTCGCGGGTCGGTCGCTCGCTCATCCGCAGCCAGCGCTCGTCGCGCAGGCGGTACAGGGTCTGCTGGTCGCCGCCACGCTGCTCCTCGACGATCAGCCCGCCGCTACGCGCCAGCCGGTGCAGTTCGGCGCGACGCATGCCAGGACCGATCCGCGCCCGGCTGTCGATCCACAGCGCGCGGAAGCGCTCGTTGAACAACACGATGCGTTGCTGCGGATCGAACAGGACGAAGGCGTCGGAGATGCTTTCGATGGCGTCGAGCAGATGCTGGTGGGCGGTCTCGGCACGCAGGCGAGCGTCGCTGAGCAACTGGTTGCTGGCCTTCAGTTCGAGCATCGTCTGGCTCAGCGCGTCGGTGCGCTCGCGGACCTGCTCGGCCAGCACCACGGAATACTGGAAGGCGCCGTAGGCCTCGTCGCTCTGCGCGGCGCTCGACTCGATGCGTCCGATCAGCGCCTGGTTGATCCGCTGCAACTTGTGCCGCTCTTCTTCGAGGGCGACGACCCGCGCCTGCAGCTCAGCGACGGACACCTCCGCGGGGTCGGCCAATGGCGACCCCGGTGAAGGTCTGGTTGATATGCATGCCATTGAATTGCTCTCCGTAGGTGTTGAAGCCGATCACCTGCTGGCTGCGGAGAAACGCGGCGGTAGCTTGCGTGTCACCGCCGACCTCCAGCTCCAGGCGCCGCAGGAAGCAGTCGCAACCGATGGTCAGCAACGGCGGTCCGAGGCGCTCGTGGAGGCGGCGGAACTGCGCCTCCAGGTTGGGCAACAGCGGGCCGGTGCTCATCGCGGTGAGAACGATGCCGTTCTCCACCGCACAGTAGAACGTCAGGCTCAGGTCCTCGTTGGCCTGCTGGATCGAGCGCACGTAATAGCGTTCGTCGACCCGCACCGCCAGCGGATGCGCAGAGAACAGGGCGAAATCCAGCGCCTGCGGTGCCACCCCGACCAGCCGGGCGTATTCCAGCGCCGCCGGCTCGGCGTTGAGTTCGTGGACCCGCCGGCTGCCGCTGTCGGCGCGGGTCACCACCAACTTTTCGGCGCGCGGCACCACGTGATGGGTGGTGAAGACCTCGAAGTCCAGCCAGGTGTTGACCAGCACCACCACTGCCGCCCCGGTATGGAACTGGCCCTGGTGGTAGACATGGGTGTGGGTCAGGTGCCGGTCGTCGCCGGCCGAGCCACCGAAATGCGGGATCGCGCCGAGCGCCGCGCCAAGCGCGGCGAGCACCACCTCTTCGCGGCTGGACAGGCCGTCGAGCAAGGTCAGGGCGAAGCTGTGGTCCTTGATCGGCGCCAGGCCGCCGCGGCGACAGCCGGCCACCAGGGTCTCGACCATCTGCTGCGCGTCCAGCAGGCTGAAGCGCTCCATTTCGTCGATCAGCGCGCTGCTGATGGCGAAGCTGCGCACGTCGAAGCCCACCGCGCTGACGCAGCCGCGCCCGTAGCCCGCCGGAGTGATCTCGCCGGCTGTGGTGCAGCCGACCAGGTCGATGCCGCCGAAGTAGCGTTCGAGCATCTCGGCAAGGGCCGGCAGGTCGTATTCCGCGGAACAGAAGAACAGCACGAAGCCCAGGTGCGGATGGATAAGCTGGCGCGCCAGGTCCTGGGCCACCACTTCGACGTCGCGCGCGCTGGACATGCCCCTGCAGACCCCTTCCCCCTGCCCTTCGTACATGCCCGCTCCCCCGTCGTTCCGCCTCGCCAGCATTCTACGAAGGGCGCCGCCGCGGCCCCTATCCTACTTGGGTCGCGGCGGGGTCCTTCGAAAGTAGCGGTATCACCAGTTCAGTACGGCGCCGAGGGCCACGGTGTCGGTGTCCTCGTCGAGCGCGGTACCGTCGCGCCCGTCGATCCGGTAGCGGTTCAGCTCGGCGACCAGCTTGAGGTTGTCGTTGATCGTGCGGAAATAGGCGATGCCGCGACTCTCGTAGTCGGCCGCGGAACCCAGGCCGTTGCCGTCGTCGACGGTCTTGCCGTAGGACAGCGCCAGGCGGTTCTTGCCCCATGAATACGAGCCCTGCAGCAATGCGCCGCGGCTGTCCACCTCGCGCAGCGCGGCTTCGCCGGCGTTGTTGGTGAAGAAGGGATTGATGCCCTTGGCGGTGAACCCCGAACCGGTCACGGAGAAGCCGCCCATCTTCACCTGCAAGCCATAGCCGACCCCCTTGGAAGTCACGCTGTCGACGCTGTCGCTGGTGTTCTTCGAAGTCTGGTAGCCGCCGTTGATCCAGCTGTAGACCTGCGCCCCGGCCAGGTCGAACTGGTAGCTGACCTCGCTCTCGTAGCGCGGGTTGTCCTGGTAGGCCTTGTCGTCGAGGCCGTCGCTGGCATCTTTGTCGATCTGGTTGGAGTCGATCGGGTCGAGGATGCCCACGGCGATGCGCAGGCCGGGCAGCAGGTTGTTGTTGCGGTAGGTGATCTGCGAGGTGGGGAACGGATACGGATAGCCGGTGCCGATGTTGCCGAAGGAGACGCCCTTGCCGTCCACCAGGCCGAGGGTGTCGCTGGGGTTGCCGAAACCGGCCAGCAGTTCGTCGAGGAAGATGTTCGAGCGCGAGAACAGGCCGAAGTCCTTGCCGATCAGCACCTCGCCCCAGTCGCCGGCGACCGTGCCATAGAACTGACGGACGTCGATGGCGGTATCGGTGCCGTCGGTCTCGCTGTCGTTGATGGTCACCCAGAAGGAAGCGCGACCACCGAGGCTCAGCTCGTCGACCTTCCTGCCGAAGTTGAAGCCGATGTAGTTCGGCAGGAATCCCATCTTCACCCGCGACTGGCGGCGATCGTAGGTCTCGCCCTGGCGGTCGACGTCGCTGTTGACGTAGAAGGCATTGAAGTAGCCGTCGGTGGAAAATGTGGTCTCGTCCTTGTCGTACAGCAGGATATCGGCGGCGGCCGGTTGCAGGCCGCCCAGGGCACCCAGCGAGGCCAGGGTCAGCGGCAGGATTCGGCGAACGGCGGTGTTGTTCTTGTTCATGGCGCACTCCGCGAGGTGAAACGACCGGGCCGGTCGTGGCGGAGCCGATTATCGAAACCGGGAAAGCCCTGCCATACGCTTCCTTGGGCCTGCTTCGACGCTTCTTCATGGTGGGCGTGGGTGCCGCTGCGCAAGGCGCGGGCAGCGCTCCTCCGGCGGTAGCGCAACCTTGGTCGCGGCGGGAGCGCCACCGAAGCAGCGCGGCTTTCGACCTAACGCCGCAGTGACGCCGGCAAGGCTGTCGTCGAGTTACCGCGTGGCTCGCTTCAGCGCCGGCTGGAAAGCACCCACCAGCCGCCGCGCGCCTCCAGCAACCGGGCCTGGGCCGCGAGCAGGTCGTCGCCGCTCAGGCCGAGGGCGGCCTCGGCGAGCAGCCGGGAGCGACCGGCGCCACCGCCAAGGTGCTCCGCCCAGGCGCGCCGTGCTCGCTCGGCGAAGCTACCCGGCGCTCGGCGCAGGTCGTCGGCGAGGGCTTCGCGCAGGCCGGCCAGGCGTCGCGCCGGCAGTTGCGCGAGCGCCTCGACGGAGCGCTGGAGGAAGGTCTCCATATGCTCCAGCAAGCGTTCCGGGCAGGCACGCGGAGATTGCGCGGCGAACAGCAGGCCGCGCCGGGCGCCGACCTCGCGGAAGCCGCAGAACAACGCGTAGCCCAGTTGCAGCTCGTCGCGCAGGCGCCGCTGGAAGGCCGGTTCGTGCAGGCGCGCCAGCAAGCGCCAGGCCGCCTCCATCGGCACCTCCTGCGTGGGCAGCGGACAGAACAGCAGCAACGCCGACTCGCCGTCCATGGCCAGTTCGCGGCGATGCCGTCCGGGCCTCGGCGGCAGAGGCTCCAGGCGCTCGCCGGCAGCCTGGCCGGGCATCCATCGGGGATCTGGCATCGCGGCCTGCATGACCAAGGCGTCCCAGCGCGTCCGCCGCCAGTCGTCGACCTCCGCCAGCGGCTCGCCGAATACGCCGGGCAAGGCGTCCAGCAATTGCCGGATCGGCAGGGCAGTGGCGCTGCGGCGCCGCTCGGCGGAGGACAGACGCTCGCCGCTCGCGCGCCAGTCGGGCGGCGCCGCGAGGAGCCGGGCCAGGGCCGGGCGCACGGCGGCCTCGAGGCGATCGCGCGGACCGAGCAGGCTCAGCGACCAGTCCTCGCCGAGCGCCTCCAGGCCCATCTCCACACCCCCCAGGCGTGCCTGGCCGCACAGCGGACGCAACGCCTGGCGCAGCGCCAGAAAGCGTGACCGTACGGGCACGCCGGGAAAGCGCCAGCGCAGGAACAGCGCGCCCTCGGCGGCGGCACTGGGCGGCAACGGCAGTTCGAAGCGCCAGGCATGCCGCTGCGCGGTCAGCGGCGGCGCTGCGGCAACCGGCGCCACACTCAGGCGGAAGCCCGCCGACCAGCGCGCTTCGGCGCCGTCGAGTTCGCTGTCCAGGTGCAGCCGCAGGCAACGGTCGGCGCGCAGCGCGTCCAGGCAGGCCGGGCGAATCTCCGCTGGCAGGCCAAGAACGCGCTGGCGTAGTCGCTCCAGCGGTGCAGTGGGCTCCGCCAGCAACGGCCGGCGCGCCGCCAGCAGGCTGGCGGCATCGTCGCGCAGGGCGCCCAGCCAGTCGAAAAAGGCCGCCTCCAGCGCCGCCGCCGCGCTGCCGTCGAACAGTTCGAAGGTCAACGCCAGGAGCGCCTGCCGCGCATCCCGGTGAACCACCCGCAGCGCCGCCGATTCGCCCAGGCCCTGTTCGCCGAGTGCTGCCAGCAACCCGCCCGGCGAGCGATCGCCGAGCAATTCGGCGAACGCCTGCAGGGTCTGTTCGTCGGCCTCCCGCAAAGCGTCGAGGGCAAAGCCCAGCACCAGCCGCGGCGGTCCCGGCAGGCGCAGCGCCAGCGCTTCGCCGGCGAAGGGCAGCAACGGCGGCGGCGGCGGACTCGCGCCTGGCGCGCGCCCCGGCAGGTCGGCGCAGGCACGCTGCGCCAGCCTCTCCAGCTCGTCCAGTGCCTGCGGCCCTTGCAGCCATAGCTGGCAATTGCCGGCGTGATAGTGGGCGGCATGGAATTCGCGCAGGGCCCGCTGGAACGCATCGTTCTCCAGGGCCAGGCTGTCGCGGCGCCCGGCAGCGAAACGCCGCAGGGGGTGTCCGGCGGGCAGGCCGAGGGCCAGCGCTGCGTCGATCAGGGTCTGCTCGTCGGCCGAGCGCGCCAGGTATTCGGCCTCGAGTACTTCGCGCTCGCGCCGTTGCGCATCGATGTCCAGCAAGGGGCGGGCGAGCATGTCGATCAGCCGTGCCAGACCGGCGCCAAGGTGCTCCGCCGTCACCTCGAAGAAATAGTCGGTGGTCCTGCCCCGGGTGCTGGCGTTGACCTGGCCGCCGCGCACCTGCAACCACGGCATCAGGCGCTCGTCGCCGGGAAACGCCGCGCCGCCGAGAAACGACAGGTGCTCGAGGAAGTGGGCCAGGCCGGGATGCGCGCTCGGCTCGTCGTGGCTGCCCGCCGCCACCCGCAGCCAGGCAGCGGCGCGCGATGCCGCCGGATCATGCGCCAGGTGCAGGCGCAGGCCGTTGGGCAGCACGCAGGCGCGGCTCCTGGGGTGGTGTTGGGCGTGGCGATCCATGGGCGTCCTCGCGGGTTCCGAGGCTGAACCTTACCCTTCCGCGAGGCGAAGGAAATAGTCCTTTCGCCGGGTCGTATCAGGAAGCCGGCGGCTCCTGGCCAGACGCTTCCTCGGAGTACAGCGCCCGTCCGCCGTCGGCCTTGAGCGCCTGCAGGACCTCGGGCGCACGGCACGGGGCGAACAGGTCGAGGCCGGGATCGTAGGCGCCGGTGCGCACTTCCAGCAGGCCGAGCATCGAGTGGAACAGGTTGTCCTGGGACAGCTCCTCGTTGCTGCGCTGGCGCAGGCAGCCACTGTCGAGGCCGAAGGCGCTCTGGTAGCCGGGCGAGAACCAGGCCAGCATGCCGACGTGCTTCTGCTGGTCCGGCGCCAGCAGGTAAGGCGTGCCATGCAGGTAGAGGTTGTACTCGCCGAGCGACTCGCCATGGTCGGAGAGGTAGAGCATGCCGGTATCGATGCGCTCTTCGTTCTTGCGCAGCAGGTCGATCAGGCTGGCCAGCACGTGGTCGGTGTACAGCAGGGTGTTGTCGTAGCCGTTGATGATGCTGTCCCGCGAGCAGGCGCTGAAGTCGTTGCTGGCGCAGACCGGGGTAAACTTCTCGTACTCCCTGGGATAACGCTTGAAGTAGGCCGGGCCGTGGCTGCCCATCTGGTGCAGGACCAGCACGGTGTCCTGTTGCAGCCCGTCGATGAAGGCCTGCAAGTCGCGCAGGAGGATCTCGTCATGACACTCGCCGCCGGCGCACAGGGCCGGATCCTTGCTCTCGCTCAGGTCCTGGAAGGCGACGCGGTCGCAGGTGCCCTTGCAGCCGGACTGGTTGTCCCGCCACAGGACCCGCAGGCCTGCGCGCTGCAACACATCGAGAAGGCCTTCCTGGGTGCGCGCGCGAGCGTCGCTGTAGTCCGCGCGGCCCAGGTTGGAGAACATGCAGGGCACCGACACCGCGGTCTCGGTACCGCAGGAGTGCACATTGGAGAAGTTGATCAGGCCCTCCTCGGCCTTCAGCCGCGGGTTGGTCTCGCGAGCGTAGCCGTTGAGGCCGAAGTTCTGTGCCCGCGCGCTCTCGCCCACCACCAGCACGGTCAGCGACTTGCGCGCATGGCCCTGCCACAGGTCGGCGCGCCGGGCATCGACGGCGATCGGCCGGAGTGTCTGGCTGGCGGCCTGGGCCTGGCCCTTGGCGTAGCCGATGGCGGCGCCGACCAGGTTGCTCGGGGTGACCTGCAGGCGCAGTTCCTTGTTGTTGCGGAACAGCGAGGACAGCCCCTGGTAATTGGCCAGCGCCACCCCGGCGAGCAGGGCCAGGCAGGCGAGCGCCACCAGCAGCTTGCTCAGCAGCTCGCGTGGCCACGGCCGGTAGCGCACCGGCGTGCGCCACAGCAGCCAGACCGGCAGCGCGCCAAGCAACGCCAGGTAGACGGCGAGCTTCGGCGAAAGCAGGTCGGCGACCTCGGCCGGGTTGGTCTGCATGACGTTGCGCAGCATGCCGACGTCCATCAGCACGCCGTACTGGGTCATGAAGTAGGTGGTACCGGCGGCCGCCAGGATCAGCAGGGTCAGCGCCGGCTTGAGCAGCCAGCGGAACGCCAGCAGGGTCAGCGCCAGGTTGAAGATCGCGGCGATCATCAGGCCGACCGCCAGCATCATGCCGAGGCCCTGCCAGCCCGCCGGGGTGATCGCCAGCAGGCGTTGCCACAGCGGCAGGTTGTAGAACAGCAGGAAGGCGAGGCTGACCAGCAGGGTCAGCAGTTCGGGACGGACGGCGCGGGCTTTCGACATGGGCACGGATCTTCACTGACTTCCGGGTTGCCGTGCGCAGCGTTGCCCCTGGCAGCACTCGACGACGGCGGCAGTCTGCTCGGCGATCCGTCAATCTTTCGTGAAGAATACCTACAGAAAACGTAACCCTTCAGAAGCGCCGCAGCCCTTGTGTTCCGGGGCTTTCAGCCGGATTGCAAAAAGTTCGCGGGAAGCTTTCCGGGCGTTTTCCGGGTTCGCCGGCATACCCCCCGTATGGCGCCGCCGACGCAGGCGGAAGACAGCAAGCGGCAAGGAGCGCGGAGCGCTCCGGCGCTGGCGCCTACGGACTGTTCTGATTGCGACGTCGTTTTTCAACAAAAGGACAGCCAGACCAATGTCTATCCCGCGACCCCGGCATTTTCGTTAGCATGCCAAGTTTCCGGCCCGGCTCCCACAAGGACAGCGGCCGCCTCCCCTGCTCGTCCCATCCAGATGAGTGCCGTTTCCCCTACCCCCCGGGAAACCCTTCTGTGAATTTCCTCGAGCAGCGCGGTACCTCTCCAGCATGAACGCTTTGAAAGGCCGGGACATCCTGGCGCTTGGTTTTATGACCTTTGCCCTGTTCGTCGGGGCCGGCAACATCATCTTCCCGCCCATCGTCGGCTTGCAGTCCGGCCCCCATGTGTGGCTGGCGGCGCTGGGCTTCCTGATCACCGCGGTGGGGCTGCCGGTGATCACCGTGATCGCCCTGGCCAAGGTCGGCGGTTCGGTCGACGCCCTCAGCCATCCGATCGGCAGGTATGCCGGCGGCCTGCTGGCGGCGGTCTGCTACCTGGCGGTCGGCCCGCTGTTCGCCATTCCGCGCACCGCCACGGTGTCCTTCGAGGTCGGCGTGGTGCCGCTGCTCGGCGAGAGCGGCACGGCGCTGTTCGTCTACAGCCTGGCGTACTTCCTCCTCGCCCTGGCCATCTCCCTCTACCCCGGTCGCCTGCTGGACACCGTCGGACGCTTCCTCGCCCCGCTGAAGATCCTCGCCCTGGCGATTCTCGGCGTCGCCGCCTTCCTCTGGCCCACCGGCCCGATTGGCACGGCCCAGCCGGAGTACACCCAGGCCGCGTTCTCCCAGGGTTTCGTCAACGGCTACCTGACCATGGACACCCTCGCCGCGCTGGTCTTCGGCATCGTCATCGTCAACGCCATCCGTTCCCGCGGCGTGCAGTCGCCGCGGCTGATCACCCGCTATGCCATCGTCGCCGGGCTGATCGCCGGTGTCGGCCTGGTGCTGGTCTACGTCAGCCTGTTCCGCCTCGGCGCCGGCAGCCATGCCATCGCCGCCGACGCCAGCAACGGCGCGGCGGTCCTGCATGCCTACGTGCAACATACCTTCGGCAGCCTCGGCAGCTCGTTCCTGGCGGGACTTATCGCGCTGGCCTGCCTGGTCACCGCGGTCGGCCTGACCTGCGCCTGCGCCGAGTACTTCTGCCAGCGCCTGCCGCTGTCCTACCGCAGCCTGGTGATCATCCTGGCAGGGTTCTCCTTCATCGTTTCCAACCTCGGCCTGACCAAGCTGATCCAGGTCTCGATCCCGGTGCTCACCGCGATCTATCCGCCGTGCATCGTGCTGGTGGCTCTGAGCTTCTGCATCGGCCTCTGGCATTCGGCGACGCGCATCCTCGCCCCGGTGATGCTGGTTTCCCTGGCGTTCGGCGTGCTCGATGCCCTGAAGGCGGCGGGCCTGGGCCAGGACTTCCCGCAATGGCTGCTGCACCTGCCGCTGGCCGAACAGGGCCTGGCCTGGTTGATCCCCTCGGTCGCCACTCTCGCCGCCTGCAGCCTGGTCGACCGCCTGCTGGGCAAGCCTGCGCAAGTCGCCGCCTGAGCAGGCCCCAGCGGCCTGCCGCTTGTTCTCCCGGCCGAGCGCGGGACATGCCGGCGGGCGGCGCCAATCGCGTCGTCCACCCCACGGCCCGGCTGGCGCCTGCCGCCGCCGGCAGCGCTTCTTCCCGCGTTCAGCCGAACGAATAAGCACTATCGAGCAGGATGATTTCTAGCGCAGCGGCGCGGTTGTTAGCCTTTCGACCATTCCCCCAGGAAAGCGAATCCAGGAGCCGGTCATGGCCAAGGCACTCATCAGCGTACTGTTGTTCTCCCTCGCCCTCGCCGGCTGCGCCAGCGACTACAACCCCTCTCGCCCGTACAGCAGCGACGAGGTCAGGCAACTGGCGCTGGAAGACCTGGCCCGGCGCAGCCTGTCGTTCGAGGAATACCAGGCCAAACGTCAGGCAATTCTCGAGGAAAAACCGCAAACCGCCGTCAGCCAGTCCAACGCCGCCCTACGCAGTACCGCCATCTGAGGCCTCGTCGAACGGCCAAGAGAAAGCCCCGCGATGCGGGGCTTCTTCGTATTCGGGGCTGGGCGGTCAGCCGCAGGACAGGCGCTTGATCACCAGCGTGTCGTCGACATCGATGTTCAGCCGGCGCGGGTTGTAGTCCATGGTCACCGCATCGTGCGGGCGCAGCGCCCGGGCGACTTCCGCTCCGGCGGCGCGGCGGGCCTCCTCGACGATGGCCGCGGAAGCCTGCTTGCCGACATAGGCCTGCACCGCGTTGGCGTCGCAACGGCCATCCGCTGCCGGGGTGGCCGCGGGCGCGCTGGCGCTGCCGGTGGCTACGCTGGCGCCTTCGGTGGACGGGCCGTCGCCGTTGCTGCTGCAACCGGCGAGCAGGGCCGCGAGAACGAGTGCACTGGAAAACTGCTTCAAAGGCATACCGCCTCCTCTGATCTTCTGGGATCGCCACCTTACCAGTGGCATGGGTTTCCTGGCGAAACTGCAATCCGCGCTGACAAATTCGCCAGCTTCAGTCGCCGCTCAGGCGCTGCAGTTCGCGACGCACCATGGCCGCGTATTCCGGCGGACGCAGGAGGTAGAGCTGGCCCGCGACCCAGTCCAGCCAGCGGCCGCCCTGTTCGGCGCGGGCGTCGAGCAGGCGCCGCGCCTCTTCCTCCGCCCGTTGCCGGTGCTGCCGATGGAATGCCTGGCGCTTCGACAGACCGGAGGCATCTCCGGTTCGATCGTCGGGAGTGTCGGTCATGGCTCTCTTCGCAACCTGCTGCACAAGTCGGACATTCTAACCGCGGAACGCCGTTGCCGTTCGCGGCAAGCGCTTGCCTCCGCCCCGCCCTGCGCCATGCGCCGAGCCCTCTGGCGCGGGGTTCGGCGACCTGGCACGGCCCTTGCGACGGAGCGGCGGTCATTCATTTCCATGGAAGCAGGTCATGAACAGCATAGGTCCCGCCAGCCTTTCCGGCTGGTCTGCGCGTTACCTGAACAACCAGCGGCAAGCCAACACCGAGATCGGCAACGGCGATCTGCTGAAAGCGCGCCCCGCCCTTGGCACGCCATTGCGCAACGAGGCCGTCGATCCCGCCGCGGAGTCCGCCCGCCAGGCCATGGACGAGGGTTTTGCGAAGCTGAACCTGACGCTGAAGCAGAACCAGGCGAATGCCCCTGCCGGCGCCAGCGAAGGCAAGTCGGCCTATGAAGAGTTCAAGGAGTACATGCAGAAATCGCCTGCCGAGCGGATGCGCGAGCAGGTCCTGAAGAGCCTCGGCCTGACCGAGGAGGAACTGGACGCGATGCCGCCGGAGAAACGCGAACAGGTGGAGAAAGGCATCGGCGAACGCATGCGCGAGATGATCGCCATGCAGAACGGCCAGGCGCCGGGACGGCAAGAGGACCCGACGCAGGCCCGCGCGACGCTGAACGCCTGGATCTGAGCCAGGCGCGCGCCAGTCTCTCAGCGCTGCCGGGCGACGACGCGCTTGGCGTAGCTGGCGCGCTCCATCTCGCGCACTTCGACGCTGACCTGCACGCCCTCCTCGCCGCCGCCCGCCACCACTCCGGCGAGCACCTCGCAGAGCGACTCGCCCAGCGCCTGGCGGGTCGCCGCGTCGCGCCCGTCGAGGATCGACAGGCAGGCATGCAGGTAGGCGCGCTCGACCGCCGCGGTTCCCTGCCGATAGGCCTCCAGGGTGACGAAGCGCGACTTGATGTCCGCCTCGCCGAATTGCCCGGAAGCGAACAGCGCGGCATTGGCCTGCTCCAGCAGTTCGCCGGGGGACGTTTCGAGGCGGAGGTTGGCAGTGGCTTCGATGACGAGATGCGGCATGCTGGCGGGCCTTGCGGGGAATGGGGAGCGGGATTCTAGCGGCTCGACGAGCGATGCGACAGCCGGCCTGCGCCTGCGTGGCTCAGATCAACCCGGCGGCCGCGAAAACCCGCGCGTAGATGGCGCGGATCAGCGGCTCCTTGCACCGGTTGTAGTCCGCCACCCGTTGCTCGCCGCGCTTGGCGGCTGGCCGTCGACCCAGGGATTTTCCAGCGGGTCGCTGTCGTGATGACGGACAATATCGGCGGCACCGGGCATGGGCATTCCCTCCGGCGGGATCGTTCAGCGCGTCTCGCAGGCCTGCCGCTGGCCTTTGGCCGGCGTGTACAGGTAGCCGGGCGTGTCGCCCGCCTGGCGGTACAGGACCGAACCGTCGCTATAGGAAATCGCGCTCAGCGCCTGGCCATCGGCGAGGCTGCGGACATCGCCGCCCAGCGACTGGACGCTGCTGCCGTCGGGCAGCTTTAGACTGGCGAAACCGTCGATCACCTCGAGTTTGCCGAAGTCTCCACAGTGCAACGCCAGCGGCCCGGAAGCGGCCTTTCCGTCCGACGATGAATCCCCGCAACCGCCCAGCAGCGACAGAACCAACAACGCGGGGAGAACAGCGGGCTTCATCGGGGAGTCCTTTGCGGATGAGCGGAAGACGGGACTCTACCACCTGCCGGGCAGCGGGAAAAACCGCTTCGGCGTACGCTGTCATGCAACGGCAGGCGCACCTGTGAGACAATTCGCCGAATGCCAGGCATCACACCCCGCCTTCATCGCGCTACAGCCACGTCATGACGCTGGCTGCGGCACTCCACGAATGCCCGCAGGATCGCCCCATGCTCCAGATGGAGCGCAGCGGAAAGCCGAGACCGGTAGCAGACCGGTATCGCCATGGTCCAGGCGTGCGTAAGTCCTCTATAGGTAAAGAAGTTGATCTCCACCGCGAATATCACCATGCAGTTCGGCGCCAAGCCGCTGTTCGAGAACGTTTCCGTCAAGTTCGGCAACGGCAACCGCTACGGCCTGATCGGCGCCAACGGTTGCGGCAAGTCGACCTTCATGAAGATCCTCGGCAACGACCTGGAGCCGAGCGCCGGCCAGGTCATGCTGGAACCCAACGTGCGCCTGGGCAAGCTGCGCCAGGACCAGTTCGCCTACGAGGACTTCAGCGTCATCGATACGGTGATCATGGGCCACGAGGAACTCTGGGCGGTGAAGGCCGAACGCGACCGCATCTACTCCCTGCCGGAAATGAGCGAGGCAGATGGCATGGCGGTGGCCGAGCTGGAAGTCCAGTTCGCCGAGTTCGACGGCTACACCGCCGAGTCCCGCGCCGGCGAGCTGCTGCTCGGCCTGGGCATCCCGCTGGAGCAGCACTTCGGCCCGATGAGCGCCGTCGCTCCCGGCTGGAAGCTGCGCGTACTGCTGGCCCAGGCGCTGTTCTCGGACCCGGACGTGCTGCTGCTCGACGAACCGACCAACCACCTGGACATCAACACCATCCGCTGGCTGGAAGGCGTGCTCACCGCGCGCAACAGCACCATGATCATCATTTCCCACGATCGCCACTTCCTGAACAGCGTCTGCACCCACATGGCCGACCTGGACTACGGCGAGCTGCGCCTGTTCCCGGGCAACTACGACGAGTACATGACCGCCGCCGAACAGGCCCGCGAGCGCCTGCTGTCGGACAACGCCAAGAAGAAGGCGCAGATCGCCGAGCTGCAATCCTTCGTCAGCCGCTTCTCGGCCAACGCCTCCAAGGCCAAGCAGGCCACCAGCCGCGCCCGGCAGATCGACAAGATCCAGTTGGAAGAGGTCAAGCCGTCCAGCCGGGTCAGCCCGTTCATCCGCTTCGAGCAATACAAGAAGCTGCACCGCCAGGCGGTGACCGTGGAAAACATCAGCAAGGGCTATGACGGCAAGCCGCTGTTCAAGGGCCTGAGCCTGCAGGTCGAGGCCGGCGAGCGCGTCGCCATCATCGGCCCCAACGGCATCGGCAAGACCACCCTGTTGCGCTGCCTGGTCGGCGACCTGCCGGTGGACGGCGGCGAGGTGAAATGGACCGACAGCGCCGACGTCGGCTATTTCGCCCAGGACCATGCCGACGACTTCGCCGACGACATGAGCCTGTTCGACTGGATGGCCCAGTGGACCCAGGGCGGCGAACAACTGGTGCGCGGCACCCTCGGCCGCATGCTGTTCTCCAACGACGAGATCAAGAAGTCGGTGAAAGTGATCTCCGGCGGCGAGCAGGGCCGCATGCTGTTCGGCCGGCTGATCCTCAAGCGCCCCAACGTGCTGGTGATGGACGAGCCGACCAACCACCTGGACATGGAGTCCATCGAGGCGCTGAACCTGGCGCTGGACAACTATCCGGGCACGCTGATCTTCGTCAGCCACGACCGCGAATTCGTTTCCTCGCTGGCTACCCGCATCATCGAGCTGGGCGAGAACGGCGTGACCGACTTCAGCGGCAGCTATGACGACTACCTGCGCAGCCAGGGCGTGATCGTCTGAGTCCCCGTCGCGCAACGCAAAAGCCCCGCATCCGCGGGGCTTTTTCATTCCGGCATGGACGCGCAGGGCCTATGGGGAGCGCGACTCAGTCGACGTAGCCGGCCATCATCGCCGCGCGGGTCGCCAGGCGCTGGCCCTCGGCGATCTTCTCGCGCTGTTCGGCGGTCAGCTCGCGGGGCGGGTGGTCCTTGATGTAGGCAGCCACGTTCACCCCGATGTAGACGATCAGGGCGGCGGCGATCAGGACGTTCTTCGGATTGATGTCCGAGCGCCGCTTGCAGGCTTCGCAGATGCCGCTCTCGACGAGACGGGTCGCTCGGGCGCCGCAGTTGCGGCAGTAACACGCGCTCACAGGCCGGTTCCTTGTGCTTGTAATTGTCCGGCCAATCTACACGCAGCGCGCCGCTGCGCACAACGCGAAAACCCCGCCGAAGCGGGGTTTTCCGATGACGCGGGGATCAGGCCGCGGCGAACTGCCCGGCGATCTGCCGGCGGGCGGCGGCGATGGCCTGGGCGCGGGGCTCCTCGCCATAGGCCAGGCCTTCGGCGCGAACCACTTCGATATCGGTGATGCCGAAGAAGCCCAGCACGGTGCGCAGGTAGCCTTCGTGGGCCGCGCCGGTCGGCTGGCCGGCATGCACGCCACCGGCGGTGGAGACGATCACCACTTTCTTGTCGCCGGCCAGGCCAACCGGGCCGTTCTCGGTGTAGCGGAAGGTCTTGCCGGCGACCGCGATGCGATCGATCCAGGCCTTGAGCTGGCTGGAGATGGTGAAGTTGTACATCGGCGCGCCGATGACCACGACGTCGGCGGCGAGGAACTCTTCCAGCACTTCTTCACCCACCGCGACTTCATGCTTCAGCGCGGCATCGCGCAGCTCCGCCGGGGTGCTGCCGGCGGCCAGGGTCAGGGCGGAGAAATGCGCCACCGCGTCGGCGGCCAGGTCGCGGTAGGTGACGTCAAGCCCGTCTTCGTTCTGCCGCCAGGCCTGGACCAGCTCGGCGCTCAGTTGGCGGGAAGCGGAGGCGTCGCCGAGGATGCTGGAATCGATATGCAAAAGTTTCATGTCTCGCTCCTGAAAGTGGGGGATCGCAGTGTGGCGATCGAGTGGTTTGCATCCTACCGGCAAGGCCAATCGACGATTAGTCGGTAGAAACATGACTATTCGTCCCACACATAGGACAATCTGTTTTTCCCCCCAGCGGAGCGCCTGCATGCCCCACGACCTCAACGACCTCTACTACTTCGCCAAGGTGGTGGAATGCGGCGGCTTCGCCGCGGCCGGACGCGAGACGGGGATTCCCAAGTCGCGCCTGTCGCGGCGCATCGCCGAGCTGGAGGAGCGCCTTCAGGTGCGCCTGCTGCACCGCACGACACGCAAGCTGGCGCTCACGGAGGTCGGCGAACGCTACCTGCAGCACTGCCGCAACCTGCTGCTGGAAGCGGAGATGGCCGAACAGGTGATCGCCGAGCTGAGCGTCGAGCCGCGTGGCCGGCTGCGCCTTTCCGCACCGGTGGCCATGGCTTCGAGCAACCTGGCCGACCTGTTGCCGCGGTTTCTCGAACGACACCCGCAGGTCCAGCTGGAAATCCTCCTGACCAACCGCCGGGTCGACCTGCTCAACGAGGGGGTGGACGTGGCACTGCGCGTGCGCGAACTCGGCGACGAGGACCCTGCGCTGGTCTGCCGGCGCCTGGCTCCGGCGACCACGCAGATCCTCGCCGCCCCGTCGCTGATCGCCGGGCGTCGCCTGGAACATCCGGAAGACCTCGAAGACCTGCCCTTCCTCGGCGCTATTCATAACGACCGCAAGGTCCACGCGACCCTGATCGGGCCGGATGGCAGCCGCTACCAGTTGGAACGCGAACCGCGCCTGGGCGTCGACGACTTCGTCCTGCGCAAGAAAGCCGCCGTGGCCGGCCTCGGCGTCACCCTGCTGCCCGAAGGCTACTGCGACAGGGAACTGGCCGATGGCAGCCTGGTGCGCATCCTGCCGCAGTGGACCTTGCCGAAAAGCACCATGCAGGCCGCCTACCTGCCGCGCAGCAGCCAGATTCCGGCGATCCGTGCCTTGATCGACTTTCTCGTGGAAGCCCTGCAACGCCCCTCGGGCGAGACCGGCCCGGCCTACCGCCGCGCCCGCGAGTGAGCCGCGCCGTTCAGCCGATCCGCTGCAACAGCGCGGCGGACAGGCGCCCGCCGAGCAGGCTGTCGAGCCAGAACGACTGGTGCAGCAGGACGATGCCCCAGAACACCAGTTGGAACGAGAGCTTGCGGGTCTTGTGGCGGAATACCTGCTGCGCGACCAGCGCGCCAGGCCAGCCGCCGAGCAGCTCGAACAGGTGCAGGCGGACCTCCGGGGTACGCCAGTCGCCGCGTGCGGCGCTGCGCTTGTCCCGCCAGTAGAGGGCGAATGCGAGCAGGCTGGCCAGCGGATAGGCCAGCAGCGGCCAGAGGGCCTGTCCGTCCAGGTACATCCGCCAGGCGCCAGCGGCCGGCAGCACGCAGAGGATCAGCAGGACCAGCAGCTTCGCCAACGGGCGCTGCAACGCGCTCGGCGGAGTCGGCGCCGGCCGTGCCTGGGCCCGCGTCACCGGCGCCTGGGCGCCACGGCGGACAGTTGGCGGATCGATGGTCAGCGCGTCCAGCCGCGCCCTCTCGGCGCGCAGGCGGCCCTGGGCATCCTGGCTGGCGAGAAACCACACCTGGTCGCCCTGGCGGGGACGGCGGTCGCCGCGGAACGCGGAGATATGCAGGAAGACTTCTTCCCCGCCGGTCTTCGGCAGGATGAAGCCGAAGCCCTTGTCGTCATACCAGCGGCTGATCATGCCCGGCTTTTCCATATCCACATCCACTCGCTCGCTACCCGTTTCGCGCTGCATTCTAGCCACCCGCGGCGGCCAGACGAAAAAAGGCGCGGCTCGCGCCGCGCCTCTTGCCTGTTCCCGGGCCTCACACCTCGCCGGCGGTGCTCCAGTCGATCAGGTGGAATTGCCAGGTCGCCAGGATCAGCAGGCCGAAGGCGATCCGATACCAGGCGAAAGCCGCGTAGCTGTGGTTGCCGATGAACTTCAGCAAGGCACGCACCGCCAGCATGGCGAAGACGAACGAGGTGACGAAGCCGACGGCGAACACCGGCAGGTCCTCGGGGCGGAACAGGTCGCGGTACACGTATCCGGAATAGACCGCCGCGCCGACCATGGTCGGCATCGCCAGGAAGAACGAGAACTCGGTGGCCGCCTTGCGCGAAAGGCCGAACAGCAGGCCGCCGATGATGGTCGCGCCGGACCGCGAGGTGCCGGGGATCATCGCCAGGCACTGGGCACAGCCGATCTTCAGGGCGTCCTTCCAGGTCATGTCGTCGACGTGTTCGGCGCGGATCACATGCTTCCGGCGCTCGGCCCAGAGCATGACCACCCCGCCCACCACCAGCGCCAGGGCGACGGTGATCGGATTGAACAGCCACTCGTGGATCAGGTCGGCGAACAGGACGCCGAGGACTACCGCCGGGAAGAACGCGATCAGCAGGTTGGCGGTGAAACGCTGGGCCTGGCGCTGGCTCGGCAGGTCACGGACGACTTGAAAGATCTTTCCCCGAAATTCCCAGACGACAGCGAGGATCGCCGCCAGCTGGATGATGATGTTGAACGCCTTGGCGCGTTCGCCGCCGAAGCCGATGAGGTCGGCGACGATGATCTGGTGCCCGGTGCTGGAAATCGGCAGGAACTCGGTCAGCCCCTCCACGACGCCCAGGATGAACGCCTGGAAAGCAGTCCACCACTCCATGTTTCTCCCCCTTCTACTACTGTCCCGAACGAGCTTTCGTTGTTCTCGGCGATACACTCGCCGTCTTTTATGAAGGCCTTACGACTCCGAAGAACCCGACCAGTTCCCCCACTGCCGAAGTCGAAACCGGCGGGCATGCTACCAGAGCGGCCGGCCAGGAATCTTGGAATTCTTGCCAGCCGGCGTCTGAACAAATCTGTCCGCGCCCGTCCCCTCCGCCCTGGTCTTCGCGAAGCGCCGGATACATTCGCTACAATGCGTCCTCGTCGCATGAGGGCCTTCCGTGTCACCCCTTGAACTCTTCGCCGCTTCGCTCGGCGCCATCGCCGTCTACCTGACCGTCCGCCAGAATCCCTGGTGCTGGCCTATCGGCCTGGTGATGGTGGCGCTCTACGCCTGGATATTCTTCGAGGTGAAGCTTTATTCGGACATGCTCCTGCAAATGGTCTACGCGGCGCTACAGCTCTATGGCTGGTGGCAGTGGACCCGCGGCGGGCAGGACCACGACGGCCGCTCGGTGAGCCGCCTGAACGCCGCGCAGCGCCTCTACGGGCTCGGTGCGGGCCTGGTCGGCAGCGTCGCGCTCGGTTACCTGATGGCCAACCACACCGATGCCGCCAGTCCCTGGTGGGACGCCGGATTGACCGCCTTCAGCCTGGTGGCGCAATGCTGGATGGCGCAGAAGCGCCTGGAATGCTGGGCCCTGTGGATCGCCGTGGACGTGCTGTTCGTGGCGCTCTTCGCCAGCAAGGCGCTGTACCTGACCGCCGCCCTCTACGCCCTCTTCACCCTGCTGGCGATCCACGGCTGGCGGACCTGGCGCCGCGACCCGGCATTGCGCGAGGGCGTCGCCGCATGAAGGTGCTGGTACTCACCGGGCCCGAATCCAGCGGCAAGAGCTGGCTTGCGGAGCAGCTCCAGGCCCGCTTCGGCGGCCGGGTGGTCGGCGAGTACGTCCGCCACTTCATCGACGAACAGCGCCGCGACACCTGCTACGCCGACATCCCCGCCATCGCCCGCGGGCAACTGGCCTGGGAGGACGCCGCTCGCGCAGAACGGCCGGCGCTGCTGATCCTCGATACCCACCTGCTGAGCAACATCCTCTGGAGCCGGATTCTCTTCGGCGACTGTCCGGACTGGCTCGAACCCGCCCTGCTGCGGCGGCGCTACGACCTGCACCTGCTGCTCTCGCCGGAAGGCGTAGCCTGGAGCGCCGACGGCCAGCGCTGCCAGCCGGAACTGGCGCAGCGCCAGGCCTTCCACCGCGAATGCCAAGCCTGGCTGGAGCGCCATCGGCAGCCCTACCGCGCCATCGCCGGCGACTGGGCCGAGCGCCGGCGCCAGGCTTTCGCCGCAGTGCAAGGGCTGCTCCGGGACGGCTGACGGGCCGGCCCTGTCACGCCGCCGATACACCGCCAGCGCGGTCCGGGCCTTGGCGCAGAGCGTTTCGCGACGGCGCCGCGGAAAGCTGTCTCGGCGCTGAAACAGCTCCAGGCGCGTCCCCGGCAGGCTTCGCCCCCTGGTTGGCGGGCCTGCTGTTGCACGGATGCAACACTGTCCGCCAGGTTCCCCCGGCGCTCACCTCCAAGCCCTTGATGGACAAGGAAAACGCAAAACCGGCACGCCCCATGCTCGCTCCCTGCCAACGCTGATTAGGGCTCAGCGCCAACGAAGGAAGCGCCATCATGTCGGGGAGTTCGCTACGCATCGTCGTTCCAGCGCTGCTGGTCATCGTCGGCTCCGTGCCGGTGAGCCTCCCCGCGCATGCGGCGGACGGTACGATCGTCGTCCAGCGCCAGGTCCAGCCACGGGTCGCCTACCGTCCGAGCATGGTGCCCGACCCACATCCCACCGTCGTCGACACCAACGTCTCCGCCGAGGTCAACGCCCTCGCCAACGGGGCGGCCAGCGGCAATACCGTGAGCCGCGAACTGGGCGATGCCGACTTCGCCATCGTGACCAGCGGTTCCGGGATTCGCAGCATGATTCTCCCCGGTGGCGCCCTGCCGGGTTTCGCCAACCAGCCGGCGAACCCGGCGACGGTCCAGGCCGTCGGCAACCTCGGCACCACCCACGGCGCGGGAGGCGGCGCCGGCGCCGGCCTCGCCGGGCAGATCAACGGCAGCCTCAAGCAGGGCCTGGCGCCGCTGCAGATGCTCGGGGGTGGTCAATGAAGCGCCTGTCCGCCCTCCTCCTCGCCTTCGCCTGTATCGCGTCGCTCCAGGCCGACCCGCTGGCCTCACGCAATCGCGCCAGCATCGATGCCAGCGGCACCTACCGCGGCAACTTCGCCCTCAACCAGGCCGCCGGCGACGCCCAGCAACAGAGCAACGTTCGTGTCGTCGCGGTCGGCTCCGCGGCCCTCGTCGGCAGCGACCAGCGCCAGCATCTGCAACTCGACGCCAGCCAGCCGATCGCGGCCAGCGCCAGCATCTCGGGGGCGGCGCTGCGCGGCAGCGGCATCCTCGGCGTCAACCAGGGCGCCGGCCTCGGCAACCAACAGATCAACGCCTTCCGGCTGAGCGTCAGCAACGGCCCGGAAAGCCTGGATGACAGCGTTCTCGCGCAAAGCGTGGCGCTGACCAAAGTCTCCGGTTCGGCCACTCCGGTCCCGGGAGGACGCAGCGTCTCGACGGACGATCGCGCCTTCGCCGGGAGCAGCGGCGTGGTGCAGGTGAACCAGAGCGCTGGGGTGGGCAATCAGTCGATGAACACCCTCAGCGTCAGGGTCATGGAATGACTCTGCCAAGCCAACACAAGCCCAACACTAAGCACAGAAATGCAAGGAGAAACGCCATGAAAGCGACTATGGTCCTGACCCCGCTGGCCCTGGCAATGGCTGCAGTGCTGTCGGTATCGGCCTACGCCGGAAACGAAGGTGGCTGGCACCCGCCGAAACCCAACCCGCAGTCGAACAACAAGGGCGGAGCCACGGCCCTGGTGGTGGATACGCAGCAGAACTACAACAACAAGGTCAGCAACTTCGGCACGCTGAACAATGCCTCGGTGAGCGGCTCGATCAAGGATGCCTCGGGCAACGTCGGGGTCAACGTCGCCGCCGGCGACAACAACCAGCAGGCCAACGCCGCCGCGCTGGCCAGCGCCGACGCCAGCTTCGTGTTCGGCACCGCGACCGCCAGCACCAGCGTGCTGCAGAGCGGCTACGGCAATACGCTGAACAACTACTCCAACCCCAACACCGCATCGCTGAGCAACTCGGCCAACAACGTCTCGGGCAACCTGGGCGTCAACGTCGCCGCCGGCAACTTCAACCAGCAGAAGAACGACCTGGCCGCCGCCGTCTCCAACGGTCAGTACAGCACTGCCGGTAGCGCCGCATCGCAGACCTCCACCGGCAACACCACCGTCAACAGCGCCAACTACGCCTATGGCGGCACCTACGTGTCGCTGAAGCTGAACGCCGACGGCAGCTACAAGGGCACCTCCGACCAGATCGGCGACGTCTACCTCGACACCTGGGAGGGCCAGACCCATCCGGGCGGCAGCAATACCGGCCACATCGACGTGGACAGCCAGGCCCAGGGCGCCAAGGACCTGAACCACGACGGCGGCGCGTTCGCCTTCAAGGAAAAGGGCGACGTCGACCTGAAAGGTACGGTGTCCGGCTTCATCCCGGCGATCGTCGGCTTCAAGACCCCGGTCACCAACAACGCCAGCCTGAGCAACTCGTTGCAGAACGTCTCGGGCAACGTCGGGGTGAACATCGCCGCCGGTGGCGGCAACCAGCAGAGCAACTCCCTGTCCATCGCCGCCGGTTGCAGCAGCTGCCCGGCCGGTGGCGAGAGCCTTGGCTTCTGATCCTGGCCCAGAGGTTCCGGCGCCAGCCGGAACCCTTTTCCACCCGACACAGGAACCGGCCATGCGCACGCTCATCCTTTCCCTGCTGCTGCTCGTCGACCTCACCGCCCAGGCGGCGACCCTCGGCTTTCCCGCCCTGCCCGGCGGCGGCCTGGTCTACAAGCAGGTGCAGAGCATCCGCGAGCGGCGCTTCGCCGACCTGGTCGAGCAGAAGACCGATTTCAGCTGCGGCGCCGCGGCCCTCGCGACCATCCTGGAGAAGGCCTACGGCGCCCCGCTCGACGAGCAGGCGGTGATCCAGGGCATGCTCGCCCACGCCGACCCGGAGATCGTCCGCACCCAGGGCTTCTCCATGCTCGACATGAAGCGCTACGTCGAATCCATGGGCATGCGCGCGCGCGGCTACCGGATCGAGGCGGCGCAACTGGAACAACTGAAGATACCCGCCATCGTGCTGATGGAAATCCGCGGCTACAAGCACTTCGTCGTCCTGCAACGCACCCAGGGCGAGTACGTGTACGTGGGTGACCCGGCGCTGGGGCACAAACGCTACGCGCTGACAGAGTTCGCCAAGGGCTGGAACGGCATCGTCTTCGCCGTGATCGGCCAGGGATACGACCGCGGCAATCCGCTGCTGACGCCGCCCGAGCCGCTGACCGCGCGCAATCGCCTGGACCGCTTCAAACCGGTCAGGGACGCCGAACTGATGGAATTCGGCTTCATCCAGAGCGATTTCTTCTGATCGCAGGAGCCGGATGCTCCGGGAGCACGCCATGTACACGCACCACTGCTTCGTCCTCGCCTGCTGCCTGGGCGCTGCGCTGCCCGCCCCCGCCAGCGACCTCTTCGCCCCCGCCGAACTGAGCGACCAGGAGCTTTCCCAGTTGCGCGGGCGCTACGTGCTGCCGGGGCGGATCGTCAGCTTCGGGGTGACCATGAGCAGCACCTGGCAGAACGCCAGCGGCCAGGTCCTCGGCGCACGCGTCGACCTGCAGGTGCGGCAGAACCTGGCGCGCCCGGTCCTCAACGTCACCCTGGTCGATCGGCCAGGCGACGCCCCGCCACCCGTCGCCGGCAACGGCCAGGTCCTCGGCGGCGCCGGACTGGCGCAGACCCAGGGGGTCAGCCAGAGCATCCGCACCGCCGGCGACCACAACAGCGCCAGCAATGGCGTCAGCATCGAGGTCCGCCACGGCGAGGCGCCGCCGCCACTGCCGGGCGGCACGCCGCTGGAAGGTGCGCTGGCCCTCAGCGGCGAGGCCGGCACGGTCAAGGTCACGCCGAACGGCGGCGCCCTGCAACTGGCGATCCAGGCCAGCGGCCAGGGCGCCAGCCTGCAAAGCCTCGGCGCCGGCGGCCTGGTGCAGAGCGTGGCGCTCAGCGGAAACCGCAACCTGGTGCAGAACCTGGCGGCGCTCGAGGTGATGCTCAAGGACCGGCCGGGCGCCGATCCGGCACTGAATTGCGCCTGGGAGCAATTGCGCGCGCTGCGCCCCAGCGGCTACTGAAAGTTGATCTAGTCTGAAATCACTGTGCTATCGGAAGGCCATAAAAACGGAACGGCAAACATGACCCAGACACTCTCGCTGCGAGCTGTCCTCTGCGCCACCACCCTGGTTTCCCCGTTCCTGGCGCAGGCCGCGACGGAGTCCGAGGTCGAGGCGCTGAAGAAGGAACTCCTGGAGCTGCGCCAACGCTACGAGGCCCAGCAGAACGCCCTGATGGTCCTCGAACAGCGCGTGCGCCAGGTCGAGGCGCAACCCCAGGCGCCGCAGCCGCAACGCCTGGTCAAGTCGATCCAGCCGCCGGCGCAGGCGCGCAACGACGCCAACGCGGTCGCCGGCACCTACGGCGCCAGCCTCAAGGACGATGGCGCGCCCGCGCCCAGCGTGGAAAACATCTACCAGGACGCCAGCGGCTTCTTCGGCGGCGGCACCTTCAGCCTGGAGACCGGCCTCACCTACAGCCACTACGACACCCGCCAGTTGTTCCTCAACGGCTTCCTGGCGCTGGACTCGATCTTCCTCGGCAACATCGGCGTGGACCAGATCGATGCCGACATCTGGACCCTCGACCTGACCGGCCGCTACAACTGGAACCAGCGCTGGCAGGTGGATATCAACGCCCCGGTGGTCTATCGCGAATCGACCTACCAGTCCGCCGGCGCCGGCGGCTCGACCTCGCAGATCACCGAGAAATCGGTGACCGGCGACCCACGCCTGGGCGACGTCAGCTTCGGCGTCGCCTACAAGTTCCTCGACGAAAGCGAGAGCACCCCGGACGCGGTGGTCAGCCTGCGGGTCAAGGCGCCCACCGGCAAGGATCCCTACGGCATCAAGCTGAAGCAGGTACCGGGCAACAACAACCTCAACGTGCCCGACGACCTGCCCACCGGCAACGGCGTCTGGTCGATCACCCCGGGCATCTCGCTGGTGAAGACGGTGGACCCGGCGGTGCTGTTCGGCAGCCTGTCGTATACCTACAACTTCGAAGAGTCGTTCGACGACATCAACCCGCAGCAAGGCGTGAAGACCGGCGGCAAGGTCAAGCTCGGCAACTGGTTCCAACTCGGCGTCGGCGTGGCCTTCGCGCTGAACGAGAAGATGAGCATGTCGTTCTCCTTCTCAGAGCTGATCAGCCAGAAGAGCAAGGTCAAGCAGGACGGCCAGAGCTGGCAGACCGTCAGCGGCAGCGACGCCAACGCCGGCTACTTCGGCCTGGGCATGACCTATGCGGTGAGCAACAGGTTCAGCATCGTGCCCAGCCTGTCCATCGGCATCACTCCGGACGCGCCGGACTTTACCTTCGGCGTGAAATTCCCCTACTACTTCTGAGGGGCCACCGTTCGAGCCTGGGCATGCCCTACCCCTCGAAGGGATGCGTGAGCCTGGGAGCGATCCTCGCCTAGCTGCGCAGGCGTTATCCGCCGGTAGCAACGGCACCGTCCCTCTCAAGCCTCGCCAGCGAGCGCCCGCTCGACTTCCTCGCGCGAGGGGATCGAGGTCTGCGCGCCGAGGCGGGTCACCGAGATCGCCGCGGCGGCCTGGCCGAAACGGATCGCCGCCGCCTCGTCGAGGCCGCGCGCAAGGGCCGCGGCGAAGCCGCCGACGAAGGTGTCCCCGGCCGCCGTGGTATCCAGCGCCTTGACCCGCGCCACCGGGAAATGCTCGACCCGCCCCTCGCCCACCAGCAGGGCGCCCTGTGCGCCGAGGGTGACGATCACCCTGCCGGCGCCCATTTCGCGCAGGCGCTCGGCGGCACGCCCGGCGCTCTCCAGGGAGTCCACCGGCAGGCGGCAGAGCAGTTCGCTTTCGGTCTCGTTGGGGACCAGGTAGTCCACCAGCGGCAGCCACTCCGCCGGCACGTCGCGGGTGGCCGGCGCCGGGTTGAGGATCACCGTCTTGCCCAGCGCATGGGCCCGGCGCAGCACATGGCCAACCGTCTCCAGCGGGCTTTCCAGCTGGCAGACCACCACCTGCGCCTGCTCCAGCAAGTGCTCGTGGCGCGCCAGCACGGCCGGCGACAGGTGGCCGTTGCCGCCGGCGACGATGACGATGGCGTTCTGGCTGCTGTCGTCGACCACGATCAGCGCCACTCCGCTGGACTCCCCGGCCACCCGCTCGACGCCCTGGCAGTCGATGCCCTCGGCCTGTAGCGCACGGTACAACTGGTCGCCGTAGGCATCGTCGCCAAGGCAGCCGATCATCGCCACCTCCGCGCCGAGACGCGCCGCGGCGACCGCCTGGTTGGCTCCCTTGCCGCCGGGAACGGTGATGAAGGACTGCCCGGCGAGGGTCTCGCCGCCCCGTGGCAGGCGCGGCGCGCGCACCACCAGGTCCATGTTCAGGCTGCCCACCACCAGTACTTTCGCTTGCATCGTTGCGTCCTTGTTCCAGCCTCTCTCTAGCGAGGGCGCCCCCGGCGCCCGGTTCAGACCCGCACCAGCGGCGGCGCGGTGGATTCGCGCAGGACCAGCGCCGGCGCCACCACCCGCCGCTGCATCGGCTCCTCGCGCTCGGCGATGCGTTGCAGCAGCAATTGCGCAGCGATCTCGCCAAGCAGGCGGATCGACTGGCCCACGGTGGTCAAGGCGGGAAACACGAAGCGGCTCAGCTCGATATCGTCGAAGCCGATCACCGACAGTTCGTGCGGCACCCTGATATTCAGCTCGGCCGCGGCGCGCAGCACGCCGATGCCGATCATGTCGTTGCCGGCGACGATCGCCGTCGGTCGCTCGCCCTCGCCGCCCAGCAGGCCGAGCGCCGCGTGGTAGCCGCCGGGGCTGCTGAACTCGCTTTCCAGCAGCCACTGCGGGCGCACCTCCAGGCCGGCCTTGGCCATCGCCCGCCGGTAGCCCTCGACCCGCAGCGTCGAGACCTTGGTCGACAGCGGCCCGCCGATGCAGGCGATGTCGCGATGGCCCAGTTCGAGCAGGTGGCGGGTCGCCAGGTAGGCGCCCATCTCATGGTCGATCTGCACCCGGTCGGCTTCCACGCCTTCCACCTCGCGGTCGACGATCACGGTCGGCGTGCGCATGTTCGCCAGTCCCTTGGCCAGCGCGCCGTCGCCGCCGGCGGACGCCAGGACCAGGCCGTCGATGCGTTTCTCCTGGAGCACGCGCAGGTAGTTGGCCTGCTTCTGCGGGTTGTCGTCGGAGTTGCAGAGGATCACGCAGTAGCCGTTGCGCTCGCAGCAATCCTCGATGCCGCGCGACAGCTCGGCGAAATACGGGTTGGTACTGTTCGGCACCAGCAGGCCGATGATCGAGGTGGTGCGCACCTTCAGCGAGCGCGCCACCGCGCTGGGCACGTAGTGCAGCTGCGCGATGGCGTCCTCGACCTTCTTGCGCACCGCGTCGCTGACCGGCCGCGTCCTGTTCACCACATGCGATACGGTGGTGAAGGAAACCCCCGCCATCGCCGCCACGTCCTTCATTGTCGCCATCGTTCAGCCCTGTCTGCGGGCGCGATGGCTGCGATAGGTATCCAGCACCACCGCTACCACGATCACCGCCCCGGTAATGATTCGTTTGGTCGGCTCCGACGCACCGATCTGCGCCAGCCCCGCCGCCAATACGGAAATGATCAGCACGCCGAAGAAGGTGCTGACCACCGAACCTCGCCCGCCCATCAGGCTGGTGCCGCCGATCACCACCGCGGCGATGACCTGGAGTTCCAGGCCGACCCCGGCGTTGGGATCGGCCGCTTCCAGACGCGAGATCTGGAACAGCGCGGCCAACCCGGCGAGCAGCCCCATCAGGGCGAATACTGCAATCTTATAGGGTTTCGGGTTCACACCGGCCAATCGCACCGCTTCTTCGTTGGTGCCGATGCCGATCAGGTAGCGGCCGAACACCGTGCGGGTGAGCACCGCCTGGGCGGCGAACATCACCAGCAGGGCGATCACGAAGGCCGGCGAGATGCCGAACGCCAGCGGATTGGACAGCCAGGCATAGGCGTCGCCGATATAGGCCGTGCGCGAGTCGGTCATCTGGTAGGCCAGCCCACGGGCCATCTCCAGCACCCCGAGGGACACGATGAACGAGGGAATCCGCCAGGCCACCGTGATCGAACCGGTGACGCAGCCGGCCAGGGTCGCGCAGGCCATCCCGAGCATCGCCGCCGGCAGCACGCCCCAGCCCCAGCCGAGCGTCGCCAGGCTTACCGCCGAGGCCGCCAGGGCCAGCACCGAGCCTACCGAGAGATCGATGCCGCCGACGATCAGAATGAAGGTCATGCCCACCGCCAGCACCACCAGGTCGGGGATCTGGTTGGCGATGGCGAGGAAGGTGCCATAGCTGAGGAAGTGGCTGCTCAGCGCCGAGAACAGCGCGATCATCGCCAGCAGCGCGCCGGCCAGGCCGAGGTAGGTGCCCAGGCCGAAATAGTTGCCGCGTCGCAGGGTTGGCGCTGCGGCGGCGGTAGCGGAAGACGTCGGGTCGCTCATTTCTGGTTCCTTGCGTTGCGTGTTCACGACGTCGCCAGCAGCGCGTCGCGTTTCTTGTAACCGGCGAAGGCCGCCGCCAGCAGCGCGTCCTGGGTCCAGGCGTCGCGCTCGAAGGTGTTCACCATACGTCCCGCCGAGAGCACGCCGATGCGATCGCAGATCAGCATCAGCTCGCGCAGGTCGCTGGACACCACCACCAGCGCCTTGCCCCGGCGGGTCAGTTCGGCGAGCAAGGCATAGATGTCGAACTTGGCGCCGACGTCGATGCCCCGGGTCGGCTCGTCGAACAGCAGCACCTGGCAGTCGCGTTCCAGCCAGCGGCCGATCACCACCTTCTGCTGGTTGCCGCCGGACAGTTCGCCCACCGCCTGCGCGGTGTCCGCGCAGCGCACCCGCAGCGCCTCCACCTGGCGCCGCGCCAGGGCTTCCTCGCGGCGCCGGTCGATCACCCCGTGGCGCGCCAGCGCCGGCAGGTTGCCCAGGGCGAGGTTGGCGCTGATCGACTGGTCCAGCAGCAGGCCCTCGCCCTTGCGGTCCTCGGTGATCAGCGCCACCCCCTGGCGCACCGAGTCGGCCGGCGAACGCAGGCTCAGGCGCTGCGGCGGATCGCCGAGCAGGACCTGCCCACCGTCGGCGCGGTCGGCGCCGTAGATCAGGCGCAACAATTCGGTGCGCCCGGAGCCGATCAGTCCGGAAATGCCGAAGATCTCCCCCGCGCGCACCTCGAACGACACCTCATGCACCTTGCCGCGCCGGCTCAACCGCTCCACCCGCAGCAACGGCGCGCCGATCTGCCGTGTACCCAGGTCGAAGCGCTCGCCCAGCTCGCGGCCGACCATCAGGGTCACCAGTTGGTCGGCGTCGTAGCGCTCGATCGGCTCGACGCAGACCAGGTGGCCATCGCGCAACACCGCGATGCGCTGCGAAATCCGCGCCAGTTCCTCCAGTCGATGGGAGATGTAGACGATCGCCACGCCGCGTTCGCGCAGCCGCTCGACCTGCTCGAAGAGCATGTCCACCTCGCGCGCGGTAAGCATCGCCGTGGGTTCGTCGAGGATCAGCAAGCGGCAGTCGCCGATCAGGTTGCGGGCGATCTCGACCATCTGCTGGTGGCCGATGCCGAGGTCGCCGACCAGCGTGTCGGGATCGATCGCCTCCAGGCCGACCTGGGCCATCGCCTCGCGGGCCGCCGCGCGCAGGCGCCGACGGTCGATCCAGCCGGCGCGCCGGGGCAGGTCGTGGAGGAACAGGTTCTCCGCCACCGACAGGGTCGGCAGCAGGTTCAGTTCCTGCATCACCATGCGCACGCCCAGCGCCTCGGCCTCGCGGCGGCTAGCGGGGGCGTAAGGCCGGCCGAGGAGCTCCAGGCTGCCGGCGCCGGGACGTTCCAGGCCGCCGACGATCTTCGACAAGGTGCTCTTGCCGGCACCGTTCTCGCCGGTCAGGGCCAGCACCTCGCCGCCGAACAATTGCAGGTCGATCTCCGCCAGCACCGGCTGCGCGTAGGTCTTGCCGACCCCGCGGATGCTCAGCAGCGGCAATGCGTCGCTAGACATGGGAAGGCTCCATCGGACGGCTCAGGGCGCGGTCACCAACTCGACAGGCGTCTCGACCACGCCGTCCTTCTCATGTTCCGGGGTTTGCCCGGCGAGCAGCTTGAGCGCGGTCTGGATACCGAACACCGCCTGCTTCGCGGCGAACTGGTCGGCAGTGGCCAGCACCCGGCCATCCTTGAGCATCGGCTTGATCGCCTGGATATTGTCGTAGCCGACCACCTTCACCTGCCCGGCGCGGCCCGCCGCGCGCACCGCCGATACCGCGCCGAGGGCCATGCTGTCGTTGCCGGCGAGCAGCGCCTTGAGGTCCGGATGCTCGTTGAGCATCGCCGAAGCCACCGCGTTGCCCTTCTCGATTTCCCAGTTGCCCGACTGCAAGGAGACGATCTTCATCCCCGCCGCGTCCATCGCATCCCTGAAGCCGGCGGTGCGCTGCTGGGCATTGGTGGTCGTGGAGACCCCTTCGATGATGCCGACCTCGTCGCCGGCCTTCAGTCGCTTCGCCAGGTACTCGCCGACCAGCCGCGCACCCTTGCGGTTGTCGGGCCCGACGAAGGGCACGCCGATCTTCTTCGCCTGCAGCACCTGCGGGTCGAAGCGGTTGTCGATGTTGACCACCACGATGCCGGCATCCAGCGCTTTCTTCACCACCGGCACCAGCGCCTTGGAATCGGCCGGCGCGATCACCAGTGCGTCGACCCCGGACACGATCATCTGCTCGACGATGCGGATCTGGCTGGAGGTATCGGTCTCGTCCTTGATGCCGTTGGAAACCAGTTCGAACCGGTCGGCATGCTCCTTCTGGTAGGCCTTGGCGCCGTCCTCCATGGTCAGGAAGAACTCGTTCGCCAGCGACTTCATCACCAGCGCGATCCTGGGCTTCTCGGGAGTTTCCGCGTGGACGGCGGACAGGGGCAGGAACGAGGAACAGGCAGTCAGCACAACGGCAACCAACAGGCGCCGGGAAGCGACCCGCTTCATGGTGTATCCTCCAGCTTTTCTTATCGTTGTATTGAGGCTTTTCCAGGAGATTATCCAGACGCAAACGTTTGCGTTAGGTGAATATGCGTCGATCTGACAGATTCTGTCAATCGCCACGAGCAACTGTCGCGAACCGGTCGGGATCGGTTGGATTCTAGTTCGCTACGGCTGGGAAACGCAGGATATTTTGCCTGGCCGGCAGATCTCCCGCCGCCCACTCAGCGCAACCGGTGCTTGTGCAACAGGCGGTAGAAGGTCGGCCGCGACACCCCGAGCATCCGCGCGGCCACGCTGAGGTTGTCGCCGTAACGGGCCAGCGCATCACACATCGCCTGGCGCTCGGCGCAGAGCTTGTAGACCTCCAGGCTGGACAACGGCGGGCCGTCGCCGCGCGCGCATTCCAGGCCGAGGTCCTGGGCCTCGATCTGCTTTCCCTCTGCCAGGACCAACCCGCGACGTACCCGGTTGGCCAGTTCGCGGACATTGCCCGGCCAAGCGTGCATCGCCATCGCCGCCAGCGCGTCCTCGCTGAAGCGGCGCGGGCGGCGGCCGGTCTCCAGGCTGTAGAGCCGGGAGAAATGCTGGGCCAGCAGCGGCAGGTCCTCGCTCCGTTCGCGCAACGGCGCGGTGCCGACCTGCAGGACGTTGAGCCGGTAGTAGAGGTCCTCGCGGAACGTCCCGGCATCGATCGCCGCCTCCAGGTCGACATGGGTCGCCGCCAGCACCCGCACGTCCACCTCGACCGGCCGGCTACCGCCGACCCGCTCGATCTGCTGTTCCTGGAGAAAGCGCAACAGGTTGGCCTGCAACTCCAGCGGCAGGTCGCCGATCTCGTCGAGGAACAGGGTGCCGCCGTCGGCCGCCTCGATCCGCCCGACCTTGCGCTGGTGCGCGCCGGTGAAGGCGCCCTTCTCGTGGCCGAACAGCTCGGACTGGATCAGGTGCTCGGGAATCGCCCCGCAGTTGATCGCGACGAACGGCCTGTCCGCGCGCCGCGACTGCCGGTGCAGGGTACGCGCGACCAGTTCCTTGCCGGTGCCGCTCTCGCCCCGGATCAGTACCGGCGAGTCGGTCGGCGCCAGCTTCGCCAGCAGCCGGCGCAGGTCGCGTACGGCCAGGCTCTCGCCGAGCAGTTCGTGCTCGCCCTCGGCATCGCCGGGCACCGTGCCGCGCCCGCGCAGGCGGGCCATGCCAAAGGCGCGGCCGAGGGTCACCTGCACCCGCGCCATGTCGAACGGCAAGGTATGGAAGTCGAAGAACCATTCGCAGACGAAATCGCCGACGCCATTCACCGGCAGGGTGTCCGGGCTGAGCACGGCGATCCACTCGGTGCCGCTGCGGCTGATCAGGTCCTTCACCGTCTCCGGCCGCTCCAGGTGGAACGGCCGCAGGCGCAGCAGGCCGACGTCGCAGGCGCGTTCGCGCGCCGTTTCCAGCGCGCAGCTGTCCACTGCCCAACCCGCCTCGCGAAGTCCCGGCAACAGGCGCCGGCAATCGTCGCACGGGTCCACCACCAGCAGACGGCGGAGGTTCGATGCATCTGGCATGTGTGCTCCTTTGCGGCGCCAATTCTTTGAACCGTCATAAAAACGGCATGTTGGCGCTCTGAAAGGAAAATCTAGCAATTTTTTGACGCGCGAAAGTGAATCTTTGTTTATATCGCCAATGCCGAAATCGTCTTATCAGTCGTAGCCGCGACGCTTGACTTCCAGGCGCCGGACGAACTCCTCCAGGACCAGCTTGTAGAGGTCGTCGCCGAGGTAGACATCTTCCACCCCGCAGTCGATGTTCGGGTTGTCGTTCACCTCGATCACCACCACCTTGTCGCCGGCCTGCTTCAGGTCCACCCCGTAGAGGCCGTCGCCGATCAGGTTGGCGGTCTTCACCGCCAGCTCCACCACCTTGCGCGGCGCCTCGTGCACGGGCATGGTGCGGAAATCGCCGCTGACCTCCTCGGCGTCCGGGCTGTGGTCGTAGATCTGCCAGTGGCCCTTGGACATAAAGTACTGGCAGGCGAAGATCGGCTTGCGGTTGAGCACGCCGATACGCCAGTCGTACTCGGTATAGAAGAACTCCTGGGCAAGGATCAGCACCGAGCGCTCGAACAGCTCGGCGCTGGCCGCCAGCAACTGCTCCTGGTCCTCCACCTTGATCACCCCGCGCGAGAAGCTGCCGTCGGGAATCTTCAGCACCAGCGGGAAGCCCAGGCGCTCGCCGACCTTCTCCAGTTCCTGCGGGTTCTCCTTGTAGAGAATCTCGGTGGCCGGCATGCCCAGCTTGTGGCTGCGCAGCAGATCGGCCAGGTACACCTTGTTGGTGCAGCGCAGGATCGACACCGGGTCGTCCATCACCACCAACCCTTCGCTCTCGGCCTTCTTGGCGAAACGGTAGGTGTGGTCGGCGACATTGGTGGTCTCGCGGATGAACAGCGCGTCGTACTCGGCGATCCGCGAATAGTCCTTGCGCTCGATCAGGTCGACGTCGATGCCGAGGCTGCGGCCGACCCGCACGAAGTTCTTCAGCGCCTTGGCGTCGGAGGGCGGGAACGCCTCGCCGGGGTCGTGGAGGATCGCCAGGTCATAGCGGAACGGCTTGCGCGAACGCGGCTTGCGCCAGATCTGCCGGCTGAAGCTGTCCAGGGCATTGGCGAAGAGGTCTTCCTGGTCCTCGCGCAGCTTGTGGATGGCGCCGGGCTTGATGCCCTCGATGTGCCAGGTGCGGTTGCGCTTGAACTCCACCAGCAGCAACGGGCAGGGAAACGCCTCGAACAACTGTCGCGCCAGGTCCTGCAGCGGCTCGATATCGGTACGGCCGAAATACAGGGTCAGGGTGAAACCATCGGTGCTGCCGTAGGGGTGCGCGGCCAGGGCCTTGTCCAGGGTGCGATCCAGATCTTCCAGGACCAGGCTGTACAGCGACTTCCTGGCCAGCTCGCTGATCGTCCGCACCGAGGGGATCACCTTGTGCCCGCGCGCCTCGGCGAGCAGCGAGCAGTAGTAGCCATGGCGCAGGTACTTGTAGTGCCGGCACAGGTTGATCACCTGGACCCGCTTGCCAGTGTCGTCGTCGATGGGCAGTTCCAGGTATTCCTGGGCGGTGACCACATCCTCGCTGGGGTAATAGGACGTCCAGTCTTCCTTGCGTTCCACGATGATGAACAGCTTGCTCACGACACCTCCCGGGGGACAGCGAAACCACGGCGCATTCGGAACCGGCTTGCCGGCGCACGCATCCCGGCCAATACTCGGCGGGAATCCCTTGCGAAACCGCTCTATGGCGCCTGCCAGCAAACCGAAGCGTACAGCACCCATTACAGCACGCCCGCGCGGAAGTTCCCGCCCGCGGCCGTGGAGACCGCTATGAACCTGACCCTCCGCCCGGCCGGTGTGGACGACCTGTCCGCCCTGGTCGAGCTGGAAAACCGCTGCTTCGACTACGATCGCCTGTCCCGCCGCAACTTCCAGTGGATGCTCACCCGCGCCCACGCCAGCCTGACGGTAGCCGAGGGCGACGGCGGCGTGCTCGGCTACGCCCTGGTGCTGTTCCACGAAGGCACCTCGCTGGCCCGCCTCTACTCCATCGCCATCGACCCGCGCGCCCGCGGCATCGGCCTCGGCCAGAAGCTGCTGGAAGCCGCCGAGCAGGCCGCGCGGGACAACGACCGCGCCTACATGCGCCTGGAAGTGCGCCCGGACAACCGTGGCGCCATCGCCCTCTACGAGCGCAACGGCTACCGTCCCTTCGCCACCGTGCGCGACTACTACGAGGACCACAGCGAAGCGCTGCGCTTCGAGAAACGCATCCGCAACCCCGGCCACGACCAGCGCCGCCACGTGCCCTTCTACCGGCAGACCACCGATTTCACCTGCGGCCCGGCCTGCCTGCTGATGGCCATGGGCGCGCTGCAACCGGAACGCCAGTTGACCCGCCGCGAGGAACTGCGCCTGTGGCGCGAGGCGACCACCATCTACATGACCGCCGGGCACGGCGGCTGTAGCCCCCAGGGCCTGGCGCTGGCCGCCTGGCGGCGCGGCTTCCGGGTCAAGCTGGTACTGTCCGCCGGCGGCCCGCTGTTCCTCGACGGCGTACGCAACGAAGACAAGAAGGCGGTGATGCGCCTGGTCCACGAGGACTTCTGCGAGGAACTGGACGCCTCGGGCGTCGAGCAGAAGCGCTCGGCCAGGCTCGACATCCCACGCCAGCTGGCCAGGGGCGGCCAGCCGCTGGTGCTGATCAGCAGCTACCGCCTGACCCGCTCCAAGGCCCCGCACTGGGTGCTGGTCACCCACTACGACGAGGACTTCGTCTACCTCCACGATCCCGACGTCGACCACAGCCAGCACCGCCAGCCGCTGGATTGCCAGCACATCCCGGTAAGCCACGCCGAGTTCGACAAGATGAGCCGCTTCGGCCGCAGCAAGCTGCGCGCGGCGGTGATCCTGTTCAACCCGGAATGATCCGCATCGCCCCGCCCTGCGGCGGGGAGATGTTCTCGCCTATCAATCAATTCCATCGATAGTGGCTAGTGAGACTATCCATTTTTCATTCGCCAACGCCGATGTTTACATAGTCGCCAGATCCCCGAATAACCAGAACGGAACTGGAGACGACACCATGAGCTACTCCGCCAAATCCTTCTCGGCCCTGATCAATGCCATGCGCGCCGACGGCATCACCCGCCTGGAACAACTGGCCCGCCAGCCCTTCCGCAACGCCCAGGGCTTCTGGAGCGCGGAGGCGAAGAAATGAAAGCCCTGCTCGACCGCCGTACCGATCCCACCTGGATGCTCTACGCCGCAATCATCGCCTGGCTGGCCTTCTCCGGTCTCTGACCGGCAGGCCGCTGGCGCCTCGCCCTGCCGTTCCAAGACGCTCCGGCGTCCCGCCTTTCTCCGGTGAAATACCGAGCTTTCGTCGTCAACATCGCCAGGCGAGGCCTGCGCAAACGTTTCACCCGTTCGCTGTCAAGAAAACCTTGTCAAAAAAGCTGATAGCAGCTTGCCAATATGCCAACGCCTTGGCATAACGGTGCCCAAAAAAGGCCTACAAGGACGTTCCTGATGCGCACCGTGAAAAAGGCTCTGCTGGTTGTCGGCGTGATCGTGCTGGCGGTCGTCGGGGTGGTGGTCTACTACGTCGCCAATCCCAACCTGCCCCACTACCAGGCGCCGAGCGAGGTACGCTACCTGCCGCAATGGCAGGACGAGGCCCGCCAGCGCTTCTACTACACGCCCCAGGGCACCCTGGTGAAGGGCCTGCACTACGACTGGTTCACCGCCCTCGAACTGCCCTTCTCCGAAGAACCCTTCGCCGCCCCCGAATACCTCGCCCGCTTCGGCTTCCTCGTCGATCCGCAGCAGAAGGCCAGCGACCTCAACCCCGGCAACCTGCCGGTGGGCTTCAGCCAGCACCGCGACGAGAAGACCGGCACCCGCTACCTGGACATCACCTGCGCCGCCTGCCACACCGGCGAACTGCGCTACCAGGGCAAGTCGCTGCGCATCGACGGCGGCGCCGCCATGCACTCCATCGCCGCCACCGTGCCGACCCTGCGCGGCGGCGCCTTCGGCCAGGCGCTCGGCGCGAGCATGGCCGCCACCTACTACAACCCGTTCAAGTTCAACCGCTTCGCCAGGAAAGTCCTCGGCGAACGCTACGAACAGGACAAGTCGCAACTGCGCGCCGACTTCAAGGCCGTGCTCGACACCCTCCTGCGCACCGCCTGGAACGACACCCGCCGCCACCTCTACCCCACCGAGGAAGGCCCCGGCCGCACCGACGCCTTCGGGCGCATCGCCAACAGCGTCTTCGGCGATGCCATCGACCCGGGCAACTACCGCGTCGCCAACGCCCCGGTGAGCTATCCGCAGGTCTGGGACATCTGGAAATTCGACTGGGTGCAATGGAACGGCTCGGCCATGCAGCCGATGGCGCGCAATATCGGCGAGGCCCTCGGCGTCGGCGCGCGCCTGCAGATCTTCGACGAGCACGGCCAGCCGCTGCGGGGCGAGCAGCGCTACGCCTCCAGCGTACGCCTGCACGACCTGCACGCCCTGGAAGAAACCCTGCAACAACTGAAACCGCCGACCTGGCCGGAAGACCTCTTCGGCCGCATCGACTTGCAACGCGCCTCCCAGGGCCGCGCCCTGTTCGAAGCCAACTGCGCCTTCTGCCATGCACCCAAGGTGCAACCGGCGGAATACGCCGCCCCCGGACGCAATCCCGAGTGGCGCATGCACATGGTGCCGACCGAGGTGATCGGCACCGATCCGACCACCGCCGACAACATCGCCGACCACCGCTACGACCTGCGCAAGCTCGGCTGGAGCGTCGACGAACTGGCGCGGATGAACGTCCAGCTGATCGGCGCCGATCCGCAGCAACTCGACCTCTCGCAACTGTCCTCGGCCAAGGGCCTGGCCTACATCACCGCCTTCGTCGAGCAGCGCGCCTACCGGGACGCCGGCATCCCGCCGGAACAGCAAAAGACCATGAACGGCTTCGACCTGCCGATCGGCGTACAGGAACTGCGCGCCTACAAGGCACGCCCGCTGGACGGCGTCTGGGCGACCCCGCCGTTCCTGCACAACGGCTCGGTGCCCAACCTGTTCCAACTGCTCTCCCCGGCCGCCGAACGCTCGCCGCAGTTCTACGTCGGCACCTTCGAATTCGATCCGAAATTCGTTGGATTCCGCACCGAGAAATTCCCCGGCGGCTTCCTCCTCGACACCCGCCTCACCGGCAACCGCAACAGCGGCCACGAATTCCGCGACGGCTGCCGGCAGAACGGCGTGATCGGCCGCGCCCTCAGCCCGGAAGAACGCTGGGCGCTGGTGGAATACCTGAAGGTGCTCGGCAACCCCGAATTCGAGCGCCGCCTGGTCCCGGCCCAGACCCCACCCTGGACGCCCGGCCCGAAATGCCCGGCGCCGGAGCAACGGACCGCGCAACGCTGAACCTGGGAAATGGAGAAGCGCGAGGCATGGCGCCGCCGCCCCTCTCCACCCCGAGCAGCCCCTCTCCCTTCAGGGGGGACGCCTAGCCAGAGGACGGGGAGAAGCAATCGTGGCGCACTCCCCGCCCAAGAAGAATAAAAGCCCACAGCCAACGCACACCACCAAGGACACCCACTCCATGCGCGCACTCCTCACCCACGCCTGGCTGTTCCTCGGCAAATGGCTCGGCCGCCTGCTCCTCCTGCTGCTGGCCGTCGGCCTCGGCGGCTGGGCCATCGGCAGCCTCTACTACGCCTGGAAATTCTCCGGCCCGGTGTCCGCGGAAGAGCAGATCGCCCCGGACGAAGCCCGCATCACCCAGGCGATCATCCAGGACGCCATCCGCGTGGTCGAACAGCACCGCGACAACACCCGCGTCCTGCGCGATGCCCACGCCAAGGCCCACGGCTGCGTGAAGGCCGAATTCAAGGTACGCGCCGACCTCGACCCGACCCTGCGTCGCGGCGTGTTCGCCGAAGCGGGCAAGAGCTGGAACGCCTGGGTGCGCTTCTCCAACGGCAACGCCTACCCGCAGTTCGACAGCAAGAACGACGCGCGCGGCATGGCCATCAAGCTGCTCGACGTGCCCGGCGAAAAACTCCTGCCCGGCCGCGGCCATGACGGCGAGCAGGACTTCGTCATGTTCAACCAGCCGGTGTTCTTCATCCGCGACATCGCCGAATACCGGCAGAACTTCGCCGCCCAGGCCGACGGCAAGAAAGCCCTGGCCTTCTTCCCCAACTGGAACCCCGCCAGCTGGGAACTACGCCACCTGCTGATCGCCCTGCGCACCCTCGCCCCCGCCCCGGACAGCCCGCTGCACGCCGGCTACAACGGCATCTCGCCGTACAAGCTGGGCGAACACAACATCAAGTTCCGCGTCGTCCCCGCCCCGGAGAAGTGCCCGGCCTACCAGCTACCGAAGCAGAACCAGGACCTGCCCAACTTCCTCCGCGCCGCCCTGTACCAGCAACTCTCCATCGACCGCACCCCCGCCTGCTACGCCTTCCAGGTGCAGCGCCAGGACCCGGCCAAGTACATGCCCATCGAAGACACCAGCGTCGAATGGAAGGAGTCGGACGCGCCCTTCGCTACCATAGCCGACATCATTGTGCCAGCTCAGGATTTCGATAGCCGGGAACAGAACCTGTTCTGTGACAACCTCTCGTTCAACCCCTGGCACGCACTGCCGGAGCATCGGCCGATCGGCGGGATCAACCGGTTGCGGAAGGCGGTTTACGAGGCGGTCAGTGGGTATAGGTTGGGGAGGAATGGGTGAAGAGTTGGGTGGAAGGTAGCTGCGTATGGCGTCTCTCTTGGTATTGATTTCACCAATTTGGACTGTCAGAAAACGGCCCAAAATGGACATTCGTCAGAGGCTCCAGAGATCGCCAAGGTGGCGAACTTCGTCTTAGACAAAATCTATGCGTCAGCACAATAAAAAGGAGGTTTACTCCCTTTTTACGAGCGGAAGACACCGCCATTGCCGTCAAACTTGACTAAGAGATCATGAATCCTGGCCATCTCATCAACAATTGGCTGGATCTCGTATCGTTCACCTAGCACTTGAAAAATGCCTTCCTTCAAGTAGTAAGCCCTGAAAATGTGATGAGGCACATCCGAGTCTTCAGGCTCAGGAAGAATGAGGCTAGGAAAGATGTATCCGACTATCCCGTCTTGAAGATAAAGATCAAGCCGCTCGTCAAAGTGTTCAATCGAATTTCTTAACGCCCTATTCATCAGGGGGCTGTCGTCCTTTACACCAAAGACCTTTGATAGATACTGTCCGCGATCCCTGTGAATGGTCTTCTTGTCCGTTCCTTTCACACCATCACGCGACGGGAAGAAGTATCGCGATATAGCTCCAGACTGGTTGACGACGTTCTGCAAGCAGTCCAGTAGTATGTCCTTCTTCTCTTGCGGATCAATCTCCCCATCTGAGATCTTCTGGATGATCTTTTCTGCAATGTTGCACGACTGGAAGGCAGAGGCTGTATTGAAGAGCATCGACTGAATGTAGAACGCCTGGTGCGGCGTCCAGATACTAAATGCCTCATCCTCCATCCTTCACCCCCTATTCATGTTCAAAATTTAGCAGTTCATATACCGAAGAATAGTGCCTAGAGAGGCGCCCTAGGTCAATCAAAGTCTCCTTTGTGTCGGTAAGCGTCCTTGGCTCTGGTTGGCCATCCTTGTCCTTCCCACATGGAGGACAAACCATGAACACTATTGCGACATACAACCATCAACCATGGAACAAAGGAAAACTGGTCGGGCAGAAAGCCCCGCTCCGGCTCAAAGATATCTGGGCCATACGGGTAAGGCTCCAAATCGCGGAAGAAACCCGGGATTTGGCTCTTTTCGATCTGGCCATCGACAGCAAGCTACGAGCCTGCGATTTGACCACGCTTCGCGTCCGCGATGTTGCCCATGGGGAACACGTATCTTCGCGAGCGATCGTGATGCAGCAGAAAACCCAGCGTCCAGTGCAGTTCGAGATTACAGAGCAAACGCGGGTGGCTCTGGAAGCTTGGATACATCAAGCCCATCTCCAGAGCGAGGATTGCCTTTTTCCAAGCCGGCTACATGATTCAGAACATCTCTCTACCCGGCAATACGCCCGAATCGTCAAAGCTTGGGTAAAAGCGATTGGCCTTGATCCAGCCATGTATGGCACCCACACGATGAGACGTACGAAGGCATCACTGATCTATCGCAGAACAAAGAACCTAAGAGCAGTGCAACTCCTGCTCGGCCATACGAAGCTTGAGAGCACGGTCCGATACCTAGGGATTGAGGTCGATGACGCATTGGAGATGGCGGAGCAGACTGAGGTCTGACGAGCAACTGCGGCGGTCGAGGGATGACCGTCGCAATCCGACCCAAAGATCCGTCCGCCACAGGCAGCAAACAGCCAGAAACGGACGTTTACGGCGGGAGCAATCAATCCATTTTGATCATAGACACTGTATCAAAAACCTCGTAACCTCGGTGTAGACTCTGTCGTGATCACCAAACTGCTTATTTCTACTCGTTAGCTTAGCTTTGAAACTCCTAAGGAAGAACTGTGGATAATTTAAGACCTTTTGTTATGGGTTTGCTTGGTTCAGTTTCCACTGTAGCCATTCTAGGCTTTATCGCTTATATCTTTCGCTCATGGATAATCGAGAGACTTAAAGCGTCCATTAAGCATGAGTACGACTTAAGAGTTCTGGAGCTCGAAAACCAGAAAGAGATCAGACTAAAAAGCGAGATTGTTGCAGAGCTGCTTGCCGCCTGGATAAAAGAAGGCGGAGGCGTAGACTACCACCAGCTCAACAAACTATCTTTTCAAGCCTTTGTCTGGCTACCAAAAGAACTAGCTGAAGAGCTTTCTAACTCTCTAGCTCACGTACCGGGCTCGAGTGATATTCGCTCTCTAATTATAAAAGTTCGCACGCATCTGCAAGGCGAAGATGACGGATTAAAAGCAAAGGATGTAATTGTATTCAGGGAGTCTGAAAAACACACAAGCATTAATACAAGCCAAGTCACAAGCGATGTGATGGCGATACCAAAACCATAAAAATAATTTGCCTCTAACAACTGACTTAAATCGCTCTGCTCGCTCACTCGAGACTGGCTATAGACCGCTCCCCTAGTCCGCTTTTTGGCCGTTAGCTGCCCTTGTGAAGGGCAGCTTTAGATCGTTAGCGGTCTCTGGCGAACGGCTGCTAACGACCCATAGCAGCCGTTCTTAAAAAGCCGCTATCGCCCAATAGCCGTCTTTCCATAGAAGCCACCCATTGGCAATTCAGAAATTACCCGCCCTCATGTTGGCGAGTTCCTCCACCACTAACTGCATAGGTAGTTCAAAGAAATCAAAAAGCGCATAGAGAGGCGATAAAAGGGGGTGAACAATCTCCGGCAAGTTCGGATCTATCGCCTGAGCGTCAATGTGCGAATTCAAAGTGATCGTGTCTTGGCGGGCAACTCGGCCTTCCCGAACGGGGCGGAGGTTGGTGATACTTGCCAAGGATCGACCGGCTAGCCCTTCGTAATTGACAACAAACCTAATCGTGGTCGGTCCCTCAAAAAGATTGGCTGCGAGGCTTCTCGCGTGCAGCAGGGCTTCGCCAACTCTCCAGACCGGAAGGGTAATATCGAAAACAGTAGCGGGGGGAATTGGGGCGCGCCCCGGTAGTTGCGCATCCATGCCATCTTCTTGAAAACCACGAAGCAGGAAGGCCAAGCCATCTGGATGGATCCGCCAGAAGTCAGAGTGCGCCGCATCTCGAGCTTCTACCGGAGTTTGGGGATCACCTCCCAACCAGCACTCGACAGCGCCGTCGAATAGGTAAGGCTGAATTCCGGCCCGCGTCGGATACCAGAACGGCGGCCAGCCGGTGTGTCTCGTAACGCTTGCTCTAAGTAGCTCGGGGAATTGTGCGGGGGCGATTTGCCTGCGTTCGCCGACTATTTCGTAGGCGACGTAGAAGCGACCATGAGGCAGTCGGGGCCCAACTCTTTCAGGAAGTGGCTCGGTGAGTCCCCTCCAGCGTTCACGGCTAGACATTATCCATTCGTCGAGCCTGGCAGGTTCAGGTGGTTGCTCCACTTGTGGAACGGATCCAGAGATCAAATCTCTGATTTGATCGAACATCTCGTCGCGTCGATTCCGGAGGCATCGCGCTAGGAGGTCATCCCAATCCTGCGCACTTTGGGGGGACTCACTACGAGGGCCCGGCTTGCGAATATAGATCGCGTTATTCTGAACGGTGTTTCCATTTGGCCCGGCTCGGCGTGCTCTAACAGGCGCACGATGCCCGCCGGGGACGATCACGATAGGAAAGACTGCACCCGTTGGGTTTGCAACGATGTGCACCGCACAGTGAAACGGTGGATCACAGTAGTTTTGCACGATGCCGTTAATCAGGTCTTGGCTGTAACGGTCAAGTGTGGCCGGTCGCCCCTCCGCCTCCACCATGCCCGCATCAGTTTCAACGAGACCGAGGATGATAAACCCACCACCGTGGTTAACGAGGGCGAGCACAGCTTTTGCGAAAGTCGCCTTGTCATCGTTTGAATCTTGCAGATCAAGCCAGTTTTTGATCTCGCAATCAAGATCTTCTCGAGGGTCAACCAAGAGGTCGGCTAGACGTTCGCGGGAAACTGTCATATGGCAACATCCTTGCGCACTATTCAGGAATGCTAGACACATTACAGCAATTGCACCGGCTCAGCAGCGTCGATCTATTGATGCCTCTGACGTCCGCTTCTGGCCGTATACAGCCTTTCCCTCCCTAAGCCATAGCCTCTCCCATACCTGGTGGGCACCTCTATTGCCACCCGCAGAACCACAACCTCCCCCACTGCTAACCGCAATAGTCGCGGCTTGAGTGCTGCGGATTTGGTTTTTGAAATGTGGTGTTGGCGGCCCTCACCCCAACCCTCTCCCGCACGCGGGAGAGGGGGCCGGGCGTGCCTTGTGGGTCGAGCGCCTCGCTCGGGCGCAGCCTGGAACGATGTCTACCCTCCCCTAGGCCCGGGTAACTGGAATTCGGCCCCCAGCCCAGGCAACCAGAAGCACCGGAAACGCGCCCTGAATGATTTCAGATTCGCGCCGAAACCTTCGAAAGCCGTTTCCTCGCACCCGAAAGCCGCCGAGGCTGCCCTGCGGCTTTCGCTGCGCAACGGCTACCCGCCTACTTGCACCGGTCGCTCAGCCTGACCAGCGATGCGCCGTACACCGCGTCGTCTTCGGAGGCGAAGATCGCGTCGCCTTCGACGGAGGCGCCCGGCTTGAGGGTATCGGCGGTGAGTTCCTCGTCCACGGTATCCAGCCTGAAGGACTGGCCGGCGGCGGACTGCGCCACCAGGCAGCTGTTCTTCAGGCTGATCTCGCTCTTCGCCGCATTCACCAGGCGGACCTTGAAGGCCTGGGTGCGGAAGTGCTTGTCGCCGACGGATACGCTGCCCTTGTCGCCCTGGCGGGCGAAGACCATCACTGCGTCCGGCGCGGCGGCGAAGCCGAGGGAAGGAGCGGCCAGCAGGCCGGCCAGGGTCAGGGCCATTGCGTTCTTCATACTGATTTCCTTTGGCAAAGACTGAACGACCCGGTGATTTTCCGTGGGTCTTTTCGCCGCGATCAAGCGCAGTGCCAAGGAATGCGGGGCGCCTCGTGTTCTGCAAGTCGGAGGGTTTCCAGCGGAACTTTTCCCGCAACCGTGCTTCCAGGCGAAAACCGCTCGCTACGCGGAACGCCGGTCTTCCAACCCACACGGTCCTCGCGCCCGCCAGGTTGCGCTCGAACGCTTGCAACCACAGGCCGGACGCTCGGCCCAGGCGATGGCCCAATGGGCGCCGGGCAGGTCCGCTTCGGCGTGGCCGCGATGCAACAAGTGCGCCTGGACCGGCATCGCGGTAGCGCTCGGCGAGGGCGCCACCGAGGCTGTCGGCGGCATGTCGTGTTCGACTCCGTTGCGGGTGGCGAGCGGGGCCTGCGATCTTCCCTTGGGGGAGAGTCCAGCCCGGCGACCCGGCAGGTGGCCGCCAAGCCGCTTGCGCAGGCTGCCGGGCTCAGCCGAGCAACTTGTCGACGGTCAGCGGGAAGTCGCGCAGGCGGCGGCCGGTGGCGTGGTACACGGCATTCGCCACTGCGGCGGCGACGCCGACGATGCCTATTTCGCCGACGCCCTTGGAGCCCAGTTCGTTAACGATATCGTCGGGTTCGTCGACGAAGATCACCTCGATATCGCCAATATCGGCGTTAACCGGGATGTGGTACTCGGCGAGGTTGTGGTTCATGCAGCGGCCCAGCGCATGGTCGACCTGGGTTTCCTCCTGCAAGGCCATGCCCAGGCCCCAGACCACCCCGCCGAGTATCTGGCTGCGAGCGGTCTTCGGGTTGATCACCCGCCCCGCCGCGACCGCGCTGACCACCCGGCTCACACGCAGGGTACCGAGGGCTTCGTCGATCCGCACCTCGACGAATACCGCCGAATGGGTCGCGGTGGCGTAGCCTTTGCGCCGCGCCGAGGGTTCAGCTTCCACCTCCACCTGCAACGCGTCTTCCGGCAGCCCTTGCAGCAGGTCGGCCAGGGCGTATCGCGTATCGCCCGCTTCCAGATGGCCACGGCATATGCGGAAGCGTTCTTCGGCGGTGCCGGCCAGCTCCGGATGGCGGGCCCTGGCATGGGCGACCAGGGCCTGGCGCAGGCGCAGGCAGGCCAGGCGGACGGCGGAACCGACCGACGAGACGGTGAACGAGCCGCCCTGCAATGGAGCCTTGGGCAACGCACTGTCGCCAAGCTGGAAGCGCACCTCTTCCGGCGCCATGCCAGCGGCGTCGGCGGCGATCTGGGTCATCACCGTGTAGGTGCCGGTGCCGATATCCGTGGTCGCGCTGGCCACCCGCAGCAGGCCGTCCGCCTCCAGCCGCGCCCTCGCGCTGGCCTTGCTCTGCATGGCCTCCCAGACGCCGCCGGCCATGCCCCAGCCGAGCAACTGGCGCCCTTCGCTCATGCTCCGTGGCCGTGGGTCGCGGGCCTGCCAACCGAAGCGCCGGGCGCCCTCCTCGTAGCAGGCCAGCAGCGCCTTGCTGGAGTACGGCTTGTCCTCGTTGCCGTTGCGCTCGGCGAAGTTGAACCGGCGCAGCGCGATGGGGTCCATGCCGAGCCGCACCGCCAGTTCGTCCATCGCGCATTCCAGCCCGATCAGCCCCAGCGCCGCGCCGGGGGCGCGCATGTCCAGCGGGGTATAGACGTCCAGCGGCACCAGACGGTAGGCCAGGGAAAGGTTCTCGCAGCGATAGAGCATGCCGCTCCACTCCACCACGTGCTCGGTGAAGTCTTCGAAGCGCGAGGTCTGCGCTGTCGCCTGGTGGCCCAGCGCAAGCAGGCGCCCCTCGGCATCGGCGCCCAGTTGCAGGCGCTGCAGGGTGCGCGGCCGGTAGCCGAAGGTGAACATCTGCTGGCGGGTCAGCACTACGCGCACCGACCGCCGCAGTTGCAGCGCCGCCATCACCGCCAGGGCCAACTGGTATTGCGGACGCAGGCCGGAGCCGAAGGCTCCGCCGACGTAGGCGGCACAGACCCTTACCTTGTCGGCGGGCAGGCCGAAGACCTTTTGCAGGTAGGCCTGGCTGTTCTGCGTCCCCTGGGTCTTGTCGTGCACCAGCAGGCTGCCGTCGGGCTGGACGATGACCGTGGACGCGTGCGGTTCCATGGGATTGTGGTGCTCGATCGGCGTGCTGTAGCTGGCCTCGACCCGAATCGGCGCGGCGCGGTAGGCGGTGTAGAAGTCGCCGCGCTCGGCGGGCAGTTCGGCGGGAGCCTCATGGGCCTGGTCGAGGGCGGCCAGCAGGTCGGTCTGGTGCGGCTCGGGCTCGATATCGATGCGCAGCAGCGAGCCCGCGTAGCGGGCCAGTTCCAGGCTCCGTGCTAGGACCAGGGCAAGGGGCTGGCCGCTGTACAGGACGCGGTCGTCGAACAGCGGGCGGAAGGGTTCGCCTTCGGCGGCATCGGCGTCCTTGTAGGGCTCGTCGTCGCCCGCCATCGGCGGCCGGTTCAGGTGATGCAGTACCGCGACCACCCCGGGTACCGCCAGGGCCGCCGCACAGTCGATGCCGCGCACCCGGCCGCGGGCGACGTCGCTGCTGACCACGCTGCCGTGGAGCAGGTCGGCGGCAGGATATTCGGCGGCGTAGCGAGCCTGGCCGGTGACCTTGGCTGGCCCGTCGACGCGATCCAGGGCTTGCCCGGTGCTGTGTGGCAGGCTGCTCATTGGCCGATCCCTCCCGAGTGGGCTTCTTCCAGTGCGCGAACGATGGCGTTGCGCGCCAATCCGATCTTGAAGGCGTTGTGGGCCAGCGGCCTGGCGTCACGCAGCAGCGCTTCGGCGAAGCGGACATAGCTGTCCCGGTTCGCCGGGTGGCCCCTGAAACGTTCCTCCAGTTCTGCGAGGCGCCATGGCTTGTGGGCCACGCCGCCGAGCGCCAGGCGCAGTTCGCCAATGCGCTCGCCGTCCGGTTCCAGGGCCGCCGCCACCGAGACCAGGGCGAAGGCGTAGGAGGCCCGGTCGCGCACCTTCAGGTAGTGGCAATGCCGGGCGAAGCGCGGCGCTGGCAGCTCGATGGCGGTGACCAGTTCGTCGACGGCCAGGCAGTTGTCGCGCTCGGGCGTGTCCGCCGGCAGGCGATGGAAGTCGGCGAAAGCGACCCGCCGCTCGCCAGCGCGGCCGCGCACCAGTACCTGAGCCTCCAGCGCCGCCAGCGCCACGCACAGGTCGGATGGATGTACCGCCACGCAGTGTTCGCTGGCGCCGAGGATCGCATGGTTGCGGTTCAGCCCGCTGCGCGCGGGGCATCCGCTGCCCGGCTCGCGCTTGTTGCATGGCGTGCCGGTGTCGTAGAAATACTGGCAGCGGGTACGCTGCAACAGGTTGCCGCCGGTGCTGGCCATGTTGCGCAACTGCGGCGAGGCGCCGGCGAGGATCGCCTGGGCTAGCAAGGGATAGTCCGCCTCCACGGCGGGATTCCAGGCCAGTTCGGCGTTGCTGACCAGGGCTCCGACCAGCAGGCCGCCGGTGGGCGTCCGGCGGATGTCGCGCAGCGGGAGGCCGGTGATGTCGATGAGTCGCCGGGGCCTGGCAACGTTTTCCTTCATCAGGTCGAGCAGGTTGGTGCCACCGGCGATGTAGCGCGACTCCGGGCCGGCGAGGCCCAGCGCCTGCTCGATGTCGGCCGGCTTGGCATAGGCGAAGGGCGTCATGCGCGCTGCCCTCCCTGTCCGTCGCGATCGAGCAGCGGCAAGGCGTCTTCCACAGCGTCGAGGATATTGCCGTAGGCGCCGCAGCGGCACAGGTTGCCGCTCATGCCCTCGCGGATCTCCGCCCGCGAGCGCGCCCGCCCCTCGCTCGCCAGGCCAAGGGCCGAACAGATCTGTCCGGGCGTGCAGTAGCCGCACTGGAAGGCATCATGGCGGATGAACGCCTGTTGCAGGGGATGCAGGCGATCACCCTCGGCCAGACCTTCGATGGTAGTCAGTGCATCGCCGTCGCACATCACCGCCAGCGTCAGGCAGGCGTTGATCCGGCGACCGTTGCGCAACACCGTGCAAGCGCCGCATTGGCCGTGGTCGCAGCCCTTCTTGCTGCCCACCAGGTCGAGCCGCTCGCGCAGCAGGTCGAGCAGCGTCAGCCACGGGGGTACTCTCAGCTCTCGGCGCTGGCCATTGATCAGCAGGCTGATCGGCAGGTCCGCCGGCTCCGGATTGGTCATGGTACAAGCCTCACGGTCGGTGCATCGGCGCGGCGGATGCCGCTTTTTCAGGTCCGACCGAACGGCTCGAAGATACGTTCAAAGTAAATGACGGCCATGGCCATGCCACAAAGGCGGGCGGATGCTCGACGCCTGCGCCGCTATCGGCCGCCGGAGCCCTGCGCCGAGGTCACTTGAACAGGCTCGACACCACCCGCGCCACGTGCTCGGCGCCCTTGCTGATCTCCTGCATGATGCCGGCCACGGTGGTGATCTGGTTGTTGTTCTCCTGGGCGCTGGACTCGATGGTCTGCATGTTGTGGTTGATCTGCTGGGTCAGCTTGACGTTCTCGGTGACCACGTTCTTGATCTCCACCGTGGCGCCGCTGGTGCGCGCCGCCAGTTGCCGCACCTCGTCGGCGACCACCGCGAAGCCGCGCCCCATGTCGCCGGCGCGAGCCGCCTCGATGGCGGCGTTGAGGGCCAGCAGGTTGGTCTGTTCGGCGACGCTCTGGATGGTGGTGACGATGTTCTCGATGTCCTTGGTCTGGTGGGTGAGCTGGGAAATCAGGCCGACGGCGGTGTTGACCATCGACAGGGTCTTGGCCGACAGGGCGACGGACTGGTCGAGGGAGTCGATGCCGCGGGTGGAAATCTGCGCGGTCTCTTCCGCGGTGGAGAACGACAGCTCGGCGGCGCGCCGTACCTCCTCGTTGCGATTGACCTGCTCGGTAACGTCGATGGCGAACTTGATGACCTTGATTATCCGCCCCGAACTGTCCTTGACCGGGTTGTAGGTGGCTTCGATATGTACCCGCTCGCCGGCGGCGCTGCGGCGCTCGAAATGCCCGCGGGAGAATTCGCCGTGCCGCAGCCGAGCCCAGAAATCCGGGTTCTCCCGATAGAACTCGTCGAAGCAGAGCATGCGGTGGTGCTGGCCCTTGAGCGACTTGAGGCTGTAGCCGAAGAGACGCAGGAAGTTCTCGTTGGCATCGAGTATCTCGCCGTCCGGGGTGAACTCGATGACCGCCATGGACTGGCGTATGGCGTCGTTGATCGCGTTGAGCAGGAGCAGTTCGGAATGGTTGCGGGTCACGTCGGCGGCGATCTTCAGCACCTCGACGACCGCCCCTTCGGCATTCTTCACCGGGAAATAGGTGGCCTCCAGCCAGACCGGCGAACCGTCGCGTCGCAGGCGCTTGAACACGCCGCGCTGGGGCGTGCCGCTGGCCAGTTCCTTCCAGAAGCGCACGTAGGCGGCGGAGGCCTGGAAGTCCTCTTCGCAGAAGATCCGATGGTGCTTCCCGACCAGCTCGTCCGCCGAGTAGCCGACCACCGCGAGGAACAGCGGGTTGGCGGACAGTATCTGGCCATCGGGAGTGAAACGGATGGTGGCGACGTTCTGCCCGATGGCCTCGAGTCGCCACGCCAGGTCTTCATCCTTGGCGGCGCTTTCCACCGCCCTGCTTTTTCTGCCGAAGAGCATCGCGCACGACTCCTTGATGGCACCTGTCCATCGCGAGGGAGTGGAGAACCGGAGATAGCCGTCCTACCGCTAAACGCCAGTGTAGATCGGGCTCCGGTAACTTTCCTCGGTGCCCGCATCGCCGTCCGTCCCCTAGCGGGCGGGGCCCAGCGGGGCGCGCGATGCCAGGATCGCCAGGCCGGCCAGCCCGACTACCGAGACGCTCTGGTTGAGGCAGGCATTGGTACGCCCAGACAATCGCCCCGCGCCCGCGCATCAGCCAGGCTGCGAGCCATGCCAGCGCCGGTCCGCGCTATGATCGCTGCGCCCAGACTGACCGCGCTCCGACCTCGCGCTGTCGTATCCCGAAACCCACTTCCAGGAGGAAGCACATGGCAACCGATCTCTACGCGCTGGCCGAACAGGTCGAGGACGAAGCGGGCTACCTGCGCTTCCTCGCCGCGCTAGCGGCGGACTGGGAGGAAGACCGCCGCCTTGCCGCCGCCAACCCGCCGAAGCCGTTCGGCCCCAGCCCGCTGGGTTGGGAGAACGGCAGCATCGGTGGCTTCCTCGATGCCGCCGCGACCTGGGGCGAGGACTCCCGCGACGGCCTGCCGGGCTATTCCAGGCCGGAGAATGCCTGGCGGCGCGCGGCGCAGCTGATGCTGGCGGGCAAGTTCTATGAATGACTTCAAGTCTGCCCTGGCGCCCTTCCCGCCCGGCTACCCGAGGGTCTTGCCGGGCAACCGGCGGCAGGTGCCGATATTGCATCGCGACGCGGACTTCCTCCTGCGCGCGCTGCAACCCGACGATTTCGTCCGGACCAGCCGCTACGAGAACGCCAACCGCGAGCACCTGGCGCCATGGGAGCCGCTGCGCGACCCGGGGTATTTTTCCGTGGACAACGCCCGCGCCCGCACCCTGCTACAGGTGGCGAGCATGGACGAAGGCGAGGCGCTTCTCCTGCTGTTGCTCGATCCCGACGACGGCGAGGTGCTGGGGCGCTGCAGCTACACCAATATCGTCCGCGGGGTATTCCAGGCCTGCCACCTGGGCTTTTCCCTGGCCGCTGCGGCGCAGGGCCGCGGCCTGATGGCACGAGCCCTGCGGGTAGCCAACCGGTATTGCTTCGAGCAGCTCGGCCTGCACCGGATCATGGCCAGCCACCTGCCGCGCAACGCACGCAGCGAGCGCCTGCTGGAAAGCCTCGGCTTCGAGAAGGAAGGCTACGCCCGCGCCTACCTGAAGATCGCCGGGGTCTGGGAAGACCATGTGCTACGGGCGCTGGTGGACGCTCCGCGCTGAACCGACGTGCAAATGCGGAACGGGACGCCAGGCGTCCCGTTCCGCTCACCAGGCCCGCCGGTCAACCGCGGGCGAGGTCGCCACGCAGTTCGCGGGCGGCGGCGACCATGTTCACCAGCGCTGCCTCGGTTTCCGGCCAGGCGCGGGTCTTCAGGCCGCAGTCCGGGTTGACCCAGAGCCGCTCGGCGGGTATCCGCCGGGCCGCCTTGCGCAGCAGCGCGACGATCTCTTCCCGGCTCGGCACGCGCGGCGAATGGATGTCGTAGACGCCCGGACCGATCTCGTTCGGGTAGTCGAACTGCTCGAAAGCCTCCAGCAGCTCCATGTCCGAACGCGAGGTCTCGATGGTGATCACGTCGGCGTCCATGGCGGCGATGGACTCGATCACATCGTTGAACTCGCTGTAGCACATGTGCGTATGGATCTGGGTTTCGTCGCGGACTCCGGAGGCGCACAGGCGGAAGGCCTCGGTGGCCCACTCCAGATAGTGCGGCCAGGCGTTGCGGCGCAGCGGCAGGCCTTCGCGGAAAGCCGCCTCGTCGATCTGCACGATCCTGATGCCGGCGGCCTCCAGGTCGACCACTTCGTCGCGGATCGCCAGGGCCAACTGGCGCGCCTGCACCTCGCGAGACACGTCCTCGCGCGGGAAGGACCACATCAGCATGGTCACCGGGCCGGTCAGCATGCCCTTCATCACCTTGTCGGTAAGGCTCTGGGCGTACCTGATCCACTCCACGGTCATGGCCCGCGGACGGCTCAGGTCGCCATAGATCACCGCCGGCTTCACGCAGCGCGAGCCGTAGCTCTGCACCCAGCCGAAGCGGGTGAAGACGTAGCCGTCCAGTTGCTCGGCGAAGTACTCGACCATGTCGTTGCGCTCGGCCTCGCCGTGCACCAGCACGTCCAGCCCCAGTTGCTCCTGGATCTGCACCGCATGGCGGATCTCGCTGTGCATCGCCTCGATGTACTCAGCCTCGCTCAGCTTGCCCTGCTTGAACGACTGGCGGGCCAGGCGGATCGACGAGGTCTGCGGGAAGGAGCCGATGGTGGTGGTCGGGAACGCCGGCAGGTCGAGTCCGGCGCGCTGCCTGGCGATGCGTTCGGCGAACGGCGAGCGGCGCTGGGCGTCGCTGGCCTTGATCGCGGCCAGGCGCGCCTGCACGGCCGGCTTGTGGATTCGCGGCGAAGAAGCGCGGCTGGCCTGGACCGCACGGCTCTCTTCCAGGGCGGCAAGCACCTCGGCGGCTTCCGGCTCAGTGGCGGCACGGGCCAGCACCGCGACTTCGCGGCACTTCTGCACGGCGAAAGCCAGCCAGCTCTTCAGCTCGGCGTCCAGCCCGTCTTCGCGTTCCAGGTCCACCGGGCTGTGCAGCAGCGAGCAGGACGGCGCGACCCACAGCCGCTCGCCCAGGCGCTCCCGGGCATGGCGCACCACCTCCAGGGCTTTCTCCAGGTCGCAGCGCCAGACGTTGCGCCCGTTGACCAGGCCCAGCGAGACGACCTTGTAGGCCGGCAGGCGGTCGAGGATGCTCGGATACTGTTCCGGCGCTCGCACCAGGTCGATGTGCAGGCCGTCCACCGGGAGGTTGGCGGCCAGGCCCAGGTTGTCTTCCAGGCCGCCGAAGTAGGTGGCGACCAGCTTCTTCAGCGGTTCGCCCTGTAGCAGGTTGTAGGCGCGCTCGAAGGCGTTCTTCCATGCCTGCGGCAGGTCGAGGACCAGGATCGGCTCGTCGATCTGCACCCACTCCACGCCCTGGCCGGCGAGACGACGCAAGATCTGGCCGTAGAGCGGCAGCAGGCGGTCCAGCAGGTCGAGCCTGTCGAACTCGGCGCCCTTGGCCTTGCCCAGCCACAGGTAGGTCAGCGGACCGATCAGCACCGGCTTCACCTGGTGGCCGAGGGCCCTGGCCTCGTCGACCTCCTCGAACAGTTGTTCCCAGCTCAGCTGGAACTGCTGATCGGCGCTGAACTCGGGGACCAGGTAGTGATAGTTGGTGTCGAACCACTTGGTCATTTCCTGAGCATGGGCACCGCCGCAACAACTGTCGTCGCTGACGCCACGGGCCATGCCGAACAGGGTATGCAGGGTCGGCCCGGCCTCGCCGTGCGCCCGGAAGCGCTCGGGGATCACGCCGAAGGTCAGCGAATGGGTCAGCACCTGGTCATACCAGGCGAAATCGCCGACCGGCAGCAACTGGATGCCAGCATCCTTCTGTACCTGCCAGTGGGCAGCGCGCAGCTGCCGACCGACGGCCCGCAGGCCGGCCTCGTCCAGCTCACCCTTCCAGAACGCTTCCTGGGCTTTTTTCAGTTCGCGATCGCGTCCGATGCGTGGGAAGCCGAGAGTGTGGGCCAGGGCCATGGGTGTTCCTCCAGTCGAAAGGTCGATGGAGGGATTCTCGTGAGGCTCATGCCATGAGACAAACTCAATTTCTTCGTGATGAAATCAAGTTTCCCTCATGATCATCCTCGCGCCCTGACCTCGGCGCCCTCCTCACTTGCGCTTGCGGATCGCCATGCGCCGAGGCTTGAGACCGCCAGCCGCGGCAGCGCCGGCCTCGCCGTCGACCACGGGCTGCATCCTGGCTCGCGCCGCGTGCAGCTTCTTGTAGCTGTCGATCAGCCGCAGGTGCCGGTCGAGCCCTTCCAGCTTCATGCTGGTCGGCGTCAGGCCGAAGAAGCGCACGCTGCCGTCCACCGAGCCCAGCGCGGCGTCCATCCGCGCGTCGCCGAACATGCGGCGGAAATTGGCCTCGTAGTCGGCGATCTCCAGCTCGTCGTCGAGGACGACCTCCAGCACCACGTTCAGCGCCTGGTAGAACAGGCCGCGCTCGACGCTGTTGTCGTTGTACTGGAGGAACGCCTCCACGCCTTCCTTGGCGTCTTCGAAGCGCTTCAGGGCGAGGCCGATGAGCACTTTCAGCTCGAGGATGGTCAGTTGGCCCCAGACCGTGTTGTCGTCGAACTCGACGCCGATCAGCGTGGTGATGTCGGTGTAGTCGTCCACCTCGCAGTCTTCCAGGCGCTCCAGCAACGCCCCGAGCGCAGCATCGTCGAGGCGGTGCAGGTTGAGGATGTCCTCGCGGAACGCCAGGGCCTTGTTGGTGTTGTCCCAGATCAGGTCTTCCACCGGATAGATTTCCGAGTAGCCCGGCACCAGGATCCGGCAGGCCGTAGCGCCGAGGTGCTCGTACACCGCCATGTAGACCTGCTTGCCCATGGCTTCGAGGATGCCGAACAGGGTCGCGGCTTCCTCGGCGTTGGCAGCCTCGCCCTGCCGGGTGAAGTCCCACTCGACGAACGGGAAATCGGCCTTGGCGCTGAAGAAGCGCCAGGACACCACGCCGCTGGAGTCGATGAAATGCTCGACGAAGTTGTTCGGCTCGGTCAGCGCATGGCTTTCGAAGGTCGGCTGGGGCAGGTCGTTCAGGCCTTCGAAGCTGCGCCCCTGGAGCAGTTCGGTCAGGCTGCGCTCCAGGGCCACCTCGAAGCTCGGGTGGGCGCCGAAGGAAGCGAACACGCCACCGGTGCGCGGATTCATCAGGGTCACGCACATCACCGGGAATTCGCCGCCCAGCGAGGCGTCCTTGACCAGTACCGGGAAGCCCTGCTCTTCCAGGCCGCGGAGCCCGGCGAGGATGCCCGGGTACTTGGCCAGCACCTCCGGCGGCACGTCCGGCAGCGCCAGTTCGCCTTCGAGGATTTGCCGCTTGACCGCGCGCTCGAAGATCTCCGACAGGCACTGCACCTGCGCCTCGGCCAGGGTATTGCCGGCGCTCATGCCGTTGCTGAGGTAGAGGTTCTCGATCAGGTTGGAGGGGAAATACACCACCTGGCCGTCGGACTGGCGCACGAAGGGCAAGGCGCAGATACCGCGCTGCACGTTGCCCGAGTTGGTGTCGTACAGGTGCGAGCCGCGCAGCTCGCCGTCGGGGTCGTAGATCGCCAGGCAATGGCCGTCGAGCAGTCCCAGCGGCAGCGCATCGTCGCGGCCGGGCTTGAACCAGCGTTCGTCCGGGTAATGGACGAACGCCGCATTGGCGATCTCTTCTCCCCAGTACTGGTCGTTGTAGAAGAAGTTGCAGTTCAGCCGCTCGATGAATTCGCCCAGCGCCGAGGCCAGCGCGCTTTCCTTGCTCGCGCCCTTGCCGTTGGTGAAGCACATCGGCGACTGCGCATCGCGGATGTGCAGCGACCAGACGTTGGGCACGATGTTGCGCCAGGAGGCGATCTCGATCTTCATGCCGAGGCCGGCGAGGATGGCCGACAGGTTGGCGATGGTCTGCTCCAGCGGCAGGTCCTTGCCCGGGATGCGCGTGCAGCCGGCGGCATCGGTGCCGGGCATCAGCAGCGCCTGGGCGTCGGCATCGAGGTTGTCGACCTCCTCGATGACGAACTCGGGTCCGGTCTGCACCACCTTCTTCACCGTGCAACGGTCGATGGAGCGGAGGATGCCCTGGCGGTCCTTCTCCGAGATGTCGGCCGGCAGTTCCACCTGGATCTTGAAGATCTGCCGGTAGCGGTTCTCCGGGTCGACGATGTTGTTCTGCGACAGGCGTATGTTGTCGGTGGGGATGTTGCGCGTCTGGCAGTACAGCTTGACGAAGTAGGCGGCACACAGCGCCGACGACGCCAGGAAGTAGTCGAACGGCCCCGGCGCGGAGCCGTCGCCCTTGTAGCGGATCGGCTGGTCGGCGATCACCGTGAAATCATCGAACCTGGCTTCCAGTCGAAGGTTATCGAGAAAATTGACCTTTACTTCCACGGCGAGCACCAAGAGAAACGGAAACCGGCCATTATCCGGGAACTCCGGGCAAAAGTCCCAGCTCTCCGCCGTACGCGTCGCTACTTGCCGGCCTCCCCGCCGCTCTCCGGCACGTAGATCATCCGTCCGTCGGCCAAGCGGTAGGTCACTCCGGCGCGGCTGCCCTGCCCTTCGCCGATCTCGCCGCTGGCCTGGTAGCGCTTCAGCTCCTTGCCGTCCTTGACCAGCATGCGCATGTCCGCCTCGCCGGGATTCTCGACCACAACCACCTTGTCCTGGCTGAACGGGTTGAGCGGGTTCTGCACGATGACGATCAGGAGGATGCCGATCACCACCAGGAACAGGTCGATCAGGTTGACCATCGAGAGGATCGGGTCGTCCGCCTCGTCGTGTTCGAGGAAGCGCATCAGCCGGCCTCCCGCGCGCGTTCGACGGCGCGCAGTTCCTGGAGCAGCCAGCGGCGACGCACGGTAAGGATGAAGAAGGTGATGCTGGCGGCGACCAGGGCCAGGATCACCGCGGAAAACGCCACCACCAGGTTCTCGCCGATCCCCTGGGCGTCGTTGCGGGTCAGCGCCAGCAGTGCCGGTCCCATGGGGATCATGGTCGCCACCAGGCCGAGCATCGGCGCGCTGCGCGAGGTGATCCGCAGCCATTCCAGGCGCTGCATGATCCACAGTTCGAGATCGTCGCTGTTGCCGCCATGCAGCGCCTGCCAGGCCGCCAGGCGCGAGCGGTAGCGCCCGCGACGGCGCTGCCAGGCTTCCATGGCGAAGCCGCCGAGGGCGACGAAGGCGTAGGCCAGCGCGGCGAGGATCAACAGCAGCACCGGCAGCAGGAACAGGCGGGTGAGTTCGTAGAGGCTGGTTTCCAGACCATTCATGAGCGATTTTCCATCGGACGACGATTGACTACGGATTGCCGGACGGCGCCGGCGGCGAACAGCGCGAGCAGCACGGCGGCGGCCAGCCGGAGCCACGGCTGCGGCTCGCCGGACGGCGGCGGCGCGACTTCTTCGAGGACGCGGCCGCTGACCGTTTCGCCGGCACCGGACGCGGCCGCGCCCTCTGCCTGCGCCGCGGCCTCGCCGAAACCGCCGGCCATCCGTTCGATGAATTCACGGGTGGTCGCCGCGCCGACCTCGCCGGCGCCGGCGGCCGCCAGTTGCCGCCAGCGCTCGGCCAGTTCGCGGCGGGTCTGCTCGCTGGCGTCCCAGTAGCCCTTGCGGATGGCCTCGGCCATGCGCGCGATGATCTGCGCCTGGGCGGTCGGATTGTGCGTTTCGAACCACTCGGCGAGACCCAGCTCGCGGCGGTCCATGACGAAGGTGTCGTGCAACGCCTGCCACTGGTCGGCGCGGACCATGGTGCGATCCGCCGCCTGCCAGCCCCACAGGTTGTTGGCCAGGTCGAGCATTTCCAGGCTGCCGGCGTAGCCCTCGCGCTGCATCGCGGCGATCCACTGCGGGCTGAGGTAGCGCCCGCGCAGCTCGCTGGCGAGGAACTGCGCGGCGGCCGTGGTGCGCGGCTGGCGCTGGCGCAGGTCGGCGATGTACAGCGCCGGGCTGGCGCCGTCGAGGTGGCGTACCGCCAGCGACAGGCCGCCGAGGTACTCGAACGGGTGGTCGGTGGAGAGCACGCCGTTGAGCGTCGAGGAGCGCGAGAGGATCGCCGCCTGTACACCCTTCAACTGTTCGGCGAACAGGTTGCCGCCATCCAGCTTCACGCCCCAGTCGCGACTGCCATAGGCGTACTGCAAGCGCCCGAGGAACTGCTCGGCGAGCGCCGAGTCGTCGTCCCAGCGGGTGGAATCGAGGGTCAGTTGCGTGACCCCGGTGCCGTAGTCGCCCGGCGCATTGCCGAACAGCCGCAGGCGCGACAGGCGCTGCGCCAGTGGCGCTTCGACGCCGCGTTCGCGCAGGCGCCGCTCCAGCGCCTGGCTGTTGCGCGCCAGCGGGTTGCCCGGCTCGTCCAGCGCGGCGAGGCGCTCGATGGCCTCGGCGAGCAGGCGCATGAAGCCGTCGAACTGGTCGCGGTAGACACTGGTCACCTGTAGCACCACGTCCACCCGTGGACGCCCCAGTTCCGCCGCCGGCACGATGTCCAGCGCCAGCAGGCGGCCACCGGCGTCCCAGCGCGGGCGCAGGCCGAGGGCGTGCAGCGCCTGGCTTTCGACGATGCCCAGGTGGCGCATGGTTTCCGACGACCAGAGGCTGAAGGCGAGCTTTTCCGGCGCCCTGCCCTGGTGCTCGGCGCGGTAGCTTTCCAGCAGTTGGCCGAAGGCCTCGGCGCCGGCTTCGTAGGCGGCGCGGGTCGGTACCTTGTCGGCCTCGAAGGCGAACAGGTTGCGCCCGCTGGGTACCTGCGGATTGCGGATCGGATCGCCGCCCGGCCCGGGCGCGACGAAGCGCCCGGCGAGGCCGGCGAGCAGCGCCTCCAGTTCGCCGGTGTCGGCGAGCTGGCGGTCCAGTTCGCGGGCGCGCAGCAACTGCTCGCGCAGGCGCGGATCGGCCACCTTGGCGATCTCGCCACCGTCGCGCAGGTAGCGTTGCAGTGTGCGGTAGGCACGACCTTCCCGCAGCGCCCTGAAATCGGCGGCGAACAGTTCGTCGGGGTCGAGACCGAGCGCGCGGTAGTAGGGCTCGCCGAGCTGCTGCATGACGGTGCCCAGGCGCAGCTCCGGCGAGGCGGCGACACCGAAGGTGTGCAGCCCCAGCGGCATCGCCGAGCCGGCCAGTCGGTGCAGGTGGTCGTGGAGCACGCCGAGGAACGCCGGGAAATCCTCGCGCATCGCTGCCTCGCTCCAGCCCAGGTCGTCGTTCATGTGCGCCGCCCGCACCGCCGCGCGGATCTGCTCGGCGCTGCGTTCGCGCACCGCGCCCTCGTCCAGTTGCTGGTATTCGTGGATCAGCTGGTGCAGGTCGCGCAGTTCGTCGTACAGCCCGGCCGGGGCGAACGACGGCGTCTGGTGGCTGACGGTGACCGCGCGCCCGCGCCGGCGCGCCTGGATCGCCTCGCCAACGTTGTCCTGGATGTACGGGTAGAACACCGGCAGGTCGCCGAGCGCCCGCAGCGGGTAGTCGCCCACCGCCAGCCCGCGGTCCTTGCCGGGTAGCCATTCCTGGGTGCCATGGGTGCCGAAATGGATCAGCGCGTCGGCGCCGAAACCCTCGCGGACGAACTGGTAGACCGCCAGGAAGAGATGGTCCGGCGGCACCGCGCTGTCGTGGTAGGCCTCGCCCGGACGGCCGGCGCGCGGCGGCTGCGGCAACAGCAGCAGATTACCCAGGCGCGCCGCCGGGAACACGAAGCGTCGCTGGCCGTCGATATCGCGCAAGGCCCAATGTCGACGCGGGTCGCCCCAGCGCGCGCGCATCTCCTCGCGCAGATCCGCCGGCAGCGCCTCGAACCAGTGCAGGTAGGCGTCCAGCGGCAGGCTCGCGGCGAGGCCGTCGCGATACAGCGCGTCCAGGGTCTGCGGCCGGTAGTAGCCGCCGAGCAGGCGCTGGGCGGTATCGATCAGCGCGCTTTCGTCGCTCGTCGCAACCCGGTAGCCGGCCGCCCGCAGCGCTTCGCCGAGACGGGCCAGGCTGGCCGGTACATTGAGATGCGAGGCGGCGACGTTCTTCTCGCCCTCCGGGTGGTTCCAGAACATCAGCGCTAGGTGCTTGTCCGCCGCCGGCAGGCGACGCAGGCGCAGCAGCCGGTCGAGCTTGTCCAGCAGGGCCTCGGCCTGCCCGGCCATCAGCTTCGGCTCGCCGTTCTCCAGGGCGCTGATGACCAGCGGATCGCTCATTCCCCAGGTTTCCGGCATGCCGAGGAAGGCCGCCACGGTACGCGGCGCCACCCCGCTGGCGGCGGCCAGCCAGTCGGCCTCGTTGCCGTCGCGGTAGCCGAGGGTCTGCAATACCGGCACGTCCAGCGCGAGGAACTCGGCACGGCGCGCCGGGCCGTTCTGCAGGTGCTGCAGGTTGACCAGCGCCTGGACATCGGCGCCAGCGAAGGACTTCCTCAACGCCTCCGGATCGCTGTCGTCGAACCACACCGCCAGCGGCGCCTGGCCGTGCCGCTCGCTACGCCGCAACAGTTCGTCGATGGCGCCGGTCTGGGCGTCGGCGATGGCGCCGCGCGGGATCAGGAAGGCGATGCGCGGGGCATCGCTGGCCCAGCGCGAGGCGCCCCAGGCCAGGTAGTCGGCGAGGCCGGCGAACGGCGCCGGTGCGTCGGGATGATAGAAGCCGGCCTGCGCCAGGGGCTGCGGCGCCGGCAACGCGTCGACGGGCAGGCCGGCATGCCAGCGTTGGACCGCCTCGAACAGCCGGCGCAGGTTGGCTTCGCCGCCGTTCGCGTAGTAGCCGACCAGGCGCCCGCCCAGCGCCGCCGGCAGGTTGCCGAAGCCCGGAGGACCGCCGCCGACGCGGATCCAGGGTTGCGTCCCGCCTTGCAAGCGCTCGCCCAGCGCCTCCTCGACCTGGGCGCGATCGGTCGGCCGCGGCGTGTCGAGGATCAGCAGGTTGCCGCCGTCCAGCCACTCGCCGGGCGGCGCCTCGCCGATGCCGAGGCGCAGGCCGCGCAACTCGACACCGGCCTCGCGCGCCCAACCGGCTAGGCGCTGGTGCTTGCCCGGGAGGACGAAATCGCTGCTGAGCAGACGCACCTGAGCCGGCTCCGCCCAGGCACAGAGACTGGCCAGCAGCGCGCCGCAGAAGAGTAGCGAACGGCGCATCAGAAGCTCGCCACCAGGCCGAGATGGAAGGTCCGCCCAGGTTCGGCGTAGGTGAAGTGCGTGTCGTCGTCGGCCAGGCGCTGGTCGCCGAGGTTCTCGATGCCGCCGCGCAGCGTCAGGTTCTCGTTGAGTTTCTGGCTCAGCTCCAGGTGCCACAGGCTGTAGGCCGGCAGGGCATAGCCGACGTTGCTGCTGTAGGCCACCTGGCTGCCGACGTATTCGGTGCGCAACTGGGCGCTGAAGCGGGCATTGGGGCTCCAGCGCAATTGGCTGTTGGCGAGGTGCCGGGAGCGGTCGCCGAGGCGCTGGCCGGCGGTGCGGTTGCGCGCGTCGAGGTAGGTGTAGTTGAGTTCCCAGCGCAGGTCCGCCGGCAGGTCCACGCCGCCGCCCAGCTCGAGGCCGCGGATCCGTGCCCTGTCGACGTTCTCGTAGTTGCGCACCTCGCCGCCGCGCACCCCGCAGCGCGCTACGCAGACGGTCTGGATCAGGTCGCGGACATCGTTCTCGAACACCGTGCCCTTCAGCGACCAGCCATCGCCCTGGTAGTCGGCGCCCAGTTCGTAGGACGTATTGGTCTCCGGCTTCAGGTCGGGATTGCCGTAGATGGTGAAGCGCCCGCCGCCGCCGACCGCCGCATACTCCGGCGATAGCTGCTTCAGGCTCGGCGCCTTGTAGCCGCGGCCGACGCCGGCGCGCAGGGTCAGCGCATCGGAAAGGTGGTGCAGCAGGTACAGGCGCGGACTGCTTTCCCAGCCGAACGCCTCGTGCTTGTCGAAGCGGCTGCCGAGGGTCAGCGACCAGTCCGGGCCGAAGGCGATCTCGTCCTGCAGGAACAGCGCCTTGTGTCGCGCGCTGGCGTCGCCGGCGGTATTCACCGAGCGATCCTCCAGTTCTTCCTTGCGCCATTCGCCGCCGAGGGTGAAGAGATGTCGCTCGAAGGCCGGCACGCTGAGGTGGCCGTCGACCACGCTGTCGGTAAGGCGCTGCGGGTTGCTCGGCGGTTGTCCGTCGGAACGCGCGTTGTGCCGCTCCAGGCGGTTGCGGTAGGTGCGCAGCTGGCTGCTGCCCCAGTCCCACTGGCCATTGTGGGCGAGCGACCAGCGCTCGCGTTCGATCACGTCGCGCGACTCGTAGTAGCGCGAGCGCGACCCTCCGGTCTCGCTGTTGCGCCAGCGTCGTTCGCGCCCGCGCTGGTGGCCGAGGTCGATGCGCTGGGCGTCGTCCGGGGTCCAGCTGAGGTTCAGCCCACCGCTGTCGGCGTTGCCGCCTTCCAGCTCGGAGAGTCGGCGCTCATCGGCGTCCGGGGTTTCCTGCTGGCGGCGGCTCTCGCCGTTCAGGGCGAGGCCCAGCTTGCCGGGCACCAGCGGCCCGGCGAGATAGGCGCCGAGCTGGTGGCTCTGCCCGCCGAGGCCGTCCTCGCGCACGCCGCCATCGAGCAGACCGCTGCCCGTCCAGGTATCGGTGGCGCGCCGGGTGATCACGTTCACCACCCCGCCGAGGGCTTCCGAACCGTAGAGCGAGGACATCGGTCCGCGTACCACCTCGATACGCTCGATGCTCTCCACCGGCACCCAGCCGAGGTCGAAGTCGGAATGGGCGATGGCCCCGGACGAGGTGGAGATCCGCTGGCCGTCCACCAGCACCAGGGTGTGCTCGCTGGACATGCCGCGAACGCTGATGCCCCGCCGGGACATGCCGACGCCGTTGAACTGCAGGCTTTCCGAACCGCGCAGGGCTTCCTGCAGGTCGCGCACCGGGCGCCGCCGCAGGTCCTCGGCGGCGATCAGCGAAACGCTGGCCGGGGCGTCGCGCAGCTTGCGCTCGGTAGTGGTGGCGCTGACCACGGTCGGCTCCAGGTCGACCGGCGCGGCCAGCGCCAGGCAGGGAAGCAGGTAGAGGAACGGCACGGCGCGGGCCAGCCGCAGCGGAGGAAGACGGTGCGGGGAGGAATGGGGGGTCATGGTCGGCAGGTATGAATTATGAATACTTATAAGTTATAACATAACATTTCTTCGAATGAAGAATGCCCGCCGTTTCTTCTTCATCGAGGCGAGGGAACGTCTCGCTCGCCGTATCCCTCGAAGCACAGGACCCCACTCTCAACCGGGCATGCCCCCCAGGAGGAAAGATGACCGCAACCGAGCAGATCATGGCGCTCCTCGAACGCTGGGACCGCCAGCAGGAGGGCTACATCCGCCAGCGCGAGGAGCGCTACGAGGCGATGTTCCAGTTGCTCGAAGACCTCTTCGGCCGCGACGGGCGCTTCACCGCCATCGACGCCGCCTGCGGCCCGGGCTCCCTCGGCCGGCGCCTGCTCGAACGCTTCCCGGCGGCGCGGGTGGTGGCGCTGGACGCCGACGTCATGCTGCTGGAGATCGCGCGTACGGCGCTGGCCGGTTTCGCCGAACGGGTCCGCGTGGTGGAGTGCGACCTCACCGATCCAGGCTGGACCGAACGGGTCGCCGAAGCGCGCGAGTCCCTCGCCGGCGAACGGCCCGCGGCGCTGCTCTCTTCCACCGCGTTGCACTGGCTGTCGCCCGCCGAACTCGCCGGGTTCTACGCCCAGGCCGGCGAGCTGCTCGCCCCCGGCGGCGTGCTGCTGAACGCCGACCACATGCGCTACGACCGACGCTGGCCGGGACTCGCGGAATTGTCCCGGAAGCACCGCGAGCGGGTCCTCCAGGCGTCCGTGGCCAGCGGCGCGGACAGTTGGGAAGACTGGTGGCAACGCGCCGCGCAGATCCCCCGGCTGGCCCCGCTGAAGGCGCAGCGCGACGCCCATTTCGCGCGGCGCCCGCTCAGGCGCGCCAGCGAAGACGAAGACTGCTCGCTCGATTTCCATCTCGCCGCCCTGCGCCAGGCGGGTTTCGCCGAGGCCGCCACGGTCTGGCAGCAGTTGGACAACTACGTCGTCTTCGCCCGCCTCGCCCAGGCCTGATACGCCGTCACCCGAGCACGGGGAATACCTCCAATGGAACCCGGCCAATCCGCCGGACGTTGACGCAGATCAACGCCGGCTCGGCATCGCTCGCCAGAATCCACAACATATTGTTGTTTTGCAAAATCAAAACACATCATGTTGTGGAGAAGTTGAAATGACCCAGCCCCGGAAGGCTACCTGGCCGGCCACCCTGCTCAAGCGCAACGGACGTGAAGTCCCTTTCGATCCCGGCAAGATCGAACGCGCCATCGCCGCCGCCGGCCAAGCCACCGGCGAGTTCGACCCGCAGCAGGCGCAGGCGCTCGCCGAACGCGTGGTGGAACGCCTGCCGGAACGCGCCTGCCTGGATATCGAACGGGTCCAGGACCTGGTCGAACGGGTGCTGATGGAGGCCGGCCACTACCCCACGGCGCGCGCCTACGTGGTCTACCGCGAACGCCACGGCCGGCTGCGCCGCGAGCGCAAGACCCTGGTGGACGTCGCCGCGTCGATGAACGAATACCTGTCCCGCGAGGATTGGCGGGTGCGCGCCAACGCCAACCAGGGCTATTCCCTCGGCGGGCTGATCCTCAACGTATCCGGCAAGGTCACCGCGAACTACTGGCTGGATGAGGTCTACGATGCCGACATCGCCGCCGCCCACCGCGACGCCGACCTGCATATCCACGACCTCGACATGCTCGCCGGCTATTGCGCCGGCTGGTCGCTGCGCACCTTGCTGAACGAAGGCCTGAACGGCGTGCCGGGGCGGGTCGAGGCCGGTCCGCCGAAGCACCTGGGCAGCGCCCTGGGGCAGATGGTCAACTTCCTCGGCACCCTGCAGAACGAGTGGGCCGGGGCCCAGGCCTTCAGCTCCTTCGATACCTACCTGGCGCCCTACGTGCGCAAGGACCGCCTCGACTACGCCAGCGTGCGCCAGGCCCTCCAGGAGTTCATCTACAACCTCAACGTGCCGTCGCGCTGGGGCACCCAGACGCCCTTCACCAACCTGACCTTCGACTGGGTCTGCCCGGACGACCTGCGCGACCAGGTGCCGCGCATCGGCGGCGAGGAGATGCCCTTCGCCTACGGCGAGCTGCAGGCCGAGATGGACCTGATCAACCGCGCCTACATCGAGGTGATGCAGGCCGGCGATGCCCACGGCCGGGTATTCACCTTCCCGATCCCGACCTACAACATCACCCACGACTTCCCCTGGGACAGCGACAACGCCACGCGCCTGTTCGAGATGACCGCGCGCTACGGCCTGCCCTACTTCCAGAACTTCCTCAACTCGGACATGCAGCCCAACCAGGTGCGCTCGATGTGCTGCCGCCTGCAACTGGACGTGCGCGAACTGCTCAAGCGTGGCAACGGCCTGTTCGGCTCGGCGGAGCAGACCGGCTCGCTGGGCGTGGTGACGATCAACTGCGCGCGCCTGGGCTATCGCCACCGTGGCGACGCCGCCGGCCTCTACCGCCAGCTCGACCACCTGCTCGAACTCGCCTTCGCCAGCCTGGAGCTGAAGCGCAAGGTGATCCAGCAGCACATGGATGCCGGCCTCTATCCCTACACCCGACGCTACCTGGGCACCCTGCGCAACCATTTCTCCACCATCGGCGTGAACGGCCTGCACGAGATGGTGCGCAACTTCAGCGACGACCGCGAGGGACTGCACAGCGAAGCCGGGCGCGAGATGGCCCTGGCCCTGCTCGATCACGTGCGCGCGCGGCTGGTGGGTTTCCAGGAGGACAGCGGGCACCTCTACAACCTGGAAGCCACGCCCGCCGAGGGCACCACCTATCGCTTCGCCCGCGAGGACCGCAAGCGCTATCCGCGCATCCTCCAGGCCGGCACGCCGGAGGCGCCCTACTACACCAACTCCTCGCAACTGCCGGTGGGCTTCACCGACGACCCGTTCGAGGCGCTGGAGCTGCAGGACGCCCTGCAATGCAAGTACACCGGCGGCACCGTGCTGCATCTCTACATGGCCGAGCGGATTTCCTCCGCCGAAGCCTGCAAGACCCTGGTGCGCACCGCCCTCGGTCGCTTCCGCCTGCCGTACCTGACCGTCACCCCCACCTTCTCGATCTGCCCGCGGCACGGCTACCTGGCCGGCGAGCACGAGTTCTGCCCGAAGTGCGACGAGGAGCTGCTGCAACGCTCCACGCCCAAGAGCTGTTGCGGCGGCTGCGGCGGTTGAGTCGCCTGTCGTTCCTTTCATCCACCAGCAAGGAGTACCACCGATGAACCCCAACCAGTTGCCCGAAGGCCAGCGCCAGCGCTGCGAAGTCTGGACCCGCGTGATGGGCTACCACCGTCCCGTGGCAGCGTTCAATGCCGGCAAGCAGTCCGAGCATCGCGAACGCCGCCATTTCCGCGAGACGCGATGAGCGCCACGCTCAGGGTCGGGGGCCTGGTGCCCCTGACCACCCTCGACTACCCCGGCCTGCTCGCCTGCGTGCTGTTCTGCCAGGGCTGCGCCTGGCGCTGCCGCTACTGCCACAACCCGGAACTGATCGCGCCGCGCGGCGCGGAGGAAATCCCCTGGTCACGCCTGCTCGACTTCCTCCGCCGACGCCAGGGCCTGTTGCAGGCGGTGGTCTTCAGCGGCGGCGAGGCGACCCTGCAGGCGGCCCTCGGCGACGCCATGCGCACGGTCCGCGAACTGGGCTTCCGCGTCGGCCTGCACAGCGCCGGCATCAACCCCCGCGCCTTCGCCCGGGTGCTGGCGCAGAGCGACTGGGTGGGCTTCGACGTCAAGGCGCCGGCCGAGGACGTCGCCGCCATTACCGGCGTGGACGGCAGCGGCGCGGCCAACTGGCGCAGCCTGGAATGCCTGCTGGACAGCGGCGTGGCCTACGAATGCCGGACCACGGTGCACTGGCGCTTGTTCGATAGCGAACGCCTCTGGCGCCTGGCGACGCGCCTGCGCGAGATGGGCGTGGAGCGCTTCGCCGTACAACTGGCGCGCCCGGCCCGCCAGCTCGATCCGCAGCTTCTCGCGAAGCCCGCGCCGCAGGGCGCTGCGCAGCTATGGCGAGAACTGGAAGAGCTGTTTCCCGCCTTCGAACTGCGCGACGCCTGAGCCTCCGGTTCAGCGGCGCCGCTCGGGCCTGCCAGCTCGCTCGGACAGGGCGGGCAGTCCCGACCAGGCCTGTCCTTCACAAGACTCATACGATCGTACGAGAGCACCTCCTCGATTCCTAGTTGCGTCCAATTGTCGCGGACGGCGCCGCTCGCCACCCTTGCTCCAGATTCAGCGACCCCGGACCCGCGCCATGAAACTCACGCTCACCCCTCCCCTGACCCCCAGCCACTGGATGCGCTCGACCGACCTGGCCGACGCCGCCAGCGCCCCCCTCGTCGGCACCCACTCGGCGGACGTGGCGATAGTCGGCGGCGGTTTCGTCGGGCTCTGGACCGCCATCACCCTCAAGCAACTGGAGCCGGACGCACGGGTCCTGCTGCTGGAGCAGGACGTCTGCGGCGGCGGCGCTTCCGGCAGGAACGGTGGTTTCGTGATGTCCTGGTGGCCGAAGATCGGCACCTTGCTGGGCTTCTGCAGCGAGGCGCAGGCGCGCTTCCTTGGCGAAAGCGCGGAGCGGGCGATCCAGGAACTCGGGGAGTTCTGCGCGCGGCATGACATCGATGCGCACTTCCAGCAGAAGGGCTGGCTGTGGACCGCCACCACGGCGCACCACCTCGACGCCTGGAACGATACCCTCGCCGCCTGCGAACGGCTCGGCGTCAGTCCCTTCGAACGCCTCGACGCCAGCGAAGTGGCACGCCGGACCGGTTCGCCGGTGCATCTCGCCGGGGTCTTCGAGCGCAGCAATGCCACCGTGCAACCAGCCTTGCTGGTGCAAGGCATGCGCCGCGTGGCGCTGGCCCTCGGCGTGGAAATCCACGAGCGTTGTGGCGTCAGCCAGATCGTTCCCGGCCAGCCGGCACAGCTGCTGAGCGCCGGGGCCCGGGTTCAGGCCAAGGCGGTGGTTCTCGCGACCAACGCCTGGTCGGCCGCCCTGCCCAGGCTCTCCAGGCTGATCGTGCCGGTGAACAGTTCCATCGCGGTTACCGAGGCGATACCGCAACGGCTGGAGCGAATCGGCTGGACCGGCGGGGAAGCCATCACCGATTCCCAACTGATGGTGGACTACTACCGCACCACCCGCGACGGGCGCATCGCCTTCGGCAAGGGCACCGGCGCCATCAGCTACGGTTCGCGCATCGACCGGGTATTCGACGTCGACCGGGAGAGCCTGGCCCTGACCGAGGCCGACTTCCGCCGCACCTATCCCTCGCTAGGCGACATCCCGCTGGTCGACGGCTGGTCCGGCCCCATCGACCGTACCTACGACAGCCTGCCGGTCTTCGGCCACCTGCACGAGAACATCCACTACGGCATCGGCTGGAGCGGCAACGGCGTGGGACCGAGCCGCCTGGGCGGGCGGATCCTCGCCAGCCTCGCCCTCGGCCGCGACGACCCGTGGAGCCGTTGTCCGCTGGTAGAACGCCGCTGCCGGAGCTTCCCCCCCGAGCCGCTGCGCTACCTGGGTGGCTCCCTGGTGCGCAACGCCGTCCTGCGCAAGGAACGCGCGGAACTCGCCGGTACCGCGCCCTCGGCCACCGACCGCTTTCTCGCGCGCTTCGCCCCCGCCGGCCTTGAAGACAAATCCTGAGGAGCCCATGGCATGAACCCTTCGCTCATCCGTCTCGACGACGAAAGTCCTTTCACCTCGCCCACGCCCGTCGGCCAGCCGCTGGGCGAACCGGTAGCCCTGACCCGTACCGCGGCCCACCGCCCGCTCGCCGACGGCAACGGCGTGACCGGCATCTGGGAATGCACCCCGGGGCGCTTCCGCCGACAGGTCGAGCAGGCCGAGTACAGCTACATCGTCAGCGGTGAAGGTCGCTTCACCCCGGACGAAGGCCAGGCCGTGGAGTTTCGCGCCGGCGACGCGCTCTATTTCGCCGCTGCCACCCAGGGCACCTGGGACATCCGCCAGACCGTGCGCAAGACCTACCTGATCTTCGACTGACCCCGAAGAACCGAACTCCACCGCCCTGACAGAGGAAACAAGAAATGGGTATGCGAGAAGCGAACGACAACGCATCGGGCCTCAAGGCCCATCCCCTGGGCTCGCTCGAGACGATCGCGATCATCATCGGCACCAACATCGGCGCCGGCGTGCTGAGCATGGCCTACGCCGCCCGCAAGGTCGGCTACGTGCCGTTGCTGGTATGCCTGGCCCTGACCTGCCTCTTCTGCATCGTCACCATGCTCTACGTGACCGAAGCCTGCCTGAGAACCCGCGGCAACAACCAGCTCAGCGGCCTCTCCCGGCGTTACCTGGGCCCGCTCGGCGGCTGGCTGATCTTCATCGCGGTGGCGGCCAACAGCTACGGGGCCCTGGTCGCCTACATGACCGGCAGCGGCAACATCATGCTCGAGTTCTTCGGCCAGTACGGCCTCACGCGCCAGGTCGGCAGCCTGATCTTCTTCGTCCCCTCGGCGCTGGTGCTCTACCTGGGCCTGAAGGCGCTCGGCGTGGGCGAGAAGCTGATCAGCGCCGGCATGGTGGCCATCGTCTGCATCCTCATCGGCGCTACCCTGATGCACGACGACGCCCGTCTCGCCCACCTTTGGCAGAGCCAGTGGCAATACGTGGTTCCAGTGTTCAACCTGGCGGTCTTCGTGTTCGGCGCGCAGTTCCTGGTTCCGGAGCTGGTGCGCGGCAACCTGGCAACCCCCGGGCGCGTGCCGCGCCTGATCGTGGTCGGCATGCTGCTGACCTTCCTGCTGGTGGCGGCCATTCCTGCCTCGGTCATCGCCCTGGTCGGCCCCGACAACCTCAGCGAGGTGGCGACCTTGAGCTGGGGACGCTCCCTCGGCCAATGGGCCTACTACGTGGCGAACACCTTCGCCTTGCTGGCGATGCTGACCTCCTACTGGGGACTCGGCGGGTGCCTGTTCACCAATATCTTCGACCACTTCCGCCTGGGCAGCGAAACCAACCGGCGCAAACGCCTGGCGGTGCTCGCCGCGGTCTCGGTCCCGCCGTTCCTGCTGGCCTATGCGGGGCTCGGCGGCTTCGTGAACGCGCTGTACTTCGCCGGTACCTTCGGCGGCGTACTGATGGGCATCATCCCCATCCTCCTGCTCAACGCGGCGCGGCGCCACGGCGACCAACTGCCGGCATTCAGCTGCGGCTGGTATGCCCATCCGCTGATACAGGGGCTGATCGTCCTGGTGTTCGCCTCCAGCGGGGTCTATGCGATCGCCTCGGCACTGGGGATGCTGCCCGCCAGTTGGTGACAGGGCGCGCTGCCTGCGCCCGGGGCGATTACACTGAAGGCCCATGCCTGGAGTTTCCTGGACATGCCGCAGAGCATCCGCCACCTGATCGCCCTCCCCGAACTCCGTTCACGCCTGCTGAGCGGAGCCGGCGGCCTCGACCGCCCGGTTCGCTGGGCGCATGTCTGCGAACTCGACGACCCCACCGAATGGCTCGGCGAGGGTGACCTGCTGATGACCACCGGGCTGGGCATACCGAGCGAGGCCGAGCGGCAACGGCGTTACGTCCGAAGACTGGCCGAGGCCGGCCTGGCAGGCATGATGATCGGCGAGAACATGGAGGCCCCGAGCGACCTCGATGCCCTGCGCGAGACGGCCGAGGCCCTGGGCTTCCCGTTGATTCTCACCCACTACGGCGTCCCTTTCGCCGCCGTGACCCGGGCCATCGTCGATGCGGGGCAGAAAGACGAATACGAGCGCCGCAACGCCCTGGCCCGGATATACGAAAGCGCCCGGTTGAGCATGCAGGGACTGGGCCTGCCGGCGCTGCTGCAACGCCTCGGCAAGGACGTGCGGAGCAGCCTCTACCTCATTGTTCCCGACACCCTGGCGGCCTGGCAGCCAGGCCTGCCAGGGCTGCCCGTGGAGTTGGCCGACGCGCTGCGCAACCGCCGTCGCGAGCAGGCGGAGCCGCAGCCGATGGTCCTTCGCCATCCGCTCGCGGAAGGCGAAGCGCTCAGCATCGGCATTCCCTCCGACCGGAACTGCCTGCTGATAGCCCTGGGCGAGCGGCTGCCGGACTACAGTCTCCTGCACCACCTGACGGCAGTGCTCGGCATAGAGATCGAACGGCTGCGCGTCGAAAGCGAACGCCACCTGCGCCTGGGTTCGGAATTGCTCGACGACCTGCTGCAACGACGGCTATACCGGGAACAAGCCGAGGAGCGGCTGGAGGAACTGCTGCCCGGGCTCGATCTCGACGATGCAGTCGTTTCCGTGGCAAGTTCCGAGGGGCTCGCGACCGACCCTATCGGTCTTTTCCGGGGCCACGACTCACGCCTGCTGGTTCGCGCGCAAGGCCAGGAAATCATTCTGCTGCACCAGGCCGGCCTCGCCTCGACACTGCAGGAAGCCCTGGACAGCTCGCTGGGCGTGAGCGCTCCGCTCCGTCGTGCCGAACGTTGCGCCGAGGCCTTGCGCGAAGCGCGCCTGGCCCTGGCCCACAGCCATTCCCGGCGACCGTTGTGTCGCTACGCGGAACTGGACGACGAGGCGCCCTGGCTACCCAGAAGCCTCGCCGAGGCCGAGCGGGCGTTCCGCCTGGTCCTCGGCGCCCTCCACGACTATGACGCGGCCAATGGCTCCGCACTGCTACACACGCTGCAGGTCTTTCTCGAGGAAAACAGGTCCTGGTTGAACGCCGCGCAGCGGCTACACATACACAAGCAGAGCCTGGTCTACCGGATACGCCGCATCGAGGAAATCAGCGGTCGCTCGCTGGACAGCACCGCCGATGTGGCGACCCTCTGGTTCGCCTTGCAGGCAACCCGGCTGTCGCCGGAAGCGAGGGGCAGGACGGCGAAGAGCAGCCTCCTGGAGCAGTCCGCGCACCATGGCGGCGACATGGACTGACGGCGGAGCCCGATACCTGGCGCTTGCAGGGCGACGCCGCCGCCAACAGGCGCGGCCAGGAACAGTTGCCTGGCAGCGGCGTGGCCTGTGGATGCCGGACCACGGTGCATCGCAGCGAGCGCCGTTGCGAATGCATTAATCCCCCTTGCTAGCTAGCCACCCCGCCGCTGGAGCGGCGCGGCCCGCGCTTCTAGGCTCGAACGGTAAGACGGAAGCCCATCGGCGCGGCGCAAAGGAGGCCTGCGATGCGTAACGGAATCCACGCTGTATCCGCCCCGCTACCCACCCTGTTCGTATCTCCGCCGGCGGTCTTCACCGCCTCCCTCGAGCGACTTCCCCCACACGCTCGGCAGGCCCCCGCCGCCCAGCGCCCGCCGGGGTCGCCCGGCATTCCCGGCAGCGCCCGGTTGCAGACTGGCGCCACCACGTCCCGCTGACGTCCCAACGCCGACGGCCATGCCGTCGCAAGCGCTTCATCCCCCGCGATCCGCCCGTCGCGCTCGTCCCCATCGGGACCAACCGGGCCGCCCCCGGCCCGCTCCTTCGAACCTGCGTGGAGTCCATCCCATGAACGGAAGCAGATCCATCTTTCTCTACCTTCTCGCCGCCGCCGGCCTGGCGCTGACACCCGCGGCCCAGGCCGACCGGGGCAACGACGTGGTCGCCCGGCTCAACCAGTTGTACAACGACACCCGCCAGGATTGCGGCGGACCGTCGAAGCCGGCATTCCTCTGTTCCGGCGTGCTGTTCCGCGCCACCTGGCCTTCGACCGACTACATGTTCTACAGCATCAGTCCGAAGAGCCAGAAAAGCGGCGGCGTCTCCGCCTCCTACCTGCGCAAGGACGCCAAGTACCGCAAGCTCGCCTATGGCCTGAAGAGTGGCTTCATCTTCGACACCATCTTCGGTAATCCGAAGGACCACCAGGACTATGCGGTGCTCTGTTCCTTCCCCATCGACGCCGCCACCGACGACCGCGCCCAGCAGGGTTGCACCGATTCGCGGCGCACGCCGAACAGCGTCGAGAAGTCCTGCCAGGACATCAACGTCAGCACCGCCGAGCAGTGGGCGGCGAACTACCGGCAGAACCGCGGCGACCATTCGCGGCAGTGCTCCTTCGACGTCCGCGACGAGCGCAATACCGCCGCCGGCCCGGCCTTCTACCAGAGCATCCGGGCGATGGCGCAGATCGCCGACGAATCCTTCACCACCCAGAACGAACTGCGCCTGGCCAAGTGGGAGGAAAACCCGCCGAAGTCGCCGTCGATCCTCGCCGCGTTCTACACCGAGGACGCCGGCCTGGAGGGCGCTCGGCTCAACCAGATCCAGTGGTACCAGTCGGTCCAGGCATTCCTCCCGATCATCAACATGCGACTGCCGCAGACCCGCCAGCAGGACGCGCAGTTCGCCTACGACGGGCGTAAGCAGGCGATCTACCCGACCAGCGAGAAGAATGCCTGCGAGCGCTATGTGGAAAGCGCCACCTGGGTGGAGCGCGACGATCCGGGCTTCAGGAAGAAGATCATGACCCTGGAAGTGGTACCGACCGATTGCGGGCGCAAGATCCAGGACAACCAGACCAACAATTTCTTCAACGAGCTGGTGGTCGACCACTACCTGGACAGCGAATGGAAGGACAACCCGGACAACCGCGACAGCAATATCGGCAGCATGCGCCGACAACTGGTCTGCCACTTCAACGTCGCCCGCAACAAGCCCGAGTGGAACCTGGAACCCTCGCGGCCGTACACCTCCAACGAGGACTCCATCGCCAAGGGCTGCAATAACACCTGAGGCCGCTCCGCGGGGGCGCTACGGCGTCCCCTGCGAACAGCGATATGGCCTTTTGACATCACGCGTTCTACCATGCCGTCTTTCCAAGCCGCCAGGGAACGAACGCATGGCTTTCGATGCCGCCCGCTATGTCCACCGCTACTACGCCAGCCTGGCGCCCGCCCCGGGCAACGAATACCCGCGCCTGAGGGCCTGGGAGTACCTCTGGGAGTATGTCTGGGACCCCAGTCGCAGCTGGGACGACCTGACCGCCCCCGAACAGCTCGACACCACCGCCCTGCACCTGGGTTTCTACCTGGCCAACTGGGGCATGTTCCGTGGCTCCTCGGGACTGCTGCAGAACAGCAACCTGGACCTGATGAAAGCGCTGGCCCGGCAGCTCTTCAGCGGTGCCGGACCGGAACTCTTCGAGCTGTCCCTGGTGGATTTCGCCGGCAACGGCGCGCGCCTGGCGCACAACCGCAAGCTGCTGGAAACGGTACTCGGGTCGATGGACGCCCTCAGCAGCCGGGTGAGCTGGACCGACACCCTGAAGAGCAAGATCCTGCTCGGCGTCTGGGGCGAGTTTCCCGCCCTCGACCGCCACTACGTGGCCGCCTGTCGCGCGCTGTATCCACGCCGGGGCCTGACGAGCGTCAACGGCGGGACCCTCACCGCGCTGCACCGCCTGATCGGCGAAGAAAGGCTGTCGTTCCCGCGCCTGGAGACCGCCCGCAAGGGGCTCCTCTACCCCACCGGGCGCCTGGCCGACATGGCTTTCTTCCAGTACGGCCTGGAAAACGCTTGAGGCGCTGCGCCGCCGATCCGGGGGACTTGTAGGCATGCCCTCGCTGTAAGTAGTATGAGACTCATTCTCAATTACAACAGCGATCCCCTCCATGCCGCCGGCCGACGCCTCCCTGCACGACGCTGTGAGCCATCTCTACCAGGACCACCATGGCTGGCTGCAAGGCTGGTTGCGGCGACGCCTGGGCTGCGCGGAAAACGCCGCCGACCTGGCCCAGGACACCTTCGCCCGCCTGCTCGCCTCGCGCCGGGTACTGGATGCGCGCGAACCGCGCGCCTACCTGACCACCGTCGCCAAGGGGCTGATGATCAACTGGTTCCAGCGCCAGTCGCTGGAGCGCGCCTACCTCGATGCCCTGGCCAACCTCCCGGAAGACCTCGCGCCGCCGCCGGAACAGCGGTTGATGGTGCTGGAAACCCTGCATGAAGTAGACGCCCTGCTCGGCAGCCTGCCGGACAGGGTCCGCCAGGCGTTTCTCCTGGCGCAGATCGAAGGCCTGAAGTACGAAGCCATCGCCGAGCGCCTGGGCGTGTCCCTGGGTTCGGTCAAGCGCTACATGCAGCAGGCCTTCCGCCAGTGCCTGGAGCTGATGGAATGAACGCCGCGGACGAAGGCCGGATTCCCTCGCCGATCCTCGACGAGGCCGCCGAGTGGCTGGTGCGCCTGCAGGACAGCGGCTGCACCGACGACACGCGCCAGGCCTGCGCCCAGTGGCGGCAGCGCAGCCCGCAGCACGCCCATGCCTGGGAGCGCGCCGAGCGCCTGCTGCAATGCCTCGGCCGACTGCCGCCGGCGCTGGCCCTGCCGACCCTCGGCCGCGAGCACGGGCTGGACCGGCGGCGCGCGATCAAGCACCTCGCCCTGGTCCTCGGCGGCGCCTCGCTGGGGCTCGCCACCTGGCAGGCCGAACCGTTGCGCGACTGGCTGGCCGACCAGCGCACCGGCGTCGGCGAACAGCGCCGCCTGACCCTGCCCGACGGCAGCCTGCTGACCCTGAACACCGACAGCGCCGTGGACCTGGCCTACGACGCCAGCCAGCGGCTGGTACGCCTGCTGCGCGGCGAGATCTTCGTCGATAGCCGCGCCGACCCGCGTCCGTTCCGCGTCGCCACCGCCGAAGCGCGGCTGCATGCCGGTGCCGCCCGCTTCAACGTACGCCAGGAGATGGCCGCGACCCGGGTCGCGGTACTCGCCGGGCGGGTCGAACTGAGCCCGCTCCACGGACGCGGGCGCTGGCTGGAAAGCGGCGAATCGGTGCGCCTGGGCGCCGACGGCGAAGCGCGCCGGCTGGCCTTCGACGGCCTGCCGGACGCCTGGACCCGCGGCATGCTGATGGCCGACCGGATGCCGCTGGCCGAGGTGCTCGCCGAACTCGCCCGCTACCGTCGCGGCGTACTGCGCTGCGACCCGCAACTGGCCAGGCTGGCGGTGTCGGGCGCCTATCCGCTGCTGGACCTGCGGCGCACGCTGGGCATGCTGCAGGCCACCTATCCGCTGAAGGTGCGCGGGGTGACCGACTACTGGATCAGCCTGGTGCCGGCGTGACGGCGCGGCCGCCATCCCCGTGGCAACCGCCCCCTCGCGTCCACCCCGGCAGGCCGTCCGCCGTTGCGCCGGAACAGGCGTTGCCATCGACATACCGTGCTCCGCAGAAAAATAACCGCCTCGACCTGAGACCTTTTTCCTTCTCGGCTGGCAAGTAGAGGAATCCGCCCCGACCCAAGGTCCGCAGAGACCACGAGGAACCCTGTACATGCCCGTACGCACGCTTCGTCCCCGTTCGCTGTCCCTGGCCATCCACGCCGCCGCCATGACCCTCGCCCTCGCCGGCGCGGCCCCCGCCCTGCTTGCCGCCGAGGCGCCCGCCGCCAGCTCGGCGCGCAGCTATGACATCGCCCCCGGCCCGCTCGGTCGCACCCTGTCGGCCTTCGCCAGCGACAACGGGGTATCCCTGGCGTTCGACCCGGCGCTCACCGAGGGTCGCCGCAGCGCCGCCCTGCGCGGCCGCTACGCGCCGGTCGAGGCGCTGCACCGCCTGCTGCTGGGCAGCGGCCTGGAGTTGCAGCAGCGCAGCGATGGCAGCTACACCCTGGTGCCGGCAGCCACCGATGGCGCGCTGGAACTGCAATCCTCGCTGATCACCGCCCAGGCCGCCGGTGCCGAGACCCTGCCCGCCGAGTACGCCGGCGGCCAGGTGGCCCGTGGCGCGCGCCTGGGCATGCTGGGCAACGCCGACGTGATGGATGCGCCATTCAGCATCACCAGCTACACCGCCAGGACCATCGAGCAGCAGCAGGCGCGCAGCGTCGCCGACCTGCTACAGGCCAACGATCCGTCGGTGCGGGTGGTCGGCGGGCGCGGCGACCTGGTGGACAGCTACACGATTCGCGGCTTCAGCGTGCAGAACGCCGACGTCGCCTTCAACGGCCTCTATGGCCTGCTGCCGTTCTGGCGGGTACCGATCGAATTCGCCGAGCGCGTGGAAGTGCTCAAGGGACCGAACGCCCTGCTCGGCGGGATTTCCCCCGGCGGCAGCGTCGGCGGCACCATCAACCTGGTGCCCAAGCGCGCCGACGACCAGCCGCTGACCCGCGTCAGCGTCGACTGGACCCAGCGCGGCCAGCTCGGCACTCACCTCGACATCGGCCGGCGCTTCGGCGAGAACAACGCCTTCGGCGTGCGCTTCAACGGCGTCTACCGCAACGGCGATACCGCCGTCGACCATCAGAGCCGCGAGTTTCCCATGCTCTCCCTGGGCCTGGACTTCCGTGGCGAGCGCCTGCGCCTGTCCAGCGACCTGCTGTACCAGAAGGAAAGCCTGGAAGGCGTGGTGCGCCCGCTGCTGACCGGCCCGGGAACCACCCACATCCCCCACGCCCCGGACTCGAAGACACGCTTCGGCCTGCGCGATTCCTACCTGGACCAGGAGGATTACTCCATGGTCAACCGCGGCGAGTACGACCTCGCCGACAACCTGACGGCGTTCGCCAGCATCGGCGGCCGCCAGAGCAACTACGAAACCATCGCCGCCAACAGCATCCTCGTCGGCAACCAGGGCGATATCGTCAACAGCCTGGCACGCCAGCGCGGCGACCGCCGCACCTATTCCGCCGAGGTCGGCCTGCGCGGCAACTTCGACACCGGCCCGCTCCGCCACGACTGGACGCTCAGCGTCAACCGCCTGCACGAACGGCTGGGCATGGTCTATGCCTTCACCGGGATGCAGCCGGGCAACCTCTACCAGACCTCGCCGCATACGCCGCTGCCGGACTTCTCCAGCCTCGACGGGAGCATTCCGAAGACCAATGAAACCGACCTCGGCGGCGTGGCGCTGGCCGACAGGCTGTCGTTCCTCGAGGATCGCGTGCAGGTCACCCTGGGCGTGCGCCGCCAGCAGATCGAGTCGCGCAACTACGACCAGACCAGCGGCGCGCGCACCAGCCACGACAAGCGGCACGTGTGGACGCCGATGGCCAGCGTGCTGGTCAAGCCGCTGCTGGACCTGTCGCTGTACGCCAACTACATCCAGGGCCTCAGCCAGGGCGAGGCGGCGCCGATGACCGCGGCCAACGCCGGCCAGGTGCTGGCACCGTACAAGGCCGAGCAATACGAGATCGGCGCCAAGTACGACCTGGGCGGCTTCACCACCACCCTGGCGCTGTTCGAGATCAGGAAACCGAACGCCTATACCGACGCCAGCAACGTCTTCCGCGCCGACGGCGAGCAACGCAACCGCGGCGTGGAGCTGAGCCTCTATGGCGAACCGCTGGACGGCGTACGGGTGATGGCCGGCGCCACCTACATCAAGCCCGAGCAGAACAAGACCGGCGACCCTGCCAGCGAAGGCAAGGACGCGCCCGGCGTGGCCCGCCGCCAGGCCAACCTGGGGGTCAGCTGGGACACCCCGTTCGTCGACGGACTGACCCTCGACAGCCGCTGGATCTACACCGGCTCGGCCTATGTGGACAGCGCCAACGCCCTCGCCGTGCCGCACTGGAACCGCGTCGACCTCGGCGCCGCCTACGCCTTCCAGGTCGCCGGCAAGCCGCTGGTGGCGCGCGCCAACCTGGAGAACGCACTGGGCAAGGACTACTGGACCGCAGCCAACGGCTACCTGTCGATCAGCTCGCCGCGCACCCTTTCCCTTTCCCTCACGGCGGACTTCTGAGTCCGCCCCACCATAACCAGAAACCGCCGATGACCAGCCAATGACCGCGAAAACCCTGCGCACCTGGTACCTGGTGCACGAATGGACCAGCCTGATCTCCACGATCTTCCTGCTGATGCTTTGCCTCACCGGGTTGCCGCTGATCTTCCACGAGGAGATCGAGCACTACTTCGAGCCGCATCCGCAGCTCGAGCCGCTCACCGCCGAGTCGCCGCGCATCGACTACGACGACGTGATCGCCCGCGCCCTGGCCGCCCGGCCGGGCGAAGTGGTGCGCTTCCTGGTATTCGAAAAGGACGACCCGCTGGGCCTGGTGATCAGCGCGCCGAGCCTGGTACCGCCGCCGGAGAACGGCCACATGCAGCCGTTCGACGCGCGCACCGGGGAATTCTTCGACGCGCTGCCGCCGCCGGGCGGCTTCATGTACCTGATGCTGAAGCTGCACACCGACCTGTTCCTCGGCCTGCCCGGCTACCTGTTCCTCGGCCTGATGGGCCTGCTGCTGGTGGCCTCGCTGGTGTCCGGGGTGGTGGTATACACGCCGTTCATGCGCAAGCTGGACTTCGCCACGGTACGCGCCGAACGCAGCCGTCGCCTGAAGTGGCTGGACCTGCACAACCTGCTGGGCATCGTCACCCTGTCCTGGGTACTGGTGGTCGGCGTGACCGGAGTGATCAACACCCTGGCCCTGCCAATCCTGATGCTCTGGCAAGGCGGGCAGTTGGCGGAAATGACCGCGCCCTACAAGGACGCGCCGCCGCTACAGAGCCTCGGCTCGCTCGACGCGGCCCTGGCCACGGCACGCCGGGCGGCGCCGGACATGGAGGTCAGCTTCGTCGGCTTCCCCGGCACCCAGTTCAGCAGCCAGCATCACTATGCGGTGTTCATGCGCGGCAACACGCCGCTCACCGAGCGCCTGCTGAAGCCGGCACTGATCGACGCGCAGAGCGGCGAACTCACCGACATGCGCGAGATGCCGCTGTACGTGAAGACGCTCCTGCTGTCGCAGCCGCTGCACTTCGGCGACTACGGCGGCATGCCGCTGAAGATCGTCTGGGCGCTGCTCGACCTCGTCAGCATCGTCATCCTCGCCAGCGGTCTCTACCTCTGGCTCGGCCGACGCAAGACGCCATTGGAGAAGCGCCTGGCGGAACTGCCGGACGGCAGCCTGGCGACGGAGGGCAAGGCATGAGGCGCGGTCTCTGGATGATCTTCCGCTGGCCCCTGCTACTGGCCCTGCTCGGCCTCTTCGGGCTGCTCTCGGCGCTGCTCGGCGACGGCCTCTACGACCTGCTCTCCTGGCTCGCCCTGGGCACTCCGCTGGTGCTGGTCGGCTGGGTCTGGCTGCGCCTGCCGCGAACCCGAAGGAACCCCTGAGGTGACCACCCCGCCGCCCTCCGCCAACACCCTGGACCTGCGTCCGCTGATGTTCGAGACCTTCGTCTGCACCCTCGCGGTGATGTCCTTCGTCGCCCTGGTCGGCCCGCTCGCCCGCAAGCTCGGCCTGGCGCCCTGGCAGGCCGGCGCCGCGGTGACCGTCGGCGGCATCGCCTGGATGCTCGCGGCGCGGCCCTGGGGCATCGCCAGCGACCGGCATGGGCGACGGCGGATACTGCTCGGCGGGCTGGCCGGCTTCGCCCTCTCCTACGGCTCGCTCTGCCTGTTCATCGTGCTCGCCCTGCACTGGACGTTGCCGACCCTGTTCGCCTTCGCCGGTATCGTTCTCCTGCGCGGCCTCGCCGGCGGTTTCTACGCCGCGGTGCCGGCCTGCACGGCGGCACTGGTGGCCGATCACGTCGAGGCGCAACGACGCGCCGCGGCGCTGGCCGGACTCGGCGCGGCCAGCGCGATAGGCATGGTGATCGGGCCGGGGCTGGCCGGACTCCTGGCGACTCACGGGCTGGTCCTGCCGTTGCTGGTCACCGGCGCGCTGCCCCTGGTCGCCCTGCTGGCGCTCTGGCGCTGGCTGCCGCGCGAGGAGCGTCGCCAGCCGAACCGCGGCGCCGCCCTGGCGATCGGCGACCGCCGCCTGCGGCGGCCGCTGGCGGTGGGCTTCGTGGCGATGTTCAGCGTCACCGTGGCGCAGATCACCGTGGGCTTCTTCGCCCTCGACCGGCTGCGCCTGGATTCCGCCGACGCCGCGCGGGTGGCCGGCATCGCCCTGACCGCAGTGGGCGTCGCGCTGATCCTGGCCCAGCTCCTGGTGCGCCGCCTGGACTGGCCACCGCCGCGACTGATCCGGGTCGGCGGGCTGGTCGCCGCCATCGGCTTCGCCGCCGTGTGCTTCGCCGACTCGCCGCCGCTGCTCTGGCTGGCCTTCTTCGTCGCCGCGGCGGGCATGGGTTGGGTATTCCCGGCAGTCTCGGCGCTCAACGCCAATGCCGTGCGCGCCGAGGAACAGGGTGCCGCCGCCGGCACCCTGGTGGCCGTACATGGCTTCGGCCTGATCAGCGGGCCGCTGCTCGGCACGCTGCTCCACCAATTGGACAGCCGCGCCCCCTACGCGCTGGTCGGTCTGCTGCTGGCGCTGGCGGCGTTCTGGCCGAGCCAACCGACGCGCCCCGTGGAAACGAGGAGCGAAGCACCATGACCGCTGTCGACCTGCTGCTGGTCGCGACCCTGCTGGCGGCCCTGCTCGCCTGGTGGATACCCGCCCTGCCCGGCCACCGTGGCCTGCTGGCGCTCGCCTCGACGCTGGCGCTCGGCGCCAGCCTGTACGCTGCATGGGACGACCGCTGGCAAGCCGGCGTCGGCGCCTTCGCCGGTTTCTCCCTGCTGCTCGGCGCCTGCCTGCGCCGGAAGCCCGAGCGCGGCCTGCCGTTCCGGACCGGTTCGCTGTACGGCCTGCTGGTGCTGCTGGCAATCGCCGCGCTGTACCTGTTCCCGGTCGCGCCGCTGCCGGCGCCGAGCGGCCCCTATGCGGTCGGCGTGCGCGATTTCGAACTGGATGACCCCAGCCGGCCCGGCCTGCTCGGCGCCCCGGCCGGGCAGCCGCGGCGCCTGCTGGTACGCGCCTGGTACCCGGCACGCCCGATCGCCGGCGCCGCGCCGCGTCACTATTTCGACCCAGGCGAGGCGCGCAGCACCGCGCGGGGCTTCGGTGAAATACTCGGCTTTCCGCCGTTGCTCACCTACCTCAAGCACCTGCGCACCAATTCCTATCCGGACGCCCCGCTGCGCGACGACTCCGCTCGCCTGCCGGTGGTGTTCTACAGCCATGGCTACAGCGCCTTCGCCGGCGGCAACTGGACCCTGATGGAAGAACTGGCCAGCCACGGCTACGCGGTCTACGCCATCCAGCACAGCGGCGACGCGTCGCCGACCCGCCTGCCCGATGGCACGCTGCTGCCCATGGACCCCGGGCTGGTCGAACACCTGCGCCGGGCCGCCCACGACGGCTTGCCGCAGGCCATGCGCCAGGGCTATGTCAGCGACGATCTCGACCAGCGCCTCGACGGCCAGTTGCACACCGCCCTCGACCTGCCCGCCCCGGCCAACCGCGCCATCAACCTCAGCGCGCCGGTATGGCTGGCCGACCGCCTGTTCGTCCATGACCGCCTGCAGGCCGGCGAGGTCCCGGACAGGGTCGCCGACCTGGTGGCCGCCAGCGACTTCGCGCACACCGGCGAGATGGGCATGTCCTTCGGCGGCTCGACCACCGGCGCGGTCTGCATGGTCGACCGACGCTGCGCGGCGGCCGTCAACCTCGATGGCGGCGACTTCGACTTCGCGCCCTTCGATAGCGATCTCCCGGCACCGCTGCTGATGCTGCACGCCGACCTTGGCAACTTCTACCGGCTGTTCGGCATCGAACCGCCGGCCCGCCCGAGAAGCTTCAACGACTTTTCCTACGAACGCTTCGAGCACGCCGGCCAACGCCAGGACATTCATCGCCTGGTACTGCGCGATTCGGCCCATGCCGGGCTTACCGACAATCCGCTGTTCATCCGCCGGCCGCTGCGCGACGGGCTGCTCGGATCGGCACCGACGGAAGTCCTCATCCAGGCTCCCAACGCCCTGGTGCTGGGTTTCTTCGATCACTACCTGCGCGGCCGCGCCAACGACTTTCCGCAAGCGCAGATGGCGCGCTTCCCCGCCTGGCTGACGCGCTACGACAACTCGGCGGTGCGCGACTGGTGGCTGGCCAAGCCGGAAGCCCAGCGCCTGGCGCTGCGACAACGCATCGACGAAATGAAACGGCGCAAGACCGGGCTGGATCTTCCCTGACGACGGGTTACAGTGGGCGCCCCATCTGCGGAGCGCCGTCCATGCATATCCCGCCCGAGCTGATCATCCACCAGACCCGCCACTGGACGCTGAACCAGCGGATCGACTCGGCCCTGCCCGGCTACTGCATGCTCGGCTCGCGGCAACCGGCGACGGCCTTCCACCAGTTGCCGGAACAGGCCCTCGCCGAATTCGGGCCGCTGCTGGCCAGGGTCGAACGCGAAATGGACGCGCTGCTGCGGCCGCGACGCATCTATGTCGGCCGCTACGGCCACATGCCCGGCCTGCCGGTGCATTTCCACCTGATTCCACTGTACGACTGGGTCGAGGAACTGTTCTGGGAGGACACGCGTTACCGGACGCTCCAGCAGTTCGGCGTGCCGACCGCCGAACCCCTTACCGATGGCGCCGAGCTGACCCTGTTCGTCTGGCGCGAATTCTGCGAACGCGCCGATCCACCGGCCGGGCGCGGCATGGATCGGCAACAGGCGATCGCCGGATTGCGCCGGGCATTCGGCTACGGCGTCCAACCCCGAACATCGTCTGGGCCGGACTCCGAGTCCGCGCAGGACGCATGACCGCGTGCGGTTGGGTGGGCTTCGAGGCCGCGTAGGGCGGATAACCGCTTGCGGTTATCCGCCATGAAACGTCGGCGCAGCGGCGGATAACGCCGGTGGCGTCATTCGCCCTACGACCCGGCTCCGAGGCCGCGGTACGCATGACCGCGTGCGGTTGGATGGGCTCCGAGGCCGCGTAGGGCGAATAACCGCTTGCGGTTATCCGCCATGAGACGTCGGCGCAGCGGCGGATAACGCCGGTGGCGTTATTCGCCCTACGGCCCGACTCCGGGGCCGCGGGACGCATGACCGCGTGCGGTTGGGTGGGCTTCGAGGCCGCGTAGGGCGAATAACCGCTTGCGGTTATCCGCCATGAAACGCCGGCG
>NZ_JAEMVM010000035.1:0-175380 GCF_016463925.1 Pseudomonas sp. P20 | reverse complement strand
AGGTGAAGGGGGCGGCGCTGGCAAGCAGCGGCAGTAAAACCAAGCCAGCGACAACCGCACGATAGCTAGAACGCAACATCCGATGTCCTGCGAGTTCCCTTCAATATCCACCGCATAGCTAAACGACATGGGCGTGTTGAGGGGGGATTAGTCCAAAAGTAGGAATGCTAATCCAAACAGGGACAGGAAGGAATGGCACTTTGCCTTCATTGCGTCGTCCTGGCTGTGCGGACGTTTCAGGATCGATGCGATGTCGTCATTTTCGTAATGGGAAGGACCAATCGGTCTCCAGGCAGCGCTCGGCCGGGTTCTGGTGAGCTGATTATTTGCGCTCGTGGCCCGGCAGAAAGAAGCCCCGCCAAGGCGGGGCTGCTTTGACGCAGACTCGAATTCACTTCACCGGCAGGTCCTTGCCCCACAGGCGCACCGCCTTGATCCCTTCCGCGCCGCCTTCGAAGACGAAGGTCTGGCGGATGCCGGCCTTGGCCGGGACGGTGACGTCGTCGGGGTTGGCGAGGGCGACCAGGGCGTTGGAGTAGCCGTCGTTGTCGATCACCAGCAGCGCGCCGGTCTGGGTCAGGTTGATCAGGCGCACGGTGGCGTCGCTGTCGTTCTTGAAGCCGAGGGTGACGGCCAGTTGCTGGTCGCGCGGCTCGGTCTTGAGCACTTCGACCTGGCCGATCTCGGCGAAGCCGGCGTTGTCGGAGACCACCTTGGCGCCATCGGCGCCCTGGGCCGACTGGCGGCCGCTGGTGATGCCCTCGCTGACCCCGCCGAGGAGGTTCTTGCCGGTCTCGATGGCCGAGGACACCGCGGCCTTGGCCGCATCCTTGACCGAGCTGCCCTCCTCCGCGGCCACGGCGCTGCCGGCGGCCAGGGGCAGGAGCAGTCCCAATGCGGCGATCCTTGCGTTCATTCGTCCATCCTCTGGTGGTGTGGGAGGCAGCCAGACTAACAGCCGTCTAGCGGCCGTTCCAGTGGCGCGCCCGGCGCTTGCGCCACCAGATGTAGACACCGGTCAGCGACAGCCCGGCGATGGCCAGGCCGAGGGCGGCGATGGCGATGCGTCCCGGCAGGCCGGCGATGCGCCCGCCGTGGATCGGGTACTGCAAGCGGTAGAAACGCTCTCCCCAACTGCCCTGCCCGGCGACTTCCTGGCCTAGCAGGCGGCCGTCGCTGCCGTGGAAGAACAGCCAGGACTTGCCCATGGGGTCGTCGTGGTCGCCGAAGCCGGCGCCGAAGAAGTTGTATTCGAAGCTGTAGTACAGCTCGCCGATCGGCTCGGCGATGCCCAGCCGCGCCGCTTCGACGCTGGCCAACTGGAAGGTGCGGTCGTAGTCCAGGCGGGTCTCCCCCAGTTGCTCCCTGGGCAGCCGCCCGCGCGCCTCGTAGACGCTCGGTTCGATCGGCGAGAACAGCGATACCAGCGGCTTGAACACCTGGCTCGGCAGGTTCAGGGCGACGCTGCTCAGCGCCACCGGCGCCAGCAGCAGCCAGAGCCAGAGGCCGCCGGCGCGATGCAGGTCGAAGTTGAAGCGGTAGGCGTTGCCGCGCTTGATCTTCCAGGCTGTCGTCCACTTGCTCCAGAACGGCCGGCCGCGCGGCAGGGTCAGCCAGGCGCCGACGAAGCAGTCGAGGAACCAGAACATCGCCACCCCGCCCATCAGGTACAGGCCCCAGTTCCCCGGCAGGGTCAGGTTGTGGTGGAACTCCAGGACCCAGGGAACCAGGTTCGCCGGCTGGAAGCAGCAGGCCGCCCAGAGGCGCTTGCCGACTTCCTCGCCGCTGACCGGGTCGAGGTAGAACACGTCGTGCTCGACCTTGGCGCCGGCCTCGCGCGGCACGGTGGCGAGCAACGCCGGATGCCCGCCCGCCTCGGGATACTCCATGTACCACACCAGTTGTCGCGGATAGCGTGACTCGACGCGTTGCACCAGGCTGCCCGGGGAAAGGCGCTCGCCGCCCTCGCCCACGGCGTAGAAGCCGGGGTTCAGCCATTCGTCGATTTCATGATGGAAGGCCAGCAGGCTGCCGGTGAGACCGGCGAGGAAAAGGAACAGCGCGGTAGCCAGACCGACATAGCGGTGCAGCAGGACCAGGACGGGGCGCATGGGGGCTCCAGGTAACCAGGGTACGGCCGGCGACGCCGGCGAATGCCCGGCGCGTACGTCGCGCGCCGGGCTGCTTGGCCGGTACCGCGGCGCTGGCGCCGGGGCCCGGGTGGACGGTCAGAACTGGTAGTTCACCGTCGCGGTGACGTTGCGCTTCTCGCCGAAGTAGCAGAAGTCCAGGCTGTAGCAGGACGCCACGTAGTCCTTGTCCAGCAGGTTGTTGGCATTGAGGCTGACGTCCAGGCCTTTCAGGCCGAGCTTGCCGAGGTCGTATCCGATCCGCGCGTCGACCAGGGTGTAGTCCGGCACCCGCAAGGTGTTTTCCTTGTCCGCCCAGGTCTCGCCGACGTAGCGCGCGCCGCCGCCGATGCTCAGACCGCTGAGCGGGCCGGCGTCGAAGGCATAGTCGGCCCACAGCGAAGCCATGTGCTTGGGCGCCTGGTTCGGCGTATGGCCCTGGTTGCCGTCCAGCGACTTGGTGTAGGTGATGTCGGTGTAGGTGTAGCTGCCGAGCAGTTTCAGGTTGTCGCTGAGCTGGGTATGGGCCTCCAGTTCGAGCCCCTGGGAGCGCACTTCGCCGACCGAGGTGTAGAAGTTGTCCTGGGGTTCCTTGGAGGCGACGTTTTCCTGGGTGATATGGAACAGCGAGGCGGTGTAGAAGCTGTTGCTGCCCGGCGCCTGGAACTTCAGGCCGAGTTCCCACTGCTTGCCCTCGGTGGGCGCCAGGGGCGTGCCGGAGGCGTCGGAATAGGCGTTCGGGTTGAACGACTCGGAGTAGCTGACGTAGGGCGCCAGGCCGTTGTCGAACAGGTACAGCGCGCCGATCCGCCCGGTGAATTTCTCCCAGTCGTCGTCGGCCTTGCTGCCGGTGCTGCGGTTCTTGTCGGTGACGCTGACCCAGTCCTGGCGCAGGCCGAGCGAGAAGCGCCACTGGTCGATGTCGATCAGGTCCTGGAGGTAGACGCCGGTCTGCTCCAGGCGGCGGGTGTGGTTGTCGTCCGGGAAATAGCTGATGGCGTCGTCGCCGTAGACCGGGTTGAACGCGTCCAGCGCCGAGGCCGAGCCGGAACGCCAGTCGACCACGGTGCGCCGGCGCTGGTAGTCGAGGCCGGTGAGCAGGGTGTGGCGCGCCGCGCCGGTGGCGAATTCGGCCTGCAGCATGTTGTCGACGATATACGCCTGCAGGTGCTCGCGGGCGCCGCTGAAGTAGCGGTTCAGCTTGTTCGGCTCGCTGGCGCTCCAGCCGTAGGCGTAGACCTGCGACAGGTCGACGTCGGAGTCCAGGTAGCGGAAGTTCTGCCGCGCCGACCAGACGTCGTCGATGCGGTGCTCCAGCTGGTAGCCGAACATCCGCTGGGTGCGGTCGAAGTCGTCCTTGCTCGGCTCGCCATCGAAGAACTCGCGGGAGATGTGCCGGCCGTTGTGGTGCGACAGGGTGCCGTCGGCCGGTACGCCGCCGTGGTAGCCCCCGTTGGGATCGTGTTGCAGGTAGCCTTGCAGGGTCAGGGTGGTGTCGTCGCTGAAGTCGATGGCCAGGGTCGGGGCGATGGCGTAGCGCTCCTCCTTGACGTGATCGAACTGGGTGTCCGAGCCCTTGCCGAGACCGATCAGGCGGTAGGCGATGCGCTTCTCCTCGTCGAGCGGCCCGCTGAAATCGAAGCCCATCTCCTTCTGGCCCATGTTGCCGATGCTGCCGGTGATCTGGCGGTAGTCCTCGTACAACGGCTTCTTGCTGGTCAGCGCCACCAGGCCGCCCGGCAGGCTACGGCCGTAGAGCACCGAGGACGGCCCCTTGAGCACATCGATGCGTTCGAGGAAGTACGGGTCGACCTGCATCGAGCTGAAGGTACCGCTGTCGCCCATGGCCTTGAGACCGTCGAGGTAGATGTTGTCCACGCTGTTGTCGGCGAAGCCGCGCATCACCACGTAGTCGTAGCGGTTGGAGGCGCCGACCTGGCCGGTGAAGATGCCGGGGGTATAGCGCATCGCCTGCTGCACGGTCTTGGAGGCGGTGTCGTCGATCTGCTCGCGGGTGATCACCGAGACGGTCTGGCTGGTTTCCAGCAGCGGCTTGCTGGTCTTGGTGGCGATCTGGCTATGGGTGGCCAGGTAGCCATCGGTGCTGCCCAGGTTGTTGCCGAGGGCGAAGACCTCCACCGCCTGCATGTTCAGCACATCGCCGTCCTTTGCCGGCGCCTCGCGCAAGACGAAGCTGCCGTCGCCCTGGTCTTCCGCTTCCAGCGGGGTGTCGGCGAGCAGCCGGGCCAGGCCCTGCTGCACGGTGAAACTGCCGCGCAACCCCTGGGAGCTGTAGCCACCGGTCTGCGCCGGAGTGGCCGAGAGGGTGATGCCGGCTTCGCGGGCGAAGCGGTTGAGCACGTCGCCCAACTGTCCGGCGGGGATCGCATAGGGCCGCGCCTGTTCCGCCGCCGCTTCGGCGGCCGAGGCGCAGAGCGGCGCCGCGCCGGCCGCCATGGCCAACGACAGCAGGGCCGCGCGCACCGAACGGCTCAGGCGCGAGGCGCGGGGGAAATCGAGGGACGACGGGGCATTGCGGAGGACGACGGCGGTGGCGGTCATGAACGGGATCCGTTGGAGTCGTTGAAGGGTGTTCAATCGGTAAAGCCGGACCAGTCGCGGAAAGCCGACAAAAATAATGAAAATAATTTTCAGTGCGTTTCGCTCCGGACGAAAGCAAGCGTCCACGCGGCCGCCGGCGCGACTCAGGCGGCGACCACCCTCACCCACCAGCGGGTATGTCGCTGCAGGCGCACCGGCAGGGTCCGCGCGAGCACCTGCAGCAGCTTGTCGGTGTCGTCCAGGCGATAGACCCCGGACAGGCGCAGGTCGGCGACCTCCGCGGCGCAGCCGAGGTAGCCGTTGCGGTAGCGGGCGACCTCGGCGAGGAAATCGGCCAGGCGCATGTCGCGGGTGACGATGAGGCCATCGGCCCAGGCCACGGCGTCCATCTGCGGCCGTTCGAGGCGCCGCACGCCGTCGGCGGCGATCCGATAGCTCTGCCCCGCCTCGGCCACCGGAGCCTGCAGCGGACGCGCGCCGAAGGCATCGATGCGCACCGAACCCTCGCTGACGCTGAGACAGGTGGCGGCATCTTGCAGGCGTACGTTGAAACGGGTGCCGAGGGCCTCGAACAGCCCTTGCGCGGTACGTACCCGCAGCGGCCTGTGCGTGGGCGATTGCGTATCGGCGCCGCTGGCGAGGAAGATCTCGCCGCGGGCGAGGAGAATCAGGCGCTGGCCGGCGTCGTAGCGCACGTCGACCGCGCTGTCGGTGTTCAGTTGCAGGCGGGTGCCGTCGACCAGCTCGATACTGCGCCGCTCGCCGGTGGCGGTGCTGTAGTCGGCGCTCAGGCGCTGCCAGGGCAGGCTATCGCGACCGACCCAGGCCACGGCGCCGCCGGCCACCAGCAACGACAGCAGTTTCAGCGCCTGGCGCCGCTGCAGGCGCTGCGCGCTACTGTCCAGGGTGCCGTAGGCGACCCCGCCGGGCAGCGCCTTGAAGCGTCCTTGCAGTTCTTCGTTGAGCGCGCTGACCTGCTGCCAGGCCCGCTCGTGCTCGCCGTGCTCCGCGCGCCAGGCCGCGCAGGCGCGCTGCAGGCGATCGTCGGCCGGCTGCGAGCGCAGGCGGACCAGCCAGTGGATGGCCTGCCTGACCACCGCTTCGTCGACCCTACCGCGCGTCCCGTCCACGGCTCCGCTCATTCGCCGTAGCGCAGCAGGTAGCAGTGGTACAGCGCCTCGGCCACGTAGCGCTCGACGCTACGCTGGGAAACCCCCATGCGTTCGGCGATCTGCCGGTGGCTGAGGTCTTCGCACTGGGCCAGGAGGAAGGCGGTGCGGACCTTCGGCTTGAGCCCTTCGAGCATCCGCGAGATTTCCTCCAGCAGTTCCAGCACCAGTTCCCGCGCCTCGGGCGACGGCGCCTGTGCCTCGGGCAGGTGGGCGATGCTTTCGAGGTAGGCGCGCTGCAGTTCCTCGCGACGCCAGTGGTCGATCACCAGGCCGCGGGCGATGGTCCGCAGGAACGCGCGCGGCATGCCGATCTCGCGCAGTTCGCGCTTGAGCAGGATGCGCAGGAAGGTGTCCTGGGCCAGGTCCGCCGCGTCCGCCGCGCAGCCCAGCTTGCCGCGCAGCCAGTTCTGCAACCAGCCATGGTGCTCGCTGTACAGCGCATGCATGGCGCGATGGTGGGCGCTGAGAAGGATCGGGGCGGACATGGGAAAGTCGGGGCGACACATGAATGATAATGAATCGCATTGTCGAGAAGCCGCGGCCTTTTTGCAATAGCACCCGCCGGCCGGCGCCCTACTCGGCCGCCGCGCCTTCGCGCAGGCAGGCCAGCAGGTCTTCGCTGGCACGGTCGCGGTGCGGTTCGTCGCGCCAGCACATGCCCACCGCGCCCTCGCCGGGAATCTCCAGCGCCAGCCTGGCCACCAGGCCGAGCCCGGCAAGGTGCTCGACCACCCGCGCCGAGCCGATGGACAGCATGTCGCTGCCACGCAACAATTCGATGTTGGCCAGCATCGACGATGACTCCAGGCGGTAGGCCGGCGGCTGCCGGCCGCCCTGGGTCAGGGCCATGTCGAGCTTGCTGCGGATCGGCGAGCCGGGCGGCCAGACGATCCAGTCGTAGCGCCGCACGTCTTCCCAGTCCAGCGCGGCGGCCTGGGCCAGGGGGTGACCGGGGCGCGCCATCACCACGATCGCCTCGCTGTAGAGCACCTCGCAGCGCAGGCTGGCGCGCGGCGCATAGTTGTCCAGGCGCCCCACCACCACATCGAGCTGGCGTTTCTCCAGCCGCTCGAGAAGGCCGTTCATGGTGCCTTCGAGCAGTTCCACCTGGGCCCCGGGGTAGCGTCCGAGGAACGCCCGCAATGCGCGCGGCACCAGGCTCGGCGCGGAGGCCGGCGACGTGCCGAGGAGCACCCGGCTGCCGCTGCCGCTGCGCATCGCCTCGAGGTTCTGCCGCGCCCGCTCCATCTCGGTGAGCACGCGCTGGGCGTGGTTGAACAGGGTCATGCCATAGGGCGTCGGGCGCAGGCCACGGGCGTGACGCTCGAACAGCGGCGCGCCGACGTCCTCCTCCAGTTCCTTGAGCCACTTCGACAGGCCCGGTTGGGTGGTGTGTGCGGCCCGGGCGGTGCCGCTGAGGTTGCCGGTCTCCATCAGGCTGACCAGCAGTTGCAGGTGTTGCAGGCGCAGGCGGCGGGTCCAGTCCATCGCAAGCCATCCTCAAATACGTATAGGTCGATGTCTAAATATCATTATTCGGTTATGCCTTCACCTCGAATAATGACTACCAGACCGAGGCGGCCCCGCCTCCTCCCGCCGGAGATTCATCGGTATGCATAACGACAATTCCACCGAGAAGCGCGCCGACTTCTATCGACGCATCCGCCAGCAGCACCTCACCCCGCTCTGGGAAGCCCTGCACAGCCTGGTCCCGGCGCAACCCGCCGGCGGCTGCCAGGCGGCGCTGTGGCGCTATCGCGAACTGCGCCCGTTCCTGCTCGAGGCAGGCGACCTGATCAGCGCCGAGGAAGCGGTGCGCCGCGTGCTGGTGCTGGAGAACCCGGACCTTCCCGGCCAGTCGGCGATCACCCCGAGCCTCTACGCCGGCCTGCAACTGATCCTGCCGGGCGAGATCGCCCCCAGCCACCGGCACACCCAGTCGGCCCTGCGCTTCGTCGTCGAGGGCTACGGCGCCTACACCTCGGTGGACGGCGAACGCACCCGCATGGAGCCGGGCGACTTCATCATCACCCCGTCCTGGACCTGGCACGACCACGGCAACCGCGCCGCCGCGGAAGGCGGCGAGCCGGTGGTCTGGCTGGACGGCCTGGACATCCCGATGCTGCGTTTCTTCGGCGCCACCTTCGCCGAGAGCTACGGCGAACCGGTGCAGCCGTTGCGACGTGGCGAAGGCGACAGCCTCGCCCGCTACGGCAGCAACATGCTGCCGCTGCGCCACCAGCCGACGACGCCGACCTCGCCGCTGTTCAGTTACCCCTACGCGCGCAGCCGCGAGGTCCTCGAGCGCCTGGCGCGCCTCGAACGGCCCGATCCCTGGGAAGGCCACAAGCTGCGCTACGTCAACCCGGCCACCGGCGGCTGGGCCATGCCGACCATCGCCACCTGCCTGCAACTGCTGCCGGCCGGCTTCTTCGGGCAGCCCGCGCGCAGCACCGACGCCAGCGTCTATTCGGTGGTGGAAGGCAGCGGCGTGGCGCAGATCGGCGACCGGCGCTTCGCCTTCGAGGCCAAGGATCTGTTCGTCGTGCCCTCCTGGGTCGAGCTGCGCCTGGAAGCCGGCGCCACCGACTGCGTGCTGTTCAGTTTCTCCGACCGCCCAGTGCAGCAGGCGCTCGGCATCCTCCGCGAATCCCGCGAAACCCTCGCCCACTGAAGGACCCGTCCCATGAACCATCTCTTCGCGCCCGAAGCACCCGTCAGCCTCACCATCCATGGCAGCGACCAGACCTTCCCGGTGCGGCGGGTCTACTGCGTCGGCCGCAACTACGCCGCCCACGCCCGGGAAATGGGCTTCGATCCCGAGCGCGAGCCGCCGTTCTTCTTCTGCAAGCCGGCCGACGCGGTGGTCCCGGTCGCCGCCGGCAGCACCCTGGAGCTGGCCTACCCGAGCCAGACCGGCAACTACCACTACGAGATCGAACTGGTGGCGGCGATCGGCAAGGGCGGCTGCGACATTCCCCTGGAGCAGGCCGAGGAACACGTCTGGGGCTACGCGGTGGGCCTGGACATGACCCGCCGCGACCTGCAGATGCGCATGCGCGAGATGGGCCGGCCCTGGGAGATCGGCAAGGCCTTCGACCGCTCGGCGCCGATCGGCCCGCTCTACCCTGCCAGCCAGGTCGGCCATCCGCGCCACGCCGCCATCAGCCTCCAGGTCGACGGCGAGGATCGCCAGCGCAGCGACATCGACCAGTTGATCTGGTCGGTGGCGGAAACCGTCAGCTACCTGTCGCGCTTCTTCGAGCTGCGCCCCGGCGACCTGGTCTTCACCGGCACCCCGGAAGGCGTCGGCGCGGTCGAGCGCGGCGAGCGGATGCTCGGCGCCATCGACGGCCTCGGCGAACTCAGCGTCCGCGTGGTCTGACCCACCGCCCGCGCACGGCGCGGGCCCACCCTGCCCTTCATCCGGGCTGTCGCCGCGGCGACGGCCGAGGAACGCTCATGCCTACGCCCGACAAGAACAACAAGATCGACGTCCAGGCTTTCATCGATGCGCAGGCGGTTTCCGCCTTCCAGTTGCGAGTGCTGTCGCTGTGCTTCCTGATCGTCGCCATGGACGGATTCGACACCGCCGCCATCGGCTTCATCGCCCCGGCCCTGGCCCACGACTGGCAACTGAGCCCGGCGCAACTCAGCCCGATCCTCGGCGCCGCGCTGGCCGGCCTGGCCCTCGGCGCCTTCGCCGCCGGCCCGCTGGCCGACCGTTTCGGACGTAAGAGCGTGCTCCTGCTCTCGGTGCTGTTCTTCGGCGGCTGGAGCCTTGCCTCGGCCTACGCCGGTTCGGTGGAAACCCTGGCCCTGCTGCGCTTTCTCACCGGCCTCGGCCTGGGCGGGGCGATGCCCAACGCGATCACCCTGACCTCCGAATACTGCCCGCGCCGGCACCGCGCGCTGATGGTCACCGCGATGTTCTGCGGCTTCACCCTCGGCTCGGCGCTGGGCGGCCTGCTCGCCGCGCGGATGGTCCCGGCGCTGGGCTGGGAAAGCGTGCTGCTGCTCGGCGGCGGCCTGCCCCTGGCGAGCCTGCCGCTGCTCTGGGCATGCCTGCCGGAGTCGGTGCGCTTCCTCGCCCGCCGCGCACCGGACGCGGCGCGCCTGCGGCGCATCCTCGAACGCCTGGGGCGCCTGCCCGACGGCTGGGCCGGACGCCTCGAACTGCCCGCCGACGAGTCCGACGGCACCTCGCCCCTGCGGCAGATCCTCGGCGCCGAGCTGCGCGGCGGCACCCTGCTGCTCTGGGCCACCTTTTTCATGGGCCTGCTGATCATCTACCTGCTGACCAACTGGCTGCCGACGCTGATCGGCGGCACCGGCTTCAGTCTCGGCGAGGCGGCGACGATCAGCGCCATGTTCCAGCTCGGCGGCACCCTCGGCGCACTCCTCCTGGGCAGCGCCATGGATCGCTTCGACGCGCACCGGGTGCTGAGCCTGGCCTACGTCGGCGGCGCCCTGTTCATCCTCGGCATCGCCAGCCTCTACCACAGCTTCGCCCTGCTGGCGCTGTGCGTCGCCGGCGTCGGTTTCTGCATCAGCGGCTCGCAGGTCGGCGCCAACGCCCTGGCCGCCGATTTCTATCCGACCCGCAGCCGCGCCACCGGGGTCAGCTGGGCCCTCGGCCTGGGCCGCATCGGCTCGATCGTCGGCTCCCTCAGCGGCGGCGCCCTGCTCGGCCTGGGCCTGGGCTTCAGCGGCATCCTCGCCCTGCTGGTGATCCCGGCGCTGCTCGCCGCCGTGGCCGTGCATCGCCTGGGCCGGCGCCGGGCCAGGCCTTCTTCCGTCACTCTCTGAACAGGACTTCCCATGCAGCTCTACAGCTTCTTCAACAGCTCCACGTCCTATCGGGTGCGTATCGCATTGGCCCTGAAAGGCCTGGATTACCAGGTAGTGCCGGTCAACCTGCGGCAGGGCGAGCAACTGCGCCCGGCCGACCGCCAGCGCAACCCGATGGGCGCGCTGCCGACCCTGGTCGACGCCGACGGCCGTCGGTTCAGCCAGTCGCTGGCGATCATCGACTACCTCGACGCCGTGCAGCCCGAACCGCGCCTGATCCCTCTCGACCCGCTGCATCGCGCCCAGGCGCTGGAACTGGCCCTGCTGGTGGCCTGCGACATCCATCCGCTGAACAACGTGCGGGTGCTCAAGTACCTGACCCAGGTCCTCGGCATAGACGCCGAGGACCGCCAGCGCTGGTACGCGCACTGGGTCGCCGAGGGCCTGGCGGCGGCGGAGACCCTGCTGAACCGACACCGTCGCGGCGCCTTCTTCGCCGGCACCGCAGCGGGCATCGTCGAGTGCTGCCTGGTGCCGCAACTGGCCAACGCCCGGCGCATGGGCTGTGTCCTGGCGCCCTACCCGGCGTTGCTCGAACTGGAGGGGCGCTGCCTGGCGCTCGAAGCCTTCCAGCGCGCCAGCCCCGAGCGCCAGCCCGACTACCTGCCGGACTGACGCGCTGCCCCGTGGAAAACAACAACAAGAAGGACACGCCCATGACCACCCGCATCCGGGCCAGCCTGCTGGCCCTGCCCCTGCTGCTGCCCTCGTTCCAGGCTATCGCCGCGCTGCCGGGGATGAACCTCGGCCAGACCTCCTTCCTCGACGGCAAGGCCCTGCCCGGCACGCTGTTCCAGCAGTTCGTGAATATCTACGAGGCCGACGACTTCATGGACGCCAACGGTCACCGGCGCCCGCTCGACAACCGCCTGCGCACCCTGCTCGCCACCAGCCACTTCGCCCACATCAGCCAGCACCAGCTGTTCGGCGCCTACTACGGCGCGGAAATCCTCGTCCCGGTGCTGCTCGCCGATCCCGACTTCGAACCCCACGCCGGCAGCGCCAACGGCCTCGGCAACCTGATCGTCAGTCCGTTCATCCTGCAATGGCCGCAGACCGAGCTGTTCGGCCGGCCCTACTGGCAGCGCCTGAACCTCGCCTTCCAGTTACCCACCGGGCGCTACGACAGGCATCGGGCGATCAATCCCGGCAGCAACCACTGGAGCTTCAACCCGCACTACGCGCTGACCTGGGAATTCGCCGAAGGCTGGGAAGCCAGCGCTCGCCTGCAGTACCTGTTGCCGGGCAAGAATCGCGACCCGGCGCCGCCGTTGGCCGACGACTACCTGCAACCGGGCCAGGCGTTCCACGCCAACTACTCGGTATCGCTGGCGCTGGATGCGCATTGGCGGCTCGGGTTGTCCGGCTACAGCCTGCGACAGATCACCGACGAGCGGGTCGACGGCCACGACCGCCCGGACTCCCGCGAGCGGGTCGATGCCATCGGCCCGGCGCTGATGTTCGGCTGGGGCAAGTCGCGGCTGTTCCTCAACGCCTATCACGAATACGGCGCACGCAACCGCAGCGAGGGCAGCCGGCTGATCCTGCGCTACTCGCTGGTCTTCTGAGCGTCGCCTTCCGGGACGATCGGCAAGCGCTCCAGGGTGCGGAACACCGAGCTGCGCCGCCAGCGCAGGTCCGTCGGTTCCGAGGCCAGGGCGAAACGGCGACGCACCAGGCCGCGCAATGCGCATTGCAATTCGAGCCGGGCCAGGTACGCGCCCAGGCAGTAGTGCGGACCATGGGCGAACGCCACGTGCTGCTTGGCGTTCGCTCGCTGCAACTGCAGGCGGTCGGGGGCGGCGAACATCTCCGGGTCGCGGTTCGCCGCGAGGAAGCTCAGCCAGACCTTCTCTCCAGGCGGAATCCGCTGGCCGCCGATCTCCACCTCCTCCAGGGTGCAACGCACGCCGCCGCGCACCGCGCCATCGAAGCGCAGCAGTTCCTCCACCGCGTTCGCCGCCAGCTCCGGGCACCGCCGCAGCAGGTCGAGCTGGTCGGGATGGGTGAGCAGCGCCAGCGTAGCGTTGCCGACCATGCTGATGGTGGTTTCGAAGGCGGCCATGAACACCATGGCATAGGCCGCTACCAGGTCCTCGAGGCCCAGTCCGGCCTCCAGCATCGCGGCGCCGTCGAGGATGCTCGGCGCCGCGCCGGACGGCGGGCGCGAAGAGCCATCGCTCCAGCCGCGCGCCTGGCGTTGCAGGTAGTCGCTGAAGGCGGCCGCGCTGCGGTTGATCTGCCCGGCATCGCCGTGGCTGGCGGCGAGATCGAGCCCGGCGGCCAGATCGCGGCCCCAGGGCAGCAGTTGCCCGGTATCTTCGCGGGGAAAGCCGAACAGCTCGGCGGCCACCCGGATCGTCAGCGGTTCGGCGAAATCCCTGAGCAGATCGGGCTCGCGGCGCTCCAGCAAGCTGTCGAGGAGTTCTTCCACCAGCACCTCGATGCGCGCTTCCCAGCGGCGCACGGCGTCGGGGCCGAAGGCCGGAGCGAACAGCCTGCGCAGGCGGGTGTGCCGCGGCGCGTCGTTGAACAGCATGAAGTTGTCGTAGAAGCGCGCCAGCGGTTGCAATTGCTGGTGGCCGAACCAGCTGGCGCCGCCCTGGCGGACGCCGGCGGCGCCAAGGCGAGCGGGGTCGGCGGAGAAACGGCGGTCGCGCAGGCACGCCGAAACATCGGCATAGCGACTGATCCACCAGATCGAGGCCTGGTCGCGGCAGACCGGCGCACGGGAGCGGATCAGCCGCAACAGCGGATAGGGATCGGCGACGAAGTCGGGATGGTAGGTGTGGATGTCGAAACCGTCGCTCCGCGGGGCCAGCGCCGGACGCTGAGCGTCATGGCGCGGCTGCGCGCTGCCTTCCTCGCTGAATGCGTCGTCCATGGCCCTTGCTCCGCTGGGTTGGCGTAACGCAGGGAGTATAGATGGCCGGCGGCTCGGCGCCGGCCCGGAGGATCAGCGCGGACCGAGGATCTCCGCCAACTGGTCCGGCTGCGGCGCGCCCTGTTGCTGCTGCATGCGCCCCTCGGCATTGAGATAGAAGATCGCCGGGGTCGCCGCGGCGCCCATCGACTCCATCAGTTCCATGTTGCCGGCGAGCTGCTTGCGCACCGCCGCCGGGATCTTCGCCAGCGGCTTCAGGGTGCTGGCCTTGCCCGCCTGCTCATGGTCGTGCAGGGCCTTCTGCGGGTCCTTGCTGGCCAGCAGCGCGGCGGACTTGGCTTCGCTGTCCTCGCGGATGATGCCGACCATGATATGCCGCAACTGCACCTTGCCGGCATCCACCCAGGGTCGCGCCTGCTCCCAGAACATGGTGCAGTACGGGCAGTTCGGGTCGCTGAACAGGTAGACCACGCGCGGCGCGTCGGCACGGCCATCGGCGATCCAGGCGCTCTGCTCCATCTTCTGCCACATTTCCTTGGCCAGCGGCGCATACACCAGGCGCTCCAGCGGTTCGCGGCTGAGGTCCTTGCCCTGGGCGTCGAACAGGTGGCCGGTGAGTACGTGCTTGCCGTCGGGCGTCAGGTACAGCGCCATGCCCTGGTTCTGGTATTCGGCGGCATAGCCGCGCAGGCCATCCGGGGCGTCGAAGCTGCCGAGGATGCGGGCGCCCTTCTCCTGGACCATGCGGATCGGCGCCGGCAGCTCCTCCGCCGCCGTGGCCAGGCCGGCGTTGAGGAGGGTCAGGCCCAGGCCAAGGGTGATCAGGTTGCGCGGCAGTCTCATTCGGAACTCCTGGTTGCGGGGGCGGCAGCGGCCGGCTCGAAGGCTTCGAGGTAGCGCGCCAGGCTGCCGCGGGACAGTTCGCCGAGATGGCTGCCCAGCAGGCGGCCCTCGGCGGTGTAGAAAACGGTGGTGGGCAAGGCGACCGAGCCGACCTGCTGGCCAAGCTGCCCGCCGTTGTCGAACAGCAGGTTGTCCAGGCGCAGGTTCTCGCCCTGGAGGAAATGGCGCACGGTCTCGGCGCTCTCGCCCTGGTTGGCGAAGAGGAACACTACGTCGGGATTCTCCGCCTGCGCCTGTTGCAGCACCGGCATCTCGCGCCGACACGGCGGGCACCAGCTGGCCCAGAGATTGATCACCAGCGGGCGGCCCCGGAAATCGGCCAGTTGCACCGACTCGCCGGCGGCGTTGCGCAGGCTCAGTTCGGGCAGGCGCGTACCGCGCTCGTAGATGCCCAGGCCCAGGCTGCCAAGCAGCCAGAACGCCAGTCCGAGGCTGGCGCCGACACCCAGCGAGCGACGTAGCGCCGGTCGCCGCCAGGCCCAGAACAGCGCGCCGAGCACGGCGGCGAGCAGGCCTGGCCAGGCGAGGAAACCGCCATCGCGGATATCCAGCATCTGTGCGAAGTCGCCGCGGTACTGCGGCCAGTAGCGCACCACGAAAGCCAGGCGCGCCACCAGCAGGCCGAGCAACAACAGGTTGAACAGCACCGGCTCGGCGTTGCGCCCGCCACCGCGCGCCGCCAGCCAACCGCCGAGCAGCGCGGCGCCGAGGGCGAGGAACAGCAGCAGGTGTTGCAGCGAGACCACCAGCGGCCCCAGGGAAAAACTCAGCATCAGCCGCGCTCCCGGGTCGCCTGCCAATGGGCGAGGAAGCCGCCGGCGTCGACTTCGCCGGTCAACCGGCGCGCGCGGCGCTCCTCGCCTTCCGGGCCGATCCAGATCAGGCTCGGCGGGCCGGGTACCTGGTAGCGGTGCAGCAGCTCGCGGCTGGCGGCGTTGTCCGCGGTCACGTCGAGCCGCAGCAGGCGCACGCCCTGCAGGGCGGCGAGCACATCGGGCTTGGCGAACACCTGTTTCTCCATGATCCGGCAGGACACGCACCAGTCAGCGTAGTAGTCGAGCAGCACCCATTGTCCCTCGGCCTTGGCCGCAGCCAACTGACGGTCCAGCTCGGCCGGCTGGCTCACCGTGAGGAACGCCTCGTGCGCGCTGGCCGTCGGCGTAGCGCCCCGGTTCGCCGCCGCATACACCTGTAGCGGACGCCAGGGGTCGTCGGCCCCGGCCGCGGCGCCCAGCAGCATCGCCGCGCCCCAGAGACCGAAGATGCAGCCCGCCGCGCCGAACAGCACCGCGTGCCGCGCCAGGCCTCGCGCCGTGTGCAGCGCGGCGTAGGCCAGGACCAGCAGCAACGCGCCGCCAAGGCCGATCCACAGCGCCTCGCCGAGCAGCGGACGCAGGAGTATCCAGGCGGTGCCGAGGAAAAGGAAGCCGAACACGCCCTTGACCAGGTTCATCCAGGGACCGGGCTTGGGCAGGAAGCGGCTGCCGACCGTCACCAGCAGCAACAGCGGCATGCCGATGCCGAGGCCCAGGCTGAACAGCACCAGGCCGCCATGCAGGGCATTGCCGGTCTGCGCGATATAGAGCAAGGCGCCGGCCAGCGGCGCGGTCATGCACGGTCCCACCAGCAGCCCGGACAACGCGCCGAGCGCAGCGGCACCGGCCAGGCTGCCGCCCTTGCGGCCGCGACTGAGACCGTCGAGGCGGTCGCGCAGGGCAGCCGGCAGTTGCAGCTCGAAGAAGCCGAACATCGGCAGCGCGAGGAACACGAACAGCGCGGCGAAGCTGCCCAGCAGCCACGGCTGTTGCAGCCAGGCCTGCAGGTTGCCGCCAAGCAGCGCCGCGACCACCCCGAGTCCGGCGTAGACCAGCGCCATGCTCAGCACGTAGCTACCGGCCAGCAGCAGGCCGCGACGAGGGCCGGCGCCGCTGCCGACCACCAGCCCGGCGAGGATCGGCAGCATCGGCAGCGAACAGGGAGCGAACGCCAGCAGCAGGCCGAGGCCGAAGAACAGCAACAGGCTCCAGGCCAGGTTGCCGGCCTGCAGGCTGCCGGCCAGGCCCTGGTCCTCGGCGACTTCGCCGCTCATCCCGGCGGCGGCAGGGCCGGTACCGCCCAGGTCGAGCGCCTGGCTCTGCGGCGGATAGCACAGGCCGGCATCGGCGCAGCCCTGCCAGCCCAGGCGCAGTTGTCCGGCGGCGGCCGCCGGCAGGGTCAGTTCCAGGCTCTGGCGATAGACCTGCGACTCGCCGAAGAACTCGTCGCTGTGGCTTTCGCCGGGCGGCAACTGCGGCTGCAAGGCCGGGTCGAGTCCGTCGAAACGCAGGCGCTTCTGGTACAGGTAGTAGCCCGACGCGATCTGCCAGCGCAGTTGCACCTGGCCGTCGTCGAGGCGCTCCCAGGTGAAGCGGAAGGCTTTCTCCACCGGCAGGAAATCCGTCTGCGTCGCGCCGCGCGGCGCGAACAGGTCGTCGCCCGGTTGCGCCTGGGACAGGCCCGGCAGCAGGAGCATCAGGAGCAGGATCAACACACGCATGGATAACGCCTTCTACGATGAACTCGGCGGCAGCATGGCCAGCGACGATTAACAGGCCGTTAACGCGGCCACGGGAAAACCCCGGCGACGCGCCGGGCGGGGCATAATCCTGGCTTAATTCGCCCGCTTCAGACTCCTATCCCTTTAACCAGCGATACCGCCATGCATGTACTGCTCACCGAAGACGACGACCTGATCGCCAGCGGCATCGTCGCCGGCCTCAACGCCCAGGGCCTGACCGTGGACCGGGTGGCCAGCGCCGCCGATACCCAGGCGCTGCTCCAGGTGGCGCGCTTCGACGTGCTGGTCCTCGATCTCGGCCTGCCCGACGAGGACGGCCTGCGCCTGCTGCAGCGCCTGCGCCAGCAGGGCGTCGACCTGCCGGTGCTGGTGCTGACCGCGCGCGACGCGGTGACCGACCGGGTCGCCGGGCTGCAGGCCGGCGCCGACGACTACCTGCTCAAGCCCTTCGACCTGCGCGAACTCGGCGCCCGCCTGCATACCTTGCAGCGGCGCTCCGCCGGGCGTTGCGTCAACGTCATCGAACACGGCCGCCTCAGCTACGATCCGAGCACCCGCGAAACCTGGCTCGACGGCCGCTCCGTGGAACTGTCGCGACGCGAACAGGCGCTGTTGCAGGCATTGCTCAACAACCGCGGGCGGATCCTCAGCGGCGAGCAGCTCAAGGACAGCGTCTATGGCTTCGGCGACGAGGTCGAGAGCAACGCCCTCAACGTCCACATCCATCACCTGCGGCGCAAGCTCGGCAACGCCATCGTGCAGACCGTGCGCGGCCTCGGCTACCGCCTCGGGCCGGCGCGCGGCGACGGAGACGACGCATGAGCCTGCGCCTGCGCCTGACCCTGATCCTCGGCTCGGCCTTCATCCTGCTCTGGTCGCTGGCCGCGGCCTGGATGCTCTGCGACCTGCGCGGGCAGATGATGCGCTCCTTCGACCAACGCCTGGCGGCCTCGGCGCGGATGGTTGCCGGCCTGCTCCAGCAGTTGCCACAGCCGCAGCCGGCGGACGGCCAGACCACGCGCCTCAGCGCGGAGCAACTGGGAATTCCCAACGGCATGGCCTGCCAGGTCAGCTCACTGCGCGGCGAAGTCCTGGCGCAGAGCCATGCCACCCCGGAGCGGGCGCTGGACAGCACCGCCAGCGGCTTCCGCGACCAGGAAATCAACGGCGTGCTGTGGCGCAGCTTCACCGTGCAGGCCGGCGATCTGCGGGTCAGCACCGCCGACCGCCTGGAAGAGCGCGACGTGCTGCAACGCTCGGTGGTGGTGGCCGCCGCGGTGCCGGTGACGGTCGCCCTGCTCGGCAGCCTGGCCCTGCTCTGGCTCGGCGCCGGCCAGGGCCTGGCGCCGCTCAAGCGGATTCGCGACGCCCTCACCCGACGTGGCGCCGACTCGCTGGAGCCACTGGAGCTGGCGGCCCTGCCGAGCGAACTGAAGCCGCTGGTGGAAACCCAGAACCAGTTGTTCCAGCGCATCGCCCAGGCCATCGAACGCGAGCGACGCCTGACCGGCGATGCCGCCCACGAGCTGCGCAGCCCGCTGACCGCGATCAAGACCCACCTGCAGGTCGCGCGCATGACCGAGGGCGCCGCCGCCGAGCAGGCCCTGGCCCACGCCGAGGAAGGCGCCGACCGTCTGCACCGGACGCTGGACCAGCTGTTGCTGCTGGCGCGGGTGGAAGGCAGCCTGTCGTTCGACGACGGCGTGCAATGCAGCGCCGAGGACGCCGCCCGGGTAGCCATGCACGACGCCGGCCACGGCGACGTGCGGATGTTCGAGCTGAAGCTGGCCGACGGCTTGTCCGAGGCGCCGCTGGAAGTCCCCTCGGTGCTGGCCATCGCCGCGCTGCGCAACCTGCTGGACAACGCCCTGCGCCACACCGCCGCCGGCACCCGGGTGGAGCTGGCGGTGGAAACCGCGCAAGGCTGCGCGCGCTTCCACGTCCGCGACCACGGTCCGGGCATCGCCGAAACCGACCTGCCGCACCTCACCCGGCGTTTCTGGCGCCACGGCAAGAGCGGCGGCAGCGGGCTCGGCCTGGCCATCGTCCAGGCTATCGTGCAACGCTGCCAATGCCGGCTGGACTTCGACAGCCGCGCGGACGGCCTGCGGGTGACGCTGGAAATGCCGCTGCGCGAGTGATGCGCGGGCCCACCCGCCAACCGGCCCCCGTAGGGCGAATAGCCGCCCGCGGCTATCCGCCGGACCGAGGCCCAGGCATCGGCGGATAACGCCGTTGGCGTTATCCGCCCTACCCCCGCGCCGACCTGCTTCCGCCGGACCGGGTCTCCGTCCTGCGGACGCCAGGCCACGAGGGTCAGATTCCCTGTCCCAGCAGCACGCCGTTGACCTTCTGTCCGTACAGGTTGACGCCGTCGTTGGCATGGAACTTCTGCCGCGTCTTCTCCACCGAACCGTCCACCAGGCGCGGGTCCTGCGGGCGCTCGTGGCTGTTCATGAAGGCGGCGACGTCCCAGGCGTCGCGGTCGCTGAGGGTACCGGGCTTGCCCAGCGGCATGTTGTACTTGATGAAGGAGGCCGCGGTGTTGATGCGGTGCATGCCCGCGCCCCAGTTGAAGGACTGCGCGCCCCACAGCGGTGGGAACACCGTCTGCCCCAGAGCCATCTGGCCCTGGCCGTCGGCGCCGTGGCAGATCGCGCACTGCGCGGCATAGACCTTGGCGCCGCGCTCGATGCTGTAGCCGCCTTCCGGCGGGGCCACGTCCGGATAGCCGCGTCCGGGCAGGCTGACCCCGGTCGGCGCCTGGCTCGCCAGCCAATAGGCGTAGACGGTCAGGGCCTTGATCTCCGGGCTGTCGGCCGCCGGCACCTTGCCGTTCATGCTGAACTGGAAACAGCCCTGCAGGCGCTCGGCGAACGTATTGACCTTGTTGTTCTTGGCGCGGAACGCCGGATAGACCGGGTAGGCCGCCCACTGCGGCGCGGAGTTGGCCCGGCGGCCCTGTTCGAGATGGCAGTTGACGCAGTTGAGCTGGTTGCCGACCAGATGCGGCGCGTTCTTCCGGGTTTCCACGAACAGCGCCTGGCCCTGGCGGACCATTTCGCCGAAGGCGTTGTCCGGGAGGCTGCTTTCCGCCGGCGGCTGGAACGGATCCAAGGGCGCCGTTGCCGCGTGGACGGGAGCGATCAGCAGGCCAACGACGGCCAGGGAAAGGATCGACGGCATGTTCATGGCTGGCCTCCTGCCTGACCGAGGGTGGCGAAGAACTGGCTGACGCTGCGGATCTCCTCTTCGCTGAGGGATTTGGCGATATGTCCCATCAGATCGTTCGGGTCGTTGCGGCGAGTGCCAAGCTGCCAGGCGCGCAACTGGTTGCTCAGGTACATCTCGCCCTGCCCCTGCAACGGCGGGAAGGCCTCCCCCACGCCGCTGCCGGCCGGACCGTGACAGGTCACGCACTCGGGAATGTTGCGCTCCCAGGCGCCACGCACCGCCAGGGTCTCGCCGGGGCTGCGCGGGGTGGCCACGCGCGACAGCGCCACCGGCTTGGGCGCCGGCATTGCCGCGAGGGTAGTGGCGAGCGCCTGGATCTCGTCGTCGCCGAGAGCATCGGCTATGCCCTTCATCACCGGGTGCTCGCGACTGCCGCCCTGCTTGAGGTCGTGCAGCTGCTTGCTCAGGTAGGCGGCGGGAAGGCCCGCCAGGCGCGGAAAGCCGGCGGCGGCCAGGCCCATGCCATCGGCGCCGTGGCAGGTGACGCAGGCCGCGGCGGCCGGGTTGGCGCCGCCCTGTGTGTAGAGTTTCTGGCCGTCGACGGCGGCCTGGGCCGTCGCCGCCAGCAAGGCGGTCAATGAAAACAGCAGTCGGTGTGCAACCGGCATGGCAGGGTTCCTCTCTGGCTTATTGTTTTTAGTTCTAAGTTTAGAACCAAAAAACCTATCGCCGAAAGACCCTACCGCACGCAGGTCTACATCATTTTCCCTACAGGCCCCGGATCACGCCCCTTTCAGCCCCGCGACGATTTCGCAAGAGCGCAGCCGATGGGCGTGCTCGTAGAAGTCGCTGGTGAAGATAAGCTCGTCGGCGCCGGTCTGCTCCAGGAGGATCTCCAGGCGCGCACGAACCTTCTCCGGACCGCCGATCACCGCCAGGCCGAAGAAGCTGCCGACCGCATCCTGCTCGTGGGGCAGCCACAACGGCGCCATACTTTCCACCGGCGGCTTCTGTTTCAGGCTCTCGCCGCGGATCAGCGCCAGCACGCGCTGGAAGGCGGTAGTGGCGAGGAACTCGGCCTCTTCGTCGGTAGGTGCGGCGATCAGCGGCACGCCGATCATCGCGTAAGGTTTGTCGAGTACCGCCGAGGGCTGGAAGTTGCTGCGGTAGATGCGCAGCGCCTCGTGCAGGTAACGCGGTGCGAAATGCGAAGCGAAGGCATAGGGCAAGCCTTTCTGCGCCGCCAGGTGGGCGCTGAACAGGCTCGAACCGAGTAGCCAGATCGGCACCTGGGTACCCTCGCCCGGCACCGCCAGCAGGCTCTGCTGGGAACGGCGCGGGCCGAGCAGCATTTCCAGCTCGGCGACCTGCTCGGGGAAGTCGTCGCCGTTGCCCAGGCGGTCGCGACGCAAGGCGCGCATGGTCGCCTGGTCGGCGCCGGGGGCGCGGCCAAGGCCGAGGTCGATGCGGCCCGGGTAGAGCGTCTCCAGGGTGCCGAAGTTTTCCGCCACCACCAGCGGCGCATGGTTCGGCAGCATCACCCCACCCGAGCCGACGCGGATCCGCGAGGTGCCGCCGGCGATATGGCCGATCAGCAGCGCGGTGGCGGAGCTGGCGATGCCATCCATGTTGTGGTGCTCGGCCAGCCAGAAACGGTTGAAGCCCAGGCGCTCCACATGGCGCGCCAGGTCCAGGGAGTTGTGCAGGGCTTCGGCCACGCTGCCGCCGGTGCGCACCGGCACCAGGTCGAGCATGGACAGGGGAATATCAGCAAGCGTTGTCATGAAAGCTCCAATCGGCAGCGGGCGATGGCCGGGGCGCGAGACACGCGCGGAAGGACCTCGCCCGGGGTTTGGATCAATTCTATATCACGCGTTATAGTTTTTGCCCACGGAGAATCCATGGGCTTTTTCCAGTCAAGGCGCGCTGTGGCGTCAGGCGGCCTCGACCGCCAGCAGGGAATCCCAGGCCGCCATCGCGCAGCGGCCGATGGCCAGCAACTGCTGGCGGCTGGCGCCGTCGCGGGCCTGGATCGACAGGCCCTGGAGCACGCTGCTGTAGAAACTGGTGAGCGCGTCGAGATCGGCTCCGGCCGGCACGTCGCCGTCGGCCACGCCTCGTGCGAAACGCTCGCGCAGCAGGCGCGCGGCGCGCCGCCGGTGATCGCGCAGGTAGTCTTCGACGCCTTTGTTGGCCGGCGAGAAATTGGTCGTGCTGAGGTCGACCAGGCAACCGCGCGGCTTGCCTTCCGTGGTGTAGCTGACGGCGGCGCTTTCCAGCAGCGCGGCGATCGACTCGCGCGCCGTCGGCAGGGCGAAGGCGCCCTTGGAAAGCTGGCACTCCTGGCTCAGGTAGAGTTCCACCGCCGAACGGAACAGCGCCTCCTTGGAACCATAGGCGGCATACATGCTCGGCGCGCAGATGCCACCCATGGCCTCCTTCAGCGCGGCCATGGTCGCGCCTTCGTAACCGGCCTCCCAGAACACGTCGAGCGCCCGGCGCAATGCCTGTTCACGATCGAAGCCGCAGGGGCGTCCACGCTTGGCCATGGGAATTCCTGAGAAAAAAACACGTCATATGGTAACACCGGCGAACAGTCGCAAGGCTGGAGGGGGTCGCTTGATCCATCACCGCGCTCGATATACACCATGCAGGCTTTTTACTTCTGCCGGTTCTCCCGCTGGGCAAACATGCTCTCCAAGGGCAGACGCCCACCCTTCCCCAGGAGAACCGATCATGTCCAGCTTCAGCGCCCTCGCCAGCTACTTCGCCGCTTCCGCGTTCTACAGCAATGCAGTGCCCCCTACTCGCCCGGTTCAGGCCAGCGCGCCCGCATCGACCAGCGAGAAGAAATGAACCCAAGGAGGCATCCATGCTCTCAGCCCGCTCCCGCAAGGCCCCGACCTATGGCGTCACCTATGTGAGCCTCGAGGATTGCACCCTGCACTTCGAGACCGAGTACATCATCGAGCGCCGCGACGGCAGCCTCGCGCACATGCCGATGCGCACGCCGGTCAGTGAGCGCGAAGCCCTGCAACGCCTGATCGAAAGCTGCATCGACGACTGATACCTCCAGTGCCCGTGTGCCGCTCTCAGGAGCGGCCAGCGGCGTTTTCCCAATCCGCCACCAGCGTCCGCAGTCGCGCGTCGCGCAGTTCGAAGAGTTCCAGCAGCCCCAGTGCCCGGATCGCCGGCAGCAGGGCGCGCAGGTCTTCTTCAGCCTGCCGCCGTTGCGCCGCGGGCAGTTCCTCCTCAAGCAGCAGCCGGGCGTTGGCGATGAACGCGCCGACGCTGCCCTTGCGTATCTCCACGCCGCCCAGGCGGATGCGGTCCTGTCGGTCGGGAAGGATGTCTTCGGCTTTCATGGCGTGCTCCAGGCAAGAATGATGAGCCGCCAGGCTACATCCGCAGTCGAATGGCCTATTATCCATCCCGAGCCAATCATCGTCGCTTTTCCGCCAAATGCTTCCGGAACCCCTGCCCGTCCCGCTCTTCGCCCTGCGCATCGACCGCGCAGCCAGCCGCACGGCCTCCCACCGCCATGCCTGCGGCCAGCTCTACTGCCTGGAGCGCGGCCTTCTGGTGGTCGAGGACGAGCATGGCCGCCAGGCCCTGCCTCCGCGCCAGATCGCCTGGATCCCACCGGGTCACCCACACTCGGCGCACTCCCACGGCAGCCTGGCGGGCTGGAGCGCCTACCTCGCCGCCGAACACTGCCGCGACCTGCCCCGGCACCCCGGCGTGCTCGCCTGCTCGGCTTTCGTGGCGCTGATCGTCGAACGCGCCACCCGCTGGCCGACCGGCTCCGCCTGGAGCACCGAACGCGAGAACCTGCTGCGCGTGCTGCTGGACGAACTGCGCCACGCCGTGCCCCAGCGGACCCGCCTGCCCTATCCGGGGGATTCGCGCCTGCGCAGGATCGCCGAGGCATTGCTGGCCAACCCCGGCGATCCGCGGCCGGCGGCCGAATGGGCACGCTGGGCGGGCCTCAGCAGCCGTAGCCTGAGCCGGCTGTTCGGCGCCGAGACCGGTATGAGCTTCGCGCAATGGCGGCAACTGGCGCGACTGCACGCGGCCGTCGAACGGCTGGCAGCGGGCCAGGCGGTCGGCGAGGTCGCCTGGTCGCTCGGCTACGAAAGCCCGAGCAGCTTCGCCAGTGCCTTCCGCACAGTATTCGGCGAGACGCCGTCCGGCTATTCCAGTCGCGCCAACGAAGCGCTAGCCTGAACCTTCCGCGCCACGAGCCTTTCCCCATGAGCCACGCCAATACGCCCCGCGACTGGGTTCGACGCGCCCCGCAACACGGTGCGGTGGAACGCATCGAGGCTTACTTCGCCGGCCACGGCTACGATCCGCATCGCCACGACACCTATGCCATCGGCCAGACCCTGGCCGGGGTGCAGAGCTTCCGCTATCGCCGCAGCCAGCGCCACAGCCTGCCGGGCGGCTGCCTGGTGCTGCATCCCGACGAGCTGCACGACGGCGAGGCCGGCAGCCAGGAAGGGTTCCGCTACCGGATGCTCTACGTCGAGCCGGCGCTGATCCAGCAGGCCCTCGGCGGCCGGCCGCTGCCGTTCGTGCGCGGGGGCTTGTCCGACGACCCGCGCCTGATCGCCGCCAGCCGGGCCCTGCTACAGGCCATGGATACCCCGCTGGAGCCGCTGGAAGAACAGGACGCCCTGTTCGAACTGGCCCACGCCCTCGACGCCGTGGCCGGCAACCGGGCGCGCGGCAGGCGCCACTTCGACTTCGTCGCCGCCGAGCGCGCCCGGCAGTACATCCACGCGCACCTGGAGCGCCCGCTGGGCCTCGACGAACTGGCGCAGGTCGCCCAGCGCGAACGCTGGAGCCTGTCGCGCGATTTCCGCGCGCTGTTCGGCACCAGCCCCTACCGCTACCTGATCCAGCGCCGGCTGGACATCGCCCGCCGGCTGATGCTCGGCGGCCAGACGCTGGCCGAAGCCGCGCTTGCCGCCGGTTTCGCCGACCAGAGCCACATGACCCGCCATTTCGGCCAGAGCTACGGCCTGCCGCCGGCACGCTGGCTGCGTATGCTCGGCCGCGCCTAGCCAGGTTGCACGATCATCCAAGACCGCCCGCTCCGTAGCCGCCTACCCTGGCGCCAGAGACCAACCACCGGAGCGCACCGATGTCCACCAGCACAACCCAAGCGATCAACTTCGCCGCCAAGCTCGCCCTGTTCGACGACCGCTGGCAACCCAGGGTGATCGCCCAGATGAACGACTACCAGTTCAAGCTGGTGAAGATCGAAGGCGACTTCGTCTGGCACAGCCACGCCGACACCGACGAGACCTTCATCGTCCTCGCCGGTCGCCTGCGCATCGATTTCCGCGACGGCGCGGTGCACCTGGGCCCCGGCGAGATGTATGTGGTGCCGCGCGGCGTGGAGCACAAGCCGTTCGCCGAGGGCGAGGTGCGCATGCTCCTGGTGGAGCCCTGCGGCGTGCGCAATACCGGCGACCAGGGCGGCGAGCGGACGGCGGTCAACGATCTGTGGATCTGAAACCGCGCCCATGAAAAAGCCCGGCTCGATGGCCGGGCTCTTTCGCTGCGGGTCGTCCTCAATCGGCGACGTGGATCACCACCCGGCCACGCTTCGGACAGGTTTCCATGTAGCGGTGCGCCTCGACCACCTGGTCGAACTCGAATACCCGGTCGACCACCGGCTTGAGCAGGCGATCGCGGGTCAGTTGCTCGATGTGCGCGAGGGCCTTGCTCACCGACTCGTCGTTGCGTTCCAGGCCCATCTCCGGATGACCGGTGAAATCCATCAGGCAGTGGCGGTAGAACTGCAGGTGCTTCTTGAACGCGGCGCAGGCCGGGAACGCCGACTCGTTGCCGCCGTTGCAGCCATACAGCACCAGCTTGCCGCGGGTGGCGGAGACATCGCCGAGCAGGGTCATCTGCGGGCCGCCCAATTCGTCGAGGATGACATTGACGCCCTTGCCCTCGGTGAAGCGCTCGACTTCCAGGACCAGGTCCTGCTCGTCGGTCACCACCACCTTGTCGGCGCCCTGCTCGCGGAGGAACTCGCGCTCCTCGGCGGACTTGGTGGAAGCGATCACCCGCGCGCCGAGAGCCTTGGCCAACTGGATCGAGACCGGCCCGTACATGCGCGCCGCCTCGGTGATCAGCACGGTCTGCCCGGCCTTCAACCCGGCCAGGTCGACCAGGCCGAAATAGGCCACCAGCAGGCCGGTGTAGTAGACGCTGGCCTCCACCGGGGTGAGTACCTCGGGGTAGACCGCCAGGGCCGCGCGCGGCATCAGCACCACGTCGCCATAGGCCGGATAATGATCGGGGGTATGGGCGGGGAAACTGGCCACGCGGGAACCCAGCGGCAGGTCGCCGACGCCGGCGCCGACCGCCAGCACCTCGCCGGCCAGTTCGAAGCCGAGACCGGACGGCAGCGCAGCCTGCTCCGGGGCCAGGTTCTGACGCCAGAGCACATCCTTCCAGCTCACGCCGATCGCCTGGACACGCACCAGGACTTCCCCTGCGGCCGGCGCCGGGGTCGGCAGCTCTTCGCATTTGAGGACCTCTGGCGGGCCAAACTGATGAAAACGGATCACTCGGGACATCGCAAACCTCTGCAGTGCATCACGGGGTGAATAACCTCATGGGTTGTGACTGTATCCGCCCATGCCTGACAAAACCACCCGTCGTTATTGATAATGGCTATGCCTGTCAGTGATCCTATGCCCCTCCGGCACCTCGCCAGGCCCCGCCCCGTCTCGCACGCAAGGCTTGACGGCGAGCCCCCGCGGTTGCAGCCTCTAGCCCCTGGAAACGAGGAACGCCATGAACCGAAACGACCTGCGCCGCGTCGATCTGAACCTGCTGATCGTGTTCGAGACTCTGATGCACGAACGCAGCGTGACCCGCGCCGCAGAGAAACTGTTCCTCGGCCAGCCGGCCATCAGCGCCGCGCTGTCGCGCCTGCGCACGCTGTTCGACGACCCGCTGTTCGTCCGTACCGGACGCAGCATGGAACCCACCGCGCGAGCCCAGGAAATCTTCGCCCACCTGTCGCCGGCGCTGGATTCCATCTCCACCGCCATGAGTCGCGCCAGCGAGTTCGATCCGGCGACCAGCACCGCGGTGTTCCGCATCGGCCTTTCCGACGACGTCGAGTTCGGCCTGTTGCCGCCCCTGCTCCGCCGCCTGCGCGCGGAGGCGCCGGGGATCGTCCTCGTCGTGCGCCGCGCCAACTATCTATTGATGCCGAACCTGCTGGCCTCGGGGGAGATCTCGGTGGGCGTCAGCTACACCGACGAACTGCCGGCCAACGCCAAGCGCAAGACCGTGCGCCGCAGCAAGCCGAAGATCCTCCGCGCCGACTCCGCGCCCGGCCAGCTGACCCTCGACGACTATTGCGCGCGACCGCACGCGCTGGTGTCCTTCGCCGGCGACCTCAGCGGCTTCGTCGACGAGGAGCTGGAAAAATTCGGCCGCAAGCGCAAGGTGGTCCTGGCGGTGCCGCAGTTCAACGGCCTCGGCACCCTCCTGGCCGGCACCGACATCATCGCCACCGTGCCCGACTACGCCGCCCAGGCGCTGATCGCCGCCGGCGGCCTACGCGCCGAGGACCCACCGTTCGAGACCCGGGCCTTCGAACTGTCGATGGCTTGGCGCGGCGCCCAGGACAACGATCCGGCCGAACGCTGGCTGCGCTCGCGGATCAGCATGTTCATCGGCGATCCGGACAGTCTCTGAGCCCTCCGGCAGCTACCCGCACGAGGCGTCGCAACGGGAAAATCGATCGCGCGCCGCGGGTGTGCGGCTTATTCCATCGAAAGCACTGTCCATAACCATCGACTGTTACAGAAAACGAAAAACCATGTATCACTGTTCGTGATAATCAAAATCTCGTCGTTCGATTAGTTCCCTGCCGGAGCAGCCCGCAGACTTCGCCAATCCCGAAAAACCGACTGGCGGAGTCAAGCATGGAACAGTCATCCCACTTCTCCTGGCGCTACCCCCTCGCACTCGCGGCCGTACTGGTCCTGAGCGCCTGCGGCAAGGCCCCGGAAACCACCCAAGGCATGGCGGCGCCCAAGGTCAGCGTCGCCGAAGTCATCGAACAACCGCTGAACGAGTGGGACGAATTCACCGGCCGCCTGGAGGCCCCGGAGTCGGTGGAGCTGCGCCCGCGGGTGTCGGGCTACATCGACCGCGTGGCCTTCCATGAAGGCGCACTGGTGAAGAAAGGCGACCTGCTGTTCCAGATCGACCCGCGCCCGTTCGAGGCCGAGGTCAAGCGCCTCGAAGCCCAGCTGCAACAGGCCCGCGCGGCCCAGGCGCGGAGCGTCAACGAAGCCCAGCGCGGCGAACGCCTGCGCGCCAGCAACGCGATCTCCGCGGAACTCGCCGACGCCCGCACCACCGCCGCCCAGGAAGCCAAGGCGGCGGTCGCCGCGACCCAGGCGCAACTGGACGCGGCGCGCCTGAACCTGAGCTTCACCCGGATCACCGCGCCGATCGACGGTCGCGTCAGCCGCGCCGAGGTCACCGCCGGCAACCTGGTCAACTCCGGGGAGACCCTGCTCACCACCCTGGTCAGCACCGACAAGGTCTACGCCTACTTCGACGCCGACGAGCGCGTGTTCCTCAAGTACGTCGAGCTGGCCCGCCAGGCCGGTCGCGACACGCGCAGCGAGAGCCCGGTGTACCTCGGCCTGAGCAGCGAGGACGGCAACCCGCACCTGGGCCGGCTGGACTTCCTCGACAACCAGGTCAACCCGCGTACCGGCACCATCCGCGGCCGCGCCGTGTTCGACAACGCCAAGGGCGAGTTCACCCCGGGCCTCTACGTGCGCCTGAAGCTGGTCGGCAGCAAGACCTACGCCGCCACCCTGATCAAGGACGAAGCGGTCGGCACCGACCTGGGCAAGAAGTTCGTGCTGGTCCTGGATGGCGACAACAAGACCGTCTACCGCACCGTCGAGATGGGACCGAAGCTGGAGGGCCTGCGCATCGTCCGCAGCGGCCTGAGCAAGGGCGACCGGATCGTCGTGAATGGCCTGCAGCGGGTCCGCCCGGGCATGCAGGTGGATCCGCAGAAGGTCGAGATGGCCAGCGCCGACACCCTGGCCACCCTCGCGCGCCTGCGGCAGTCGGTCGGCGACAGCGAACCACCGAAGGTGGCGGCGTCCAAGGACAACGCCACTCGCAACGAGCCGCGCGGCTGAGCGCGGCGATAGGAAGAACCGATGAATTTCTCCCAATTCTTCATCCAGCGGCCGATCTTCGCCGCGGTGCTGTCGCTGCTGATCCTGATTGGCGGCGCCATCTCCCTGTTCCAGCTACCCATCAGCGAATACCCGGAAGTGGTGCCGCCGACCGTCGTGGTCCGCGCCAACTTCCCCGGCGCCAACCCGAAAGTCATCGGCGAGACCGTCGCCTCTCCCCTTGAACAGGCGATCACCGGGGTGGAGAACATGCTCTACATGTCCTCCCAGTCGACCTCCGACGGCAAGCTGACCCTGACCATCACCTTCGCCCTCGGCACCGACCTGGACAACGCCCAGGTGCAGGTGCAGAATCGCGTCACCCGGACCGAGCCGAAGCTCCCGGAAGAAGTGACCCGGCTCGGCATCACCGTCGACAAGGCCTCGCCCGACCTGACCATGGTCGTGCACCTGACCTCGCCGGATAACCGCTACGACATGCTCTACCTGTCGAACTACGCGGTGCTCAACGTGAAGGACGAACTGGCCCGCCTCGACGGCGTCGGCGACGTCCAGTTGTTCGGCCTCGGCGACTATTCGCTGCGCGTCTGGCTGGACCCGAACAAGGTCGCCTCGCGCAACCTCACCGCCACCGACGTGGTCAACGCCATCCGCGAGCAGAACCGCCAGGTCGCCGCCGGCACCCTGGGCGCGCCGCCGGCGCCGAGCGATACCAGCTTCCAGTTGTCGATCAACACCCAGGGTCGCCTGGTCACCGAGGAAGAGTTCGAGAACATCATCATCCGCGCCGGCGCCAACGGCGAGATCACCCGTCTGCGCGACATCGCCCGGGTCGAGCTGGGCTCCAACCAGTACGCCCTGCGTTCGCTGCTGAACAACAAGCCGGCGGTGGCGATCCCGATCTTCCAGCGTCCCGGCTCGAACGCCATCGAGATCTCCAACCTGGTGCGGGAGAAGATGGCCGAGCTGAAGCACAGCTTCCCGCAAGGCATGGACTACTCCATCGTCTACGACCCGACCATCTTCGTCCGCGGCTCCATCGAGGCGGTGGTGCACACCCTGTTCGAAGCCCTGGTGCTGGTGGTGCTGGTGGTGATCCTGTTCCTGCAGACCTGGCGCGCCTCGATCATCCCGCTGGCCGCGGTGCCGGTGTCGCTGATCGGCACCTTCGCGGTGATGCACATGCTCGGCTTCTCGCTCAACGCGCTGTCGCTGTTCGGCCTGGTACTGGCCATCGGCATCGTGGTGGACGACGCCATCGTGGTGGTGGAGAACGTCGAGCGCAACATCGGCCTCGGCCTCAAGCCGGTGGAAGCCACCAAGCGTGCCATGCGCGAGGTGACCGGGCCGATCATCGCCACGGCGCTGGTGCTCTGCGCGGTGTTCATCCCGACCGCGTTCATCTCCGGCCTCACCGGGCAGTTCTACCGCCAGTTCGCCCTGACCATCGCGATCTCCACGGTGATCTCGGCGTTCAACTCGCTGACCCTGTCGCCAGCGCTGGCGGCGGTCCTGCTCAAGGGCCACCACGAGCCGAAGGACCGCTTCTCGGTGTTCCTCGACAAGCTCCTCGGCAGTTGGCTGTTCCGTCCGTTCAACCGTTTCTTCGACCGCGCCAGCCATGGCTACGTCGGCACGGTGAACCGGGTCCTGCGCGGCAGCTCGATCGCCCTGCTGGTCTACGGCGGACTGATGGTGCTGACCTACTTCGGCTTCTCCAGCACGCCGACCGGTTTCGTCCCGCAGCAGGACAAGCAGTACCTGGTGGCCTTCGCCCAGTTGCCCGACGCGGCCAGCCTGGACCGTACCGAGGCGGTGATCAAGCAGATGTCCGAGATCGCCCTGGCGCAGCCCGGCGTGGCGGACTCGGTGGCCTTCCCCGGCCTGTCGATCAACGGCTTCACCAACAGCCCGAACAGCGGCATCGTGTTCACCCCGCTGAAGCCGTTCGACGAGCGCAAGGACCCGAGCCAGTCGGCCGGGGCCATCGCCGCCGCGCTGAACGCCAAGTACGCCGACATCCAGGACGCCTACATCGCGATCTTCCCGCCGCCGCCGGTACAGGGGCTGGGGACCATCGGCGGCTTCCGCCTGCAGATCGAGGACCGTGGCAACCAGGGCTACGAGGAGCTGTTCAAGCAGACCCAGAACATCATCACCAAGGCCCGTGCGCTGCCTGAGCTGGAACCCAGCTCGGTGTTCTCCAGCTACCAGGTCAACGTGCCGCAGATCGACGCCGACATCGACCGCGAGAAGGCCAAGACCCACGGCGTGGCGATCAGCGACATCTTCGACACCCTGCAGGTCTACCTCGGCTCGCTGTACGCGAACGACTTCAACCGCTTCGGCCGTACCTATCAGGTCAACGTCCAGGCCGAGCAGCAGTTCCGCCTCGAACCCGAGCAGATCGGCCAGTTGAAGGTGCGCAACAACCTCGGCGAGATGGTCCCGCTGGCGTCCTTCATCAAGGTCAGCGACACCTCCGGTCCGGACCGTGTGATGCACTACAACGGCTTCATCACCGCCGAACTCAACGGCGCCCCGGCCGCGGGCTACAGCTCCGGCCAGGCGCAGGCGGCGATCGAGAAGCTGCTGAAGGAGGAACTGCCCAACGGCATGACCTACGAGTGGACCGAGCTGACCTACCAGCAGATCCTCGCCGGCAATACCGCGCTGTTCGTCTTCCCGCTCTGCGTGCTGCTGGCCTTCCTCGTGCTGGCCGCCCAGTACGAGAGCTGGAGCCTGCCGCTGGCGGTGATCCTGATCGTGCCGATGACCCTGCTGTCGGCGATCACCGGGGTGATCCTGGCCGGCAGCGACAACAACATCTTTACCCAGATCGGCCTGATCGTTCTGGTGGGGCTGGCGTGCAAGAACGCGATCCTGATCGTCGAGTTCGCCAAGGACAAGCAGGAGGAAGGCATGGACCGCGTCGCCGCGGTGCTGGAAGCCTGCCGCCTGCGCCTGCGGCCGATCCTGATGACGTCCATCGCCTTCATCATGGGCGTGGTGCCGCTGGTAATCTCCACCGGCGCCGGCGCCGAGATGCGCCATGCGATGGGCGTGGCGGTGTTCTCCGGGATGATCGGGGTGACCTTCTTCGGCCTGCTGCTGACGCCGGTGTTCTACGTCCTCATCCGCCGCTTCGTGGAGAACCGCGAAGCGCGCCGCGCCGCCAACGACAAAGGCCTGCCAGAGGTGCATGCATGATTCACGCGCAGTCGATCCGGAGCGGGCTCGCGCCCGCCCTGGGTCTGTTCAGTCTGCTGGCGCTCAGCGCCTGCACGGTGGGTCCGGACTACCGGACCCCCGACACCGCGGCGGCGAAGATCGACGCCACGGCGAGCAAGCCCTACGACCGCAGCCGCTTCGAAAGCCTGTGGTGGAAACAGTTCGACGATCCGACCCTGAACCAGTTGGTCGAACAGTCGCTGAGCGGCAACCGCGACCTGCGCGTGGCCTTCGCCCGCCTGCGCGCCGCCCGCGCCCTGCGCGACGACGTGGCCAACGATCGCTTCCCGGTGGTCACCAGCCGCGCCAGCGCCGACATCGGCAAGGGCCAGCAACCGGGAGTGACCGAGGACCGGGTCAACAGCGAGCGCTACGACCTTGGCCTGGATAGCGCCTGGGAGCTTGATCTGTTCGGGCGCATCCGCCGTCAGCTGGAGTCCAGCGACGCCCTCAGCGAAGCGGCCGAGGCCGACCTGCAGCAACTGCAGGTCAGCCTGATCGCCGAGCTGGTGGACGCCTACGGCCAGCTGCGCGGCGCGCAACTGCGCGAGAAGATTGCCCTGAGCAACCTGGAGAACCAGAAGGAGTCGCGCCAGCTCACCGAGCAACTGCGCGACGCCGGGGTCGGTGCCGAACTCGACGTACTGCGCGCCGATGCGCGCCTGGCGGCCACCGCCGCCAGCGTGCCGCAACTGCAGGCGGAAGCCGAGCGCGCCAGGCACCGTATCGCCACCCTCCTCGGCCAACGGCCGGAAGAGTTGACAGTGGACCTTTCGCCGCGCGACCTGCCGGCGATCACCAAGGCCCTGCCGATCGGCGATCCCGGCGAGCTGCTGCGCCGCCGACCGGACATCCGCGCCGCCGAACGGCGCCTGGCCGCCAGCACCGCCGACGTCGGCGTGGCCACCGCCGACCTGTTCCCGCGGGTCAGCCTCAGCGGCTTCCTCGGTTTCACCGCCGGGCGGGGCTCGCAGATCGGCTCAAGCGCCGCCCGCGCCTGGAGCGTCGGCCCGAGCATCAGTTGGGCCGCCTTCGACCTCGGCAGCGTGCGTGCCCGCCTGCGCGGCGCCAAGGCCGACGCCGACGCCGCGCTGGCCAGCTACGAACAGCAGGTGCTGCTGGCCCTGGAAGAATCGGCGAATGCCTTCAGCGACTATGGCAAGCGCCAGGAGCGCCTGGTCTCGCTGGTCCGCCAGTCGGAAGCCAGCCGCGCCGCCGCGCAACAGGCGGCGATCCGCTACCGCGAAGGCACCACCGATTTCCTGGTGCTGCTGGACGCCGAACGCGAGCAACTCTCCGCCGAAGATGCCCAGGCCCAGGCCGAGGTCGAGCTGTACCGCGGCATCGTGGCGATCTACCGCTCCCTCGGCGGTGGCTGGCAACCCAGCGCCTGAACCGGCTATCCCCCGGCCGATGGAAATCGGCCACTCCAGCCCCGCGATTGCAGCTCCTGGTCGCGGGGCTTTTTTATGCGCAGCGCGGGGGCTCGGTCGAGCCCCACGTCGTTTCTCGGCGATGGCGTAGAGGCTCGGCGGGCATTGCCGCGGGCTATTCCCGCCGCTCCGGCTGCGCGGAGTGGATATACAGGGTGTAGGTATCCGCCGGCCGGGGCGCGCCCGCCAGGTCGAGGGCATGACCGATGGCGCCGCGATGGTAGGTGCCATGGTTGACGATATGGAAGAGGATCTCCTGGCGCGTCATGCCGCCGTCGCGGCCATCGGCGAAGCGGAAGCGCAGCCATTCGCCGCGACGCTCCAGCGGCAGCTCGGCGACATAGCCGGCGAACCAGGCGGCCGAATCCTCCAGCCGGCGACGCAGGACGTCGTAGCCAGGCACCACCTCGCTGTTGGTCTGTTGGTGGGGCGCCGGCTCGCCCAGCAGGCGCGCCCTGAACAGTTCCTCGACGATCGCCATGTGATTGAGCTGTTGCAAGGCGAAGGCCAGCGAGGCCGGGAACGCCTCGGCGTCGATCCGGGCGATGGCATCGAGGGTGCGGCGGTCGGACCAGGCCTTGTAATTGAAGGACTCGACCAGCAGGTCGACTTGCAGGGTGGGTCGGGACATGTGGCGGGCTTCCGTGTCCATTCGCTGAGGGAGCCGGATCATAGCCCGGAGACAGCGCTCAGCGCTCGCCCTGCAACCCTTCCAGGCGTGCATCGCAGAGGTCGCGCAGGCGGTCGCGGAGGGTGCGCCCGGCGCTGTCCAGCTCGGGCCGCGCGTAGAGCGCCAGCTCCAGGCCAGCGATGGGCGGGAAGCCGGACTGCGCGCCAAGCAGGCGATGCTCGGGCCCGACGCAGCCCAGCGGCAGCAGGCTGACCCCCAGTCCGGCGCCGACCGCGGCCACCAGGCTGGCCAGGCTGGCGCTGGAATAGCCGATGCGCCAGCGACGCCCGATGCTCTCCAGGGCATGGATCATCTCCTGGCGATACAGCGCGCCGACCGGGAACACCACCAGCGGCACCGGCTCCTCCGGCGAACCCTCGCCGAACGGCCGCGCGGCGCTGCCGAACCAGCCCAGCGGCTCGGCCCAGCGTGCATGGCAGTCGCTGTCGGCCCCCCACTGCTTGACCAGCAGCAGGTCCAGCTCGCCGCTGCGATAGAGGCGCAGCAGGTGATGGCTGAGACCGCTCTCGACCTCCAGGCGCAGTCGCGGACGCTCTTCGGTGAAGCGCGTCAGCACCGGCATCAGCACTTCGCCGGCGAGGTCTTCCGGCACGCCGAGGCGCAGCACGCCGTCGCCATGGGCCGGGCTGAGGGCCTCGCTGGCCTCGTCCGAGAGCCGCAGCAGGCGCCGCGCGTAGCCAAGCAGACGCTCGCCTTCCTCGGTCGGCAAAACCTGCCGCTGGCTGCGGTCGAGCAGGCGGCAACCGAGGTTCTGTTCGAGGCGGATGACCTGCTGGCTGACGGTGGACTGGGTCAGGTGCAGGTGTTCGCCGGCGCGGGTGAAGTTGCCGGTGTCGACAACGCTGACGAAGGTACGGAGCAGGACCAGATCGAGCATGCACACTCCCACTGAAAGGCATTACATCATTTAATTTCAGCATACATGACATCGACGCCATACTTTTCGCCAACGCCTATCGGAGCCCATCGACATGTCCCTGGCCAATCTATGCAGGAGCGGAGCCATGCTGGTCTGCGCAGCATTCAGCGGAGGCGCCGGCGCGAGCGACGCCGGAGCATTGCTCGAAGCCGCGCGTCGCGGCGATACCGCGCAGGTCGCCAGCCTGCTCGAACGCAAGGTCGAGGTCGACGCGCCCAGCGCCGACGGTAGCACCCCGCTGCTGCTGGCCACCGCCAACGACCACCTGGCGGTGGCGCGCCAGTTGATCGAGGCCGGCGCCGACGTCAACCGGCAGAACAGCCGGCTCGACAGCCCGTATCTGCTGGCCGGCGCCGAGGGCCGCCTGGAAATCCTGCGCCTGACCCTGCTCCACGGCGCCGACCTGAAGAGTACCAACCGCTATGGCGGCACCGCGCTGATCCCGGCCTGCGAACGCGGCCATGTGGAAGTGGTGAAGACGCTGCTGCAAGCCGGGGTCGATCCCAACCATGTCAACAAGCTCGGCTGGACCGGGCTGCTCGAGGCGATCCTGCTGAGTGACGGTGGTCCGCGCCACCAGGAGATCGTGCGCCTGCTGATCGACGCCGGCGCCGACGTCAACCTGGCCGATGCCGACGGCGTCAGCCCGCTGGCCCACGCCCGCCAGCGCGGCCAGGGCGGGATCGAGCGGCTGCTGCTGGCCGCCGGCGCCCAATGAAAGCGAAGGAGAAAGACATGTCCGATGAAATCTTCATGCGCGAGGCCATCGCCCTCGCCCGCGCCAACGTCGAGGCCGGCGGCCGCCCGTTCGGCGCCGTGCTGGTGCGCGACGGGCGGGTCCTGGCCCGCGGCGTCAACCAGATCCACGAGACCCACGATCCCAGTGCCCACGCCGAACTGCAGGCGATCCGCCAGGCCAGTCAGGCGCTCGGCAGCCCGCGTCTGGACGGTTGTGTGATCTACGCCAGCGGCCATCCCTGCCCGATGTGTCTGGCCGCCATGCATCTCTGCGGCATCCAGGCGGCCTGGTTCGCCTATTCCAACGAGGACGGCGAACCGTTCGGCCTGTCCACGGCCACGCTCTACGCCGAGATGGCGCGCCCGCCACAGCGGCAGAGCCTGCCGCTACGCGCCCTGCGTCCTGCCGGCGAAGAGGGTCTGTACCGGCAATGGCGGCAACGCCAGGCATGAGCGCGCGAATCCCTTCTGGCGGCCAGGCCGCCAGCGGCGTCGGCGCGGCGGAGGTCAGTTGGGTCGGCCTGCTGGTGATCTTCTGCCTCGGCATCAACCTGCGACCGATCCTCACCGGCATCGGCCCGCTGCTCGAGGAAATCACCGCCGGCACCGGTCTCGGCTTCCAGGGCGCGTCGCTGCTGACGGTGTTGCCGGTGCTCTGCATGGGCCTGGTGGCGCTGTTGCTGCCCTGGCTCGGGCGCTGGCTGGCCGAGCACCGCGGCATCGTCTGCGGACTGCTGGCCATCGCCGCGGCCTGCCTCTGGCGCCTGGAACTGGATAGCGGGCTGGCGCTGATCGCCAGCGCCGCGCTGGCCGGCAGCGGCGTGGCGATCATCCAGGCGCTGGTACCGGGCGTGGTCAAGCGCTGGTTCCCGAGGCGGGTCCCGGCGGCGATGGGCCTCTACTCGGCCTCGCTGATGGCCGGCGGCGGAACCGCGGCGGTGCTCAGCCCGCGGATCGCCGAACACTTCTCCAACTGGCAGGCCGGCCTCGGCGCCTGGGCCGTACCGGCCCTGCTGGCGCTGCTGCTGTGGATGTTCGCGCGGCCAAGGGAGGTGCTGCCGAGCGCTGGCGAGGGGCCGGTCCGGCACTTCTTCGGCAATCGCCGTGGCTGGCTGCTGGCGGTGTATTTCGGGCTGATCAACGGCGGCTACACCAGCATGGTGGCCTGGTTGCCGGTGTACTACCGCCAGCTCGGCTGGAGCGCCCAGGACAGCGGCGGGCTGGTCGGGATCATGACCATCTTCCAGGTGCTCGCCGCGCTCAGCGTGCCGCTGCTGATTCGCCGCCGCCTCGACCGCCGGCCCTGGCTGCTGGCCGCGCTGCTGGTCCAGCTCGGCGGCTTCTGCGGCCTGCTGCTGATGCCGCTGCAGCACGCGGCGCTGTGGGTGGCGTTGATCGGCTACGGCCTGGGCGCCTGCTTCGCCCTCAGCCTGACCCTGACCCTCGACCACCTCCACGAGCCGCGTGCGGCGGGAAGCCTGGCGGCCTTCGTGCAAGGCATCGGCTTCATCATCACCGGCATCGTGCCCTACCTGACCGGCTGGCTGCGCGACGTCACCGGCAGCTTCCAGGCCTCCTGGCTGCTGCTCGCGGCGAGCGTGGTGGCGATGTTGCTGGTGACCCTGCGCTTCGCCCCGTCCGGCTATGCCCGGGCCATGGGCGAGACGCGCGACTGAGCGGCGGACCTCCGCGCCCGCCATTGCAGGCGCGGGTGGCGCTTCAGTAATGGGTGGCGATATAGATGCGGTAGCTGATGATGGCCAGCATGCAGATCACCCCGACCCACATGAGGAACAGGCCGAACGGCGTGTCGCGCTTGGTGAAACCCGTGCCGATGAAGAGCATGCCCAGCACGATGATTGCGAAAGTGACGCCGTAGGAATCCATGTTTACCCTCGTTGGCCGCGTTCCTGACATACTTGTCAGTCTAGCTCCAAGCCCGCTAGAACTACGTTGATATTTATCAGCCTGCGGTCAATTTCGGACAAATTCATCGAACTTGAGGAAACGCCTGGCTGCGAGCGGCAAGGTCGCGCAAGATCGCCTGGATCTCGCCGAAGTCCGGCCGCTCGCTCACCCGTGGCAGCGCGCAACGTCGCTGCAACTCGACCAGCGCCGCACGTAGCGAGGCCTGCCCCGGCGGCGCCTCGCTGCGCTCGAGCAACTCTTCCAGCAGGCAGGCGAAGGCACGTACTTCCAGGCGCCGCAGGGCGCCGGCGAGCACGGCGTCGTCCGGGAGAAAGGACGCGGCGCCGAAATCGCCCAGCAGGCAGGCGCCATCCTCGCGCCAGAGGATGTTATGCGCATAGAAGTCGCCATGGCTGATGCCGCGTCCATGCAGATGGGCCATCAACGCGGCGAGCGAGGCCGCCAGGCGCAGCGCCGTGGCCAGCTCGAAGCGCAGTCCCGGCGGATAGACGTCGCGGGTACAGGACTCCAGGCTCGGCGGCCCCGCCAGGTTGCGATAGGCGTCGTCGAGCAGCTCCAGCACCAGCCCGTCGCGCCCTTGCGGATGCCCGGCGAGCTGGCCGAGCACCTCGATCAATTGCGCATGGCGCCCCGCCGCCAGGCAGGCGGCCGTCTCGCTGGCGGGGGTGCCATCGCTGGTCACTTCGCCCTTGAACAGCTTCAGCGCCACCGTGCGCGTCGAGCCGTCCGGCTGGTGCCAGCCGGCGCGATGGATGACCCCGGAGGCTCCTTCGCCGATCAAACCGTCCAGGCTCAGCTCGCTCCAGTCCAGCGCAGCGATGCCGCTGTCGGCCAGCGCCGGCAGACGGCACAACGGGTTGCCGGCGTAGGCCAGCCAGGCCAGGCGCGGCAGCGTCGCCAGCCAGGCCGGCAGGCGCTGGAAACGGTTGGCGGCGATCCGCAGCAGTTCCAGGCCTTCGCAAGCGGCCATGCTCTCGGGCAAGGCCTCCAGGCGGTTGCCGGCCAGCATCAGCTTCTGCAACGGCCGGCGACCCAGTTCCTCGGGCAGCGTGGCAATCCGGTTGTCGGTGAGGATCAGCCAGCGCAGCGCTGGCGGCAGGGCCGCGGCCGGCACCCGCTCGATGCGGTTGAACTTGAAGCCGACCATGCTCAGCGCCGGACAGTCGCCCACCGCCGCCGGCAATTCGTCGAAGTCGTTGGCGGAACAGAACAGCACCTTGAGACGATGCAGCCGCCCGAGGTCGTCCGGCAGGCTGTCCAGGGCGTTGCCGCTGAGGTTGAGCACCTCCAGGGAGTCGGCCAGCTCGAAGATTTCCCGGGGGAACTCGCGCAGGCCGCAGGACAGGTCCAGGCGCGTGGCGCCGGCCAGTTCGCCGCTGCGCAGTTGCTGCAAGGTGTGCATGGTTCGACGGACTCCGGCCAGGGCGGATGGAAAGCCGCGCATGATAGCCAAGGCGTTGCGGAACGCGCACCCTCGCCGTGCTAGAGTGGCCGCCCCGAATCGACAGGACCACAGAGAATGGAACTCTCCCCCGCCGAACGCCAACTCCTGCTGGCCCATCGCCTGGCCGTGTTCGACGGCTGCGTGGTGTACGACGCCCAACCGCCGGTGTCCGCCGAACACGTCCAGCGTCTTGCCGAAGGCCTGGCCGGACCGATTCCAGAAGACCTGCTACGCCTCTGGCGCACCTGTTTCGGCGGGCGCCTCGGCTATGACCTGGAAGTCGACTACGACGGCCACCGCCACCCGTTCTCTTTCAGCGAACTGTTCTATCCGGACAGCGACGGCTACCACGACCTCTGGGGCTGGATCGAACACGAGCGCGAGCTGGCGGCGGAAGCCGCGGCAGAAGAAGGCCGCGACTGGAACGGCAAGCTGGCCTACCTGCCGTTCGGTGGCTTCGAGTACCTGGAGCGGCTCTACGTCTGCGTCGAACCCGGCCCCGAGCATGGCGCGGTAATCGCCTGGAGCCACGGCCTGCCGCCGGCCTGGGCCGGACGCCTGCACCAGGATTCGGTGACGCGCCTGGCCGACGACGTCGGCGGGCTGTTCCGCCTGCTGTCCTTCGAACAGGACCCGTTCGACGCCGAGAACGCCTGCGGCGTGGCCGACGAGCTACTGGAAGCGCTGGACGCCCTGGAGGCCGCTGGGGAGCCCGGCAAGGCGCTGAAGGGCCGCCTGGAAGTCCTGCTGCGCCAGCGCATCCTCGACTGGCGGCCGGCCCTCGCCGACGGCAGCCTGGCCGCCGAACCAAGGCTGCGTCAACTGGCCCTGGCCGAAGCTGCGCAAGACGGCGACATCGACCTGCTGCAACGCCTACGCGATGCCGGCTGCGACTTCGCCGAAACCTTGCGCGGACGCGGCGGCGTGCTGGAGGCCTGCCTCGCCCGCGGGCGCCTGGAGGCCGCCAGATGGCTGCTCGACCAGGGCGTCGCGGTGCACCAGGACAGCCTGCAGATTGGCGCCGCGCACCTCGATGCGGTCCTGGCCGAACGCCTGTTGCGGCTCGGCGCGATCTCCGACCCGAATACGGTGCTCCTCGCCCTGCAATACGGCGACGCCGACGCCGCGCGGATCATGGCGCGACCGCTGCTGGAGGAGTCGCCGACGAGGGCCAGCGCCCTGCGTCTGGCCCTCGCCAGCCGCGCCGAGCGCGAGCGCAGCGACGCCAGGCGGGTCAGGTCGGGAAAGATGGGCAGCAACCGCAGTCCCGACGACTACCTGGCCCTGGCCGAGCGCCTGGAGCGCTTCCTCGCCGAGCTGCCAGGCTGAGGCTCAACCCTCCGGTCCCTGCACCTCGATGAAGGAACCGTCGGCCAGCCGCTCGAACGCCCGTCCCGGCGGCGCGTCGAGCAGCGGCAGGATGCTGTCGTCGGCGTTCAGCACCGAGCCCAGGCTGACGTAGGCGGTGGTCCCGGCGGTATTCATGTAGTCGTCCGACTCGTCGCCGGCCATCAGTCGCCAGCCGCTGTCGTTTTCCTCTTCCGGCGCCTCGCGGTAGAGGTAGCCGACCGCCTTCCCCTCGTCTATCACCCGGCGCGTCACGAAGCAGCGCCGGGCATAGCGCGAGATCGGCGTTTCCCGCGGGTCGTGCTCGGTGTTGATGATGTGCCGCGCCTCGAAGACGATGCGCTCGCCCAGCGACAGGTCGCGGATGTATTGCGGATAGTTGTCCAGGCGGCCGCTGAAGGCGCCATCCGCCTCGATGCCCTCGACCGTCACCCAGAGCCGCTCGGCGCGCGGCGCATCGGGGTTGTCGGTATCGAAGGCGAAGATCAGCTTGACGCTTTCCCCGGCGGCGACCCGGTCGATGGTCTCCGCGTCCGGTTTGTAGAAGGTGTAGGGATGGCGGACAGCGATCGCGCTGGCGTCCACCAAGGTCCACGAGGCCATGTCGACTCCCGCTTGGCTGGCTACGCGGCGCCCGTAGCCTGGGCTGCCACGGGCACGCCGGTGCCCGGGCGGCATGGGTGGAATGGCGTGGCCGAGGTTCGGGTCGCGGCGCCCACCGGCAGGTCGAAGCCATGCCCGGCCAGGAACCGCCCTTCGGCCCGCCTACCCAGAGGAAAGTAGCAGCGCCGCCGCGCAGCCGCCAGCAACGGGCTGTCGCAGAGCGCCGCCCCGGATGGGGCGGCGGCGCGCCTTCAGAGGACTTGCAGCGGGTATTCGACGATCAGGCGGACTTCGTCGAGGTCCGACTCGAAGCTGTCGGAGCGCACGGTGGCCTGGCGCACGCGGAACGCCAGGTCCTTGGCCGCGCCACCCTGCACCACGTACTTGACCTCCACGTCGCGTTCCCAGCGGCCCTGGTTGGTCAGCGGGTTGCCGTTGGCGTCGGTGCGCATGTAGACGCTGTTGGCATTCGAATAATCGGCGTCCCAGCCCTTGCCATAGCGGGTCATGAAGCTCAGCCCCGGCACGCCGAAGGCGGCCATGTCGAGGTCGTAGCGGAGCATCAGCGAGCGTTCCTTGGGCGAGTTGAAGTCGCTGTACTGGATCGAGTTGTCCAGGTAGATGGAGTCGGTCTGGCGCAGGTAGTCGAAGTCGTCGTCGCCGTTGTTGCGCTGGTACGACAGCAGCACCTGGTGCGGACCGTAGGCGAAGCCGCCGCGCACGCTCCAGATGTCGTTGTCGAGTTCGCCCATCACCTGCCTGCCCTGGTCCTTGACCTTGTAGTAGTTGGCGCCGCCGAGCAGGGACAGCTTGTCGTCCAGCGGATAGTTGAAGCTGGTGCCGGCGTAGTACTGGTCCCAGGCGTCCTTCTGGCGGCTGCCGTAGAGGCTGACGCTCCAGTGCTCGGTGGCCTGGTAGTCGCCGCCGGCGTAGGCGACCCACGGCGAGTCGATGCGCCGGCCGGTGTAGAAGCTGTAGAAGTCGTCGCTGCCGCTGGTGCTGTTCGGCTGGGTCATCGAGTTCAGCTTGCCGGCCTGCAGGGTCAGGCCCTTCGCCAGGCTGTCGTTGACCAGGGTGAAGCCACGGAAGCTGGAGGGGAACAGCCGGCTGTTGCCGTACTGGATTACCGGGGTTTCCGGGAACACGTCGCCGACCCGCAGCACGGTGCCATACCAGCGCAGCTTGACCGCGCCGCCGGCTCGCGAATAGTCGTCCTGCGGCCTCCCCTGGTCGTCATAGGGCAGCAGGTCGACGCTACCGCCGGCGCCGGAACGCCCGCCGCCGCTGTCCAGGCGCACGCCGAGCTGGGCGAAGGCGTCGATGCCGACGCCCAGCGTGCCCTGGGTGAAGCCCGAGGAGAAGTTGGCCATGAAGCCCTGCACCCATTCCTCGGTGTAGCCGCCGCCCGCCGGGCTCGATTGGCCCTTGCGGAAGTCGCGGTTGAAGTAGAAGTTGCGCAGCAGCAGGTTGACCTCGCTGCCCTCGATGAAACCTTCCTTGCTCCGCTCGGCGTTCTCCTCGGCGACGGCCGAGGCCATCAGTCCGGCGCCCAGCAGCAGTGGAAGCGTCCACAGTCGTTTCTTTCCATCCCCTTGCATGGCGATTGCTCCAGATCGGTTCATGTCTGTTTTTCTTCTGCGGCCATGCCTTGCGGCGCTGGCTGTGCGTGAACTTCTGGTCGATCGCGCCCCCGCGCAGTCCTGCCGCAACCGGCATTGACCGTGGGGCTGATTCTGGAACCGGGGAAATGACGCAGACATGAGGCGGGGATTACTTTTCCGCAATCTTAACTCGCACTTAATGCGCTTCGCGCAGACTCCTCCGCCATGCAACGGAGCATCGCCGAAGTTATCGGAAACGTAATTCTCCACTCACCCTCGGGTAATCCGTCCGCTCTTACTCTTTGCTCAAACGGGACGAATACCTCGCCCCGGCGACGAGCCAACCCGAGAGGTTTGCCATGAAGATCATCCCGATGCTGCTGGCCGCCCTGCTGGCGACCGGCGCCGCTACTGCCCAGGCCCAGGACGGCAGCGAACGCTCCTGGCAGTACAACGCCGAATTCCGCGCCGCGCAGAAAGAACTGCGCGAAAAGCGCCTGCAGAAGCAACAACTGGAAGCGCAAGCGCAGAAGACCGACCGCAGCAAATGCGCCGAGCGCAAGAACGGCAACGGCTGAGCAGCCTTTCACCGAGCAATACACTTGTCCTTTTTGGGTTGCTCCTTTGGACAAGTCCTGAGGCGCCAGTCATGGCGCCTTTTTTTATCCGCCGTCGCGCCTGGCGGAAGAAGGCGGCATGGTCGCCAGCGACCAGCCGCCCTCCCCGTTTCCCACCTTACTCCTGCAATGCCCGCGGCCGCTGGCTGCGGCGCTCGGCGGCGGGTGCCGGGCTGGCCTGGAGCTGGAAGTCGAAATCCAGTTCGGCGAAGCGTCCGCCCTCCACGCCGCGGTCGCGGGCCGCGGCGGGGTCGTCGTTGAAGCGCAGGTCGCCGATCAGCCCATCGCGGGTGGCATAGGCGAAGTCGTCCCACAGGTAGCGGTCGCCCGCCAGGTTGATCTGGGTGGTCAGGTGGCGATGGCCGGGCGCCGAGACGAAGAAGTGAATGTGCGCCGGCCGCTGGCCGTGGCGGCCGAGGCGGTCGAGCAGTTCCTGGGTCGGGCCGTCGCTCGGGCAACCGTAGCCGGACGGCACGATACTGCGCGCACGGTAGCGGCCGTCGGCGTCGGTGCGGATGCGCCGGCGCAGGTTGTATTCGGACTGGCTGCTGTCGAAGTAGGAATAGGTGCCTTGGGTATTGGCATGCCAGACATCGACGATGGCCCCGGCCAGCGGCTGGCCGTCGGGACCGCTGACGCGGCCCTGGAGGAACATCACGGTGCCGGCGTCGCGGCCGTCGTCCATCCGTGCCTCGCCATCGCTCAGCGGCGCGCCGGCGACGTACAGCGGCCCTTCGATGGTGCGCGGCGTGCCGCCGGTGAGGCCGGCCTCGGCGTCCTGGGCGTCGAGCAGCAGGTCCAGGTAATGCTCCAGGCCCAGCCCGGCGGCCAGCAGGCCGGCTTCCTGGCGGCTGCCCAGGCGGTTCAGGTAGTCCACCGCTTTCCAGAATTCGTCGGGCGTGACCTGCATCTCTTCGATCAGCTTCGCCGTGTCGTCGAGGATGCGCCGCACCAGGGCCTTGGTGCGCGGATCGCCGCGTTCGTTGAGCTGGCCGCTGGCCTCTTCGAAGAAGCGCTGGACATCGGCAGTCTGGGAAATCTTCACGGTCATGGCGTTTGCCTCTGCTTGTTGTTGTCGGGCGTGGGAAGGGAATCTCAGCGGTCGTCGGCATGGATCGACGAGGGATGCCGGCAAAGCCCGTCGATCTCGATGTCCATGTAGGGAAACAGCGGCAGCCGGGTCAGGGTGTCGTGCAGTGCCTCGACGCTGGGCAGGTCGAACAGGCTGTAGTTGGCGTAGTGCCCGGCGATCCGCCAGAGGTGCCGCCAGCTGCCCTCGCGCTGGAGGCGCTGGGCCATTTCCTTCTCCTCGGCCTTGAGCCGCTCGGCCTGTTGCGGGTCCATGTCGACGGGCAACTTCACGGTCATCTTCACGTGGAACAGCATCGGTCGTTTCTCCTCTGTCTGCGGGACGGCTTCAGCGCCGGCGGAAGCGCGCCAGGCGCTCCTCGTCGAGCGCCAGGCCGAGACCCGGCGCACGCGGCACGTGCAAGTGGAAATCCTGGTAGCGCGGCGACTCGAGGAGGATGTCCTCGGTCAGCAGCAACGGGCCGAACAGTTCGCTGTGCCAGGCCAGGCGGTCGAGGGTGACGAAGGCGTGGGCGGCGGCCAGGGTGCCGATGCCGCCCTCGAGCATGGTCCCGCCGTACAGGCCGATCCCGGCCGCCTCGGCGATCGCCGCGCTACGCAGCACCGCGCGCGGTCCGCCGTTCTTGGCGATCTTCAGGGCGAACACCGGGGCGGCGCCCTCGCGAGCCAGATGGAAGGCATCCTCGACGCTCTCGATGGCCTCGTCGGCCATGATCGGCGCGCCGCCGCGGCTGCTCAGGCGCGCCAGGCCGACGCGGTTGTGGCGGGCAATGGGCTGTTCGATCAGGGCGATGCCGTTGTCGCCGAGCGTCGCGCAGGCACGCTGGGCAACGCCTTCGTCCCAGGCCTGGTTGACGTCCACCCGCACGCTGGCGCGCTCGCCGAGGGCGCGCTTGATGGCGATCGCGTGGGCCACGTCGGCATCCACCTCACCGGCGCCGATCTTCAGCTTGAAATGCCGGTGGCGGCGCAGGTCGAGCATCCGCTCGGCTTCCTCGATGTCGCGGCCGGTGTCGCCGCTGGCCAGGGTCCAGGCCACCTCCAGGCTGTCGTGCAGGCGGCCGCCGAGCAGTTCGCTGACGGCCAGGCCGAGGCGCTTGCCATGGGCGTCGAGCAAGGCGGTCTCGACCGCCGAGCGGGCGAAGGTGTTGCCCCTGATGTGTCGGTCCAGGCGCTGCATCGCGGCATTCACGTTGTCCGCCGGCTGGCCCAGCAGCAACGGGGCGAAATGCGCGTCGAGATTGCTCTTGATGCTCTCCGGGCTCTCGCTGCCGTAGGCCAGGCCACCGATGGTGGTGGCTTCGCCGAGGCCCTCGATGCCGTCGCTGCAACGCAGGCGGAGGATCACCAGGGTCTGCCGGTTCATGGTGTGCATGGCCAGCTTGTGCGGGCGGATGGTCGGCAGGTCGACGATGATCGACTCGAGGCTTTGGATCACGGCTTGGCTCATTCTCGGGGGTCCACCAGGGTTGCGGTCGGGTTTTCGACGGTTCGCTGCTCAAGGCTCGCTCGATACCGAGCGGGTTTCGCCGTCGTTTCGGCCAAGCATCCATCGCCTTCTTCACTGGGGTCCAATATCATCTTCCTCTCGAACCATACCCTGGAGGTATCATGGAGCTTCGTCACCTGCGCTACTTCCAGGCGCTGGCCCGGACCCTCAACTTCACCCGCGCCGCCGAGCAGTTGCACATCGCCCAGCCACCGCTGAGCCGGCAGATCCAGCAACTCGAGGAAATGCTCGGGGTGGCCCTGCTGGAGCGCGGCCGGCCGCTGCGCCTGACCGAAGCCGGGCGCTTCTTCCACGAACAGAGCGCGACGCTCCTGGACCAACTGGAAAGCATCTGCGACAGCACCCGGCGGATCGGCCAGGGCCAGCGCCAGTGGTTCGGCATCGGCTTCGTGCCCTCGGCGCTGTATGGCGTGCTGCCGGAGCTGATCCGCCACCTGCGCGGCGACCCGGAGCTGGAGCTGGGCCTGCTGGAGATGACCACCCTGCAACAGGTCGAGGCGCTGAAGAGCGGGCGTATCGACATCGGTTTCGGACGCATCCGCATCGACGACCCGGCGATCCGCCAGAGCGTGCTCAGCGAAGAGCCGCTGGTCGCCGCCCTGCCCGCCGGGCACCCGTTGCTCGGCCAGCCGCTGAGCCTGGAGCGCCTGTCGCGCGAGCCGTTCGTGCTCTACCCCGGCCAGCCGCGGCCGAGCTACGCCGACCACGTGCTGGCGCTGTTCGCCACCCACGGCCTGAGCCTGCGCGTGACGCAATGGGCCAACGAGATGCAGACCGCCATCGGCCTGGTCGCCGCCGGACTCGGCGCGACCCTGGTGCCGGCCTCGGTGCAGTTGCAGCACCGCGACGACGTCGCCTACCAGGCCCTGGCCGACGCCTCCCTGACCTCGCCGATCATCGTCAGCCGGCGCCAGGGCGACGGCTCCCCGCACCTGCGGCGCTGCCTGGCGCTGATCGGCCGCGAGGACGCCTGAACGCCCTCTCAGGAGCGCCGCGCAGCGCGGCGCTGGGTCATGCTCGGGGTTTCCTCGAAGCGCTTGCGGTAGTCCACGGAGAAGCGTCCGAGGTGGCTGAAGCCCCAGCCCAGGGCGATCGTCGAGATGCTGCGGGCGCCGCCGCTGGCGAGGATTTCCTCGCGCACCGCGGCGAGCCGGTAGTGCTTCAGGTAGCTCATCGGCGACACCCCGAAGTAGCGACGGAAGCCCTCGAACAGCTTGAACCGCGAGACCCCGGCGGCGCGTTCCACGTCCTCCAGGCTCAGGGTCTCGCGGGCGTTGGCCTGGAGAAACTCGCGGGCGCGCAGCAGGTAGTGCGGCGGGCGCCCGCCAAGGCCCTGCTGCAGGGCCTCGCTGTAGTTGTTCGGCTGGGCCAGGATCAGTCCCTTGATCAGCGCGCGTTCCAGGTCGCTGCTGAAAAACGCCTGGGCGTAGAGTTCGCTGCGCGCCATCTCCTCGCTGATGTGCCGCACGGTGCGCCACCAGGACGCGGAGGCGCCGTCCAGGGCATCCATCTCCGGATCGAAGCGCAAGGGCGTATCGATCGGCCGCTGCAACATCTCCTCCAGGACCTTGCGCATCGCCGTGCGGCCGATCACCACCTGCAGCTTGCGGCAGTCCCCGGCGATGCTCAGCTCCTGGCGCTCGTTGGGCGCGATGATCACCCCGCGGCGGACGTCGGAGAGCAGGCGCAGCCCGCCCCGGCACAGCTCCTGCTCGCCGCTGAGTGGCAGGCTCAGGCTGTAGGCGTTGAACGCCGCGGCATCCTCGACGGTGATGGTGACGTCGGTACCGTAGCCGATGTAGCCAAGGGTGGTGCACATCGACTTCAGCACGTTGCCGTGGTGCTCGAACTGCACCAGTCCCGGGCTCGCCGCTTCGAGCCGGTGCGGCCCGCAGACCTTCGACATCCAGGAACGGGCGGCGGCCAGGTCCAGGTGGTCGGCATGGAGATCGCCACGATCGGCGACGGGATGGGTCCTCATCATGGTTCGGCACTCGACACGGCAAGGCTGGGGGTGCGCTCTGCTGGCGCTCTGTTTTCAGCAAAATGCAAGGCATATGCCGGCGCAAGGCCGGCTCCCCGCATCCTCCACTATCCGGATAGCGTTCGCCGACTTTCCGGACAAAGCGTCCGCCGCAAGCGCCGCTCGAACCTCGGCCGAGCCCTCCGCGAGCCCCCCGGCCACTCCTCGGCGGCTGCGGATTTTCGGGATGCGCATCGTCGACTAAGCGGATAGCCCGCCCCCGCTCGCGGCCGTTGAATGGGTCACCCATAACGACAACGCACAAGGGTGAGAACGCATGAACGCTACCCGCAGAAGCCTCGAACAGTGGCGCGACTATGTCGGCGGCTGCCTCGACTTCCGTCCCGAGGAAGGCATCTTCCGCATCGCCCGGGACATGTTCACCGAACCGGAGCTGTTCGACCTGGAGATGGAGCTGATCTTCGAAAAGAACTGGATCTACGCCTGCCACGAAAGCGAACTGGCCAGGCCCCACGACTTCGTCACCCTGCGCGCCGGACGCCAGCCGCTGATCGTCACCCGCGACGGCAACGGCCAGTTGCACGCGCTGGTCAACGCCTGCCAGCATCGCGGCGCGACCCTGGTGCGGGTCGGCAAGGGCAACCAGTCGACCTTCACCTGTCCGTTCCATGCCTGGTGCTACAAGAACGACGGCCGGCTGGTGAAGGTCAAGGCGCCGGGCGAATACCCGGAAGGCTTCGACAAGGCCACCCGCGGCCTGAAGAAAGCGCGCATCCAGAGCTACAGGGGCTTCGTCTTCGTCAGCCTGGACGTCGCCGGCGAGGACGACCTGGTGGACTTCCTCGGCGACGCCCGGGTGTTCCTCGACATGCTGGTGGCGCAGTCTCCCAGCGGCGAGCTGGAAGTGTTGCCCGGCACCTCCACCTACACCTACGAAGGCAACTGGAAGCTGCAGAACGAGAATGGCCTGGACGGCTATCACGTCAGCACAGTGCACTACAACTACGTAGCCACCGTGCAGCACCGCCAGCAGGTCGAGGCCGAGCGCGGCGGCGTGGCCGCCACCCTCGACTACAGCAAGCTCGGCGCCGGCGACGCGGCCACCGACGACGGCTGGTTCTCCTTCGCCAACGGCCACAGCGTGCTCTTCAGCGAGATGCCCAACCCCGCCGTACGCCCCGGCTACGCCAGCGTGATGCCGCGGCTGGTGGCGGAATACGGCCAGGCCCGCGCCGAGTGGATGATGCATCGCCTGCGCAACCTCAATCTCTACCCCAGCCTGTTCGTCATCGACCAGATCAGCTCGCAGCTGCGCATCGTCCGCCCGCTGGCCTGGAACCGTACCGAGATCGTCAGCCAGTGCATCGGCGTCAAGGGCGAGTCGGACGCCGACCGGGAGAACCGGATCCGCCAGTTCGAGGACTTCTTCAACGTCTCCGGGATGGGCACGCCCGACGACCTGGTGGAGTTCCGCGAAGCCCAGCGTGGCTTCCAGGCCCGCCTGGAGCGCTGGAGCGACATCTCCCGCGGCCACGGCAAGTGGCTCGAAGGCGCGACGCCGAACAGCCAGGCGCTGGGTATCGCGCCGCTGCTGACCGGCACCGAGATCACCCACGAAGGCCTCTACGTCAACCAGCACGCGCATTGGCGGCGCTTCCTCCTCGACGGCCTGGAGCGCCTGGCCCTGCGCGCGAAGGAGGTGACCCCATGAACGCCGGACTGCAGTACCGCGTCGAACAGTTCCTCTACCGCCACGCCGAACTCTGCGATGCCCAGGACTGGGACGGCTACCTCGCGCAGTTCGACGAACAGTGCGAGTTCCACCTGCCGCAGTGGGAGTCCGAGCAGCGCTACACCCGCGATCCGAAGCGCGAGATGTCGCTGATCTACTACCCCAGCCGTGCCGGCCTGGAAGACCGGGTGTTCCGTATCCGCACCGGCAAGGCCGCGTCCACCGTGCCGATGCCGCGCACCCTGCACCAGATCGGCAACGTGCGCATCGCCGAGGAAGGCGAAGGCCTGCTGCGAGTGCGGGTCAACTGGCAGACCCTGTTCCAGCGCCTGGACCAGACCGGCAGCTTCTTCGGCCATGCCACCTACCGCCTGAAACCCCATGGAGAGGCCTGGCTGATCGCGCGCAAGCACATCGTCCTGCTCAACGACCGGATCGACTCGGTCCTCGACTTCTACCACCTCTGAACGGCGGGACCCGTCACGATGAATCACAAAGTCGCCCTCAGCTTCGCCGACGGCAAGACCCTGTTCCTGCCCGTCGGCCACGACGACCTGCTCCTCGACGCCGCCCTGCGCCACGGCATCAACCTGCCGCTGGACTGCCGCGAAGGGGTCTGCGGCACCTGCATGGGCCGCTGCGAGGCGGGCAGCTACAGCCTGGACTACGCCGACGAGGACACCCTCTCCGCCGCCGACCTGGAGCAGCGCAAGGTGCTCGCCTGCCAGACCCGGGTGCGCTCCGACGCGGCCTTCTACTTCGACTTCGCCTCGACCCTCTGCCATGCCGCCGCGGCCCAGGCGCACAGCGGCGTGGTGCGCGAACTGCGCCTGCTCTCCGAGGACACCGCGCTGCTCCGCCTCGACGCCGGCGCCGCGGGCCGCCAGCTGGACTTCCTGCCCGGCCAGTACGCGCGCCTGCAAGTACCCGGCAGCGACTGCCGGCGCGCCTACTCCTTCGCCAACCGGCCGAATCCGCAGAACCACCTGCAATTCCTCATCCGCCTGCTCCCGGGCGGCGCCATGAGCGACTACCTGCGCCAAGGGTGCCGGGTCGGCGACGAGATCCGCTTCGAGGCGCCGCTGGGCACCTTCTACCTGCGCCAGGTGGAGCGCCCGTTGCTGCTGGTGGCCGGCGGCACCGGCCTGTCGGCGTTCCTCGGCATGCTCGACGAACTGGCCGAGCGCGGTTGCGAGCGGCCGGTGCATCTCTACTACGGGGTACGCCGCGCCGACGATCTCTGCGAATTGCAACGGATCGCCGGCTACGCCGAGCGGCTTCCCGGCTTCCGCTTCGTCCCGGTGCTCAGCGAGGCGGACGCCGACTGGGATGGCCGGCGCGGCTACCTGCACGAGCATTTCGACGCCGCCCGCTTGCGCGACGAAGCTTTCGACCTCTACCTGTGCGGGCCGCCGCCGATGGTCGAGGCGGTCCGCCAGTGGCTGCGCGAGCGCTCCCTGGAGCATCTGCGGCTGTACCTGGAGAAGTTCACCGAAAGCGGCGACTGAAGCGCTCAGCCGAGGTCGCCGCCAGCTACCGGCAGGGTCACGCCGGTAATGTAGGACGCCTCGTCGGAGGCGAGGAAGAGGATCGCCGCGACCTGCTCGTCGATGCTGCCGTAGCGCTTCATCAGGCTGCTGTCGAGGGTCTGCTCGACGATCTGTCGATACCAGCGCCGCTCCTCCTCGCTCTGCGCCGCGGCGTTGCGCGGAATCCTTCGCGGCGGCGCGTCGGTGCCGCCCGGCGCCACCGCGTTGACGCGGATGCCCTGGTCGGCGGTCTCGAACGCCAGGCAGGCGGTCAGCGCGTTCACCCCGCCCTTGGCGGCGCCATAGGGCACCCGGTTGACCCCGCGGGTGGCAACCGACGAGACGTTGACGATCGCCCCGCTGCCCTGCCCCAGCATCGCCGGCAGCGCCGCTCGGCAACACCACAAGGTGGGCAGCAGCGAACGCCGCAGCTCGGCCTCGATCTCGTCCTCGGCGTAGTGTTGGTAGGGCTTCGCCCAGAGGGTGCCGCCGACGTTGTTGACCAGGATGTCCAGCCGGCCGAAACGCTCCAGGGTCCGCTCCAGTACCCGCTGGCATTCGGCGTAGCGCTCCAGGTCGGCGGTCAGGCACAGGCAGGCGTCGCCGGCCAGTTCGTGGACCAGCTCGGAGCGGTCCACCGCCACCACCCGCGCGCCTTCCTCCAGCAGGCGCCGGGCCACCCCCAGGCCGATGCCCTGGGCGGCGCCGCTGACCAGGGCGACCTTGTCGCGGAATCTGTCGTTCATGGGAATCTCCTTGGCTGCTCGGGTTCAGGCCGCGCTGGCAGCGAACTTTTCGTAGTAGAAATTCGCCGGGCGCACGCCCTGCTCGCGCAGGTAGCGCTCGACCGCCTCGACCATCGGCGGCGGCCCGCACAGGTAGATGTCGACGTCGCCCTCGTGCAGGTACTGCGCGGCGATGTGCTCGGTCACGTAGCCCTTGCGCGGATAGTCGCTGTCGGCGCTGGCCACGCAGGCGCTCCAGGTGAAGCCGGGAATCCGTTCGGCGAACGCCTCCAGGCGCTCGAGACCGACCAGGTCGACGTCGTGGGTCACCCCGTAGACCAGGTGCAGCGGGTGCGCGCTGCCCTGTTCGGCGATCCGTTCGAGCATCGCGGTGAACGGCGCCAGGCCGGTGCCGCCGGCCAGCATCAGCAGTGGCCGGTGAATCTCGCGCAGGTAGAAACTGCCCAGCGGGCCGTCCATCGCCAGGCTGTCGCCGGCCCTGGCCGTGCCACTGAGGAAGCCGCTCATCAGCCCGCCGGGGACGTTGCGGATCAGGAAGCTGACCTCGCCGTCCTTCGCCAGCGAGCTGAAGGAGTAGGCGCGGCGCTGCTCGCTGCCGGGTACCTGGAGGTTGACGTACTGCCCGGGCAGGAACGCCAGGCTGGCCAGCGCCTCGCCGCGCAGCGACAGGCCGATGGTGCTCGGCGACAGTTGCCGGACTTCGCTGATGCGCGCCTCGTAGCGCGCCTGGCCGGTCCTGCACAGGGTCGAGGACGCCGGCACGCGCAGCACGCAGTCGCTTTCGGCGCGCATCTGGCAGGTCAGCACGTAGCCGCGGGCGGCTTCCTCGGCGCTGAGGGCATCGTCGATGTAGTCCTGGCCCAGCGCATAGCGCCCGGCCTCGGCCAGGCACTTGCAGGTGCCGCAGGCGCCGTCGCGGCAGTCCAGGGGGATGTTGATGCCCTGGCGGTAGGCCGCGTCGGCCACGGTCTCGCCGGGCGCGGCATGGATGAAGCGGGTCACCCCGTCTTCGAAGTTGAGTGCGATCCGATGGTTCATGGCATGTCCCTCGACAGCCCGCCGGCGCGGGCGTCAGACGTGGTAGACGTCGATCAGCTGGCGAACGTAGTCGTTCTTCAGGATCACTTTCTTGGCCTTGATCAGCGGACTCTCGCCGCGTACGTCGAGGTCGTAGAAGGTGGTGCCGAAGTAGCTGTCCACGGTCTTGTAGCGATAGCTCAGGGTGTGCCAGTTGCAGCGCACGCGGCAGATGCCGTCGTCCTCGCCGAGCAGTTCGATGTTGCTCAGGTTGTGCGAGGTGCGGGTGTCCGGCAGGGTCGCGCTGGAGCGCTCGGTGCGGATGCGGAATACCCGGTCCTCCAGGCCGCCGCGGTTGCCGTACCAGATCAGCGAGATTTCCCGCTGCGGGTCCTCGGTGAGCTGGTCGCGGTCGTCCCAGGACGGCATCCAGAAACTGGCGTCCGCGGCGTACAACGCCAGCCAGGCGTCCCAATCCTTGTCGTCGAGATAGCGCGCCTCGCGGTAGAGGAAATCGCGCAGGGCGTCGTAGCCCAGGCTCATGACGCCACCTCCCGCAGCGCCACGCGCTGCGTCCGTTCGCGCTCCAGGGCGGCGAGCAGCGCCTCCTGCCAGTAGCGATGCTGCAATACGAACAGCCCTTCGTCCTCGGTGCGCACGCCGCTCAGGCGCGGCCGCAGGTCGATGGCCGCGGCCGCCGCGTCGGCGCCCTCTATCCAGTGTTCGGCGCCGCGCGACAGGTCGTTCCAGCCGACCACGCTGCCCTGGTAGCCCTGCTGGCAGGAACGGAACTCCTCCAGGTCGTCCGGGGTGGCCATGCCGCTGACGTTGAAGAAGTCCTCGTACTGGCGGATGCGCCGGGCGCGCGCCTCGGCGCTCTCGCCTTTCGGCGCGATGCAGTAGATGGTGATTTCCGTGCGGTCCACCGACAGCGGCCGGGCGATGCGGATCTGCGAGCTGAACTGGTCCATCAGGTACACGTTGGGGTACAGGCAGAGGTTGCGCGAGTTCTCGATCATCCAGTCGGCGCGGGCCTCGCCGAAGTCGCGGGCAAGCTCGGCGCGGCGCTCGAAGGCCGGCCGGTCCTCGGGGTTGGCCCAGCGACTCCAGAGCAGCATGTGACCATGCTCGAACGAGTAGAAGCCGCCGCCCTGCCGGGCCCAGCCCGCGGCGCTCATGGTCCGTAGCGGGTCCGCGGCGTCGCGCTGCTGGCGCTGGCTCTGGGTCGCCGCGTAGTTCCAGTGCACCGAACTGACGTGATAGCCGTCGGCGCCGTTCTCGGCGGTGAGCTTCCAGTTGCCTTCGTAGACATAGCTGGAAGAGCCGCGCAGCACCTCGAGGCCTTCCGGCGACTGGTCGACGATCATGTCGATGATCTTCGCCGACTCGCCCAGGTGCTCGGCCAGCGGCCTGACATCGGGGTTGAGGCTGCCGAACAGGAAGCCACGGTAGGACTCGAAGCGCGCCACCCGGGTCAGGTCGTGCGAGCCCTCGCAGTTGAAGCCCTGCGGGTAGCCGGCCTCGGCCGGGTCCTTGACCTTGAGCAGCTTGCCGGAGTTGTTGAAGGTCCAGCCGTGGAACGGACAGGTATAGCTGCTGCGATTGCCGCTCTTGTGCCGGCAGAGCATCGCGCCACGGTGGCTGCAGGCGTTGATGAAGGCGTTGAGCTGGCCGTCGCGGTTGCGCGCGATGACGATCGACTGGCGGCCGATCTGGGTGGTCAGGTAGTCGTTGACTCCGGCAACCTGGCTTTCGTGGGCGAGATAGACCCAGTTGCCCTCGAAGATGTGCTTCATCTCCAGTTCGAACAGGCGTGGATCGGTGAACATCTCCCGCTTGCAGCGGTAGACGCCGCGCTCGGGGTCTTCCTCGAGCAGAGAACGCAAGTAATCGCTACCCAGGGACATGGCCGGGGCCTCCGTTGTTATTGTTCAGGCCCGGTCAGGTTAGGTAGCGCGTGCTGCTGGGGATATCCGTTGCCTGCGGATCGCTGGCCGATTCCTGCACGCCGTGGCGGTCGGCGCTAGGCGCGCCGGCGCAGGGTTTCCGAAGGCAGCTCGCCGAACTGCCGGCGATATTGCTCGGCGAAGCGGCCGAGGTGGGCGAAACCGAAGTCCAGGGCCAGTTCGGTGAGGTTGCGTACCCGGCAGCCGGGGTCTTCCAGGCAGGCGCGGATGCGCTCCAGGCGCAGCCGGCGAATGTATTGCCGAGGGCTCTCGCCAAGCTGGCGCTCGAACAGCGCGTACAGCGAACGGGTGCTCATGTGCGCCTGCTCGGCCAGCGCCGCGACCTCGATCTCGCTCTGCAGATGGCGGCGGATGTAGGCATCGAGGCGGGCGAAGACGACCTGCGCATCGCCGGGGTCCTCGCGGCTGACGTTGGTCTTCAGCAGGGTCAGCAGCTTGCTGCCGAGGATCTGCTCGAAGTGGCTGTCGACCCGCGCCAGCCGCTCGCCGGACTCGGCCTCGCGGCAGACCAGGGCGAGCAGGCCGACGAAGCCTTCCAGCTGGTCCAGGCGATAGCGATGTTCGAGGAAACGCACGCCGCGCGCCGGATGGCTCCAGCGCTGCTCGGCGCAGATCGCTTCGAGCAGCGCGCAGGGCAGCTTGACGATGAATTTCTCGCAGTCCGCCGAATAGGTCAGGTCGACCGGATCGTCCGGGTTGATCAGCAACAGCTCGCCCGGCGCCAGGGCGTGTTCCTGCCCGCCGCCGCGCCACAGGCAGTGGCCGCGCAGGAGGATCTGCAGGTGGAAGATGCTCTCCAGCGCCGGCGAGGTGACCCGTACCGCCGCGCCGTAGCTGATCCGGCACAGGTCGAGGCTGGCGAAGGTGCGGTGGTCGAGGCTGGCTTGCGGCCTGCCGGCGGCCGGCAGGCGTATGCAGTGCGTACCGACGTGCCGGTTGACATAGCCGGACACCGCATAGGGGTCGGCACGTTCGAACACCCGGCTGCGCTCGCTGAGCAAGGAGGCATTCATGGGCAGGACACTCAGGCTGCTATCGTTGTTGTTATCGCCGCGCGGCGCCAAGCGCCGGGCGCGGAACGTCCACCCACACTACGCAAGCCCTCCGCCGGCGACAATCCGGGCCGGCAATCGCGTGCGGTAATCGAACGGAATCCGTCCAACGGCCAACGAAAAAGGGCCGCCAGGGTTTCCCCTGCCGGCCCGCTTGCGCGCCCGCTTCAGCCGGCCGCCGGCGTCTCCTCGCGCGGTCCGGCGTCGCGCCCGTGGGTCCAGCGATAGAGCACCGGCAGCACCAGCAGGGTCAGCATGGTCGAGGACAGGATGCCGCCGATCACCACCGTCGCCAGCGGCCGCTGCACCTCGGCGCCGGTGCCGGTGGCCAGGGCCATCGGCACGAAACCGAGGGACGCCACCAGGGCGGTCATCAGCACCGGACGCAGGCGGGTGATGGCGCCCTCCCACACCGCCTGGTCGAGGCTGCGTCCTTCCTGCAACAGGTTGCGGATGAAGGAGATCATCACCAGGCCGTTGAGCACCGCCACCCCGGACAGGGCGATGAAACCCACCGCCGCCGAGATCGACAGCGGTATCCCGCGCAGCCACAGGGCCAGCACCCCGCCGGTGAGGGCGAAGGGGATGCCGGTGAACACCAGCAGGCCGTCCTTGACGTTGTTGAACATGGCGAAGAGCAAGGTGAACACCAGCAGCAGCGCCACCGGCACCACTACCTGCAAGCGCTTGGCGGCGGACTGCAACTGTTCGAACTGGCCGCCCCAGGTGGTCCAGTAGCCGGCCGGGATCTTCACCCCGTCCTGCAGCTTCTGTTGCGCTTCCAGCACGAACGAGCCGATGTCGCGGCCGCGCACGTTGGCGCTGACCACGATGCGCCGCTTGCCGTTCTCCCGGCTGATCTGGTTCGGTCCCGGCGAGAGGTCGAGGCGCGCCACGTCCGACAGCGGGATGAAGTCGATCCGCGCCAGGTTGTTCGGCGGCAGCGGGATCAGCAGGTTGGACAGTGCCGGCAGGTCGGCGCGCAGGGTTTCCGGCAGGCGGATGACGATGTCGAAGCGGCGGTCGCCCTCGAACAGGGTACCGGCGTTGCGTCCGCCGAGGGCGGTGGCCACGGTGTCCTGGATGTCGCCGACATTGAGGCCGAAGCGTGCCGCCTTGTCGCGGTCGATGTCCACCGTCAGCACCGGCAGGCCGGTGGTCTGCTCGACCTTCACCTCGGAGGCGCCGTCGATGCCTTGCAGCACCTTGGAGATCTTCTCCGCGGTGTCGTTGAGCACCTGCATGTCGTCGCCGAAGACCTTCACCGCGACGTCGCTGCGCACCCCGGAGATCAGTTCGTTGAAGCGCAACTGGATCGGCTGGGAGAACTCGTAGACGCTGCCCGGCACCTCAAGGGCCGCGGCCTGCAATTCTTCCAGCAGCGCCTCCCGCGACTTCTTCGGGTCCGGCCACTGGCTCTGCGGCTTGAGCATCACGTAGCTGTCGGAGGCGTTCGGCGGCATCAGGTCGGAGGCGATCTCGGCGGTCCCGGTGCGGGCGAAGACCCGCTCGATCTCCGGGAACTTGCCCATCAGCTTCCTCTCCAGGGTCTGCTGCATCTCGACCGACTGGGTCAGGCTGGTGCCCGGCACCCGCAGGCCCTGCATGGCGAAGTCGCCCTCGCTGAGGCTGGGAATGAACTCGCTGCCCATCCGCGAGGCCACCAGCCCGGTGAGCAGGATCGCGCCGAGGGCGCCGCCGACCACCAGCGCGCGGTGCCCGAGCACCCAGCGCAGCGCCGGTTCGTAGGCCAGACGCGCGCGGCGCATGACGAAGTTCTCCTCCTCCTTGACCTTGCCGGTGATGAACAGCGCGATCGCCGCCGGGACGAAGGTCACCGAGAGGATCATCGCGCCGAGCAGCGCGGTGACCACGGTGAACGCCATCGGGTGGAACATCTTCCCCTCGACCCCGGTGAGGGCGAAGATCGGCAGGTACACCACCATGATGATGATCTGGCCGAAGACCAGCGCCCGGCGCGCCTCCCTGGACGCGGCGAAGACCTCGTGGAAACGTTCCGCGCGGGTCAGCTGGCGGCCGTGGCGGGCCTGGGCGTGGGCCAGGCGGCGGATGGCGTTCTCGACGATCACCACGGCGCCGTCGACGATGATGCCGAAGTCCAGCGCGCCGAGGCTCATCAGGTTGGCGCTGACCCTGTTGCCGACCATCCCGGTGAAGGTGAACAGCATCGACAGCGGGATGATGGTGGCGGTGATCAACGCCGCGCGGATGTTGCCGAGGAACAGGAAGAGCACCGCGATCACCAGCGCCGCGCCTTCCACCAGGTTCTTCTTCACCGTGGCCACGGCCTTGTCCACCAGGGTGGTGCGGTCGTAGACGGTGATCGCCTTGACCCCCTTGGGCAGGGTCCGGTTGATCTCCTCCAGGCGCTGGCCGACCGCCTGGGCCACTTCCCGGCTGTTCTCGCCGATCAGCATGAACACCGTGCCGAGCACCACTTCGCGGCCGTTCTCGGTGGCCGCGCCGGTGCGCAGCTCCTTGCCCAGGCCGACCTCGGCGACGTCGCGGATACGGATCGGCACGCCGTCGACGTTGGAAACGATTATCCCGCGGATATCGTCCATGTCCTTGACCTGGCCCGGCGCGCGGATCAGCAACTGCTCGCCGCGCCGCTCGATGTAGCCGGCGCCGACGTTCTCGTTGTTGCGCAGCACGGCGTTCTGCAGGTCGCCGAGGGTCAGCTTGTAGGCCGCGAGCTTCTTCGGATCCGGGGCGATGAGGAATTGCTTGGCGTAGCCGCCGATGGTGTTGATCTCGGCCACGCCCTTCACGTTGCGCAACTGCGGACGGATGATCCAGTCCTGGATGGTGCGCAGGTCGGTGGGCGTGTAGGCGCTGCCGTCCTCCTTGGTCGCGCCCTCCTCGGCCTCAACCGTCCACAGGTAGATCTCGCCGAGACCGGTGGAGATCGGCCCGAGGGTCGGCGAGATGTCTTCCGGCAGTTGCTCGCGCGCCGTGCTCAGGCGTTCGTTGACCTGCTGGCGGGCGAAGTAGATATCGGTGCCCTCCTCGAAGATCACCGTCACCTGGGAAATCCCCGGCCGCGACAGCGAACGGGTTTCCTGCAAACCCGGCAGGCCGGCCATGACGGTCTCCACCGGGTAGGTGATCCGCTGCTCCACTTCCAGCGGCGAGTAGCCGGGGGCGGCGGTATTGATCTGCACCTGGACGTTGGTGATGTCCGGGACCGCGTCGATGGACAGCTTCTGGTAGCTGCCGATGCCGACCCCGGCCATCCCCAGCACCGCCAGCAGGACCAGCCAGCGTTGCTCGATGGCGAATTGGATGATGCGTTCGAACATGCGAAGACTCCTGGAGCGGGACTCAGTGACCGTGTTCCGCCGAGCCCTTGCCCAGTTCGGATTTGAGGATGAAGCTGCCGCTGGCGGCGACCTGGCTGCCGGCGCGCAGGCCCTCGAGGACCTCGACGCGCTGGCCGTCGCTGATGCCCAGCTTGACCGGCTGGACCACGAAGCCATCGGCCACGCGGACGAACACCACGTCCTCGCCGTCGACGTTCTGCACCGCGCCGTCGGCGACCGTCAGGACTTCCTTGCGGGTCGCCTCGGCCACCTGCACGGAAACGAACAGGCCCGGGCGCCAGGTGCTCTCGGGGTTGCTCAGGGTGACCCGGGCGGTGGCCGCGCGGGTCTGCTCGCCGAGCAGGTCGCCGATGTAGGACACGGTGCCCTCCACCTCGCTATCCAGCGCCTGGGCGAGCACCTTGACCTTGCTGCCGACGCGGACCTGGCCGAGCAGTTGCGCGGGCACGTTGAAGGTGGCCCAGACCGAGGACAGGTCGGACAGGGTGAAGACGTTGGCGGTGCCGTCCACCGGCTCGCCCTGGGTCAGGTGCTTTTCCACCAGCACCCCGGCGAACGGCGCGCGCAGCTCGTAGCGGTTGCCGCCCTGCAGGCTGGGATTGCCGCCGAGCGCGGCGATCTTCGCCCGCGCGTTGTTCAGCGCGATCTCGGCTTCCTGCAAACCCTGGCGGGCGAGCAGGAATTCCTGCTCGGCGGAAATGCCCTCCTTCCACAGCTGCTGCTCGCGCTTGTAGGTGCTCTGCGCCAGGCTCAGGCGGCGCTGGGCGGCGGCGAATTCGCTGCGCTGGTCGGACAACTGCGGGCTGCTGATCACCGCCAGCAGCTCGCCCTGCTTCACCGCCTGGCCAAGATTGGCCGGCACGCTGTCGACGATCCCCGGCAGGCGCGGGACGATATGCGCGGTGCGGTCCTCGTTGAAGCGGATCTCGCCGGGCAGCGAGACCACCTGGGCCAGGCTGATCGTCCGCGCCGTATCGAGGGTGATGCCGGCGGCCTCGATCTGCTCGGCATCCAGCTCCAGCTTGCCCTCCTCGCGGGTGAAGGCGAAGTCGTAGCCCTGCTTGCCGGCCATCAGCTTGAGGCGCGCGGTGAAGGCATGCGGCTCGGCGATCCCGGCATTGGCCACCAGGCCATCGCCGCTGGCCTTGAACAGCAGGTCCTCGACCTCGCCGGTGGCACGCTCGACGTCGGCGCCGAGGACCACCTCCTGCGGCGCCAGCGCCTTGCCGCCGCGCTCGACCCAGGCCTTGAGCGGGCTGCCGTCCTCCGGCACCAGCAGTTCCAGGGTCAGGTCGCCCTGGCGCAACAACATGCCGCCGCGCGGTCCGCTGCCCTCGCCCTCGGCGGCCGCTTCGCCGGCGCCGGCCGGCGCCTTGCCGCCCAGCTCCAGGTAGGCGCCGCCGCCCAGGCCGAGCAGTGCCAGTGCGGTCACCGCGATAATCGTCTTCTTGCCCATTCTGTTCTCCCGAACCGTTCGGGGGGCGCGCCGGCGGCCCGCCCCGGAAATCTCACTGGCCGAGGTGGCCGATGTCTTCGCCGAGCAGGCGCTCCATGCTCACCCGCGCCTGTGCCGCGGCGTCCAGCGCGCGCACGTACTGGGCACGGACGCCGACCAGGGTGCGCTGGGCATCGAGCACGTCGAGGAAGTTGAACTTGCCCATCTCGAAGCCGCGGGTCATCGAGTCCAGCGCGCTCTGTGCGCCGGGCAGCAGGTCGCGACGGACCAGCGCCAGCTCCTGTTCCGAGGTGCGCAACTGGTCGTAGGCCTGTACCGCTTCGCTGCGCAGGCGCAGCAGGGTCGCGCGCTGCAGGTCGCGGGCCTGGTCGGCGCGGCTCTGGGCGGCGTAGATGTTGCCCTGGTTGCGGTCGAACAGCGGCAGCGGCATCGACAGGCCGATCAGGTTGACCCGTTCGCCACGTCCGTCGCGGGCGGTCTGGTCGTACTTGCTGCCGATGCTGACCGTCAGGTTGGGGATGCGCTGGCGCTTCTCCAGGTCGACCTGGGCCTCGCCGCGCGCTACCTCCTGGGCCGCCAGGCGCAGGGTCGGCGACTCGTCGAGATGGCGCAGCAAGGCGCCACGGGTGATGCTCGCCGGCACCGCGTCGAGCGCGCCGCCGACCCTGGCGAAGCCTGGCTGCGGCTCGTCCCAGGTGCTCGACAGCTGCACATAGGTGCGCTGCTGCTCCAGCTCCGCCTGGCTCAGGTCGAGCTGGGCGTTGTCCGCCAGGACCTGGGCGCGAACCCGTTCCACCGAGGAGATGCTGCCGGCCTTGACCCGTCGGTCGGCGGCCTGCAGCGCGCGCCTGGCCAGGTCCAGGGAGGTCTTCGCCAGGCGCACCCGCTCCTGCGCGGTCAGCGCCGCGTAGTAGGCGCCGCGGACCTGGGCGCGCAGTTCGGCGCGACGGACTTCCAGTTGGGTCCAGGCGATCTCGCTGCCGCGTTTCGCCACCTCCACCCGCGCACCGCGCTTGCCGCCCAGCTCCAGCGGCTGGGCGATGCTGACGCTGGTCTGGCGATTGCCCTGGCGGGTGTCCTCGACGCTCCAGGACAGATCCGGGTTGGGGATCAGCCCGGCCTGCTGCCGCGCGCCGCTGGCGATCTCGGTCTCGCGCCCCACCGCCGCCAGCTCGGGGTTGCTCCGCAGGGCCCGCTCCAACGCCTGCTCGAGGCTGATCGAAGTGCCGTTGAAACTCACCGGCGCTTCGTTCGCCAGGGCCGGCAGGCCCAGGCAGAGTCCCATCAGTAGCCAGCAGGCGCGTTTCCCCGCGCTGGCCAGTGGCCGAAGTATCGGCATGTTCCGCTCCTCGTCTGCTGATCGTCGTCGGCGACGGCGATCCATTACCGGCCCGGAACCACGCAACCGTTCATCGGCGATATCTCGCCGGCGATATTCGAAGTTGCACTTCCGGGATGCGGCAGATGTTAGGTAGCGGGGCTTATCGGCAAGGTGACGGAAGAATTACAAGTCGGTAATGAATATTCTCCACGGACAATTAGCGGTTACACTTCGGCAACCTTCGAAGAGACTGGCAATAGTTGGATGAAACATAGGGACAAAAGCAACATGCGCTTACAAAAGGCATTGCCCCTCACGCCCAGCGGTGCTTGCGCCGCGGACATTTCCAAAGTTCTCAGGCGGACTCCCGAGAGAACTACCCGGTCATTCGATAATTATCATCGAAGCAGCGCAACGATATGAAATTACATTTCCAGGATTCTATCCAGGCAACGCCCGCAATGTAACTTTATAGCAATGCACTTAAACATTTACTTGCAAATGAATCCATACTTTATATAGGGGCGAACATGCGCATCCTTATTATCGAAGATGAAGTCAAGACTGCCGACTACCTGCACCAGGGCCTGACCGAAAGCGGCTACATCGTCGACCGCGCCAACGATGGCATCGACGGCCTGCACATGGCCTTGCAACACCCTTACGAACTGGTGATCCTCGACGTCAACCTACCCGGCATCGACGGCTGGGACCTGCTCCGCCGCCTGCGCGAACGCAGCAGCGCGCGGGTGATGATGCTCACCGGGCATGGCAGGCTGACCGACAAGGTGCGCGGCCTCGATCTCGGCGCCGACGACTTCATGGTCAAGCCGTTCCAGTTCCCCGAACTGCTGGCGCGGGTCCGCTCGCTGCTGCGCCGCCACGACCAGGCACCGATGCAGGACGTCCTGCGGGTCGCCGACCTGGAGCTGGACGCCAGCCGCCACCGGGCCTTCCGCGGCCGGGTGCGGATCAACCTGACGACCAAGGAGTTCGCCCTGCTGCACCTGCTGATGCGGCGCAACGGCGACGTCATCACCCGGACGCAGATCATCTCGCTGATCTGGGACATGAACTTCGACAACGACTCCAACGTGGTGGAAGTCGCCATCTGCCGCCTGCGGGCGAAGATCGACGACGGCTTCGACCTCAAGCTGATCCATACCATTCGCGGCGTCGGCTACGTCCTGGAAGCGCGCCGATGACGCCACCAGGCCGACTGTCGCTGCGCCTGGCCCTGCTGGTCGGCGCCCTCGGCGCGCTGCTGGCCCTGGCGCTCGGCGCAATGGCGCACTGGAACCTCGGCCGCGAGCTGGAAGCCCGCGAGCGGGAAAACCTGCAATTGAAGCTGGAGCAGATCCGCCACAGCCTGGAAGACGATCTCGACCTGCGCAGCGACCCGGCCGTACAGGCGCATGCCCTGCAGGACCAACTGGTGGCGCACAGCGGCCTGCACCTGAGCATTCTCGACAGCCGCAGCGGCCAGCCGCTGATGAGCTTCGGCGACCAGGCCGCGGCCAGCGTCGCGGCCAACCGCGCGCTTCTCGCCCGCTTGCAGGCGGATGCCCGCCAGCCGGTGTTCCAGAGCTGGAGCACCGGCAACGACCAGCGCCTGCTGAGCATCGGCGCTTCCATGCGCATGAAGAACGGCACCCCGGTACAGGTGTTGCTGAGCAGCGAGCGCAACGCCGACGAGCGCCTGCTCGACGGTTTCCTCCGCGCCACCCTGCTGGCCCTGCCCTTCCTCCTGCCATTGATCGCCCTGGCCGCCTGGTGGGTGGTGCGTGCCGGCCTCGAACCGTTGAACCGCTTCCGCCGGGTGGCCGCCCAGGTCAGCCCGCAGGATCTCTCCTACCGCATCCCCGAGCAGAACCTGCCGCGCGAGCTGGACAGCCTGGCCCGCAGCTTCAACCACATGCTCGGCCGCCTCGAGGATGGCGTACGCCAGCTCTCGCAGTTTTCCGACGACCTGGCCCACGAACTGCGCGCGCCGATCTGCAACCTGCTGGTGCGCAACCAGGTGCTGCTCAGCCAGCATCGCGACAGCGCGGCATACCGCGAAGCCCTGGAGTCCAATGCCGAGGAACTGGAGCGGCTGTCGCGGATCGTCACCGACATGCTGTTCCTGGTGCAGGTGGACAACCCGGCGATCCAGGCCCAGTTCGGCTGCGTCGCCCTGCACGAGCAGGCGGCCAAGGTCATCGACCTGTACGAGATGGTCGCCGAGGACAAGGGCGTCGAACTGCGCCTGTCCGGCAGCGGCTTCGCCCACGGCGACAACCTGATGATCCAGCGCGCCATTTCCAACCTGGTGTCCAACGCCGTGCGCCACACCCCGCAAGGCGGGCGCATCGACGTGCGGATCGGGGAGCGCGCGGGGCACACCGAGGTGAGGGTCAGCAACGACGGCCCGGGCATCCCGCCGGAGTACCTGCCGCACCTGTTCGAGCGCTTCTACCGCCGCGCCGGACGCCAGACTGGAGCCCAGGCCGGCACCGGCCTGGGACTGGCCATCGTGCAATCGATCATGGCCTACCACGGCGGCCGCGCCGAAGCGGAAAGCGTACCGCAGCAGAAGACCCACCTGCGCCTGCTGTTCCCTTCGACGGGCGCTGCCTGACGCCGGTTTCAGCAACCGGCGCGGCGCCGCCACAGCCGGTACTCGCCGCAGAAACCGGCGAGGAACAGCGCCAGGCCGAGCGCCAGCAGGGTCCAGGGCGTCCGCAGCGGGGCGCGCTGGAGCGGCGGATCGCCGTGCAGCAGGACGAAGCATTGCAGCAGCGCCCAGAACATCGCGGCGACGCCGCCAAGCATGGCCAGGCGGCACAACCAGCCGAGCCAGTAGCCTCGGCGCGAGGGCATTTCCGGAAACTTCCCCGACACGTATTCACCTCCACATCCGCCGCCGTACTCTAGCCGAGACGCGGACGGCGGTGTGTCATGCAAGCGCAATAGCGGGGAAAGGCATTCGTCAGGAACAGGCAGCGAGAAGAACTCAGGGCGAAGGCGGCAGGCCCTCTTCGACCCGGCCGAGCCGCTCGTCGGTCCGCTCGATGTCGGCGCTGTCCCAGCCGCCGCCAATTGCCGCGATCAACTGGACGCTGGCGGTCAGGCGGCTGCCGAGCAGGGTCAGCACGGTGCGTTCGTTGCTCAGCGCGGTGGCCTGGTTGGTGACCACGTCGGTGTAGTCGACGGTGCCGGCCTTGTACTGGTTCTCGGCCAGGCGCAGTGCCTCGCGGGCCGACTCCAGGGCTTCGCGCTGCACCCCGCTCTCCTCGTCGAGGACGCTCAATTGCACCAGGTAGTCCTCCACCTCGCGGAAACCGTCGAGCACGGTCTGCCGGTAGGTCGCCACGGTCTGGTCGTAGGTCGCCTCGGCCTGGTCCACCTGGGAGCCGATCAGGCCGCCGTCGAACAGGGTCATGGCGAACTGCGGGCCGATCGACCAGAAGCGGTTCGGCGTGCTGATCCAGTTGCTCAGGCTGCCGCTGCGGTAGCCGCCGGCGGCGCTCAGGGTGAGGTCGGGGAAATAGGCGGCCTTGGCCACGCCGATCTGGGCATTGGCGGAAATCACCTTGCGTTCCGCCGAGGCGATGTCCGGCCGTCGTTCGAGCAATTGCGACGGCACCACTGCCGGCAGGTCCGGCAGCTTCGGCACGCTCGCCACCGGCGGCAGGTTGAATTGCGCCGGCGGCAGGCCGACCAGCACGGCGATGGCGTGCTCCAGCTGGGCACGCTGGTACTTCAGGTCGATGGCCTGGGCCTGGGTGCTTTTCAGCTGGGTGCGGGCCTGGGCCACGTCGGCCCTGGTGACGATGCCGGCGCGGTATTTGTTCTCGGCCACCTTCAGCGAACGCTCGTAGGCCGTCACCGTGTCGTTGAGCAGGCGGATCTGTTCGTCCATCACCCGCAGTTGCAGGTAGTTCTGCGCCAGTTGCGACTGCTGGCTGAGGCGCACCGCGGCGAGGTCGGCGGCGCTGGCATGCAGGCTCGCCTGGTTGGCCTCCAGTTGCCGGCGCAGCTTGCCCCAGAGGTCGACCTCCCAGCTGACACTGAGGTTGGTCGAGTAGCTGGTGCTGATCGCGCCAGAGCCGCCGCTGCTCACCGTCGAGCCTCCCGGCAGCAACACGGTGCTGTCGCCGCCGCCCTGGCCGCTGCGGGTCTTGCCCACGTTGCCGGTGATCGACGGGAAGAACGCCGCCCGCGCGCCGCGCACCAGCGCCTCGGCCTGGCGGAACTGCGCCACCGACTGGGCCAGGGTCTGGTTGGAACGTTCCAGGTGCATCTGCAGGTCGTTCAGGGTCTGGTCGCCGTACAGCTCCCACCAGGCGCCGCGCTGGAACACGTCGCGCGGCTCGGCGCGGCGCCAGCCTTCGGCTTCCTTGAATTCGGCGGGCACCGCCAGGTCCGGTCGCTGGTAGTCGGGGCCGATGGCGCAGCCGCCGAGGGCGGCGACCAGGGCCAGGGCGAGCAACGAGGGGGTGTGTTTCATAGGGGTGTCTCCAGCGCACCGTCCGTGCGTACGCCGCGTTTCTGGTTGACCCAGTGGCGCAGGCGGTCGAGATAGAGGTAGACCACCGGGGTGGTGTACAGGGTCAGCAACTGGCTGCCGATCAGCCCGCCGACGATGGTGATGCCCAGCGGCCGGCGCAGCGCGGCGTCGCCGCCGATGCCGAAGATCAGCGGCAAGGCGCCGAGCAAGGCGGCCAGGGTGGTCATCATGATCGGCCGGAAGCGCATCATGCAGGCCTCGAGGATCGCCTCGCGCGGGCTCAGGCCGTGGTTGCGCTCGGCCTCCAGGGCGAAGTCGATCATCATGATCGCGTTCTTCTTGACGATGCCGATCAGCAGGATGATGCCGATCAGCGCGATCAGGCTCAGCTCGCTGCGGCAGAGGATCAGCGCGAGCAGCGCGCCGACCCCGGCCGAAGGCAGGGTCGAGAGGATGGTCAGCGGGTGCACATAGCTCTCGTAGAGGATGCCGAGGACGATGTACACCGCCAGCAGCGCCAGGAGGATCAGCCAGGGCATCTGGTTCTGCGTGTCCTGCACCGCGCCGGCGTTGCCCTCGAAGCTGGTCTGCACGTCCACCGGGATGTGCAGCGGCTCCAGGGCCTGCATGATGGCCTCGCGGGTCGGGCCGATCTGCGCGCCCGGTGCCAGGTTGAAGGACAGCGTGGTGGCGGCGAACTGTCCCTGGTGGTTGACCTCCAGCGGTGCCCGGCTCGGTTCGTAGTGGCTGAACGCGGACAGCGGCACGCGCTGGCCGTCGTTGCCGATCACCTGGACCTGGCGGAGGATTTCCGGGCTCTGCTGGTACTGCTGGTCGACCTCCATCACCACCCGGTACTGGTTCAGCGGGTTGAAGATGGTCGACACCTGGCGCTGGCCGAAAGAGTCGTTGAGCACCGCGTCGACCATTTCCACGTTGATCCCCAGGGTCGCCGCGCGGTCGCGGTCGATCACCAGGCGGGTCTGCACGCCCTTGTCCTGGGAGTCGCTGTTGACGTCCACCAGCTGCGGCAGCTTGCGCATCGCCGCCTCGACCTTCGGCGCCCATTCGCGGAGCAGGGTCAGGTCGTCGCTGCGCAGGGTGAATTCGTACTGCGCGTTGCTGTCGCGGCCGCCCAGGCGCACGTCCTGGCCGGCGTTGAGATAGAGCGCCGCGCCGGGCACCTTGGCGATCCGCTCGCGCAGCCGGGTGAGGACCTTCTCCACCGGGTCGCGCTCGCCGATCGGCTTGAGAGTGACGAAGAACGAACCGGTGTTGCTCGACTGCCAACGGCCGCCACCGATGAAGCCGACTACGTTTTCCACCGCCGGATCGGAAGAGAGGATCTTGCGGTACTCGCCCATCTTCGCGCTCAGGGACTGGAACGAGATGCTCTGGTCGGCCACCGCGTAGCCGCGCAGGCGCCCGGAGTCCTGCTGCGGGAGGAAGCCCTTGGGCACCACCACGAACAACCAGAGGTTCATGGCGATGCAGGCCAGCATGATCACCACCATCAGCCGCGAGTGCTCCAGCGCCCAGCCCAGGCTGGCGCGGTAGCGCAGCATGAAGGCGGCGAAGAAGCGATCGCTGCGCCGCGCCAGGGAAGCGCCTTCGGGCCGTTTCAGCGGACGCAGCAGACGCGCGCAGAGCATCGGCGTGAGGGTCAGGGATACCACCAGGGACACCAGGATCGCCGCCGAGAGAGTCACCGCGAACTCGCGGAACAGCCGTCCGGTGAGGCCGCCCATGAGCAGCAGCGGGATGAACACCGCGACCAGCGAGAGCGTCATCGACAGCACGGTGAAACCGACCTGGCGGGCGCCGGTGATCGCCGCCTGGATCGGCGGATCGCCCTCCTCGATGCGTCGGGCGATGTTCTCCACCACCACGATGGCGTCGTCCACCACGAAGCCGGTGGCGATGATCAGCGCCATCAGCGACAGGTTGTTCAGGCTGAAGTCGCACAGGTACATGACCGCGAAGGTGCCGATCAGCGAGACCGGCACCGCCAGGCTGGGGATCAGCGTGGCGCGGCCGTTGCGCAGGAACAGGAAGACCACCAGGATCACCAGCGCCACCGAGATCAGCAGGGTCAGCTCGGCCTCTTCCAGCGACGCACGGATCGACGGGCTGCGATCGTCCATCACGTTCAGCTTGACCTGCGGCCCGAGCAGTTCCTGCAACACCGGCAGTTGCGCGTGGATGGCGTCGGTGGCCTCGATGATGTTGGCGCCGGGCTGGCGGGTGACGATCAGCAGCACCGCCGGCAGATCGTCGGAAAAGCCGGCGTTGCGCACGTCCTCCACCGAGTCGCTGACCTTGGCCACGTCGCCGAGGCGCACCGCGGCGCCGTTGTCGGCGTTGTAGTGGATCACCAGCGGCTCGTACTCGCGGGCCTTGCGCAACTGGTCGTTGGCGTCCACCTGCCAGTGCTTGTCGTCCTTCTCGACGGCGCCCTTGGGGCCGTTGCTGTTGGCCGCGGCGATGGCCGTGCGCACGCTGTCCAGGGACAGCCCGTACTGGCTCATGGCATCCGGGTTGAGGTCGACCCGCACCGCCGGCAGCGAGCTGCCGCCGATGCTCACCTGCCCTACCCCCTGCACCTGCGACAGCTTGGGCGCCAGCACGGTCGAGGCGAGGTCGTACATCTCGCCGCGACTCTGGGTCTCCGAGGTCAGGGTGAGGACCATGATCGGCATGTCCGAGGGGTTGGCCTTGCGGTAGCTGGGATTGTTCGGCATACCGCTGGGCAGCAGGCTCATCGCGCCGTTGATCGCCGCCTGCACCTCGCGGGCGGCGCCGTCGATGTCCTTCTCCAGGTCGAACACGAGCACCACGGTGGTCGAGCCCAGCGAACTGCTGGAGGTCATCTCGCTGATCCCGGCGATCCGTCCCAGCGAGCGCTCCAGCGGCGTGGCCACCGACGAGGCCATGGTTTCCGGGCTGGCGCCCGGCAGGCTGGCGCTGACCACGATGGCCGGAAAATCGACGTTGGGCAGCGGCGCCACCGGCAGCAGGCCGAACGACAGGGTGCCGGCCAGCAGCAACGCCAGGGTCAGCAGCGTGGTGGCGACCGGGCGGCGGATGAAGGGCGTGGACAGACTCATCGCCCGGCGTCCCCGTCGAACCCGGCCTCGGTGTTCAGGTCCAGCCCGCGCTGCTTGCGCCAGGCCGCCCAGCGACGGGCCAGGCGGTCGAAGTAGAGATAGATCACCGGGGTGGTGAACAGGGTCAGGACCTGGCTCAGCAGCAGGCCACCGACCATAGTGATGCCCAGCGGCTGGCGCAGCTCGGCGCCGGCGCCGCCGGCGAGCATCAGCGGCAGCGCGCCGAGCAGCGCGGCCATGGTGGTCATCAGGATCGGCCGGAAGCGCAGCAGGCAGGCCTGGTAGATCGCCTCATGGGGCGGCTTGCCTTCGTTGCGCTCGGCGTCGAGGGCGAAGTCGATCATCATGATCGCGTTCTTCTTGACGATGCCGATAAGCAGGATGATGCCGATGATCGCCACGATGCCGATCTCCTGCCCCGCCAGCATCAGCGCCAGCAGCGCGCCGACCCCGGCCGAGGGCAGGGTCGAGAGGATGGTCACCGGATGGATGAAGCTCTCGTAGAGGATGCCCAGGACGATGTACATGGTCACCACCGAGGCGAGGATCAGCAGCAGCGTGTTCGACAGCGAGGCCTCGAAGGCCAGCGCCGCGCCGCGGAAGCTGCCCTGCATGCTCAGCGGCAGCTCCAGGCTGGCCTCGACGCCACGGATCGCCTCGACCGCCTCGCCCAGGGAGTAACCCTTGGCCAGGTTGAACGACAGGGTCGCCGAGGGGAACTGGGCGATATGGTTGATCGCCAGCAGGGTATGCCGCTCCTCCACCTTCGCCAGGCTCGACAGGCGCACCTGGGTGCCGTCGCTGGACGGCACGTAGAGCTGCTCCAGGGCCTGCGGGCCGAGCTGGAACTGCGGCGCCACCTCCAGCACCACGCGGTACTGGGTGGCCTGGGTGAAGATGGTCGAGATCAGCCGCTGGCCGAAGGCGTTGTAGAGCACGCTGTCGATGTCGGAGAGCTTCACGCCGAGGCGCGAGGCGGTGTCGCGGTCGATGTTCAGGTAGGCCTGCAAGCCCTTGTCCTGCCAGTCGCTGGCGACGTCGGCGAGCTGCGGCAACTCCTGCAGCCGCGCCACCAGCTTCGGCACCCACTCGGCGAGCACGTCCGGGTCGGCGTCCTGCAAGGTGAACTGGTACTGGGTGCGGGCGACCCGGTCCTCGATGGTCAGGTCCTGCACCGGCTGCATGTACAGCTTGATCCCGGGCAGGTGGTCGAGTTCGGGCTGCAGGCGCTGGATCACTTCGCTGGCGGTGACGTCGCGCTCGCTGTGCGGCTTGAGGTTGATCAGCAGGCGGCCGGTGTTGAGGGTCGGGTTGCTGCCGTCGACGCCGATGTAGGAGGACAGGCTGGCCACCGCCGGGTCCTTCAGCACCACCTCGGCAAGGGCGCGCTGGCGCTCGGACATGGCCTGGAAGGAGATCGACTGCGGCGCTTCGGCGACGCCCTGGATCACCCCGGTGTCCTGCACCGGGAAGAAGCCCTTGGGCATGGCCAGGTAGAGCAGCGCGGTCAGCGCCAGGGTGGCGATGGCCACCAGCAGGGTCAGCGGCTGGTGCCGCAGGACCACCCGCAGGGCCTTGGCGTATTGTGCGATCAGGCCATCGATGACCCGCCCCGCGGCGCGCGCGAAGCGGCCCTGCTGGTCCTCGTCGATGTGGCGCAGCAGCTTGGCGCTGAGCATCGGCGTAAGGGTCAGGGAGACGAAGCCGGAAATCAGGATCGCCACCGCCAGGGTGATGGCGAACTCGCGGAACAGCCGCCCGGCGACGTCGCCCATGAACAGCAGCGGGATCAGCACGGCGATCAGCGAGAAGGTCAGCGAGATGATGGTGAAGCCGATCTGCTTCGAGCCCTTGAGCGCCGCTTCCAGCGGCGAGTCGCCCTGCTCCAGGTAGCGGGCGATGTTCTCCACCATGACGATCGCGTCGTCGACCACGAAGCCGGTGGCGATGGTCAGCGCCATCAGGGTCAGGTTGTTGATCGAGAAGCCGGACAGGTACATCACGCCGAAGGTGCCGATCAGCGACAACGGCACGGCGAAGCTGGGAATCAGGGTGGCGTAGACGTTGCGCAGGAACAGGAAGGTGACCATCACCACCAGCGCCACCGCCAGCGCCAGCTCGAACTGCACGTCCTTGACCGAGGCGCGGATGGTGGTGGTGCGGTCGGTCAGCACCTGCACGTCGAGATTGCCCGGCAGGGTCGATTGCAGCTGCGGCAGCAGCGCCTTGATCCGGTCGACCACCTCGATCACGTTGGCCCCCGGCTGGCGCTGGATGTTCAGCACCACCGCCGGCAGGTTGTTGGCCCAGGCGGCCAGGCGCACGTTCTCGGCGTCGTCCTCGACGCTGGCGACGTCGCGGATGCGCAGCGGCGAGCCGTTCTTGTAGGCGATGATCAGGTCGCGGTAGGCGTCGGCCGAGCGCAACTGGTCGTTGGCGTCCAGGGTCGAGGCACGGGTCGGGCCGTCGAAGCTGCCCTTGGGGCCGTTGAGGTTGTTGCTGGTCACCGTGCTGCGCAGGTCCTCCAGGCTCAGCCCCGCCGCCGCCAGCGCCGTCGGGTTGGCGCGCACCCGCACCGCCGGGCGCTGGCCGCCGCTGATGCTGACCAGGCCGACCCCGGAGATCTGCGAGATCTTCTGTGCCAGGCGGGTATCCACCAGGTCCTGGATCTGCGGCAGCGGCATGCCGTCGGACATCACCGCCAGGGTCAGGATCGGTGCGTCCGCCGGATTCACCTTGCTGAACACCGGCTGGTTCGGCAGGTCGTTGGGCAGCAGGCTCTGCGCGGCGTTGATCGCCGCCTGGACTTCCTGCTCGGCGACATCGAGGTTGCTCTGCAGGCTGAATTGCAGGGTGATCACCGAGGCGCCGCCGGAACTGCTGGAAGACATCTCGTTGAGCCCCGGAATCTGCCCGAGCTGGTTCTCCAGCGGCGCGGTGATCGACGAGGTCATGATCTCCGGGCTGGCGCCGGGGTACAGGGTGACCACCTGGATGGTCGGGTAGTCCACTTCCGGCAACGCCGAGATCGGCAGGAAGCGGTAGGCGATCAGGCCCGAGAGCAGGATCGCCACCATCAGCAGGGTGGTCGCGACCGGCCGCAGGATGAACGGGCGGGACGGGTTCATTCAGCGCTCCCGCTACCCACCGAGTCGCCCTGGAGGCCGCTGGGGCGGCCAGTCTGCGGTTTCTGCGGCTCGCCCTCGAGGACCTGCGGGGAGGCCTCGGCGACACGCACTTCCATACCGTCGCGCAGGCGGTCGGTGCCTTCCACCACCACCTGCTCGCCGGCCTTCAGGCCGCTTTCCACCACCACCCGCTCGTTCTCGCTGGTGCCGATGGCGACGCTGCGCTGGCTGACCTTGTTGTCGGCGCCGACCACGTAGACATAGATACCGTTGGTGCCGCGCTGCACGGCGTTGGCCGGAATGGTCAGCACGCCCTTGAGGGTCTGCGCCAGCAGGCGCACGTTGACGAACTGGTTGGGGAACAGCTTGCCGTCGGCGTTCTCGAAGCGCGCCTTGAGCTTGACCGTGCCGGTGGTGGTGTCGATCTGGTTGTCCAGGGTGGTCAGGGTGCCTTCGGCGAGAACCTTGTCCTGGTTGCGGTCCAGCGCGGTGACCGCCAGCTTGCCGGGGCCGTTCATCTGCTCGACGACGGTGCCGATCTGCTGCTGCGGCAGGCTGAACACCACCGAGATCGGCTTGACCTGGGTGATCACCACCAGCGGCGTGGTATCGCCGCTGGTGACCAGGTTGCCGATGTCCACCTGGCGCAGGCCGAGGCGCCCGGAAATCGGTGCGCGGACCTCGGTGAAGGTCAGGTTGAGGCGGGCGTCGTCGACCTGGCCCTGGTTGGTACGGATGGTGCCCTGCAACTGGCGGACCTGGGCTTCCTGGGTATCCAGGGTCTGCTTGGCGATCGAGTCCTCGGCATACAGCCCCTTGTAGCGCTGCAGGTCGATCTCGGCGTTCTTCAGTTGCGCCTGGTTCTGCATCAGCGTGCCCTCGGCCTGGGCCAGCGCCGCCTTGTAGGTGCGCGGGTCGACCACCGCCAGCAGGTCGCCGGCCTTGACCTCCTGCCCCTCCTGGAACAGCACCTTGACCAGCTCGCCGTTGACCCGCGGCTTGACGTTCACCGTGTTGAAGGCGGTGACGGTGCCAAGCGCGTTGAAATGCAGCGCCAGGTCGCCCTGCTCCACCCTGGCCACGCCGACGGTGAGCGCGTTGGCCTTGGGCAGCGCGGCGCCCGGCTTGCCGCCGCGACCGGGTCGCCCGTCGGAGGACGGTGCCGAGGCGGGCGCCGCCAGCCACATCACCAGGCCGATCACGGCGGCGAAGGCCAGGGCGGTGATCAGCCACGGGCGCAGGGTACGGAACTTGGATTTACCGGTCGTTGGAGTCATGGTTCTTCTTCAGGCTTAGAACGGAGGCGCTTTTTCCAGGCTGCACGATAAGCATTGCAGGGGCCCAGGCAAAGCCTCTTTACCCGCTATTTACCCTTGCTTTACCGATAGTTAGGCATTCCGCCCGCATGCTTCGGCGAGCCACCCGCAGCCTGGCACCAGGCTATGACAACAAACGGCTTGCTCCGTTACGGGCGAAGGCTTGAAATAGAGCGTTCTGCATTCGCCCACTCCGCAATCGGCCAGGGACGCACAGATGATCGACCCGTTGAAACACCGCTTCGCGGCGCTCCGCAGTCGCGCCGAATTCCACTCCTTGCGCTACGTCCAGCGTAGCGGCGAGTACCTCTCGGTGCGCCGCAACGTCAGCGAACCGCCGCACTTCAGCCAGGACCGCGGCGCCATGCTCTGCGTACGGCTGAACGGCGTGGAAGCCTACGCCGCCACCAACGATCTCTCCGCGGCCGGCCTGCAGGCCGCCCTGGAGCAGGCCGAACGGCAAGCCGAGCGGATCGCCCGGCACGCCCTGTTCGACGTCCGCGGATTGCCGCCGGCAAGCGGCCGCTCGCAGTATCGCTCGCCGAACCAGGACGCCCCTTTCCCCTCCCTCGCCGAGTGCTACGAACTGCTCGCCGAGGAGTCCGCCAAGGTGCCGCGCGACGAGCGCCTGGTGAACTGGAGCGTATTCCTCGAAGTCAGCCGCCAGGAACAGCTCTACCTGAACAGCGCCGGCGCCGAGCAATACCACGAGCAGCGCTTCGTCTATCCCGGCGCCAGCGTCACCGCCTACGACGGCCATGACAGCCAGACCCGCAGTTTCGGCGGCCACCATGCCGGCCAGCAGGGCGGCGCCGAAGTGATCGAGCGCCTCGGCCTGGTCGGCGCCGCGCCGCGCATCGCCGACCAGGCCCTGCAACTGCTGGCGGCGCCGAACACCCCGAGCGGCCGCTGCGACCTGCTGCTGATGCCGGACCAGATGATCCTGCAGATCCACGAGTCGATCGGCCACCCGCTGGAGCTGGATCGCATCCTCGGCGACGAGCGCAACTACGCCGGTACCAGCTTCATCAAGACCGAGGACTTCGGTCGCTACCAGTACGGCTCCAGCCTGCTCAACGTCAGCTTCGACCCGGAAATCCCCGAGGAGCTGGCCAGCTACCGCCAGGACGACGACGGCAGCCCCGCGCGCAAGGAATACCTGATCCGCGAAGGCCGCCTGCTGCGTCCGCTCGGCGGCGCCCTGTCGCAACACCGCAGCGGCCTGGAGGGCGTCGCCAACAGCCGCGCCAGCAGTTGGAACCGCGCGCCCATCGACCGCATGGCCAATCTCAACCTGGAGCCCGGCGACAAGAGCTTCGCGCAGCTGGTGGCCGGTATCGAGCGCGGGGTGCTGATGTCCTACAACCGCTCCTGGTCGATCGACGACGCACGCAACAAGTTCCAGTTCGGCTGCGAATGGGGCCAGTTGATCGAGGACGGCGAACTCAAGGGCGTGGTGAAGAACCCCAACTACCGGGGCATCTCCGCGCAGTTCTGGCGCAACCTCAGCGCGGTGGGCGACGCCGGCACCTTCGAGGTGCTCGGCACGCCCTACTGCGGCAAGGGCGAGCCGAACCAGGTGATCCGTGTCGGCCACGCCTCGCCGGCCTGCGTATTCAGCGATGTGGACGTATTCGGGGGAGATACCTGATGCACCAGAGACAGCATTTCGAAGCCCTCGCCGAGGACCTGCGCCGGCATCTGGCCGAGGGCGAGGACTTCACCCTCTGGTACAGCGCCGAGGACTCCGAGTTCATCCGCTTCAACCGGGCGCGGGTGCGCCAGGCCGGCCGGGTGCGCCAGGCCAGCGCGCTGCTCCGGCTGATCCGCGACGAACGCCAGGCGAGCCTCGACCTGACGCTCTCCGGCGCGCCGGAAGAAGACCGCCAGCGTCTGGCCGAAGGCCTTCGGCAACTGCGCCAGAGCCTGGCCTGGATTCCCGCCGATCCCTATCTGCTGCTCGACACCTCGGCCTGGCAGCGAGAGAACCAGGACCTCGGCGCAGCGCCCGACAGCGGCGCGCTGCTGGCCAGCCTCGAACGCCGGGCGCGCGACCTCGACCTGGTCGGCATCTATGCCGCCGGACCGCTGTTCCGTGGCTTCGCCAACTCCTGGGGCGCCTTCGGCTGGCATGCCGGCAGCAGCTTCAACTTCGACTGGAGCCTGTTCCATGGCAACGGCCAGGCGGTGAAGGCCGACTACGCCGGCCAGCGCTGGGACGACGAAGCCTTCGCCCGGCGCTTCGAACAGGCCCGGGAGCAGCTCGGCCACCTGGGCAAGCCGCTGCGCCAGTTGCGCCCCGGCGACTATCGCGCCTACCTGGCGCCGGCGGCGCTCGAGGAAGTCATGCAGATGCTCTGCTGGGGCGGTTTCTCCGCGCGCGCCCTGGCTACCGGCGAAAGCCCCCTGCAACGCCTGCAGAACGGCGACGCCCTGCTCAGCCCGCTGCTGAACCTCGCCGAGCGCCCTGCCACCTCGCCCTCCCCGGCATTCAGCGCGGAAGGCTCGCCGCGCGCCGAGGTCGAACTGGTCGGCAACGGCCGCCTGAGCGGACGCCTGGTGAGTTCGCGCAGCGCCCGCGAATACGGCCTGGTAGCCAATGGCGCCGGCGCCAACGAGGCGCCCACGGCGCTGGACATGGCCGGCGGCAGCCTGGAACAGGCGCGTATCCTCGAGGCCCTGGATACCGGCCTGTACATCGGCAACCTGTGGTACCTGAACTACTCGGACATGCCCGCCGCACGCCTGACCGGAATGACCCGCTTCGCCACCTTCTGGGTGGAGAACGGCCAGATCCGGGCGCCGGTCAGCACCATGCGCTTCGACGACAGCCTGTACAGCTTCCTCGGCGCCCATCTGGAAGACCTCAGCCACGAGCGCGAACTGCGCCTGTCCAGCAATACCTACGGCGAACGCCAGACCGACTCGATGCACCTGCCGGGCGCGCTGACCGGGCGCTTCACCCTCACGCTCTGAATCCACACGGCGCTCCCCGGCGGTTCGCCGCCCGGGAGCGCCGCGTGCGCAATCCGAAGAACGACCGCCGATATTCCGGCGCCATTATCACGCCACCATAAACGGACCGACTCCCTCCTCGTTATCCACTCTGGTGACACACGCCCGAGAGGAACCCACCGCACGCATATCCCATTCGGTACACGGAGGTGAAGCTATGCCCGCTTTGAGTCGTCGTTCGTTCGTGACCCTGACCGCCCTGGCCTCCAGCAGCATCCTGCTGAGCCCGCGAGCCTTCGCCGGGAGCGGCGCGACAAGCGCCGCCGGCAAGCCGCAAGAGACCTTCCTGGATTTCAACGAAAGCCCCTACGGCCCCTCCGCCAAGGCCAGGGCCGCCATGCAGCGAGCGGCCGCGCTCTGCGGTCGCTACGACTACGACGCGCAGGACGCCCTGGTCGGCCTGTTCGCCAAGCAGAACGGCATCCCCGCCGAATGCGTGCACGCCTACTGCGGCTCGCGCCAGCCGCTGCAATACGCCGTCGCGGCGTTCACCGGCAAGGAGCGCGGCCTGGTCATCGCCGATCCCTCCTACGACTCCGTGGTTGGCGCCGCCCAGGCCCAGGGGGCGAAGGTCGCTGCCGTGCCGCTGGACGCCGAGGCGGCCCACGACATCGAGCGCATGCTCGCCGCCGCGCAACGCGACGCTGGGCTGATCTATATCTGCAACCCGAACAACCCGACCGGCACCCTCACCCCGCACGAGCGGATCGTCAGGGCGATCGAACGCAAGCCCGAGCGCAGCGTGGTGCTGGTCGACGAGGCGTATATCCATTTTTCCGACGCACCCAGCGTCGTCGGCCTGGCCGTCCAGCGCCAGGATGTGCTGGTCCTGCGTACCTTCTCGAAACTCTACGGGATGGCCGGCGCCCGGCTCGGCCTGGCCATCGGGCATCCGCAGCTGCTGGCGCGGCTGGAGCGCTTCGGCGGCCACAACGTGGTGCCCTCGCCGACCGCCCACGCCGGGCTGGAAAGCCTGCGTGACGACGATCTGGTGCCACGGCGCAAGCAGCAGAACGCAGAGGTCCGCGAGCGCACCATCGCCTGGCTGCGCCAGCAGGGCTTCCGCTGCACCGCCTCGCAGTCCAACTGTTTCATGGTGGATATGCGCCGTCCCGCCGAGCTGGTCATCGCCGAACTGGAGAAACAGCGGGTGCACGTTGGCCGCCCGTGGGCCTCCTGGCCCAACTGGGTCCGCGTGACGGTAGGCAGCGAGGAAGAGATGCAGGCGTTCCGGAGCGCCTTCGCCAGCGTCAGCCGGCGCCACCAGGTCGCCATGCGCTAGCGCTGCGTCTCTGCGACGCAGGGCGGATGACCGCGCCGCGATTATCCGCCCTGCTCATGGCCCGAAGCGAGCAGCCAAGGGATTCGGGTTCGCCCGTTACCAGCCAGCCTGGCTGACAGTCATGGGACGAAGCGGGTTGGCCGTGGGGCTCAGAGAGCCGCCAGGGCCGCCGCGTAGTTCGGCTCGTCGGCGATTTCGCCGACCAGTTCGCTGTGCAGCACCTTGTTCTGCTCGTCGAGCACCACCACGGCGCGCGCGGCCAGGCCGGCCAGCGGGCCGCTGGCGATGGCCACGCCATAGTTCTCGAGGAACTCGCGACCGCGCAGGGTCGACAGGTTGACTACGTTCTCCAGGCCTTCGGCGCCGCAGAAGCGCTTCTGCGCGAACGGCAGGTCGGCGGAGATGCACAGCACCACGGTGTTGGCCAGCTTGCCGGCCTCGACGTTGAACTTGCGCACCGAGGTGGCGCAGGTCGGGGTGTCGACGCTGGGGAAGATGTTCAGCACCTTGCGCTTGCCGGCGAAGTTTTCCAGGGTCACGTCGGCGAGGTCGCCGCCGACCAGGCTGAAGGCCGGAGCCTGGGCGCCTTTCTGCGGGAGCTGGCCATCGACGTTGACCGGGTTGCCCTTGAGAGTCACTTGAGCCATTGCGTTGATCCTTCTAGTCAGTGAGAAGCCGCCGGCCCTGTGGCCGGCGGCGGAAGCATTCGGGGCCGGCGACGATGCTAGCACGCTTTACCCGAGCGAAAACCTCGGGTTTGAGCGTCGCCGTCCCCCGAGGCTCAACTCCTGGCCTTGGCGAAATACTCCCGGGTCAGGCGGAACACCACCGGACTCAGCAGCAGCAAGGCGATCAGGTTGGGAATCGCCATCAGCGCGTTGAGGGTATCCGCCACCAGCCAGGCGAAGTCCAGCTGGGTCATGGCGCCGAACGGAATCGCCAGGGTCCAGACGATCCGGAACGGCAGGATCGCCCGGGTGCCCGCCAGGTACTCCCAGCAGCGCTCGCCGTAGTAGCTCCAGCCGAGGATGGTGGTATAGGCGAACACCACCAGGGCCAGCGACAGGATGTAGTGGCCGACGCCCGGCATCGCCGCCTCGAACGCCGCCGAGGACAGCGCCGCGCCGCTGGCGCCGCTGGTCCAGACGCCCGAGGTGATGATCGCCAGGCCGGTCAGGCTGCAGATGATCAGGGTATCGATGAAGGTGCCGAGCATACCGATCAGGCCCGAACGCACCGCGCTATGGGTCGTGCCGGCGGCCTGGGCGATGCCGGCGGTGCCGAGGCCGGCCTCGTTGGAGAAGATCCCGCGTGCGACGCCGAAACGGATTGCCGCCATCACCGCTGCGCCGGCGAAGCCGCCGGTGGCGGCGATCGGCGTGAAGGCGTGGGTGAAGATCAGTTGGAACGCGCCGGGAATCGCCTCGGCATGGACCACCAGGACGATCACCGAGGCGACGATGTAGCCGACGCACATGAAGGGCACCAGGGCTTCGGCGACCTTGCCGATACGGCGGATGCCACCAAGGATCACCAGCCCGGTGACGAGCATGGTGGCGACCCCGGTGACCCAGTCGGGCACGCCGAAGGAAACCTCCAGGGCATCGGCCATGCTGTTGACCTGGACCATGTTGCCGATACCGAAGCCGGCGAGCCCGCCGAACAGCGCGAAGGCCGCGCCGAGCCAGGCCCAGCGCTTGCCCAGACCGTTCTTGATGGCATACATCGGACCGCCGACGTGTTCGTTGCGCTCATCCTTCTCGCGGTAGTGCACCGCCAGCACCACTTCGGAGAACTTGGTGGCCATTCCCACCAGCGCGGTGCACCACATCCAGAACAGCGCGCCCGGGCCGCCGAGGAAGATCGCCGTGGCCACCCCGGCGATGTTGCCGGTACCGACGGTGGCCGCCAGGCAGGTCATCAGCGCCTGGAACGGGCTGATCTCGCCGCTGCTCTCGTCATCCTTGCTACGCCCCTGCCAGAGCAGGCGAAAGCCGACTCCCAGGCGCACCAGGGGCATGAACTTCAACCCCAGCATCAGGTACAGGCCGGTGCCGAGAATCAGCACCAGCATCAACGGCCCCCAGACCACGCCGTTCAGGTCGACCACCCACTTCTGCAAGCTTTCCATCAGCGATCCTTATTCTTGTTCGAATGAATGCGGCCTGGCGGCAGCGGGCATCCGGAACTCGGACGAACATCCCTGCTCGACAGGCCAAGGCTGCCGATCCTAACGAGGTTCTCTCGGCGAAATCGAGAAAAATCTTCGCCCGGAAAGCCTGCGTCTCATTGCGTCTCGCCGGCCGCCTGGCGACCGAACAGTTCCACCAGCCAGTCGACGAACACCCTCACCCGCGGCGACAACTGGCGCTGCGAGGGATACACGGCATGCAGCGGCAGCGATGGCGGCAACCATTCTCCGAGCACTTGTCGGAGGCTACCGTCGGCCAGGCCGGCGGCGACGTGATAGTGCGGCGCCTGGATCAGCCCGAGCCCGGCCCGGCAGGCGGCGACGTAGGCATCGGCGTTGTTGACGCTGACCCGGCTGCGCATCGGCAACGTGCGCAGACGCCCGTCGACGCTGAACTCGAAGTCGAAGGTACGCCCGCTGGAAGGCGACTGGTAGTTCACCGCGAGGTGCCCGCCGAGCTCGGCGAGCTGCCGCGGATGGCCATGACGCTCCAGGTAGGCGGCGCTGGCGCAGGTCACCTGCGGCAGGTCGGCCAGGTGCCGGCCGACCAGGCTGGAATCGTGCAGCTCGCCGACCCGCAGCACGCAGTCCGCACCCTCGCGCAGCAGGTCGACCAGGCGATCGTTGCTGCTCAACTGCAGCTCCAGTTCCGGGTAGCGCTCGCAGAACTCCGGCAGGAACGGAATCACCCGCATCCGCCCCAGCGCGCCCGGCAGGTCGACCCGCAAGCGCCCGCGCGGGTTGTTCAGGACGCGTGGAAAGCAGCTTTCCGCCTCCTCCAGGTCCGCCAGCAGGCGCACGCAACGCTCGTAGTAGGCCTGCCCGTCGAGGGTCAGGCTGACCTGGCGGGTGGTGCGCTGCAGCAACTGCACGCCAAGGTGCGCCTCCAGTTGCTGGATCGCCTGGGTCACGCTGGCGCGCGGCAGCTCCAGGCTGTCCGCGGCCTTGCCGAAGGCGCCCAGCTCGACGATGCGGGTGAAGGCCTGCATGGCCTGGAAACGATCCATCGGACACCCTCGATTATTTGGAAAATACGAATGGTAAAACCGTAATTATGGGCTTTATCCAGACCAATGCAGAGCGAAGAATGACGACGTTTTCCTTCCCTCCCGCGAGGCTCGACACATGAAAACCCGTCAACTCGGCCACAACGGCCCTTCCGTCTCCGCCATTGGCCTCGGCTGCATGGGCATGACCGACTTCTACACCACCGGCGGCGACCGCCAGGAGGCCATCGCCACCCTGCATCGCGCCGTGGAACTCGGGCTGAACTTCTTCGATACCGCCGACATGTACGGCCCGCACAGTAACGAGGAACTGCTCGGCGAGGCCCTGCGCGGCAAACGCGAGCAGGTGTTCCTGGCCAGCAAGTTCGGCATCGTCCGCGACCCTGCCAATCCCCGGGCGCGCGGCGTCGACGGCAGCCCGGCGTACATCCGCCGCGCCATCGAAGGCAGCCTGAAGCGCCTCGGTACCGACCGCCTGGACCTGTACTATCAGCACCGCATGGACCCGCAGGTACCCATCGAGGACAGCGTCGGCGCCCTCGCCGACCTGGTGAAGGCCGGCAAGATCCGCCACATCGGTCTCAGCGAAGCCTCGGCGGAAACCCTCGAGCGTGCCCACCGGGTGCACCCGATCAGCGCGTTGCAGAGCGAGTACTCGCTGTGGACCCGCGATCCGGAGGACACCGGGGTGCTCGCCGCCTGCCGTCGCCTGGGCATCGCCTTCGTCCCCTACAGCCCGCTGGGTCGAGGCTTCCTTACCGGCACCCTGAAGCGCCCGGAAGACTTCGCCGCCGACGACTACCGTCGTTTCAGCCCGCGCTTCCAGGGCGAGAACTTCGCGAAGAACCTGAAGCTGGTGGACAAGGTCGGCGAACTGGCCGCAGCCAAGGGCGTGAAACCCTCGCAACTGGCGCTGGCCTGGGTGCTGGCGCAGGGCGATGACCTGATCCCGATTCCCGGCACCAAGCAGCGGCGCTACCTGGAGGAGAACGTCGCCGCGACGGAATTGCGCCTGAGCGCGGCGGAACTGGCCGAGCTGGATGCGATCTTCCCCGCCGAGGCGGTCGCCGGCAGTCGCTATAGCGAGGAAGGCATGCGCCTGGTCAATCTCTGAGACAGTGAAGCTGCGGTCACGTCCCCGTATGCCGGAGCCTGGTTGTAGGGCGAATCACCGCTTGCGGTTATCCGCCGCTTATCCGGGGTTTCGGCGGATACCGCCTGTGACGGTATCCGCCCTACGGGTCTCTATCGCTCGCAATTTCCTGGCTGCCTACACGGCGGGAAAACGACGACGGGGCGGCCGCCATCGGCAACCGCCCCGCTCCCCTCGGCGCCAGGCGAACCTCAGGGCGTCCACCAGTAGCGCACCACGTGGAAGAAGATCGGCGCGGCGAAGCACACCGAGTCCAGGCGGTCGAGCATGCCACCGTGGCCTTCGATCATGTGCCCCCAGTCCTTGACCCCACGGTCGCGCTTGATCGCCGACATCACCAGGCCGCCGAAGAAGCCCAGCAGGTTGATCAGCAGCGCGATCAACGCCGCCTGCCAGAGGTTGAACGGGGTGATCCACCACAGCGAGGCGCCGATGGCGGTGGCCAGGGCGATGCCGCCGACGAAGCCTTCGACGGTCTTCGACGGCGACAGGTTGGGAGCGATCTTGCGCTTGCCGAACAGCTTGCCGCAGATGTACTGCATCACGTCGGAGAGCTGCACGACGATCACCAGGTAGGCGATCAGCAGCAGGTTGCGCCCCTCGAAGCCGGGGATGTCGAGGGTCAGCAGCGCCGGCACGAAGGAGATACAGAACACCGCCAGCATCAGGCCCCACTGCACTTTCGAGGCGCGCTCGAGGAAGTGCTTGGTGTCGCCGCCCAGCGAGGCGAGGATCGGCAACAGCAGGAACACGTACACCGGGATGAAGATCGAGAACATGCTGTACCAGTCGATGTAGATCAGCAGGTACTGCATCGGCAGCACGAAGTAGAACGCCGCCACCAGCGCCGGGTAGTCGCTGCGCCGGGTCGGGGTGAGGGTGATGAACTCGCGCAGGGCGTAGAACGACACGCCATAGAACAGCAGGATCACCGCCGCCTGGCCAAGCCAGAAGGCGAAACCGATCACCAGGACCATCGCCCACCAGGCGTTGATCCGCGCGTTCAGGTTGTCGATCACCGCGTTCGGGCCGGGACCGGCGCGCCACTTGAGGACGAAGCCGACCAGCGAGGCGAGCAGCAGCAGCGCGCCGATCCCGCCGAAGAGCATCCAGGTCTGTTCGTTCATCTCAGGCCTCCTCTTCCGGCGCCAGGTCCAGCAGGGCCATGCGCGCTCGTTCGAGGAACGCCTCCTTGCCTTCTTCCGCCGTGGCGACCAGCGGCTTGCCGAAGCTCAGGGTGCAGAGCAGCGGCAACGGCAGCATGCGGCCCTTGGGCATGACCCGGTTGAGGTTGGCCAGCCAGACCGGCACCAGCTCGACGTCCGGGTGGGCCAGGGACAGGTGGTAGATACCGCTCTTGAATGGCAACAGCTTGACCTCGTCGTCCAGGTTGCGGGTGCCCTCGGGGAAGATGATCAGCGAATCGCCGCCGTCCAGGGCGCGGTCGAGGGGTTCGAGCGGATTGGCATTGGCCTCGCTGCGCTGGCGGTCGACCAGCACGCCGTTGAACACCTTGTTGATCACGTAGCTGCGCAGGCCGGCCTTGTTCCAGTAGTCGGCGCCCGCCACCGGCCGGGTACGCCGCCGCACCTCCGGCGGCAGCGAGGCCCAGAGCAGGACGAAGTCGCCATGGCTGCTGTGGTTGGCGTAATAGATGCGTTGCTTGGGGATCGGCGTGGTGCCCAGCCAGAGGCTGCGCAAGCCGGTGATGGCGCGGGCGCCGGCGATGATGCCATAGGCGACGACTGATTCGAGCATGGGAAGACTCTTCAGGTTTGAGCGTTGAATAGAGGGACCGACAACAGGCACGACAAGGCCAGCAGGAACTGGGCGCCACAGGCCAGCGCCTGCCAGCGTAGCAGGCGCAGGGCGCCGCGGCTGCGCTGGTGCCAGGTGCGCCCTGCGGCGTCCGCTCGGGCCAGGCCGAGATCGGCCAGGGCCCGGTCCAGGTCTTGGGTCTGCGCTTCCAGCCTGTCGCCGACGCGGCTGAAACGTTCGAACAGTTCGGCGTCCAGGGCCACTCGCAGCGCCCAGTACTTCTGCCACAGGCCGAGCAGGGCGATCGCCAGCATCGCCGCAGCGAAATAGCGCCAGCCGATGCCCTGCACGGCCTGGTACAGGCCCAGCCCGATGGCCAGCAGGGTCAGTGCGGCGGACAGCCGGTCAAGCTCGCGGCCACGGCGCAGCAGGGCCGCCACCAGGGCCAGGGTTTGCTCAGGCATGGCGCACCTCGCCCAGTTCCACCGATGGCTCCGGCACGCTCCCGCTCAGCGCCGCGAGGGTCCGCCGCTGGGCCTCGCCCAGCAGCACTTGCGGTCGCGCCCGACGTAACACCGCCACGGCCGACTCGACGTCCGCCGCGCGGCCGCTGAGCAGCAGCCAGGCGGCGACCAGCGTGGCGCTGCGCGAATAGCCCAGGGCACAGGCCACCAGCAGCGGCCCTTGCGCCAGCAGTTCGTCGATCAGCACCGCGGCGCGCCGGCAGTCCTCGACGTCCGGCGCGACCAGGTCGAGCAACGGCAGGCTGCGATAGGCCAGCCCCTGCGGCTCGCAGGAAAGTTCGGCGGTAGCGTCGAGCAATGCGCGGAAGCGGCCGTCGGCCAGTTCCGCGGACGACGGCAGGCGCCCCAACCAGAGGCCCGGCAGCACCTCGTCCGGCTGCGGCCGGCGACGGGTCCAGAGCCAGGCGTTGATCCGCGCGGCAAGCAGATATGGCGCCAGCAGCCAGCGCGCGGCGGCGCTCAGGCGGCCAGTGCTGCCCTTCTGGAAGCCGGCGGCGCCGAACAGCAGGTAGTTCAGCGCCACCAGCGCCAGCGCCAGCGCCGGCCAGCACAGCCACAACGCCGCACCGCCGACGGCAAAGGCGACGGCGGCGCAGGCCAGCGCGCCGAGGCCGTAGCGAGCGGCCAGCCGCCGCCGTTGCCGGTCGCGGCTCAGACTGGCGCGGGCGAACGGCGCGGGCTGCGCCTGCGGCCACAGCCAGACGCACAGCCAACCGGCCAGCGCGCCGGTGGGCACGTCGATGAAATGGTGCTGCCAGGTGGTCAGCACCGACAGCCCGATCAGCGCGAACCAGCCATGCAGCAGCCAGCGCCAGGCGCCGCTGGCGTAGCGCGCGTAGCAGACCCAGAGCACTACCAGCAGGGCGATGTGCAGCGACGGTGCCTGGTTGTACGGTTTGTCGAACCCCATCAGCACGTCGAACAGCCAGCCGAACACGCCGCCCAGTTCCGGCCGTTCGAAGGTGAAGCGCAGGGGGAACAGCAGGAAGCAGGTCACCGACAGCACCTGGGCGCTGAGCAGGCGCAGGCAGTGGGTGTCCAGCTCGCGCTTGTCCCGCGGCAACAACAGCGACAGGCCGTAGAGCAGGTCGATCGACCAGTACGGCAGGATGGTCCAGGGCCACAGCGGCATCCCGCGTTCCCAGTCGAAGACCAGGCTGCCGACGTCGCCGCGCTGGCTGGTCAACCAGTTGGCCAGGCCATAGCTGGCGAAGAAGAACGGGCCGAGGAACAGCAGCCAGAGCACCGCCCGCTTCAGTACCCCCGGCTCGCGCGGCGCCATCAGCGGGCGACCTTCTGCGCCAGCGATACGCTGAAGATGCCCCACTGGTCGACCCGCTGGGTGATCTTGCGGAAGCCGGCGGCGGCCACCAGTTGGTCCATTTCCGCCTGGGTCCGGCGCCGCATCACCCAGGCCTGGCCCTGGCGGTGGCTGGTCAGCGCGCGGGCGATCAGTTCCAGCTGCGGGTGCCAGGGCTGTCCGGTGTAGACCAGGTAGCCGCCCTCCTCCAGCGCCTCGCCGAGGCCGGCGAGGGAGTCGCCGACCATGCGGTTGTCGGCGAACAGCTCGTAGAGCCCGGAAACCACCCCGAGGCTCGGCTTCGGTTGCAGCGCCGCCAGGTCGGCGCGATCGAAGGCATCGCCCTTGACGAAGCGGGCGATGCCGGCGAGGCCCTTGCTTTCGATCAGGGCGCTGCCGTCACGCACGTTGATCTCGCTGTAGTCGCGCAGGAGGATGCTTTCCGGCAGCGGCTCGACGCCTTGCAGGGCTTCGAGGATGTAGCGGCCGTGGCCGGCGGCGATGTCGACGATGCGCACCTCGCGCTGCTCCTCGCGCAACCGCTGCATGGCCAGGCGCAGCAGCTCCTCGGCGTGCAGCTTGCGCTGGCGGATGCCGCGCCAGCCGATGGAGTCCAGGTAGTTGCGGTCGATCAGGCGACCCAGCGGGCCGCTGCCGCTGGGCTGGTTGCGGTAGACATAGTCGAGGGTGCTGCCGGAATCGAAGCCGGTGTCGAAGCCCAGCTTGACCCCGTCCGACCACAGGCTGCCCAGGCGCAGCCCGGCACGGGTGGCGCGCCAGTAGAGATCGCGCGGCGAGTTCTTCGGCAACGGCGCGGCCAGCGCCTCGGCCTCGGCGCAGGTATGGCCCAGGCGGTCGGCATCGAGCAGGCTCGGTCGTTCAGGTGCCGTGGCGAATGCCTCGAGGAGGAAGCGCCGGGCACGGCCGACGGCCAGGTGACGATCGCGCTCGCCAAGGGTGTCGTGGAAGAAGCCGGGCAGGATGTGCTTTTCCTTGCGCAGGCTGCCGAGACGCTCGAAGAAGCGCTCCTGCGGCGCACGATGGACGACGAAGTCGGCCCCGGAAATCAGCAGTTGGGTGGGAATCTGGATCGCCTGTGCGTCCGCTACCACCCGCTCGGCAGCTTCGTAGAGGCCGAGCAGGACGTTCACCGAGATCGCCTTGGCGATCAGCGGGTCGCTGTCGTAGGAGGCGATCCGCTGCGGGTCGTGACTGAGGAAGCGTGCCTTGACATAGCTGTTGACGAAGAAATTGCCGCGCCACAGGCGCATCAGTTTCAGCCCGCTGCGGGCGAACGGCACGTAGAGCTTGACCTGGAACGCCGGCGAAGCCAGCACCAGTGCGCGCACCTTCGGCGCGTAGTCGTGGGCCCAGGTGGAAACCAGCACCGCGCCGACGCTCTGCGCCACCACCGCCATCCGCTCTTCGGCGATACCGTGGACAGCCTGGATATGGTCGACGAAGGTCTGTACGTCGCGCACGCTGGTGGCAAAGCTCGGGCTGTCGCCGCGGGCGCCTGGCGAGAGGCCGTGGCCACGGGCGTCCCAGGCGAAGAAGTCGTGTTCCGGCAGGTCGAGTTCGTCGACCAGGTGGGCGATCCGCCCGGAGTGCTCATGGCCGCGGTGGAACAGCAGCACCGCCTGGCGCGTGCCGTCCGGCGCCGGGCGGCTGGCCGGCCAGTGGCGGTAGAAGAGCTCTACCCCGTCGTGGGTGGTGAAACGCAATTCCTGTACGTCGCGCATGTGATGTCCCTATGTCGTTGCCCCGGCCGGGATCCCGGCGGGGTTGCTTCCTGCGGGCGCCCACCTCCATGGCGTTCGCCCGTTCCCTCTCAGGCCTGGCCGTCGCTGCCCCGTCGACTCGCGGCCAGCTCGGCCAGGCCCTGGCGCACGCGGTTGCCGATGGTCAGCAACAGCAGGGCCGCGATCAGCAACATCAGCCAGTCGATCCAGGCCAGCGGCAACAGGCCGCTGGCCACCCCGGCGCCGATCACGCCGAAACACAGCGCCCGGTCGCTCTTGCCCATCGGGCCGTCGTAGCGGCGCGAAGCGCCGACCATGGTGCCCAGTGCGCCAGCATATTCGCTGATCACCGCCAGCAGCACCACCAGCACCACCCACAGCGGGTTGACTCCCGGCAACAGGGCGAACGGCAGGTACAGGCCGCTGTCGGCGATCACGTCGGTGAGTTCGTTGAGGTAGGCGCCCAGGTCGGATTTCTGGCCGAACTCGCGGGCGAGCATGCCGTCCACCGCGTTCAGCGCCATGCGCAGGAACATCCACAGCGGAACGAGGGCGAACAGCCAGAGATGGCTGGCGAAACCGGCGACCAGCGCGCCGACCAGCAGCGACAGCAGGCAGGCCGCCAGGGTCACCTGGTTGGCAGTGATGCCGCGCTGGTAGAGGCGCTGCACGCCGGGACGAAGAAGATTCTGAAAGCGCGGTTTGAGTTGATAGACGGAAATCATGTCAGCCAGTCCTTGTGCCGAGTTGCTTCGGGCACCGACCTGGCGGTCGGCGCCCGCTCCATTCTACGACGTCGATGCGCCGCTAAAAGTGACACACTTTTATGCGTTACGCATGGTCCGTATCAGCGCATCCGTCAGAAATCGCGCTTGAAGAACAGGTCCAGCGAACTGGCCAGGCCGCTCGCCGCTTCGAGATAGAGGCGTTTGGTCAACTGGTAGCGCAAGGCGATGGTATTTGCCGGTTCGAACACTCCAACACCATAGCGCAGGCTGAGCTTGTCGGTGATATTCCCGCTGGCGACCACGCTGGTGCTGTTGCCGGTGCCCTCGGTGTCCAGCTGGAAGTCCTGGATGCCGAGCTGCTTGGCGATTTCCCCGGTGAGCGGTGCGCTACCGGCCAGGCCCAGGGCCAGGGCCGCCTCGCCGAGCATGTTGCTGTCTTCGCCGGTGCTCATCGGCCGCCCCAGCACCAGGTAGGACAACGCCTGCTCCTGGCTCATCGCCGGTTCGGAGAATACCGCGCTGGTCGGCTGCTCGGCGCTGCCGGTCAGGCGCAGGCCGGCGACCACGTCGTCGACCCGGCGGATCGCCTCAATATCCAGGTACGGCTGGTCGATCGGTCCGGCGAAGAACAGCCGCGCCCTACGGATCGTCAGGCGCTGGCCGTAGGCACGATAGCGGCCCTTGTTCAGGTTCAGCTCGCCGCGGGTATCCAGGTTGTCGCCGATGTGCAGGTGGCCGGCCAGTTCGGCGCTGAGGCCGAAGCCGGAAAACGCCAGCTTGTCCTGGCCGACCTCGACATCGATGTCCATCTTCATCTTCAGCGGCTGCTGCTCGGGCTGCTCGGAGCCGACGATCACCGCGTCGTCGGAGACCTTGACCGTGGATGGCGGCAACTGGCGGATGGTGATGTCGCCACGCGGCACCAGGACCTTGCCGGAGATCGCCAGGTCCTGGCCGGCCATGCCGATCTTCAGGTCCGGTTCCACCTCCAGTTGCGCATAGGGATCGACCACCACCGGCAGGCGGTTGCCACGGATGTTCAGGGCGACGTTCAGCGCCTCGCCCCAGCTCAGGTTGCCGGACAGGCTGCCCTGGCCGTACCTGCCGCTGCGCCAGCCGCCGCCGAGTTCCAGGCTTTCGCCAGCGATGCGAGCGTCGAGGGAAAGGTTCTCGAAGCTGGTCGGCAGCTCGCCGCCGCCGATGTTGCCGTCGCTCAGCGTCACCCGTCCGTCGACCCGCGGCGCCAGCAGGCCGCCGGACAGCCGGCCGCTGCCGTTCAGCCTGCCTTGCAGCTTCTCCACCATCGGCACGAACGGGCGCGCCACCGACAGGTCGAGGCCGGCCAGGCTGAACTCGCCGCTCAGCGGCTTGCTCGCCGGGCGCGGGTCGATCTGCGCCTGCACCCGCAACTCGCCGAGCTTCGGTCCGCGGAAGTCGAGGGAGGTATCGACGCGGTTGGGCGCCAACCGGCTCTCCAGGCGCAGGCTGTCGTAGCCGACGTCGACCCACTGGCCCTGGTCGCGCAGGCGCAGCGTACCGCTGCCGGCGTCCAGGCTGACCACGCCGCTCGGGCCGCGGGCCGGAACGTCCAGTTGCAGGTCGCCGTTCAGCTTGCCCTGCCAGGCGAAGTCCTCGGGGAACCATTGCTTCAGGCTGTCCAGCGGGAAGTCGCGCAGGGTGTAGCGCAGCCGCGGCTCGGGCAGCAGGCGCTGCTCGCCGCCGCAGAGGCTGGCGGCGCCGGATACCCAGCAATGTGCGCCGAAATTGACCCTGCCGTCGGCCAACCGCTCCAGGCGCGCCGGCTGCTGTAGCTTCCAGTCCTGGCCGCCGCTGCTCAACTCGCCGCGCGCCAGGCGACCGCGCCAGTTGCCGCGCTCCAGTTGCCCGTCGAAGGCCAGGCCGAGCTTGAGCAAGGCGCCTTGCAGGTCCAGTTCCAGTTGCTGGCGGCGTTGGTCGCCGCGGGCATTGGCCTTGAACAGGCCGAGGTCGGTTTCGCCGCTGCGCAGGCCGGAAGCGACCAGCGCCAGGGTGCCGTTCTGCCGGGCATCGAGGTTCGCCTGCAGGTCGAGGCCGGCGATGCGCTGCTCGGCGTAGGCGATCTGCTGTCCCTTGAGGTTCAGCCTGCCTTGCGGCGCCGCGAGGCTGCCAGCCAGGTCGAGGCGTCCGTCGAGGCGACCGAAGAGTTGCGGCCAAAGCTGGCCGAGACGGTTCAGGGCGATGTCCAGGCGGCCTTGCAGGCGCTGGTCGAGCGCCCCGCTGCCCTGAACCTTGTTATCCCCCAGGCGCAGGTCGAGGTTGCCCAGCGTCCAGCGCTGCCCCTCGCCCTCGGCGCGCGCCTGGAATAGCGCCGGCTGGCCGCGCAGGCGGCCCTTGACGTCGAGATCCACGCCCAACGCCAGCCGCTCGTCGCGAACACTTCCCCGGCTGCGCAAGGGACCGGCCAGTGAACCCGGCAGCTCGGCGACCCAGTAAGCCGGGTTCAGTTCGCTGAGCTGCAGGGCGGTATCCCAAGCCACGCCATTGTCGAAACGCAACGTCACCCGCCCCTCGGCCTGGCCTTGCCCGGCGCGGAGCTGCAGCGACGGCAGGTTGAGCTGGACGAGGTCGCCGGACACCGGGCTGGCCAGCGTGAAGTCGCCCGCCGGACCGCTCGCCGCCGCGCTGAAATTGCCCAGGTAGCGCTGGTCCTGGTAATGCACTTCCGCCTTGAAGGTCTTCAGCGTCACCGGCGGCGGCTCCGCCAGCGGATACAGGCGCAGCCAGGGGAAATCCTTCCAGTCCAGGGTCGCGTCGGCGGCCAGGCTTTCGCGCCAGTCCAGGCGTCCGACCAGCTCCAGGCGCTGCTCGCCGCCAGCGTCCAGGCGCAGTTGGCGGATATCCGCGCCCTGGGCGTCGACCCGCCCGTCCAGGCTCAACGCCACCGCCCCACCCTCGCCCGGCAGGCTGGCGCCGCCGCGGATCAGGTAACCGCTCTTGAGATCGCCGCTGGCATCGAGCTGGATGGCATTCAGGGTCAAGGTGTCCGGTAGTCCGGCCGCCCCCTTGAAACCGTCGGCGCGGATCAGCAATCGTGCCGGCAGGTTTTCCGCCAGCGCCTGCAACTGTCCTTCCAGGCTGCCGTCCAGGTAACCGCTGCTGCGGCCTTTCAGGGTCAGCGCCTGCTGCAGTTCACCGCCGACCTGGACGGCCAGCTTCCACGGCTTGCCTTCGGGAGCGGGCAGGCCGAGCGTGGCTTCGGCCTGCAAGGGCCAGTCGCCGCTCGGCTGCAAGCGCCCCTGGAGCGCCAGGTCCAGGCCGAAGCCCCGCGCCGTCAGCGAGTCGATGTGCAGGCCGTCGGCCAGCCAATGGGCCGCCAGCTTGAGTTCGGCGACCTGCTGGTTGCCGTCGAGCAGGAAGCTGCCGACCGCCACTTCGCCGAGTTCGATGCTCAGCGGCAGTTTCAGCGTCGGCAGGCTGATCGGCCCACTGTCGGCGCTGTCGCCGCTCGGCGGCAGGTCCAGCGCGACCCGTTCGGCGGCCACCCGCTGCAGGCACAGGCGCAGCCCCGCCAGGCAGCCCGGCGACCAGCGCAGTTCCGGCCGCTCGACGACCAGTTGCGTACCGTCCTGCGCCCAGGACAGCCGCTGTGCCTGCCAGGCGCCACCGAGGCGACCCTCGAAGCCGCTGACCTGCAGGCCCGGCACGCGGCCGAGCAGCCAGGCGCTGCCGGCCTGGGTGCCGAGCAGCGCAGCGAGTCCCAGGAGCAGCGCGAGGAGCAGCCCGACTATGGCCAGCAGGGTGATCTTCAGCGCCTTCACAGTTCTGGCCCCATGGAGAAGTGCAGGCGGAAACCGCCGTCGTCGTCGAGCGCATGGGCCAGGTCGAGGCGCAACGGGCCGACCGGCGAGACCCAGCGCACGCCGAAGCCGACCCCGGTCTTGATCGACGGGAAGTCCAGCGAGTTGAAGGCGTTGCCCTGGTCGACGAAGGTCGCCAGGCGCCAGCGCTCGGCCAGCGGATATTGATACTCGACGCTGCCGGCGATCATGTAGCGGCCGCCGATCTTGTCGCCATCGGAATTCTCCGGCGACAGCGTCCGGTAGTCGTAGCCACGCACGCTCTGGTCGCCGCCAGCGAAGAAGCGCAGCGAGGGCGGGATCGACTTGTAGTCGTTGGTGGCGATTCCGCCTACCTGCAGGCGGCCGAGCAGGCGATGGCCGCCGGCGAAGCTGGTCAGGCCCTTGGCCATGGCGTCGACATGGAGTACGTCGGCGTCGGCCAGCAGGCCTTCCTTCGCCCCCTTGACGTTGAACTGCAGGCGGTAGCCATGGCTGGGGTCGACCTTGTTGTCGGTCTCCAGCAGCGAGTAGCCGATCCCCGGCATCAGGAAGCTGCTCAGCCCGGAGTCGTCGCCCAGCTTGTACTCCTCGCGCATCCAGTTCAGCGAAACCACCCGCTGCCAGCCATCGGGCTGCTTGCTGTGCCATTCGCCGCCAAGGGTCAGCAGCTTGCTCTCGGTGTCGACCAGGTCTTCGAACTGGTAGCCGCTGGTGAAGCGCAGCTTGTCGGTGAGCGGCGGATCGAGGGGAATCTCGTACCAGGCGCCGACGTTCTGCCGTGGTGCGGAGATTTCCGACTCGAATCCCAGGCTATGCCCTTCGGCATTCACCCAATGGCGGGTCCAGTTGAACCTCGCGCGCGCCCCGACGTCGGTCGAGAAACCGAGGCCGACGCCCATGGTCCGGGGCTTGCGCGCCTCCAGCCGGACCGCTACCGGGATCGCCTGGCGCGCGCCGTCGGCCTGCGCCTGGGTCGGCGCGGCGTCGACCCGCACGCCCTCGAAGTAGCCGCTGGATTGCAGGTTCTGGTTGAGTTCGGCGATCAGTTCGGAGTCATAGGGTTGGCCGGCCTTGAACGGCACCATGCGGCGCAACAGTTCTTCCTCGATGATCGAGTCGCCGTCGAAGCTCACCTTGCCGAAGGTGTAGCGCTGGCCGCTGTCGTAGACCAAGTCGATGTCGGCGATGCCGGCGCGCGGATCGATGCTCAGGCGCTGGGTGCTGAAGCGGCCCTGGAAGAAGCCGTAGCGCGAGGCCTGGTTCTGGATCAGCCGCTTGGCGTCCTCGTAGACGCCCTGGTTCAGCTTCGCGCCCGGTTTCAGCTGCTTGCCCGACGGCAAGCGGAAGCTCTCCAGGCTGGCGGCCTCGCCGAGCACCTGGATATTCACCTGGCGCAGGCGCACGGGCTCGCCGGGCACTACCTTGAGCGTGAGCTTCGGCGGCTTGCCGTCCTTCACCTCGCTGTCGATCTGCGCCTGGAAGTAGCCGAGCGCCTGGGCCGCCTTTTCCGCCTGTGCCTCGGCATTGCGGCGGAAACGTTGCAACGCCGCCTCGTCCCGCTCGCCGAGGCTACCCACATAGGCCTCGATATTGGCCTTCAGGGCGGCATTGGCGGGGGTGACGCGCACGCTAAGCTGGCTCTCCGCGAAGGCGGCCGTACTCAGGCACAGCAGCCCGGCCAGCGGGAACCGGAACAATCCTTGAGTCAGTCTCATGGCGCGGATGCTACGCAGGCGGGTGGCGCGCGTCCAGATTTGCGCGGACGCCGCCGACCACCTTCTGACATTCGGGTTTTATGACGCCAAGCGCCTGACAGGCATGGCTTTTCTCGCGCGTCCGGGGGAACGCTCAGGTCGCCGCCGGCGTCTCGCCAGGATGCAGGAGGACGTGCTCGCGCACCGCTCCCAGCGTCACCTCGCCGATCTCGCGGTAGCCGTGCCGCTGGTAGAAGTCCAGGTAGCGCGCATTGCCAGTATCCAGGACCAGCCCCTGCGAAGCGGAGTCCTCGGCGCACCAGCGCTGCACAGCCGCCAGCAACTGCTCGCCGATCTGCCTGCCCTGGTATTCGGGATGCACGCCGAGCATCGGCAACTGGTGGTGGGGGCCGACCGGCAGGCAGGCCTGCACCGCCCGGTGGTAATCCAGGTAGCGCCGGGTCGCGGCCAGGCCGACGCTGAACAGCATGCGCAGGCGCCAGCTCCAGCTCTCGGTGATATCCAGGCGCCGCTGCGGCGGCGTGATCAGGGCCGCCGCGACCAGCCGATCGTCGATGAACAGGCCGATGGCCGGCAACTCTTCGCCCAGATGGCGCTCGACCATCTCCCGGACGCAGGCACGCACGCGCTGGTCGTAGCCGGCGCGCTGCGCATCCATCAGGTAGGCGAAGGTCGGTTCGTGGCGGTAGGCGTGGTAGAAAAGCGAGCGGACTTCGCGGCTATAGCCGTCGTCGAGCAGACGGACATCGGTGACCTGATCAGGCATGGAACGCATTCCTTGTCGGCCGCCGGCGCAGCGACACGCACGCTTCGCCACGGCGATTGGTCGAGCGGATGGCCTGGCCATCCCCGTCCGCGGCAGACCACAGGGCCGGCAAGGCGCCAAGCCACACAGCCATCGGGTACCCGGCGGACACTAGCACAGCGCCTCCAGGGTCGCCAGGCATCCCCCGGCTGGGCTAGCATTCCTGTTTTTGCCAGGACGCCCACCATGAAAATCGTCTCTTTCAATATCAACGGTCTGCGCGCCCGGCCGCACCAGCTGGCGGCGCTGATCGAGCGGCACCAGCCCGACGTGATCGGGCTGCAGGAAACCAAGGTCGCCGACGACCAGTTTCCCCAGGCCGAGATCGAGGCGCTCGGCTACCACGTCCACTACCACGGGCAGAAAGGCCACTACGGCGTCGCCCTGCTCTCCCGCCAGGCGCCCCTGGAACTGCACCGCGGCTTCCCGAGCGACGGCGAGGAGTCCCAGCGGCGCTTCATCTGGGGCACCTTCAGCGACGCCCAGGGCAACCCGATCACCGTGATGAACGGTTACTTCCCGCAAGGCGAGAACCGCGAGCATCCGACCAAGTTCCCGGCCAAGCAGCGCTTCTACGCCGATCTCCAGTCGCTGCTGGAGAACAGCTTCAAGCCCGAGCAGGCCCTGGTGGTGATGGGCGACATCAATATCTCGCCGGAGGACTGCGACATCGGCATTGGCGAGGAAAACCGCAAGCGCTGGCTGAAGACCGGCAAGTGCAGCTTCCTGCCGGAAGAGCGCGAATGGCTGGCTACGTTGAAGAACTGGGGCCTGGTCGACAGCTTCCGGGCCCTGAATCCGGAGGTGAACGACCGCTTCAGCTGGTTCGACTACCGCAGCCGTGGCTTCGAGGACAACCCCAAGCGCGGCCTGCGCATCGATGTGATCCTGGCCAGCCGGGTGCTGCAGTCGCGCTTCAAGGACGCCGGCATCGACTACGACCTGCGCGGCATGGAGAAGCCCTCCGATCACGCCCCGATCTGGCTGGAACTGGCCTGAGGCTCAGCCCAAGGAAAAGGCTCATCCCCCGGATGAGCCTTCAGGCGATCGCTACCTGGTCCGGGCGATCTCGCCGACGCCGCCCCCCTATCCGGCGCGGGGCCTTTCCCTCAGGCAGGATTGTCCACCCGCGGCCCCTTCAGCTCCACTCGATTGCCATCCGGGTCGAAGAAGTACAGCGACCAGCCGTCGCCCTCGGCGCCGAAGCGGATTTCCGCGGGAACCTGCGGGACCAGGCCGAACCCCTCGAGATGGGCGACCAGCGCGGCCTCGTCGAACGGCTCGATGCGCACGCAGAAATGGTCGACGTTGCGCCCTTCCCCACCCGGAGCCGCACCGCCCTCCCGGCCGAGCGCCCCGGACACCGCGACCAGATCGAGCATCGACGTGCCCAGGCGCAGATGGGCCAGCTCCAGGTCGTCGCGCCACTTCACCACCACGCAACCGAGGACATCGCGATAGAACGCGATGCTGCGTTCCAGGTCGCGGACCCGCAGGACGATGTGATCGAGACGTTCGACGACGAAGGGTTGCATGGTCATTCACCTCTTGGACCGTGGACTATGGCAAGACTTTAGCCAGCACACCTCGGGTTGATAATGGTTTAATCCCTGATTCATTGATTACTGACAGTGAATTATCCCCGTGGATCACCTCACCGCCCTCAAGGTCTTCCGCGCCGTGGCCGCGAATGGCGGCTTCGCCGCCGCGGCCCGGCAGATGAATCTCTCGCCGGCCGCCGTGAGCAAGAACGTCGCCGAGCTGGAAGCGCACCTCAAGGTGCGCCTGATCAATCGCACCACCCGCAGCATGAGCCTGACCGAGGCCGGCGAAGTCTACCGGCAGCGCCTGGAGCGCATCCTCGACGACCTCGAGGCCGCCGACGCCGCGCTCACTTCGATGCAGCAGGGCCCCAGCGGCCTGCTGCGGGTCAGCGCCCCGCTGACCCTCGCCCTCACCTGCCTGACCCCGGCCATTCCGGCTTTTCTCCAGCGTTATCCGGACCTGCGCCTGGAACTGCTCCTGCAGGACGGCCGCCAGGACCTGATCGCCGAAGGCATCGACCTGGCCCTGCGTGGTAGCGACCGGGTTGCGGACTCCGGCCTGGTCGCCCGCCCGCTGCTGGTCCTGGAGCACGTGCTCTGCGCGGCGCCGGCCTACCTCAGTCAGCATGGCCAGCCGCTGCGGCCGGAGGCCCTGCGCGAACACGAGTGCATCCGCTTCAGCCTCTCTGGCCATGCCGACCGCTGGACCTTCCGCAAGGACCGCGAGTGCATAGCGGTGCCTATCGCCGGCCGTTACCGGGTGTCCTCCAGCCTGGCGGTGCGCGATGCCCTGCTCGCCGGCTTCGGCTTGAGCCTGATCCCACGGCTGTACGTACAGGCGGAACTGGCCGAAGGCCGCCTGGTTGAATTGCTGGCTGACTGGAAGGCCGACGAGACGGCGATCCACGCGGTCTATCCATCGCGCCAACTGGCCGGCAAGACCCGGGTGTTTCTCGACTTCCTGACCGAGACAATGGCGCAGGGCCATGATTCCCCAACGCTGTAACCTTAGCGTCACCCGTCTGACTTAATCTCGCCGGCAAATCCCTTCCCCCATAGAAGACGATGCCCGCGATGCCACACCGCCAGCGCGCCAGTGACAAAGACCTCTGGAGCCGTACCCTGAGCCTGGTTTTCCTCGGATTCCTCTGTTACGCCTTCCCCTGGTCGGTATTCGCCGCCCCCTTGCCGATCCCCACGGACGACACGCCGGCGCTGCGCATCCAGGGTTCCAACACCATCGGCGCGAAGCTCCTGCCGGCCCTGGTCGAGGGCCTGATGGAAGAGGAAGGCCTGGAGGATATCCGCCGTACCCCCGGAGAACGGGAAAACGAACTCCATCTGCTCGGCAAGAGCCGCGACGGCCGCCTGGTGAGGGTGGAGCTATCCGCCCACGGTTCGAGCACCGGCTTCGCCGCCCTCCTCGAACGCCACGCCGAACTCGCCGCGGCCTCGCGTCCCGTCAAGGACAGCGAAGTTCGCGCCCTGGCCGGCTTCGGCGACCTGCGCAGCCCATATGCCGAGCAGGTGATCGCCATCGACGGACTGGCGATCATCCTGCATCCGGACAACCCGCTGGCCTCGCTGGACACCGCGCAACTGGCGGCGGTGTTCGCCGGCGAGGTGCGTACATGGGAAGAACTGGGCGGCAAGGGCGGCGCCATCCGCCTGTACGCTCGCGACGAGCAGTCCGGCACCTACGACACCTTCAAGGAACTGGTGCTGGCCAGTCACGGCAAAAGCCTGGCCAGCGACGCCCGCCGCTTCGAATCCAACGATCGGCTGGCGGCCGCGGTGAGCGCCGATCCGCACGCCATCGGCTTCGTCGGCATCGCGTCGGTGGGCCGGGCCCGCGCCTTGGCCATCGCCGACGGCGAATCGCTGCCGATGGCGCCCCAGGAAAGCCTGATCGCCACCGAGGACTATCCGCTGTCGCGCCGCCTGTTCCTCTACCTGAAGCCCGGCGAGAAGAACCCCTGGGCCCAGGCCCTGGTACGTTTCGCCCAGGGCCCGCGCGGCCAGGCGATCGTCACCCGCAGCGGCTTCGTCGCGCAGAAGATCCAGGCGGTGCAGATCGCACCGCGCCCGCAGATGCCCGCCGAATACCGCAAGCTCGCGGAACAGGCGCGGCGCCTGACGGTGAACTTCCGCTTCCAGGAAGGCAGCGCGCTGCTCGACAACAAGGCACTGCTCGACGTACAGCGTTTGCTGGACTACCTGCGGCAAAATCGGAAGTTGCAGGAGCGCACCGTGCTGGTGGGCTTCGGCGATCCCAAGTCCGACGCCGAGCGCTCGGTCCTGCTTTCGCGCCTGCGCGCCATGGCCGTGCGCCGCGAACTGGCCCGCGGCGGCGTGAGTTTCCGCGAGATCGCCGGCTTCGGCGACGAGTTGCCGGTCGCCAGCAACGACCAGGAACTGGGCCGACAGAAGAACCGGCGGGTGGAAGTCTGGGTCTACTGAACGCTGTAGCACTTTGTAACCTCGCCGTTTTGCCGGCGCCCGGAGCCTGGTTTATTTTTTCCGAGTGACTGCGGGCCCCTCTGACGGTAAGCAATTGCCGCCATGTCGGAGTCACATGACCATCCGACAATTCGAAGCGAGGGGGCCCAATGGCAGCTCTGCATGCATTTCTCACCGAACCGTTCCTCGGTACGGCTACCTGGTTCTGGCTGGCCTTCCTGGCCATCGTCATCGTTCTCCTGGTCCTCGACCTCGGCGTGCTGCAACGCGACCACCACGAAATCGGCGTGCGCGAAAGCCTGCTGCTGTCCGCCGGCTACTTCGCCTGCGGCCTGGCCTTCGGCGGCTGGGTCTGGTACGCCTTCGGCCCCACCAGCGCGGTGGAGTACTACACCGGCTTCCTGGTCGAACAGTCGCTATCGATGGACAACGTGTTCGTCATGGCGATGATCTTCAGTTTCTTCGGCATCCCCCGCCGCTACCAGCACCAGGTGCTGTTCTGGGGCATCCTCGGCGCCATCGTCCTGCGGGCGATCATGATCGGCCTGGGCGCCGCGCTGGTGAAGGAATTCGACTGGATCATGTACGTGTTCGGCGCCTTCCTGCTGTTCAGCGGCGTGAAGATGCTGTTCAACAAGCACGAGGAAGAACCCGACCTGGAGCACAACCCGGTGCTGCGCTTCCTGCGCAAGCACATGCGGGTGACCAAGGAACTGCACGAGCATCACTTCTTCGTCCGCCTGCCGGACGCCAGCGGCAAGCTGGTGCGCTACGCCACCCCGCTGTTCTTCGCCCTGGTGCTGATCGAGCTGGCCGACCTGGTGTTCGCGGTGGACAGCGTGCCGGCGATCTTCGCCATCACCCAGGACCCGTTCATCGTCTACACCTCGAACATCTTCGCCATCCTCGGCCTGCGCGCCCTGTACTTCTCGCTGGCGGCGATGATCCACCGCTTCGTCTACCTGAAATACGCCCTGGCCCTGGTGCTGGTGTTCATCGGTGCGAAGATCATGCTCCACGGTGTGATCGGCAAGATTCCCGCCGGCCTCTCGCTTGGCGTAACCTTCGGCCTGCTGGCGGGCGGTATCCTGCTCTCCCTGCTGAAGACCCGCACGCCGAAAGCCACCGTCGAGGACAAGGCCGAACCGAATGCCGAACACGCTCTGGATCGAACGTCTGGACACCCACGCTGAACCTTTCTGGCGGGTCCGCCTCGGCACGCGTGGGATCTGCTTCCGCAACGAGCGGGCGGCCCGCGAGTTCGCCGCCCTGCTGCACAGCCGTCGCGCGTGGCAGCTGGAACGCAACGCCGAGGAAAAAGGGGCAGACTCCCCGGAATGAAAAAGGCCCGCACCCGCGGGCCTTTCCCCTATACCACAGCCGTCAGCGGCTGCTGCGCAGCATCTCCCTGGGCACGTACTTGCCCAGCTCGAACTTGCCGATCGCCGCGCGGTGCACCTCGTCCGGACCGTCGGCCAGGCGCAGGGTGCGCTGCATGGCGTACCAGTAGGCCAGCGGGAAGTCGTTGGAAACCCCGGCGCCACCGTGCATCTGGATCGCCCGGTCGATCACCTTCAACGCCACGTTGGGCGCCACCACCTTGATCTGGGCGATTTCGCTCTGGGCGATCTTGTTGCCCACGGTATCCATCATGTAGGCGGCCTGCAGGGTCAGCAGGCGCGCCATGTTGATCTCCATCCGCGAGTCGGCGATGTGGTCGATGTTGCCGCCCAGGCGCGCCAGCGGCTTGCCGAACGCGGTACGGCTGACCGCGCGCTTGCACATCAGTTCGAGGGCGCGCTCGGCCATGCCGATGGAGCGCATGCAGTGGTGGATGCGGCCCGGGCCGAGGCGCCCCTGGGCGATCTCGAAACCGCGGCCCTCGCCGAGGATGACGTTCTCGTAGGGCACCCGCACGTTCTCGAACAGCACTTCGGCATGGCCATGCGGCGCGTCGTCGTAGCCGAACACCGGCAGCGGACGGAGGATCTTCACCCCGGGGGTGTCGACCGGTACCAGGATCATCGAGTGCTGCTGGTGGCGCGGCGCGTCCGGGTTGGTCAGGCCCATGAAGATCAGGATCTTGCAGCGCGGATCGCAGGCGCCGGAGGTCCACCACTTGCGTCCGTTGATCACCCAGTCGTCGCCCTGGCGCTCGGCGCGCGCCTCCATATTGGTGGCGTCGGACGAGGCCACGCCCGGTTCGGTCATGGCGAAGGCCGAGCGGATCTCGCCGCTCAGCAGCGGTTCCAGCCAGGTGCGCTTCTGCTCCTCGCTGCCGTAGCGCACCAGCACCTCCATGTTGCCGGTATCCGGCGCGGCGCAGTTGAAGGGTTCCGGCCCGATCAGCGAACGGCCCATGATTTCCGCCAGCGGCGCGTATTCGTGGTTGGCCAGCCCGGCACCGTACTCGGACTCGGGCAGGAACAGGTTCCACAGCCCTTCGGCCTTGGCCTTGGCCTTAAGCTCTTCCATGATCGCCGTCGGCTGCCAGCGGTCGCCCTCGGCGACCTGGCGCTCGAACACGGCTTCGGCGGGATAGACATGCGCTTCCATGAACGCGCTGACGCGTTCACGCAGCTCCTGGACCTTGGGGGAATAGGCGAAATCCATGGGGGATACCTTCTGACGGGTTGGCAGGCGAGGCATCGGACAAAGGCGCTGGTAACGATGCCGGAACAGGGCTTAAGATTTGCCCAGTCTATTTTTTCCGTCCATGAACATTCATGATCCATATGGGGGTCATCCAAGCCCCCAATAACAAGAAAAGTCGCGGAGCCAGTGCCATGAACCTGAACAAAGTCGACCTGAACCTGTTCATCGTGTTCGATGCGATCTATACCGAAGCCAACCTGACCCGCGCCGGGCAGATCGTCGGCATCACCCAGCCAGCCGTATCCAACGCCCTTTCCCGCCTGCGCGAGACCTTCAACGACCCGCTGTTCGTGCGCACCGCCCAAGGCATGGTGCCGACCCCTATGGCGCAGAACATCATCGGCCCGGTGCGCAACGCGCTGCAGTTGCTGCGGGTTTCGGTGCAGGAGAGCCGCAGCTTCGATCCGCAGCAGGCGAACAAGACCTACCGCATCAGCATGACCGACCTCACCGAAGCGGTCATCCTCCCCCCGCTGTTCCAGCGCTTGCGCCGCCTGGCGCCGAACGTGCATATCGAGAGCTTCCTCGCCAAGCGCCGCGAGACCACCAAGGAACTCGCCGCCGGCCGCCTCGACTTCGCCGTCGACGCGCCGCTGAACACCGATCCCCAGGTGCGCCACGTCAAGCTGATGGAGGACCGCTACGTCTGTGCCATGCGCCGCGGCCACCCACTGGCGGGCAAGCCGAAGCTGGCCCTGGACGATTACCTGGGCCTGACCCACATCCATATTTCCAGCCGCCGCAGCGGCCTCGGCTACATCGACCTGGCGCTGGGCAAGATGGGCATCCAGCGCAAGATCGCGCTGCGCTCGCAGCACTACCTGATGGCCTCCACGGTGGTCCAGCAGACCGACATGGCGATGACCGTGCCGGAACGCTTCGCCCGTCACCACGACCTGCACTACGCGGTGCTGCCGGTGAGCGACGTGCCGAAGCTGGAAACCCACCTGTACTGGCACGAGAGCACCGATCAGGACCCGGCCAACCGCTGGATGCGCGAGCAGATCATCGAGCTGTGCCAGCAGGTCACCGCGCGCGAGAACAAGGCGGCGCAGCCGGCGTGAGCGCCTGCCAAGGGGCGTAGGGCGAACGAGGCTCGGGCATTTGCTTCCGAGGTGCCTCAGTGCGCCCTCTCCCTGAAGGGAGAAGGCGCCGTTGCGGAAACGACGGATAGTCGCCGCTACAGGCTGCGCGCGATCACCAGGCGCTGCACGTCGCTGGTGCCCTCGTAGATCTGGCAGACCCGCACGTCCCGATAGATGCGTTCCACCGGGAAGTCCTTGAGGTAGCCATAGCCACCGAGGGTCTGGATCGCCGCGGAGCAGACTTCCTCGGCCATCTCCGAGGCGAACAGCTTGGCCATCGAGGCTTCGGTCAGGCACGGCAGGCCGGCTTCGCGCAGGCTGGCGGCGTGGTGGACCATCTGCCGCGCCACGGCGATGCGGGTGGCCATGTCGGCCAGGCGGAAGGCCACCGCCTGGTGCTCGATGATCGGCTTGCCGAAGGTTTCCCGCTCATGGGCGTAGTCGCGCGCCGCCTCGAACGCCGCGCGCGCCATGCCGACCGCCTGGGCGGCGATGCCGATGCGGCCGCCTTCGAGGTTGGCCAGGGCGATGCGGTAGCCCTCGCCCTCCTCGCCCAGGCGCAGCGTGGCCGGGATACGCAGGTCGTTGAAGGCCAGCTGGCAGGTGTCCGAGGCGTGCTGGCCGAGCTTGTCCTCGATCCGCACCACCTCGTAGCCGGGCGTGTCGGTGGGCACGATGAACGCGCTGATGCCGCGCTTTCCGGCATCCGGATCGGTGACCGCGAAGACGATCACCATCCCCGCGTGGCTGCCCGAAGTGATGAACTGCTTGGCACCGTTCAGCACGTAGTGGTCACCGTCGCGGCGGGCGCGGGTCTTCAGGAAGCTCGCGTCGGAACCGGCCTGCGGCTCGGTCAGGGCGAAGGCGCCGAGCATCGAACCCTGGGCCAGCGGACGGAGGAAGCGCTCCTTCTGCTCGGCGCTGCCGAACTTGTGGATCGGCATGCAGCCGACCGAGTTGTGCACGCTCATGATGGTCGAGCAGGCGCCGTCGCCAGCGGCGATCTCTTCGAGGGCCATGGCGTAGGCCAGGTGCCCGGTCTGCGCGCCGCCCCATTCCTCGGGCACCAGCATGCCGAGGAAGCCGAGGTCGGCCATCTCGCGGATCGCCTCGGCCGGGAAACGGTGCTCGCGGTCCCAGTCGGCGGCGAACGGTTTCAGCCGTTCCTGGGCGAACTGCCGCGCCATGTCACGGATCTGGATCTCTTCTTCGCAGGGAATCATCGCGGGTTCCTCTTCTTCACTGCCTGCATCAGCGCAAGCGCTCGACGGCGATCGCGGTCGCCTCGCCGCCGCCGATGCAGACCGCCGCCACGCCGCGTTCCAGGTCGTACTGCTGCAGGGCGTTGAGCAGGGTCACGACGATCCGCGCGCCGGACGCGCCGATCGGATGGCCCAGCGCACAGGCGCCGCCGTGGACGTTGAGGCGCTCGTGGGACAGGTCGAGGTCGCGCATCGCCGCCATGCCGACCACGGCGAAGGCTTCGTTGACCTCGAACAGGTCGACCTCGCCCAGCGACCAGCCGGTACGCTGCATCAGACGCTTCACCGCACCGACCGGCGCGGTGGGGAACAGGTTCGGCGCGTCGGCGAACGAAGCATGCCCACGAATCGCCGCCAACGGCGCGAGCCCGCGTCGCTCGGCCTCGGAAAGGCGCATCAGGACCAGCGCGGCGGCGCCGTCGGAAATCGAACTGGAGTTGGCCGCGGTCACCGTGCCGCCTTCGCGAAACGCCGGCTTCAGGGTCGGGATCTTGTCCAGCCGGGCCTTCGGCGGCTGCTCGTCGCTATCCACCAGGCGCTCGGTCTTGCCGGCGGTGACCGTCAGCGGCACGATCTCGGCCTGGAAGCGCCCGTCGCGCATGGCTTGCTGCGCGCGGGTCAGCGAGGCCACGGCGAACTCGTCCTGTGCTTCGCGGGTGAAACCGTAGGCTTCGGCACAGTCCTCGGCGAAGGTGCCCATCAGGCGGCCCTTGTCGTAGGCGTCTTCGAGGCCGTCGAGGAACATGTGGTCGAGCACCTTGCCGTGGCCCATGCGGTAGCCGCTACGGGCGCGCTCCAGCAGGTAGGGCGCGTTGGACATGCTTTCCATGCCCCCGGCCAGCGCGACCCCGGCGCTGCCGGCGAGCAACGTGTCATGGGCGAGCATCAGCGCCTTCATGCCCGAGCCGCACATCTTGTTCAGCGTCGAGCACGGCGTGCCGCGCGCCAGTCCGGCGCCAAGCACCGCCTGGCGCGCCGGCGCCTGGCCCTGGCCGGCGGCGAGCACGCAGCCGAGCACGGCCTCGTCCACTTCGTCGGCTTGCAGGCGCGCCCGCTCCACCGCGGCGCGCACCGCCGCGGCACCGAGGGTAGCGGCGTTGACGTCCTTGAAGTCGCCGAGGAAGCCGCCCATCGGGGTGCGGACGGCGCTGACGATGACGATCGGATCTTCGCGGGTCATGGGATCTTCCTCCTGTATTAGCGGGCGGCCATGCGGATGGCGCCGTCGAGGCGAATCACTTCGCCGTTGAGCATGCTGTTCTCGATGATCTGCCGGACCAGCGCGGCGTATTCGTCCGGACGCCCCAGGCGCGGCGGGAACGGCACGCTGGCGCCGAGGGAGTCGCGCACCTCCTGGGGCATGCCGGCCATCATCGGTGTCTCGAAGATGCCCGGGGCGATGGTCATCACCCGGATGCCGAAGCGCGCCAGCTCGCGGGCGATGGGCAGGGTCATGCCGACCACCCCGCTCTTCGAGGCGGAATAGGCGGCCTGGCCGATCTGCCCGTCGAACGCCGCCACCGAGGCGGTATTGACGATCACCCCGCGCTCGCCGCCCTCGTCCGGCTGGCCCTGGGACATGGCCTCGGCGGCCAGGCGCAGCATGTTGAAACTGCCCACCAGGTTGATGTCGATGACCCGGCGGAAACTCTCCAGGGCATGGATGCCATTGCGTCCGAGGACCTTCTCGGCCGGCGCCACGCCCGCGCAATTGGCCAGGCCATGGAGGCCGCCGAAGGCCTCCAGTGCAGCGGCCACGGCCTGGCGGCCGTCGGCCTCGCTGGCGATGTCGGCCCTGACGAAGCGCGCCTGGGCGCCAAGCTCGGCGGCCTTGGCCGCGCCGGCCTCGGCGTTGATGTCGGCCAGCACCACCTTGCCACCCTGCTCCACCAGCATCTTCGCGGTGGCGGCGCCGAGGCCGGAGCTGCCGCCGGTAACCAGGAACACTCGATTTTCGATACGCACGTCGTTTTCTCCTGCTGAATCAGTTCGCGGCGGCCGCCCGTGGGGCCGCCTCGCGTTGCCGGGCGATCTCCTGGTTGCGCAGGAGAAAGCGCTGGATCTTGCCGCTGGGAGTCTTCGGCAGTTCCTCGAGGAACTCGATCTCCCGCGGGTAGGCGTGCGCCGACAGGCGCTGGCGCACGTATCGCTGCAATGCGTCCGCCAGTTCCGGCGTCGGCCGGTGGCCGGCGCAGAGCACGACGAAGGCCTTGACCAGTTCGGTGCGCTCCGGGTCGGGCTTGCCGATCACCGCCGCCTCCATCACTGCCGGGTGTTCGATCAGCGCGCTCTCCACATCGAACGGGCCGACCCGGTAGCCAGAGGTGGTAATGACGTCGTCGGCGCGGCCGACGAAGCTGATGCTGCCGTCTTCGTTGAGTTCGACGGTATCGCCGCTCAGGTAGTAGTCGCCGACGAAGGCTGCGGTTTCCAGGCCCTGGTAGCCGGGAAACCACATCAGCGGCGAACGCCGCCGGTCGAGGGCGAGGATGCCTGGCTGGCCGGGCGGCAGTTCGTTGAGATCGTCGTCCAGCACTACTACCCGGTGCCCGGGACAGGCGAATCCGGCGGCGCCGACCCGCACCGGATGCGCCAGGGCATGGTGGTTGCACAGCACCATGCCCAGCTCGGTCTGCCCGTAATGATCGTGGATGGTGGTGCCGAGCCTGTCGGCGAACCAGCGGATCACCTCCGGGGTCAACGGCTCGCCGGCGCTGCTGACCGCGCGCAGGCGCCCCTTCAGCGCAGTTTCCGCGGCCGCGCCGGCGGCCATCAGCAGGCGATAGGCGGTGGGCGATCCGGCAAGGTTGGTGATGCCGTAGTCACGGATGATCCGGCAGGTGCTTTCCACGCTGAACGGCCCTTCGTAGAAGGTGGTCGGATGGCCCATGGCGAGGGGACCGGCGACAGCGTAGTAGAGGCCGTAGGCCCAGCCCGGATCGGCGAGGTTCCAGAAGGCGTCCTCGGGGCGCAGGTCCACCGCCTCGCGCAGGTAGCCGACGAAGGCGAGGATCGCCTTGAGCGGCACCGGCACCGGTTTGGCCAGGCCGGTGGTGCCGGAGGTGAACATCATCAGGAACGGATCCTCGCCGCTGCGCGGAACCGGTTCGAATTCGGCCGGATAGCGCTCCAGCTCGGCCCAGAAGCTGAAATCGCCGCGACGGATGCCCTGCCCCTTCGGTCCGCCGACGGTGACGGCCAGAGGCGGATCGGCGAGTTCGTCGAGCTTGTCGCGGTTGGCCGCATCGGTGACCAGCACCTTGCTGCCGGCGGTCGCCACGCGGTGTTCGATGGCCTTCGGGCCGAAGGCGGTGAACAGCGGCTGGTACACCGCGCCCAGGCGCCAGGCGCCGAGGATGGTGACCAGAAGCTCGGGCGTGCGCGGCAACAGGCCGGCGACGCAGTCGCCCGGGCGTACGCCCTGGGCCTGGAGGAAATTGGCGAAACGTCCGGAGAGCGCTTTCAGCTCGCTGAAGGTATAGCTGGCGCGACTGCCATCCTTGCCCTCCCAGAACAACGCGATCCGTCCCGGCAGGGCATGCCGGTCGCAGCATTCGACGCAGGCGTTGAGCGCCTGGAGCGTACCGGAAAGCGTGGCGGCGGCGGTCCGCTGCAAGTCGAACCCGGCGGCAGTGGTGGCGTAGTCGCGCATTGCAGGACTCCTCGGCTTGTTTTTGTATGGAGTAGCCGGAATCTTCACGCCATGGCCGACGCGGGGCAATGTCGAAAGGCTTCAATCTGCCTGAGCGGTTTGGACAATCCGTGCTGGCCGCCTGCCCCGCCGAACCGTTCGCGACATACGGCGGATGACGCTGCGCGGGCATTCACCCTATCGATGGCCGAGCGTTTCGGACAAGACGCCTGACGACTCGGCCGACGCGGTTTCCGCCGCGACCTGCGTCCGGTACCGCCCGGGGGTCGAGCCGGTCCACTTCTTGAACGCCTTGTGGAACGCGCTGCCATCGGCGAAGCCCAGCTCCAGCGCCAGTTCGGCGAAATTCGCCGCGCCGGCGTCCAGCCGCGCGATGGCCAGGTCGCGGCGGACCTGGTCCTTCAGCGCCTGGTAGCTCTGCCCTTCCAGGGACAGCTTGCGGCGCAGGGTCGAGGGCGCCATGAAAAAATGCCCGGCGAGCGCGTCCGCGTCCGGCCAGCGTCCCGGCCGCAGGCTGCGCAGGTAGGCCTTGATCCGCGCCGCCAGGCTCTGCGGATCGCGATAGCGGACCAGGATGTTGGCCGGCGCGCCGAGCAGGAAGCGCCGCAGCTCCCGCTTGTCGCGGCGGACCGGCAAGACCAGGCAGTCGGCATTGAACAGCAGACGGCTGAGGGGACGGGAGAAACGCAGGTTGTCGCTGAACATCACCCGGTAGTCCTCGATGTAGTCCGGCTGCGGACAGCGCAGGTCGATGGCCAGGATCGGGATGCGCCGGCCGACCAGCCAGCAGGCCAGGCCATGGGTGATCATCCATAGGGTGAAGTAGGACAGCGCTCGCCCGTACCGGCCCGGTGCCTCGTCGAGGACGATTTCCGCCAGGCCGCCACGGCGCTGCAGGCGCGGCTGGAAGTCGTCGAACTGCAGGCAGAGGAATCGCAGGATGCCGGTCAGCGCCGGCTCCAGGGTCTGCTCGTGAATCGCACAGCGGCTCATGAAAGCGAAGCTGCCACTCTTCAGGCGCCGCGAGTCCATGCCGAAGAACTCGTCGTCCATGCGCCAAGCGAGATCCAGCCAGAGCCGCGAATAGGCGTGCGAGGTGACCCGCGCGTAGGGTTTGCCGAGCAGCTGCGGATCGATACCGGCGGCCTGGAGGACCTCACCCTCCTCGCCGCCCTGCCGGCGCCACTCCACCAGCGCCTCGCCGACCAGGCGCACCGAGATGGTGCCCTTGGTGCTCGCCTGAGTCTCGCCGTCGTTCTTCACCCGCCCCTCTCGCCTCGCTGCGCGCCGCCCGCCACCTTAGCGCAGGAGCGGGGCGCGGCTCCATCCTCTCAATCGCGCCCCTGGCGCAGCGCGAGTAGGCGAATCTCTTCGATGCTGATCTCGCGCATGCGGAACTTCTGGATCTTGCCGGTAACGGTCATCGGGAACTCGTCGACGAACTTGAAGTGGCGCGGGATCTTGAAGTGAGCGATACGCGCCTTGCAGAACGCCCGCAACTGTTCGTCATCGGCGTGGTGGCCCGGATGCAGCTTGATCCAGGCGACGATTTCCTCGCCATAGCGCTCGTCGGGGATGCCGATCACCTGCACGTCGGCCACCGCCGGGTGAGTGAAGAAGAACTCCTCCAGTTCGCGCGGATAGATGTTCTCGCCGCCGCGGATGATCATGTCCTTGCTGCGCCCGACGATCCGCACGTAGCCGTCGTCGTCCATCACCGCCAGGTCGCCGGTGTGCATCCAGCGCGCCGGGTCGATGGCCTCGGCGGTGGCCTGGGGGTCGTTCCAGTAGCCGAGCATCACGCTGTAGCCGCGGGTGCACAGCTCGCCGATCTCGCCGCGCGGCACCACCCTGCCCGTCTGGTCGACGATCTTGCTCTCCAGCCTCGGCTGGGTGCGTCCGACAGTGGTCACGCGCAGCTCCAGGCCATCGTCCGGACCGGTCTGCAGCGACACCGGACTGGTCTCGGTCATGCCGTAGGCGATCTGCACCTCGGCCATGTGCATGTCGCCAATGACCCGCCGCATCACCTCGATCGGGCAGGTGGCGCCGGCCATGATTCCGGTGCGCAGGCTGGAAAGGTCGAATTCGCGGCGGCGCGGATGATCCAGCTCGGCGATGAACATGGTCGGTACCCCGTACAGCGCGGTGGCGCGCTCCTCGGCCACGGCCAGCAGGGTCGCCTCGGCGTCAAAGCTGGGCGCCGGGTAGATCATGGTCGAGCCGTGGGTGACGCAGCCGAGGTTGCCCATCACCATGCCGAAGCAGTGATACAGCGGCACCGGGATCACCAGGCGGTCTTCCGCGCCGAGTCCGAGGCTTTCGCCGACCATGTAGCCGTTGTTGAGGATGTTGTAGTGGCTGAGGGTGGCGCCCTTGGGGAAGCCGGTGGTACCGGAGGTGTACTGGATGTTGATCGGCTCGTCGAACTGCAGCGAGGCCTGGCGCTGGCGCAGTTCCTCGGCGCCTACCGCGGCGGCCAGCCCCGGCAGGCCCTGCCAGTGCAGGAAGCCCGCCGGCGCCCGCTCGGCCAGGCTGATCACGCCGCGCAGTTCCGGCAGGCGCTCGCTGGCCAGTTCGCCCGGACGCGCCCGCGCCAGCTCCGGCAGCAGGTCGCCGAGCATCGCGTGGTAGTCGCTGGTCTTGAAGGCGTCGGCGCAGATCAGCCAACTGCAACCGGACTGCTTGAGAGCGTATTCCAGCTCGCTGCTGCGGTATGCCGGGTTGATGTTCACCAGGACCGCACCGACCTTGGCGCTGGCGAACTGGGTAATGCACCATTCGGCGCAGTTCGGCGCCCAGATCCCCAGGCGTTCGCCGGGGCGCAGGCCCAGCGCGATGAAGGCGCGGGCGTAGGCATCGACCCGCTCCGCCAGTTGCCGCCAGCTGTAGCGCAGGCGTTGATGCCGCACCACCAGCGCCTCGCGCTCGGCATGACGCGCGACGGTGGCATCGAAGGCGTCGCCGACGGTGGTCGCCAGCAAGGCGACATCCTGGCGACCCGAGGTATAGCTCGGCTGATTCATGGCTTTCCCTTGTTGTGGTTGTTCTGGGAATGTCGCTGAACCGTCGTCCTGCGCCGCCAGGGCGCTACGACGGACACCGGCGAGCGGTGTCGGTGAAGTCGAAGAGCATGTTTACGTTAACGTAAAGGTAAACGCAAGAGGCTTATCCGCCCAGGGCCGTCGGCCCCGGCGCGGCCCAACGGAACGGCGTAGAATGGGCGGTTTTTCACAGGAGCACAGCATGACCCCGGAAATCGCCATCGGCCTGGTGACGGCCCTCGGCCTCGGTGCGCTGGTCGGTCTCGAGCGACAATGGCGACAGCGCTCTTCCGGCATGGCCACCCACGCGATGGTCGCACTCGGTGCGGCCAGCTTCTCGATCCTGCCGCTGTTGCTCGACAACGAGGTCAGCGTGACCCGCATGGCGGCCCAGGTAGTCAGCGGCATCGGTTTTCTCGGCGCCGGCGTGATCATGCGCGACGGCCTCAGCGTACGCGGCCTGAGCACTGCGGCGAGCATCTGGAGCACCGGCGCGATCGGCGTACTGGCCGGCAGCGGTTTCATCCTGGCGGCCTGCATGACGACCGCGCTGATCGTCATCGCCAACCTGTTCCTGCCCGCTCTCGGCCGGGTGGTGGACCGCCACACCTCGGGCGAGGCCGAGCAGGAGCGCTTCTACCAGATCAGCGTGTCCTGCGAGGCGCGCAACGAAGCGCTGGTGCGCATGCAGTTGCTGCAACGCATGGGCGACAACCGCCTGAACCTGCAGAGCCTGGAAAGCCACGCGCTGAAAGGCAGCGGCAACGTGGAAGTGAACGCCGTGGTGTTCACCCTGCACAAGGAGGACTCACTGGTGGAACAGATGGTCGGCGAGCTGTGCCTGGCACCGCAGGTCACCGCCGCCAGTTGGGTGATGAATCCCGCCGCGGAATGAACCGGCGAATTTAGGTTGCCCATTCTAGACGCTTCGCCGCAGGCTTTTCCCACCTCCAGACAAGAACAAGCCGGAGTGAACCACACCACCACTGCCTGTTTCGTGGACGGGGCGAGCCGCCCCGCGGGGAGGAGTCATGCGCTTGCGTTGTTTCTTGCGAGGTTGCCGCTGGGACGAAGGTAGCCTGGTCACGGTAGGCCCCGACCTGATGCTGCGCCAACGTTGCCGGCGTTGCGGCGCCCATCGCTATCTCAGCGTCGAGGCGCCGCCCGAGGAAGCCTGAGCGACGCCGGTCGCGTCCAGGCGTCGAGCGGCTGGCCCTTCAGCGCAGGACCAGGCTGGCCCGGGTGCGCAGGTAGCTCTGCCGGTAGACCACGCTGTTGGCCGGACTGGCGGTATATACCAGGGAGTACATCGCGCGCTGTCCCAGGGCCATCGCCACGATCTGGGTCAGCAGCACCTCGTTGCCCTGGCTGATCCGGCAGTGGGTCTCCAGCGATGCCAGGCCGCCGAGGTTCGAGCGGATCGGTGTGGTGCAGCGCGAGCCCAGCCCGGCCTTGCGGTAGCCCGATTGGACGACATCGAAGACACTCTGGAACTGGCCGTCAATCTCCACCGACTCCTCTTCCATCATCTTCAGGCTGAGCAACTCGATGCTGGCTTCCTTCTCGCCTCCCGGCCCGAGCTTGGTCGCCAGTTGCCGGGAGCCCAGTTGCTCCACGTCGCTGGCCTCGGGTGGGATGCTCTCGGTGATCACCTGCCAGCCGGCCGGCCAGTCGACCTCGGGCTGATAGCCACTGCTGGCGCAACCCGCCACAAGCCCCGCCACTACCACCAGCGCCAAGCCGGACGCCTTGCTTCTCATAGCATTTCCTTACTCGCAAAACCCATCGGAGGGAAAGGTCGGACCTGTCGCCATGGCGCCGTCCGCGCAGTCTCCGAGCCCATGGCGACAACGTTCCCAGCTTACCGGAGAGACGGCGAGCGCCAAGGCGCAAGCCTGAACAAGCTAGCCGACTTGGCGAGGAACGCACAAATTTCATCGGCTGGCGTACAGGTATGGGACATCGGTACCAATAGCGAAGTCGCGCAATCCGTCAGTTTTTTTTGAATTTTTGCCATTGGAAAAAGTCTGTTCAGCGCAGCGTTTTTCCAAGTCCCATCCGGCCCGCAAGGAGAACCCATGGCTGAACCCCAGGACAAGTACACCCGGCGCACAGGCAGGACCTGGGCGGACGACCAGGCGACCTACAACCGTCTGCGCGAAGAAGCCGACGCCGCTCGCCAGAAGCTGCGCGAAAGCGGCTACAGCGGCGCCGAGTATGACCAGTTGCGTCAAGCCGCCTTCGATCTCAACCGCAAGGCCAACCAGTACTGGGAGCAGATGCTCAGCGACCTGCGCCAGGAAGACTGATCAGCGCCACGCCGGGAGACTGCCGCTCTCGGCCCGCACACCCCCTCCACTCTTTGCGTGCTCCTGGCGTCGGCTCATTCGGGCGCATCCGGGTATTGCACCTCGTCCAGCAGGCGAAACCCCACGTTGTCGGCGTCCAGCGCGCTGAGCAGCTCGATCTGTCGATCGATGTCCTGGTTGATATTGGCCAACTGGCCGATGAAGGCATTGGCCGCCTGGCGGGTGCCAGGGTCGGAGCTGCGCGACAGCTCGAAGCCGAGCTGGGTCAGGGCAGCGGCCAGGTGAGCGAGATTGCGCACACTCAACGAGTGCAACTGGCGGGAAACGGCCTGTTCATCCTGAACGGTGGGAGGGACATCCATGAGTCAGATCCTTCGACTGGCACAATGTGACATTCGTCACAGAGATTAACCGAAGCCCCGCAGAACATCCATGCCAGCTATTTCCCTTCGTCGGCTCTGGCCCGGCCCCTGCGTCGTCCTCAAGTTGTCAGATCCGCTGTCGATACTCTGCGAGCCGGAACACGCGCCATGCCCGCCTCGCCGGGCCACAGGGACGTCCTCGGCTGCCTCATCGCAGCCTGCGTGCCGGTCCAACCTGGCAATCCATCGAGGCGTTCCATGCTGCAACAATCCCTACGTGCGCAAATCCTTGTCCTGCTCGGCGGCAGCCTGGCGGCGCTGCTACTCATAGCCCTGGCCTGCTTCGGCTCGCTGACCGGCGACGTACGCGCCTACCGCGAGCTGCTCGGCGGCCCCGTGCGGGCGGCGCAACTGATCGACGAGGCCAACCTGCAATTCCGCGGCCAGGTCCAGGAATGGAAGAACGTCCTGCTGCGCGGACGCCAGGCAGAGGCCCAGACGAAATACTGGAGCCAGTTCGAAGCCCAGGAGCGAGCGGTGCAGGACATCCTCGGGCGCCTGGGCAGCGTGGCCGAAGGCGAGTTGAAGGATCGTGTCGAGCGCCTGCGCGAAGAGCACCGGCGACTCGGTACGGCTTACCGACAAGGCAGGCAACGGTTCCTCGAGGCGGGCGCCGACCCCATCGCCGGCGACCAGGCGGTGACCGGCATCGACCGTGCCACCACCGCGCAGATGCAGGCCCTGCGCGACGAACTGCACCAGGCCAGTGATCTCCATTCCTCCTCCATCAGCGCGGAGGCCCGGCGCACCATGCTGCTCGGCAGCCTGGTGCTGATCGGCGCCAGCCTGGCCGTCGCCCTGCTCAGCCTGTGGCTGGTCAACCGCAACCTGGTCCGTCCGGTGCAACGCCTGATCGAGCACATCGCCCAGCTCAGCCATGGCGACTTCGGCGAGCGCATCGAGATCCGGCGCAAGGACGAACTCGGCAAGCTGGCCCTGGCCGCCAACACCCTGCGCGACTTCCTGGTGGACATCTTCGACCGGCTGCGGCGCAGTACCCGCGACCTGGACAGCGCCAGCGGCTCGCTGAACGCGATCGCCAGCCTGATGGCGGCCGGTACCCGCGAGCAGTTCAGCCGCACCGACCAGGTCGCCACGGCGATGCAGGAAATGTCCGCCACCGCCCAGGAAGTGGCGCGCTACGCCGGCGACGCGGCCAGGGCCGCCGACGAGGCGGACGATTCCGCCCAGCGCGGCGAAGACGTGATGGAAGAAACGATTCGCAGCATCGGCGAGATGCGCAAGGAGATCGACCATACGGTGGAGGTCATCCGCCAATTGGAAAGCGATAGCGGCAGGATCGGCAAGGTCCTCGACGTGATCCGTGGCATCGCCGAGCAGACCAACCTGCTCGCTCTCAACGCGGCCATCGAAGCCGCCCGCGCCGGCGATGCCGGCCGTGGCTTCGCGGTGGTCGCCGACGAGGTCCGCACCCTGGCGCAGCGCACCGCCGAGTCCATCGCCGAGATCCACCAGATCATCGATACCGTGCAGAACGGCGCGGTGAATGCCGCGCGCGCCATCGAAAGCGGGCAGTCGCGCAGCGAGGCCGGTGCCGAGCAGGTTGCCAACGCCGGCACCATGCTGCGCCAGATCACCGCCTCGGTCGAATCGATCCGCGACATGAACCGCCAGATCGCTACCGCCGCCGAGGAACAGACCGCCGTGGCCGAGGACATTTCCCGCAACCTCACGGAAATCGCCTCGATCGCCTCCAGCAACCAGGAACAGGTGGAGCAGACCGAAGCCGCCAGCCGCGATCTCCACGGCCTCTCCGCGCAACTGGGCGATGCCCTGCAACGCCTGCGGGCCTGACCTGGGGTAAGGAAACGACTTCCATGAGGTAAGGCGGACAACCGCAACGCGATTATCCGCCGCTCCAACGGGGGGTCATGGCGGATAGCGTTGTGGCGCTATCCGCCATGCACAGCCAGGGTTCGATCAGTCGAGGACGTTGTCCAGCACCTCGTAGATCAGCCCGGTCGCTACCGCCACCAGCAGCAGGTCGGTGCCGGCCTGCATCCACTCGTAGCCGTCGTAGTGCGGCAGCCGGCCTAGCAGGCGGCCGTCGAGTTTCTTGGCGATGCCGGGCGGCAGCGGCTTGCCGCGCGCCAGGTTCTTCTGGATGCCGGGCGGCAGGGCCGGCCCCGGGTTCCAGTAGCCGCGGTTGTCGCCGAGGATCACCCGTACCCCGCCGACGTCGATACGCGGTCCCGAGTCCCAGTTGCCGCCGCCGTTGCCCTTCTGGCCGGCGCCGCCGCCCTTGTTGCCGGGGCCGCCATGGTTGTCGTGGCCACCCTGGTTGCCTTTGTTGCCCTTGTTACCCTTTCCGCCGTCCATCTGGTTACCGTGCGGGTTGCCCTTGCCATTGCCCGGGTCGGCCAGGACGGCAGGCGTACCGCCGATCAGGGACAGGCTCACGACCAGCGCGAGCACAGAACGAGTGTTGAACATGATGATGTTCTCTCCATGCGAGGACGATCCCTCGATAGCTTAGAACCGTTTCGCTTGTTTGGTTCCATGCCGTCGATCGCGACGCAACCCAGGGAAAGCCCGAGCTGCCGGCTTGGTCGAACCTGTCGAATCGGCTATGCTGCCGCTCCCTGCAAGCGACTACCCGCTACTCCCCGATGACCTGGCTGCCCACTCCGCCATAGCCATGCCTGCCCCTTCCGGCCACGGTCCGAACGACCGTGGCCAGCGTTCGTTCGCCTGAACGCCTGTCGTCATCCCTTGTTTTTTCCAATGCCATCCCGCGGCCCGCGCTGTCGACCGACTGCACGGGCCGTGCCTCGCCCCTGGGTATCCCGATGCTACAGACGCTGAAACAGAACTGGTTCTCCAACCTCCGCGGCGACCTGCTCGCCGGCCTGGTCGTCGCCCTGGCGCTGATCCCCGAGGCCATCGCCTTCTCCATCATCGCCGGGGTCGACCCGAAGATCGGCCTGTACGCCTCCTTCAGCATGGCGGTGGTGATCGCCTTCGCCGGCGGCCGTCCGGGAATGATCTCCGCCGCGACTGGCGCCATGGCGCTGCTGATGGTCAACCTGGTGAAGGACCACGGCCTGCAATACCTGCTGGCGGCGACCCTGCTCTGCGGCGTGCTGCAGATACTCGCCGGCTACCTGCGCCTGGGTTCGCTGATGCGCTTCGTCTCGCGCTCGGTGGTGACCGGTTTCGTCAATGCCCTGGCGATCCTCATCTTCATGGCCCAGCTACCCGAACTCACCGATGTCGGCTGGCCGGTCTACGCGATGACCGCCGCGGGCCTGGCGATCGTCTACGGCTTCCCGCACCTGCCACGGATCGGCCGGCTGCTGCCCTCTCCGCTGGTATGCATCCTGGTCCTCACCGGCATATCCATCTACCTGGGCCTGGACATCCGCACCGTCGGCGTCATGGGTCAGTTGCCCGACAGCCTGCCGCTGTTCCTCTGGCCGGACGTGCCGCTGAACCTCGACACCCTGCTGATCGTCCTGCCCTACTCCGCCGCCCTGGCGGTGGTCGGCCTTCTGGAGTCGCTGATGACCGCCACCATCGTCGACGAGATGACCGACACCGGCAGCGACAAGAACCGCGAATGCAAGGGCCAGGGCCTGGCGAACATCGCCACCGGCCTGCTCGGCGGCATGGCTGGCTGCGCGATGATCGGCCAGTCGGTGATCAATGTTAAATCCGGCGGGCGCAGCCGGCTCTCGACCCTGGTGGCCGGCGTCGCGCTGCTGCTGATGGTGGTGTTCCTCAGCGACTGGGTCGGGCGGATTCCCATGGCGGCCCTGGTGGCGGTGATGATCATGGTGTCCATCGGCACCTTCCGCTGGGAGTCGATCCGCAACCTGAAGCGCTACCCGCTATCGACCAACCTGGTCATGCTGGTGACGGTCGGCGTGGTCCTCGCCACCCACAACCTGGCCTTCGGCGTGGTCACCGGCGTTCTCCTGGCCTCGCTGTTCTTCGCCAACAAGATCGGGCACTACCTCGATATCGACAGCGAACGCTCCGCCGACGGCACCCGCCGCCACTACCAGGTGAGCGGGCAGGTGTTCTTCGCGTCGTCCGGCAGGTTCATCGCCGCCTTCGACCTGAGAGAGACGCTGGAGCATGTGCTCATCGACCTGCGCCACGCCCACCTGTGGGACGTCACCGCCGTCGCGGCACTGGACAAGGTGGTCCTGGGCTTTCGCCAGCGCGGCGTGCAGGTCGACGTGCTGGGCCTGAACGCCGCCAGCGCGACCCTGGTCGATCACTTCGGCGCCTACGACAAGCCGGGCGCCGTGGACATTCTCCCCGGCCATTGAGCGAAGCGCCACTCGGCGGGCAGGCATGGGCTGGCCCTTCCGCTGTGGCGGAGAGCCCGCCGCTCCGTCAGTAAATCGCGGAAGAACTGTTCGAAGATGACGACATGCAGGCTGGCGCGTTATAGCGATCCGGCGATTCGGAAGCTTCCTCCGGGTCAGTGGCTGGCCTGCGAAGACTCTCCACGTATCAGTGCTGACAGGGGGCAGCACGGGGATACAGCGCTGCATCGGTGCCTGCGCGCCCGGAGGCCTAGCGCCCGGGGCGGGAGAAGGCGCGAAAGGTGTCGAACGCCAGCACCAGAAACAGCATCGGCATGAGCAACGGGACGAAGGCGGACATGGCGTCCTGGTAAGGCCGCCCCAGCCACCACAGGAAGAGGCTGGCGCCGCCGATCAGCAGGATGACGAGAAGGATGACGAACTTGCAGAGGCGCGAGGCGAAGGAGAGCGTGTCGGACATGTCTTTTCTCGGTGGAAGCATGTGCGACCGTTTTAGCGAGCGGTGATGCTGGCCGATATAGGAAGAGTCCGTTTACCAGGTAATCGATTTCGCAGAGCTGGCGTCGGCGTCGAAGGCCGTACCGGCATGACCGCGATCAACCTCCACGCCCTTTCATCGCTGCAATCTGGGAAAAGAGCCCGCGCTCCACGAAATAAAGGCACAATGACATCATTGATTGCCGATGCCCGACATCGCAGTAGCCCAGGAGTCCAGCATGGCAACCCCACCCTATCCCGAGGACGAGCATTCGAGACAGGCCTACGTCGACCAACTCGGTCTGCTGGAAGAAGGTGCGGACGAGGTATTCGAGGAAATCCTCGCCGCCGCTACGTCCTACTTCCAGACGCCCATCGCGCTCATTTCCATCCTCGACCATCAGCGCCAGTGGTTTCGCGCGAGCATCGGCCTCGATATCCGGCAGACGCCGCGACGGGATTCGTTCTGCGCCTACGCGATCCTGGGCAAGGGAGTCTTCGAGGTGGCCGACGCCACCCTCGACCCGCGCTTCCGGGACAACCCCTATGTGCAAGGCGAACCGCGCATCCGCTTCTACGCCGGGGCTCCGCTGGCCACCGCGGAAGGTCTCAACCTCGGCAGCCTCTGCGTCATCGACCGGGAACCACGCGGGCCGCTGGCCGAGCGGGACGTCGCCATGCTCGAGCACTTCGCTCGGCTGGTGATGGCCCGTATCCATACGCTCCGCTCGACCAACTACATCGACGAGCCAACCGGCCTGTACAACCGTCTCCGCCTGCAGGAGGACGTTTCCCTGCGCCTGCAGCGCGACGGCGCCCTCACCGTGATCGCCGCCGACCTCCTGCCCCTCGCCCTGCTGAATACCATCATCCGTACGCTGGGCTATCCCTTTTCCAACGACCTCATGCTCGAGGCGCGCGACCGCATCCGCGCGGAACTGCCGGATTTCACTCTCTACAAGATCAGCCCGACGCGCTTCGGACTGCTCCTGCCACGGCAGCAACAGGAAGAAACCGAGTCGGTCTGCCTCCGCCTGCTGCGGGCCTTCGAAAGCCCCGTCGTATGTCGCGGGATCCCGATCAAGGCCAACGTGGGCCTCGGCGTACTACCGCTTGCCGACGATCCCCTCGACGGCGATCAGGACTGGCTGCGCCTGGTGGTCAGCGCGGCCGACGACGCCCGCGACCGCGGTGTCGGCTGGGCCCGCTACAACCCGCCGCTGGACCAGGCCCAGCAGCGTGCCTTCACATTGCTGACCTCGCTGTCCCAGGCGATCGGAACCGAAGAAGGCTTCCATCTGGTGTATCAGCCGAAAATCGACCTGCCGACAGGCAGGTGCACAGGCGTGGAAGCGCTGCTGCGCTGGCGGCACCCGCAACTCGGCTTCGTCAGCCCCGCCGAATTCGTGCCCCTGGCGGAGAAAACCGCACTGATGCGCCCCCTCAGCGACTGGGTGCTGCGCCATGCCATGGCCCAGCTGGCGCAATGGAACGCACGGAACATCCCGCTCAGGCTGGCGATCAACGTATCGGCATCGGACATGGAAGACAGCAGCTTCCTGGAAGAGGCCGTCAGACTCGCCAAAACCTACGACATCGACCTTTCCGCCCTCGAGCTGGAATTCACCGAAAGCGTACTCATCCGCGACGCCTCGGCGGTCGGCTCGGTGCTGCTGCGTGCCCGGGAGCTTGGCATGGGCATCGCGGTGGACGACTTCGGCACCGGCTACAGCAACTGGACCTACCTGCGCGATCTGCCAATCACCGCCATCAAGCTCGACCAATCGTTCACCCGCGACCTCGCCGGCTCGCCGAAGGCGCAGAGCGTCACCCAGGCGGTGATCGGCCTGGCCAGCCAGTTGGGTTATCGGGTGGTCGCGGAAGGCATCGAGACCCACGACACCTTCCACCTGCTGCAGGCCTGGGGCTGCCACGAGGGCCAGGGCTATCTGATCGCCCAGCCGATGCTGCCGGAGCAACTGGAGGACTGGCTGCGGCGTTAGCCAACGCAGGCACGTGGAATGGGCCGTACCAGCATGCTCGCCAGCCTCGGCGCGTCGCTCAGGGACTGGCGAGCAAGGCCCAGACCAGATAGATCGAGTAAAGGGTCAGGAGTATCAGTGCCAACAGCACCGCCCTGCTGGCATGGCGCGCAGCCACCCAGCGGGAATTGCGCCCGCAGCGCCAGACCACGACGAGGCTGAGGCACAGGTAGGCCAGCCTAACCAGCTCGACACCGACCATTCCCCACAAGGTCAGGGCCACCGCATGTTCGCCGGGAGCTTCCTGCATCAGCGGATCGACAATGGCCACCATCGCCTGCCTGGCGGCGACGCTGAGCAATAAGAAACCCGCAGCGAAGAACAGCCAGAATGCCTTCCACAGCGGCTGCCCGCCGGAAAGGAAACCTCTCGCAGTCAGCTTCTCCTCGGCCAGGTCCGCCTCTGGGGTCTTGTATGGGTGCTCCATGCCCTGGGTCCTCCCTGCAAACAACGGGCACCCTAGCACATCCCACGCCGCTCGCCTTCTTCAGCGGGCGGCAGACCGTCCGTTGCACCTCGCGATGTTTCCAGCGCTCGGCCGAGCGTCTCTAGCGCGGGCAGGAGACCTGCGTGCCTTCCACCTTGCGGATGTGATCGCGATAGGAGCCGGAAACCAGGATCGATTGCGTGCCGCCCTTCTCGCTGAGAATGCCATCGCAACTGTAATCGCAGCCAGCCTCGATGCTGAGGCACACGTCCTGTCCCTCGAAACGGTACAGGTTGGCAGGCCACCCCGTGCAATCGTACAGGCCTGCGCCAGGGCATTCGACGGCCTCGAGTCTTCCGGCAACGACGATGGTCGAACCTGCCATGTCCTTGAGTTCCTCCGCGGCGCCAGCGGCAATGGAGAAGAGAGCGGGAAATACAACCAGGGAAAGTCGGCAGGGCATCGGCTTCGGTACTGTCTACTATGTGGACGGAATTCTGAATCGGGTCAGGAATCGATATTCCCGTTCAGACCGAAGCGTGTTGAAGCAGTTCCCCGCCCCCTCTCGCTCGGTTTCCCACGACCGCGGCAGCCCCAGGAGTTCGATACCCTTGTCATTGGTAGTCGCAACTGCGAAGCGCTGCCTGTCCGTTCATAACGGCCACACGGGCAACTTCACTTTATTTGCATTTAAAAAAAGAGCCCATTCGGGCCCTTTTTTTTCCGAGACAAGTTATCAGGACTGATCCTTTCCAATATTGACACTGAACGAGCCGGAGTTATTGCCATAGGTTCCGGGCACGTCGTTGTAGATAAGAGTGATTGCACCCTGGACATTATTGGGTGCAACCCAACGGAACAACCCGGTATTGACCGGAATGGTTCCGCTGTTGCCAATCTTCATGACCAGCGCACCACAAAACGCATCGTGGCAGATCAGCCCTTGGTCCGGATGCTCCCGATCGCCCTGCGGCCCCCATTTCTGGGTAGGTCCGTAACTGGCCCAACCGGCGGCGACGATGGTAATGACATCGCCCGGATTGTAGATAATCGACGTTACCTGCCCTGCTTCGTTATTAGCCAGAACCTCACCTTTCCAAGCCATGATTGATCTCCGATATATGAATTCCTGTTCATAAACGAAAGAGGCGAAAAACCCTGATTCGCGATCCTTCCCTGTCAGCAAAGCACAGCAACGAGGAAGTACCGCCTACCAATTCATGCAGGAGAAAAGAGGATAATTCCGCCAGTGAATTGAATATATTCGGAAAGGAAATTAAAAAGCAGGAGCAGAAGATAACGACAAAAAATCAAACTTCCAAAGACAACTACTTCAAGCTGCACAAACACTCCCGCACACCAGCCAGGGCGAACCCTATACGGAGCCGTACTAGAATGAAACGCCTCCAAGGCCGAGAAGGGAAAGAAGGCAACGTCGACTCGTTGACTGCCGCGCGATTGCGGGCCGGAAGAAAATCGGGGAAGGAGCGCAGAAGTCGGCTGAACGCCAGGAAACACAATGGTGCCCGGAGCCGGGGTCGAACCGGCACGGGGTTACCCCCGAGGGATTTTAAGTCCCTTGCGTCTACCGATTTCGCCATCCGGGCAGGATCTCGCTTCAAGTGAGCCGGCAACGGGAACCAAACCGGCATCCCAACCCGAGACCCACCCCAAACGGTAGATAAATCATTGTCTTACGTTACTCTAGCCGGCGCAACAGTTAATTTCCGTGGGCTCCGCCCAGGTTGCCGGGTGATTCCAGGGGAAGCACGATCCGGAAAGCGCTGCCGACTCCCGGCTGGCTGCGTACCTCGATGGTGCCGCCGTGTTTCTGGACGATGCCGTAGGAGAGCGACAACCCCAGGCCGGTCCCCTTGCCTACCGGCTTGGTGGTGAAGAACGGATCGAAGATGCGCGGCAGGATCTCGGGGGAGATACCCTGCCCCGAGTCTTCCACTTCGATCCAGGCATGCTCCACGGTATGCCCCGTGCGAATCACGATGCGACCCCGCTCCGGCCCCATCGCCTGGGCCGCGTTCATCACCAGGTTCATCACCACCTGGTTGATCTGCGACGGCAGGCACTTCACCTCGGGTAGATCGCCGTATTCGCGGACCACGTCGGCCCGGTACTTCAGTTCGCTGGCGACGATATTGAGGGTCGACTCGATCCCCTGGTGCAGATCGGTCCACTGCCAGTCGTCCTCGGCGTCGACGCGGGAGAAGTTCTTCAGGTCCTGGACGATCTTGCGCACCCGCCCTATACCTTCCCTGGATTCGCGCAGCAACACGGCGACATCCTCCTTGACGAAGGCCAGTTCGACCCGCTCGCCGAGCTGCTCCAGGCGTCTTGCCAGCGCCTCGTCGCGGATCGCGGGGCGAGCCTCTTCATAGGCTTCAAGTACCTCCAGCAAACGCCTGACGTGCTCCTCCAGGGTGGTGTAGTTGGAGGAAACGTAGCTGATGGGGTTATTGATCTCATGGGCGACGCCGGCGGCCAGGTGGCCGATCGAGGCAAGCTTCTCCGTCTGCACCAGTTGGCTTTCCAGTTCCTTGCGCTCGCCGATCTCTTTCTCCAGCGCCTCCTTGGCCTGGCCGACTTCCCGGGTGATCTCCTGGATGGCAGCCTCCATCCGGCTCATCTGCAACTGGAGGTGAGCCGTCACGTTCCACTTGGCGCTGAGATTGCCGGCCATCTGGCGGACCTCCTGTCCCTGCAAAGGCAGGCCGAGGAGCAGCAGGCGCTCTTCCGCAGCCCACGGCGCCAATAGCGGAAAATCGGCGGGAGGCGCATGCACCACGACCTGCAAGCGGGAGTCGAGACGCCAGAACCGCTCGAGAACGGGAATATCCGCGCCTACCGACGGCATCCCGAGAAACACCACGGCATACGGCGCATCGGCCTGGAGGGCCGAGCGTATCCGCCCCAATGCCTCCTCGGCGCTTCCCGCCGTATCCACCTGGTAGCCCCACTCAGGCGCCACGGGAGGCGATTCGGCCCCTAGGGTTCCCTGCAACAACCCGCATACACGGTCTCGATCCGCCTGCCGCTCATCGATCACCAGCAAGCGCCGGTTCCTGATGGGTAACGTCTCCATGATCCGCACCTCCGCTCGCCCAGCCGCCGCGTGCATGCGCCCTCGTCCAGGCCAGACTCGGACTATGCTTGCCTGAAGCATTCAGGCAAAACTCACCCGGTGGACAGACACTCATGAACGATAGCGCACCTCCTTCCAACGAGACGGAGATCCGCTTCAGCGTGCTGCTGGTCGACGACGAGCCGCTGATCCTCAGCAGCCTGCGCCGGCTGCTACGCAACCAGCCCTACGACCTGTTGCTGGCGGAGAGCGGCGAACAGGCCCTGCAACTGCTGGAAAGCCGGCCCGTGGACCTGGTGGTGTCCGACGCCCGCATGCCGAACATGGACGGCGCTGCCCTGCTCGCGGAAATCCATCGCCGCTCCCCGGAAACCATTCGCATCCTGCTCACCGGCCATGCCGACCTGCCAACCATCGCCAAGGCCATCAATGAAGGGCGCATCCACCATTACCTGAGCAAGCCGTGGAACGACGACGAGTTGCTGCTGACCCTGCGCCAGTCGCTCGAATACCTGCATTCCGAGCGCGAGCGGCGGCGCCTGGAGCGACTTACCCAGGAGCAGAACGACCGCCTCCAGCAACTCAACGCCACGCTGGAAAAGCGCGTTCAGGCGCGCACCGCCGAACTGCAGCAGACCGCCGACATGCTCGACCTCGCCTATGAGGAGCTAAAGCGCAGCTACGTGGTCGGCACCGAGGTCTTCTCGCTGCTGGTCAACCAGCGCCTGCCCAAGGACAAGCAGACCAACCAGCAAATCATCGAACTGGTCCGCGCCTGCTGTGCCAGCGGCCTCGTCGACGAATCGGATGGTCGCGACCTGGCGATGGCCGCGGCGCTCTACAACATCGGCAAGCTGAGCTGGAACGACACCCTGCTCAGCTCGCCCTCGGACCTGCTCTATCACCACGACCGCGATCGTTTCCGCGGCTACCCGGAGCTCAGCGAGTCGCTGCTGATGTCGCTGGAACCGATGCAGGACGCCGCCCGCCTGATTCGCCATCACCAGGAGCACTGGGACGGCAGCGGCTATCCGGACCACCTCAAGGGCGAGGCCATTCCCCTGGGCTCGCGCCTCTTGAAGCTGGCGGTGGATTTCGTCGAGCTGCAGCGCGGACTGATCCTCGAACGGCGCATGAATCGCGACGAAGCACTGATGTACATCCGCAAATACGCCGGCCGGCTGTACGACCCCGAGCTGATCGAACCGTTCATCCAGGTCTGCGCGACGACCCTTGCCGATGTCACCCTGGCCGATCCGCAAGTCCGTGCCCATGGCACCCGCGACCTGGTTCCGGGCATGGTGCTGGCGCGCAACCTCACCGCCAACAACGGCATGCTGCTGCTCAACGCGGGCAAGGTCCTGAACCTGGCGCTGATCGAGAAGCTGATCGCCTTCGAAGCGATCGAAGGCGCACGCTACACGCTGTTCGTGCGCCTCCCGGAGTCGACGACCTAGGCGGCTCCCGTCAGATCTTGAAGCGCTCCACCGACGAGCGCATGGTCGCTGCAACCTCGTTCAGGCGCCTGGCGGTGGCGGCCATCTCGTGCATCGCCTGGGTGTTCTGCTGCGAACGCTGGGCGATGAGTTCCACGCGCTGGGCGATTTCATCACTGGCGCGCGACTGCTCGCGGATGGTCTGGGAAATCTCATCGACCACCGACGCGGCATGACGGGTTCCATCGAGGATCTCGTTGATCGACACCCCTGCCTGGCGGGCGAACGACACCCCCTCGTTGACCCGGCTCACGCCGGCCTCCATGCTGTTGATCGCTTGCCCCGTGCTGGCGCGGATGCGCTCGATCATCGCGGTGATCTCCTGGGTCGACTGGGTGGTCCGCGCCGCCAGCCCGCGCACCTCGTCGGCGACCACGGCGAAACCGCGCCCGGCGTCTCCGGCCCGCGCCGCCTCGATGGCGGCGTTCAACGCCAGCAGGTTGGTCTGCTCGGCGATCCCCTTGATCACCTGGATGATCGAATGAATCTCGTCCGACGACTGGCCGAGAGCGGTGATGCTGGTGGAGGACTGGTTGACCACGTCGGCGATGCGGCTCATCCCTTCCACCACGTTGAGGATCACCTGCCCGCCACTGCTGGCCAGCTCCTCGGACTTGGCCGAGATCACCCTGGCGTTGTCGGCGTGGTCGGAAATCTGCGAGATATTGGTGATCATCTCTTCCATGCTCGCAGCCATGCTGGTGGCGCTGTCGGCCTGTTGGCTGGCGCCGTGGACGATCGACTGCGAGGTCTGGCCGATGGATTGGGAGGTGTCGTGGAGCTCTTCGCTTTCCTGGCGGATGATGGTGATCATCTGCCGCAGGTTCTCCTGCATCTCGCCCAACGCCCGCTGCAACTGGCCGGCCTCGTCATTGCTGTCGACGCCGATCGGCTCCTGCAGGTTGCCCTGGGCGATCACCCGGGCCGAGGCGACCAGCTTGCGCAGAGGCTTGAGGACGGCACCCAGCAACTGGCGACAAAGCTGCCCGAGGACCAGGCAGGCGACCAGGATGCCGCCCGCGAGCATCCAGGCGGAATAGCGCATGCTGTCTTCGCGCGCCCGGTTGGTCTGCTCGACGTGTTTCTCGATCAGGCTGCTGAGCGCTTCGTTGCGCCCTTCCAGCTCCTTGAAGGCCTGGACGAACTGCGGCAGCTCGGCCCGTGCCGCCACGGGATCGAGCAACGCCTTGCCGACGATGCTCTCGGCGGCGCCGATGTAGGCTTCCAGGTCGGGCCGCAACTCGACCAGCGCCTGGTGGATGGCGTCGTTGAGAGGCAGCCCCTGGTTCTGCTCGACCACCTTGCGAAACCACTGGCTGTGCTCCTGCAGGTCCTGGCGGACCTGCTCGGCCGCCGCGCCGTCGCCGGGCTGGACCACGAACGCCGCCAGGACGTCGGCGCGCAAGGCGTCGTGCATCATGTCGCCTTCCATGTGGTTGCGCAGCGCATTGACGCTCAGCTCGTTCTCCGACAGCGCCTTGCCCAACCGCAATTGCCCCCAAAAGCCGACCCCGCCTAGCAGCACCACAGCCACGATGCCGATGGCGCCCGAAGCGAGGATTCTCTGCCGAATGTTCATCCCTGGGCTCCTTTCCGTGCCGAGATATCGCTAAGGATAGTCAACCCCAGGCAAGGCGGGATTGCCCGAACGAAGAGCTATTCGGGCACGGAGCGGGGACGCCGGCCATTCTCAGGAAGCTGCCGGCCGCTCGCTCTGTTCGGCCGTCAACTGGAACTCTTCGCCCGCATAGTAGGCCCGCACCTTGGGGTCCATGACCGCCCGCCACAGCGGCGGGATCAGCGCCAGCACCACCATCCCGGCATAACCGCTGGGCATCTGCGGGCTATCGTCATAATGACGGAGGACCTGATAGGGGCGTTTGGCGAAGGCATGATGGTCGGAATGCCGTTGCAGATGGAACAGGACCAGGTTGGTGAAGACGAAGTTGCTGTTCCAGGAGTGGGTATGGTTGGTCCGCTCGTAGCGCCCGTCCTCGCCCTTTCGCCGATGCAGGCCGTAGTGCTCGACGTAGTTGATGATCTCCAGCAGGGTCACCGCGACGAACGCTTGGCCAAGGAAGAAAACCATCCCCAGCCAGCCGAACGCCCAACCGAAACCGACCAGCAACGCCAGGCTCAGCAGGTACCACCAGATCAGTTCGTTCTGCCAGCCGAACACCGGCAGGCCCTTCTTGCGCAGCCGCACCGCTTCAAGGCGCCAGGCGTTGAGGAAGTTGTACTTGTAGGCATGCGGCAGGAACTGGTAGACCGACTGGCCGAAACGCGCCGACGAAGCGTCCTCCGGCGTAGACACATGCACATGGTGGCCGCGCACATGCTCGACCTTGAACCCCGCGTAGCACACGGCGGCCAGCAGAATGCCGCCGGCAGCCTGCTCCAGCGCCGAGTCCTTGTGGATCAGCTCATGGGCGACGACGATCCCCACCGCTCCCATCACCGTGCCCATCGAGAGGATCCAGCCCAACCGGCCGAGCCAGCCCCACTCCTGGAAAGCGACGAACACGCCAGCGGCCCACACCAGCGTACCGATGAGCACCGGCACCGTGGCCAGGGTCAGCAATACGTAATAGCCCTGGCCGAGCAACTGCGGCGTCTGGGTTTCCTCGTCGGGGTTGGCCGGGTCGCGGCCGAACAGCATGTCCAGCAGCGGCCCGATGCCGAATACCGCAATCACCAGGGAAAATGCCCAGAAGGCCGGATGTGCGCTGTCCTGGGCCATCCAGTAGTTGAACGGCATGGACAACGCCAGCAGCAGCCAGAGCCAATAGGCGTACTTCTTGATGGCCAGCATGGTGCTGGGAGAGAAATTTTCAAACATCGTGCGCTCCAGTTTCTGTCCGACAATCCTACAATCGAACCATCACCGAGCCGGGCTGCCAGGTCACCATCACTAAAGGTTGGCCGCCTCCCCCGCCTTCACCCTGCTTGACCTGAATCAAAGGCCAAGTCCTCGCGGTTTTATGCCCATCGACTTTCTCGATATTCCATTTTCATCCGTACTGGCCGTCTCTCGCTGCCGGCCGCGCTGGACCGTGGATACCCGGCTTTCCTGGGGAAGCCGGGTATCCATCGCATCAGCCGATAGGAATCACCGGTTATTTCCCATTGATCTCATCGAGGCCGTCGCTAATATCGAATCCAATTTCCAAACAAGGAGCCTCACGATGTCTGACGCATTCCTCTCCTCCATCAAGAACCGCCGCACCATCTACGCCCTGGACAAGCAACTGCCCGTCTCCCAGGAGAAAATCGTCGAACTGGTCAAGGAGGCCGTCTCGCACAGCCCTTCCGCGTTCAACTCGCAGAGCTCGCGGGTGGTCGTCCTGTTCGGCGCCGAGCACGAGCAGTTCTGGAACATCGCCAAGGACGAGTTGAAGAAGATCGTTCCCGCCGACGCTTTCGCCGCCACCGAAACCAAGCTCAATTCCTTCGCCGCCGGTGCCGGCACCGTACTGTTCTTCGAAGACCAGACGGTAGTGCGCCAGCTTCAGGAGCAGTTCGCCCTCTACGCCGACAACTTCCCGGTGTGGTCGGAGCAGGCCAGCGGCATGGCCCAGTTCGCGGTCTGGACCGCCCTCGCCGAGCACAAGGTCGGCGCCAGCCTGCAGCACTACAACCCGCTGGTAGATGCGCAGACCCACAAGACCTGGAACCTGCCGGAAAGCTGGAAGCTGCGCGCACAGATGCCTTTCGGCGCCATCGCCGCTCCGGCGGGGGAGAAAGCCTTCATCGCCGAAAGCGAACGCTTCAAGGTCTTCGGCAACTGATCGGCCGAGATCGCCGTAGAAAAGCCCCGCCTCGTCGCGGGGCTTTTTCTTTCCCCCGCGCCTCAGCCGCGACGCACCGCCGGCCTCGGCAGGCGCACGCTCCAACCCTGCTGCATGCCTGCCGCGGCGAGCAGGATGGCGGCCACGCCAAGCCACTGGGCCAGGCTCAGGCGATGTTCGAAGACCAGCCAGTCCACCAGGATCGCCGCGACCGGATAGATGAAGGACAAGGCACCGGTCAGCGCCGTCGGCAATTTCTGAATGGCGCCGTAGAGCAGTACGTACATCAGCCCGGTATGGACGATTCCCAGGGTCGCCAGGCTGGCCCAGGGAGCAACGTCCCGGGGCAGTTCGGCAAGGTTCGCCAGCGGTGCGAGCATCAGCACGCCGGTGCCCACCTGGATCAAGGCGATAAGATGCGGCGGCGTGCCTTGCAGGCGCTTCACGATCAGCGCGGCAAAGGCATACAGCAGCGCGGCAGCGAGCGCCAGGAGGATACCGAACAGGTAGTCCCCGCGCGGGGCGCCGCTGTCGCCGTGGGCGTTGACGATCGCCAGCATGCCGGCGAACGAAAGCCCCAGCCAGCCCAGCTTGCGCGCCGTGACCTTCTCGCCGAGAAACGCCGCGCCTAGCCCCACCAGCATGAACGGCTGGACGTTGTAGACCGCGGTACCGATGGCGATCGAAGCCCGTGAGTAGGATGCGAACAGCAACACCCAGTTGCCGACGATGAACACCCCGCTGAGGAGCGCCAGCAGGAACGCCTCGCGCCCCAGGCTGCCGCGGCGCAGGAAGCCCAGCGCGGCACAGGCGACCAGCAGCGTGGCGAAACCGAATACGCAGCGCCAGAACACCACGTCCAGCACGGGCTGCCCGGAGAGCAGCACCAGCCAGCCAATGGTGCCGCAGATCAGCATGGCCGAAGTCATTTCCAGCGTACCGCGACGGATCGGATCGTTCATGGGCGCTCTCCCGCAAGACAGGCCTATGATTATCCAAAGTCGTCTTCCAGCCCTCCATCGCATTACTCAGGCAAAAACCCGTGACGACCTTTTTTATCAGGGCTATTTTGAAAAAAAACTTTCGAGGCCGACATGACCGACGACATCGACCAACGCCTGATCAACGCCCTCATGGCTGACTCGCGACTGTCCCTCAAGGCTCTCGCCCAGGTCAGCGGGCTATCGGCCCCGAGCGTCGCCGAACGCCTGCGCAAGCTGGAAGAACGCGGCGTGATCCGCGGCTACACCCTGGATGTCGACCCCCGCTGTTTCGGCTACCAGTTCCAGGCGATCGTTCGCATCCGCCCCCTGCCCGGCAGGCTGCACGAGGTCGAGCGACAGATCCAGGACATCGCCGAGTTCACCGAGTGCGACAAGGTCACCGGTGACGACTGCTTCATCGCCCGCCTCCAGGTTCGTTCGATGGAACAGCTCGACACGCTGCTGGACAGGATCAACGGCTACGCGGAAACCAACACCGCCATCGTCAAGAAGTCCCCGGTTAAACGCCGGCTCCCCCCGATGACCTGAGCGAGGCACTCCGCATGCCCACACCCGGCACGGGTTCCGTCCCGGAACTGCAACTCGTCCCATTCCAGCTGGAACACTTCCCAATCCTGCAACGCTGGTTCGCCACGGAAAAGGAGCTGGTGCAATGGGCCGGCCCCGCCCTGCGGCATCCGCTGAGCCTCGAGCAGATGCATGAAGACCTCGCGGAAAGCCGCCGGCGACCGCCGCTGCGCCTGCTCTGGAGCGCTTGCCGGGATGACCAGGTCATCGGCCATTGCCAGTTGCTGTTCGACCGCCGCAACGGCGTCGTCCGCCTGGCTCGCATAGCCCTGGCGCCAAGCGCGCGCGGCCAGGGCCTGGGGCTGCCGATGCTGGAGGCGCTGCTCGCCGAGGCCTTCGCCGACGCCGACATCGAGCGCGTTGAATTGAACGTGTACGACTGGAACGCTGCCGCCCGTCATCTCTATCGACGCGCGGGGGTTCCGCGAAGAAGGCTTGCGCCGCTCCGCCACCCGGGTCGGCCGGGAACGCTGGAATGTCGTTCTCATGGGGCTTTTGCGGCAAGAGTGGGCGGCGGGAGGCGCCGGCAACGACTGAGGCGCAGGCGGATGCTGCGCCTCATCCGGTACTACAGGTTGGAACGGAGCCGCCACAGTTCGGGGAAGAGGATGGTATCGAGCATGCTGCGCAGATACCCCACTCCCTCGGTTCCGCCCGTGCCGGGTTTGAAACCGATGATGCGCTCCACCGTGGTCACGTGACGGAAGCGCCACTGGCGGAACGAGTCCTCCAGGTCGATCAGTTTCTCCGCCAGCTGATACAGGTCCCAGTAGCGTTCCGGCGCCTGGTAGACCTGTCGCCACGCCGCCTCCACCGAGGCCTCGTAACAGGTGCCGGCCGCCGCGTCCCGGGCGAGCCGCTCCTGGCTTACCGGCAACCCCTGGGCGGCCATCAGGCGGATCGCTTCGTCGTATAGCGACGGCGTATGCAGGGCCTGCTCCAGGGCCGCCAGCAGCTCGGCACGGTGAGCATGGGGCTTGAGCAGGGTGGCGTTCTTGTTGCCGAGGATGAATTCGATCTCGCGGTACTGGTAGGACTGGAAACCGGAAGACTGGCCCAGGTACGGGCGGATGGTGTTGTACTCGGTCGGCGTCATGGTGGCCAGCACCGCCCAGGCGTGTACCAGCTGGTCGAAGATCCGCGAAACCCTGGCGAGCATTTTCAGCGCCGGACCGAGCTTGCCTGACTTGACGTGCTCCCGGGCGGCCCGCAGTTCGTGGAGCATCAGCTTCATCCATAGCTCCGAGGTCTGGTGCTGGATGATGAACAGCATTTCGTTGTGGTCGGGCGAAAGCGGGAACTGGGCGTCCAGGACCTTGTCCAGCTTCAGGTAATCGCCGTAGCTCATCGCATGGGTGAAGTCCAGGGCGGCGTTATGCCACTCAGCCTCTCCGTCCGTTTCTCCCTGGGCCTGGGAGTGAGGGCAAGGACACATGTGAATCTCCTGAATTCGGCGGCAGGCGTCGGAAGTCGATGAGCGACCTGCCGGCAACGTTGTCGGGGGTGGCTTCGACACGGTCGAAGCGCGCTCATTTTACGATGCGCCCATTCGAATATTCGTGCAAAGCATCCTTTCCTGCCCGTCCCCGATGAAATCTAATTCGACGGATCGATGGAAAAATCGAATTTCGGATCACTCGCGGGTCGTGGCCGAGAAAAGCCCGGATAGCGGATCCGTGACCATTAGGCCTCGTCCCGAGAGCCTGGATTTCGACCCGCCACTCCATCCAGCGAAGCGACACGAGGCCCGCCGTCGAACTCAGCCGGCGCGCCCGAACACCCTGTCCAGGTGCGCCTGGTAGGCAGCGACGGTAGCCGGGACGTCCGGGCGCTTCATCACATCCACCGCGAGGAACGTCGGCAGGCCGGACATGCCGAGGAACTGGTTGGCCTTGTGGAAGGGGAAATACACCGCATCCACGCCTTTCCCTTCGAAGAAGTCGCTCGGATCGTCGAACGCCTGCCGTGGTGCATTCCAGGTCGCCGAGATCATGTAGCGCTTGCCCTGCACCAGACCGCCGCTGCCATATTTCTGCGTGCTGTCGGAGCGGGTACGGCCGTCGTTGGCATAGAGGCTGCCATGACCGGCCGTGAAGACTTCGTCGATGTAGCGCTTCACTGTCCATGGCGCGCCCATCCACCAGCCGGGCATCTGGTAGATCACCACGTCGGCCCAGAGGAACTTGTCCACCTCCGTCGGGATGTCATAGCCACCGTCGATGAAGGTCTGGCGCAGGTCGAAGCCACGGCGGTCCAGATGGGCCAGGGCGGTTTCGTGCAGGGTCTGGTTGAGGCGACCGTCGGAATGGGCGAAACGCTTTCCGCCGTTGAGCAGGAGAATGTTTTTCATGGTGTTCCGTACATGCTGGAACCGCAGCGGAGATGCCTGCCGATCCCGGGTTGAAGAGAGCGGCAGGTTAGATAGGCGCAGGGAACGGAAAAAGTCGTACGGCGGTAAAACAGATTTGATCCGCACTCACGAATCGCCAGAAGAGCTGGGATGCGCGTCTTCATTGCGCCCCCACGCAGCCAGCCCTCGATGACCGGCACGAACTCTACCCGCAGCGAGCCATCACCAACGCAGTACGCACTGGCTCGCCAGCATTCGAACGCATGTGAGTACCCAGGATTGCAGCAACAGGCTGTGACGCGCTCGACTCAAACGCTCCTTCCTACGCGCGGGACGAACGCTCCTTGGGAATCCGCAAGGAGTAGATTAGGATTCTTCCCGCACTCGCCTTAAGTCATTGGCCCGTATAGATAAGGATATCTCATGAAAACCATCGCTCGGCGTCTGAGCCCCTTCGCGATCCTGCTCCCGGCAAGCCTGTTGTCAGCCTGCGCCTCCCTAGGCAACGCCGGACTCGGCGGTTCCCAGCAGAACCCCACCAACCAGCTCCTGAACATGATCGATGAGGCTACCCGCGAAGGTATGTCCGTGGTGCTGGTACCGGCACTCATGCCCAACAAGAGCGTGACGGACCTCTCCAGCTACTCGCATCGGGTCATATTCAAGAACAAGGACGTGCCCGGGATCGCCTACATGCAGGCCTTTGCCAACAACGACCTGGAGAAGATCAAGGAAGCCGTCTATCTGTGGGACTTCCTCGAGGTCAACATCGTCCCGCCGGGAACCTACCTGCTGTCCGGAGGGATCGACTACAAGATCGACAGCACCCTTGCCCAGATCAAGGCGCCAAAGGGGCAGCCGGCTGCCAGCCCACTTGGTTCGGTGAACCTGTCCGCCGTGCTGTATCGCCGGTTCGTGAAGGAGAACTACTGGCGCGACGCCTCCTATGCAGACAAAACCTACACACAGAATGTCTGCAGCGCCGTGCACATGGCCTCCGGCCAATGCGTGGGCTGGACCGAGCAGCAATACAGCCAGCGGGAAATGGTCTCGGATGCCGGTTGGACCGAAGGCACGAAGATCGAGGATGTCCCCTCCATCAAGCTGCAAGCGCAGATACCCGACGCCTATGCCCCGCTGTCCTTCACCATTCAGCCTGGGCAGATCCTGCTCAGCGATCGGTTCCACTTGAAGACCCCGGCCGTGAGCTATGACAGGAAGACCTGCAAGGCCGTGGACACGCAAAACATCAAGTGCGCCTTGCAGGATATCCAGGTCTTCATGAGGCCCGCGCCCATGGAGCTGACGAAAAGGTTCATCGATCGCGAGCAGCCAAGGCTTGATGAAACGGGCCGCCAGGTGCTCGCGCGGATCCAGCCGATGAAAACCGAGATACTCGGCGAAGCAGGCATGGAAGACCTGACCTGGGGCCTGCCGGTTTCCTTGAAACGCAAGGCAAGATGAAACGGGCCCTCCGCCGAGCGCCTTCCGCTCGCGGTCGCCACAACGGTTGATCGATAGAGGCCCGGAAGGCAGGCGGCAGGACAGACCGGCTCGGCTGGTCATGTTCGATGACGACCCGCCGATGACCGACCCAGACCGGATCTTGCGTCCAGATAGAAGCCGCGCGCGGGGCTGGATTGCAGGCAACGGCCGAAAACGTGACAGGTGCTGGGGTACTCCTCGGACACTCCGGGAAAGTAGTAATTACGGAGCGGCTTATCGGGAGAGGGAGGCGGTTGCGAGGCCGTAAAAGTATGAAAGTGTTATAGGGGCACCCCAAGGAACTTGCTTCAGCAATACCGGACAGGAAAGAAAAAAGCCCCGTAACTCGTTGAGCTACGGGGCTTTCCTGTTGGAGGCTGAGGTCGGAATCGAACCGGCGTTCACGGATTTGCAATCCGGTGCATAACCACTCTGCTACTCAGCCTTTGAGCGAAGCGACATGCGTTTGGCATATCGCTGAAATTTCTTTCCTGGCGCGATTTTGAACTTATAACCCTTTGATTTCAAAAGATTTTTAGCTCACCCATCGCTGGAATGGACGCAATTATGGACGGATTCGCCGAGCTTGGCAAGCGCTCTACGAAAAAAACTTTGCAGATCAGGCTATTGCGTAGCACAAGCCGGGAGAAACGGGCCCAGACGTCCGCGAAATGGGCCCGCAGCGACCGGCAACCGAGGAGCGCGCCAGGATCCGACGCGCCCTGCCCCGGCGATCAGTTCGCCTCGGGGCTCGCTTCGGTTGCGGGCGCTTCAGGCGTCGGCGCCTCCGTGGCGGCCGGCGCTTCGCCACCCGCCTGTGCACGCTTGGCGCGCTTCTCGCGCATCTGCTCGCGCTGCCGGCGAGACGCCTGCCGCCGCGCATACACCGCCTGCTCGGCGGTTACCTTGCCGGCAACCTGGCCTTGCAGATCCAGTCGCGGCGCATCTTCCACCATACAACTCCAGTAGCGGCTGCCCTGGCACCAGGTGGCGATGGCCTGTTTCAGTTGTTCGGCGGTGATTCCCAGTAGTTCGAGGTGCTGCTGCGCATCCTGGAGAATGCCCTGCTTGAGCGGAACCTTGGCCGCGGGACTTTTCGGAAACGCCAGCGGAAAATGCCGTTGCAGCCTCCAGATAGCCTCGACTCCCGGCTCGACGGCTTCACGTTTCTTCGCGCGTCCCGCGGAGCTTTTGGTTTGAGCCGGTTTCGCCTGCGCCGCCTGTGCGCGCAGACGGTCTCTCAGCTCGGCAAGTTGTTCAAAACCCATCGTTCGCTTCACTAGTGCTGGTTCATTTCTGCGAGAGATTACCCGATACATCCGCTCGCGGCACGCAAAACGGCAACCAGTCGGGCACTTTCATTTCGAATCGACGCTCGTAGGCATGAGCGGCTCTCCCCCGTTCAGCGCCCGAGCGAGCTCATCGAGCGTAGTCGGCTTGAACAGGACCCGGTCCATGCCGGCAGCCAGGCAGCGCTCCAGCGCATCCTTCTCGGCGCTGGCGGTAAGCGCTATCACCAAGCAGCGACGCCGACCGCCAAGGGCCTCTTGCGACCGGATCCGTCGCGCCAGCTCGTAGCCATCCATCCGCGGCATCATGCCGTCGGTAATCACGACATCGAAGTCTTCGCCCTGCCAACGTTCGAATGCTTCCTCGCCATCTTCCGTGGAGGTCACCCGGTGCCCAAGGCTTTCCAATTGCATGGTCAGGGTCAGCCGATTGAACGGATGGTCTTCCGCAAGCAAGATCGAGAGCGCCCTTGCCTCTTTCTGCTCCTCGACCTCGGCAACTCCGGAACGCGCTTCGCTGGACTCGCTGGGCGGAGGCCCGGTCAGCGGAAGATCGAACTCGACCGAGAAGCAGGAGCCGTTGCCCAGTTCGCTGCGCAGGCTGATCTGGCCGCCCATCAGGTGCACCAGGCGTCGGCTGATGTACAACCCCAGGCCGCTGCCGGACGCCTGGCCAAGCGCAGGCGAGCCGACCTGCGAGAATGGCCGGAACAGCCTGGCCTGGTCCTCCTCCGAAATACCGAGGCCGGTGTCGCTTACCTCGAGCAGCAAATGAAGCCTCTCCGCCTCGCGCCGCCCCACCGCCCGCACCGTTACCCCTCCGCGCTCGGTGAACTTGATGGCATTGCCCAGCAGGTTGAACAACACCTGCTTGAAATGCAGGGGATCCACCAGCACCCATTGCTCGAGATCCCCGTCGAGTTCCAGTGCCAGGGAAAGATTCTTCTGCCGCGTCAGCCCACCAACCAGCGGCAGGATTCCTCTGATCAACTCGCCAGGAAGCACTGGTTCGGGAGCGGAATCGAACCGACCGGATTCGATCCGCGACAAATCGAGAATATTGCCCAGCAGAAGCAGCAACCCCTGGGCCGCCTCCTGGGCAATGCTCAGCGAGTCCAGGTCCAACACGCCCTTCTCGCCCTTTTTCAGCACCAGTTCCTGCAGGCCGATGACCGCATTCAATGGCGTGCGGATCTCGTGACTCATCGTCGAAAGAAACACGCTCTTGGCACGGTTGGCAGCGTCGGCTTGCTCTTCTGCCTGGCGGGTCTTGCGCACCTGGCGCATCAGGTAGAAACCCCAGATGAGGGAGATGGAAATCAGTACGCCGAACAATCCGCCGATCTGCAGAATCTTGCTCCGGTGATCGCGCCAGAAGTCCGCCCCTCCCTTGGCGAAGCGAGGCTCCCAGCGGTGGAGGATTTCCGCCACTTCTTCCGGAGCGATCGCCACCTGGGCCTTCTCCAGGACACCCCGCAGCTCCGGCTGGTTCCTCGCCACGCCGATGCTGATCGGGATGGAGAGGTCATCGAGGATACCGACGACCTGGATCCGGTTGTCGAAATGCTGGGCGGACAGATAGCGACCGGTATAGTCGCTGCTGATGGCGGCCTCGCTCTGGCCGGCGTCTACGCTGCGCATGGCGGCGAGGAAGGTCGGATAGACCTGGAGCTTGATCTCCGGGTGCTCGCGTCGAATGAAGTCGTTGAGAAAGTAGCCAATCGTCGTCGCCAATCGCTTGCCCGCCAGGTCCGCGAGGCCATGGACACGCCCCACCCTTTCATCCCGGCCACCCTGGCGGGCGCCCATCAGCACCGTGGTGCTGCGTAGATAGGGCGTCAGCACTTCGAGGCCGGAATCGAAGCGCTCCGACGAAGGCATGGTCGGCGTAACCAATGCCTCCCCCGCATCCAGTCGGCTTTTCGTCTCGACGAAGTTGCGTGCTCCAGTGAAGGAAAACTGCAGGCCACTGCGCTTGCCGATCAGGTCCAGATAGTCACGCCCGATACCACTCAGCCTCCCCTCGTTATCCAGTTGCCCGAGCGCGCCAAGGGAATGGTTGATCACCACCGGCACGACCGGGTGCGCGGAGAGCCAACGCTGTTCCGCCGGCGACAGCGTCACCCGGGGCTCGTCGAAGCGCAGGCGCCGCCCGGCGCTCCAGCTGCGCAACAGTTCGTCGCCGTAGCGCCCGCTAATATGCGGCAGGGCGCGATCGATGAGCGCGAGCAGAGGTTCGTCACCTGGCCGGAGCAGGAAACGGAAACCCTGGCTGTCGATGGGTGCGAAGTTCTCGATGCGCAAGTTCAGCAGGTAATGGGTCTGGATGAGGTAGTGCGTGGAAACTGCGTCCCCCAGCACGCCATCGACATCCCCCATGCTCAGCGCTTCCAGGGCAAGCTGCGGCGAGTCGAACCAGATGATCCTGCTGTGCGGATAGGCAGCCTTGATACGTTCGGCGGGAAGATAGCCCTTGACCGTGGCCAGCCAGGACTCCGCCTGCGAATCGAACGGGGCACCGCTGGAAGACACCAGTACCGGCCGGTCGGAAAGATACGCAGCGGATACCAGCAAGCCGTGTTGTCGGGCCTCGACCTCGCTACCGACGCCAAGCAGGTCGATCTCCCCTTGCGACAACGCGTCGATTGCCGCCTGCCGCGACGGAAAGTCCCTGACGCGCAACGGCCGCTCGAACACCAGGGCCAGGTAATCGGCCGTGAAGCCCTTGTAGGAGCCTGCGTAGAAGATGGACAACGGCGGATAGTCGGGGGAAACCACGCCTACCGTCAGCGGCTCCCGTGCATCCAGCCACTGCCTGGCTCGTTTATCGAGCCAGGGACGCATCGTTGTCGTCGTACGCCCATCCGGCAGGATGGATTCGGCTTCGACGGGCAGCGGCTGCAGAGCGATCAGCAACAGGCAAAAGACCGCGGACAGCAACGACCTTGTCAGCATGTCGAGTCTACGATGGCAAAGTTCTCCGGCCGGACAGAAAGCAGCGCATCCGCGACCCGGAGCCTGCGGATACATCGGCAACGATGCCGCCATGTTAGCAGGTAGATGGATACTTTTCCCAGGAACCCACGCCTGTCGACACTCGCTCTGGCAGCCGCCTTATGCCCGGCTCGCGAAAACCCTCGACTCTTTCGCGTCGCCGGCTAGATCGATGAAGCCGCTTGCGATGACGTGCGCCCTGGCCGTGGCATGCCTGCACTCGAAAGCCCAGTTCGAGCCGCACATCGCCGAGGGCAACCTGGTAGCGTGCTGGAAGGCTGGTGCGATCCATTCCCGGGCTATTACCTCTATCACCCAAGTCAGAGGCAACCTTCGCCGACCTTCTCAGTGGTCGTCGAAGCGCTGGCCTTGGGACGGCTCGGTCGAACGTGGCAGCCAAAGCAACAGGCGCACGAAGGCGGTCCAAGGTGCAATGAATCGAGCCCCCCCCTGGAGTGCGACAGCCACACTTCTGATGTGCCGAGGCAGCATCTTGCGGCAAGCCGCCTCGCTGGCGAGACGAAGGGCTTCGCGAAACGTACGGCCCCGGTCGCCGGGAAAGCGGCAAGGAGAACCGCCCCTCGGCGCGGACGTTCCACGAACGGGTACGGGACTTGGAGGCGGAACGAAAAAAGGGCCCGAAGGCCCTTTCTCAATGATCTACAGACTTCATTGGAACTCTATAGATCTATATTTGGAGCGGGAAACGAGACTCGAACTCGCGACCCCGACCTTGGCAAGGTCGTGCTCTACCAACTGAGCTATTCCCGCATCGTCTTGGTGACGGGCGCCATTCTATAGCATCGCGGCGCCGTGTCAACTCCTTGATTCAAAAAAGTTTATTTCTCTTTCGGGGTGGTCGACAGATGCGGCCACGCGGCCAGCAGGTAGTGCACCATGGACCACAGGGTCAGCGCCGCGGAGATGATCAGCAGCACGTAGCCGAGAATCACCCAGAAGGTCATCAGCGGCGGATTCGCCAGGAGAATGACCAGCGCCAGCATCTGCGCCGCGGTCTTCCACTTGCCCAGGTTGGACACCGCGACCTGCGCCCTCGCCCCCAGTTCGGCCATCCACTCACGCAAGGCGGAAACCACGATCTCGCGGCCGATGATGATCACCGCCGGCAGGGTCAGCCACAGGTTGGCGTGTTCTTCCACCAGCAGGACCAGCGCAACCGCCACCATCAGCTTGTCCGCGACCGGGTCGAGGAAGGCGCCGAACGGCGTGCTCTGGCCGAGGCGCCGGGCGAGGTAGCCGTCCAGCCAGTCGGTGGCGGCGGCCAGGGCGAACACGGCACTGGCGGTCAGGTAGCTCCAGGACGTCGGCAGATAGAACAGCAGAATGAAGATCGGAATGAGCAGGACGCGCAGTAACGTGAGCAGATTGGGGATATTCATCGGACCATCTAGGCTGCGAGGTGAGCCGGCATTCTACTCGCTGTGCAGGACGGCATAAATCTGCTCGGCAAGCTTTTTACTGATACCGGGGGCTTTGGCCAGTTCATCGATACTCGCCCGCGACAATTCCTGCAACCCGCCGAAATGCTTGAGCAGATCGCGCCGACGTTTCGGGCCGACGCCAGGGACGTCCTCCAGCGTCGACGTCCGCCGTGCCTTGCCGCGCCGCGCACGGTGGCCGGTGATGGCGAAACGGTGCGCTTCGTCACGTATCTGCTGGATCAGGTGCAGCGCCGGCGAATCGGCCGGCAGGGTGAACTCGTGGGAGGCATCGTTCAGGTAGAGGGTTTCCAGCCCCGGCTTGCGGGTCACGCCCTTGGCCACGCCGAGCAGGATCAGACCGGCGACCGCCAGTTCCTGGAGCACCTCCTGGGCCATGGCCAATTGCCCCTTGCCGCCATCCACCAGGAGAATGTCGGGCATCTTCCCCTCGCCGTCCTTCAGGCGACTGAAGCGGCGGGTCAGCGCCTGGTGCATCGCCGCGTAGTCGTCGCCGGCCGTGACGCCTTCGATGTTGTAGCGGCGATAGTCCGACTTCAGCGGCCCTTCCGGGCCGAACACCACGCAGGAAGCCACGGTAGCCTCGCCGCTGGAGTGACTGATATCGAAGCACTCCAGGCGTTGCGGCGGCTCCGCCAGGTCGAGCGCCTCGGCAAGGGCTTCGAAGCGTGCCGCCACATGCTGGCGGTTGGCCAGGCGTGCGCCCAGGGCCTGTTCGGCGTTGGTCACCGCCAGTTGCTGCCAGCGGGCGCGGGTACCACGCACCCGGTAGCTGATCTCCAGTTCGCGGCCTCGCGCTTCGGCGATCGCCGAAACCAGCACCGGGAAATCCTCGTGCGTCACGTTGACGATCAACTCCGCCGGCAGGTCGCGCTCCTGGTGGCTGAGATAGTACTGGCCAAGGAACGCCAGCAGCACTTCGCCCACCTCCTCCTCGATCGCGACCTGCGGGAAGAAGTTCTTGCTGCCCAGCACCCGTCCGCCGCGTACGCTGATCAGGTGTACGCAAGCGCCGCCAGGGGTGACGATGGCGGCGACGATGTCGACGTCGCCGTTGCCACCTTCCATGCTCTGCTGGTCCTGGACCCGCCGCAGGATCGCCACCTGGTCGCGCAACTCCGCCGCCTTCTCGAAGTCCAGGCGCATCGCAGCCTGCTCCATGCCGACGTTCAGCTCGTCGGCCAGCGCGTTGCTCTTTCCTTCGAGGAACATCACCGAGTGGCGCACGTCCTCGGCGTACTCCTCAGGACTGACCAGCCCCACGCAGGGCCCCTTGCAGCGCTTGATCTGGTATTGCAGGCAGGGCCGCGTACGGTTGCGGAAATAGCTGTCCTCGCACTGGCGGACGAGAAACGCCTTCTGCAGCAGGTTGAGGCTCTCGCGGATCGCTCCCGCGCTCGGATAGGGACCGAAGTAACGCCCCTTGCACTTCTTCGCGCCACGGTGCAGGGACAGCCGCGGATACTCGTCCTCGCTGGAGAGGAACACGAAGGGATAGGACTTGTCGTCCCGCAGCAGGATGTTGTAGGGCGGCCGCCACTCCTTGATCAGCGTCTGCTCCAGCAGCAACGCCTCGGTTTCATTGGCGGTGATGGTGGTTTCCACCTGGGCGATCCGCGCCACCAGCGCAGCGGTCTTCGGCGCTAGGCCGGACTTGCGGAAATAGCTGGCCAGGCGCTTCTTCAGGCTCTTCGCCTTGCCCACGTAGAGAAGCTTGGCCTCCGCATCGAACATGCGGTAGACGCCCGGACGATTGCTGCAGGTAGCGAGGAAAGCGCTCGCGTCGAAAACGGCGCTCATCTAGCTGGCGGCATCGACCATGCCGTGGCGGACGGCGAGCAGCGCCAGCTCCACGTCGCTGGTGATCGAGAGCTTCTCGAAGATGCGGTAGCGATAGGTATTCACGGTCTTCGGCGACAGGCACAGCTTGTCGGAGATGCTCTGCACCTTGTGGCAGTTGGCGATCATCAGGGCGATCTGGATCTCGCGCTCGGACAGCGAATCGAAGGGGGAATCGTGCTGCTGCGGCTGGAAGGACTTCAGCGCCAGTTGCTGGGCGATCTGCGGGCTGATATAGCGCTGGCCGGCGAAGACCTGGCGAATCGCCTGGACCATTTCCTCCAGCCCCGCGCCCTTGGTCATGTAGCCGGCGGCGCCGGCCTGCATGAGGCGGGTGGGGAACGGATCCTCTTCGCAGACGGTGACTACCACGACCTTGATGTCGGGCTGGCTGCGCAGCAGCTTGCGGGTTGCCTCCAGGCCGCCGATACCGGGCATCTTCACGTCCATCAGGACGACATCCGGCTTCAGCTCGCGGGCCAGTTTCAGACAGTCTTCACCGCAGTCGGCCTGGCCGACCACTTGCAAGCCTTCGATGTCGGCCAGCATGCGGGTAATACCGGTGCGTACCAGATCGTGGTCGTCGACCACCAGCACCTTAATCACGCTGCACCTCGTCGCGCATTAGCAGACAACCGCCCACACGGGCCCCCAGGAGATTTCGGCAACCTTAACAGAAAGCCATCCCATGACCTAGCTTGGCGCAAAGGCGTCATAAATCAAGCGTCATGGAAACATCATTCGACGGCATCGAACGGGCGCTGCGAAGTATACCGCCAGCCCCCGGCGAGCGGCAGACCGGATCGCAGCAAAAACCGGCGAACCTGTGGAGAGCCCAGCGACGCCGGGCCTGGTAAAGCGCAAGCGCCCTGGTTGCCCGGGACTTCTCCATAGCGACCATCGCCGAAGTCGAAAACAGGCGACCAAGACGCCACTGGCACCGGCGGCTACTGCGCGGCCATCTCACCGACACCGGTGAAAAGACGCTGGTGGAGGCGCCTGCGACTGGCATTCGGCACCAGGCGAACGAGGGTATTCCTCAGCCAGACGCTCCAGGGCGATTCCCATTGACCAAGGCGGCCGACGATCCAGGATTGCTTCCTGATGAACTCGATCCGCGCCTCGCGTTGCTGCTGGAACAGGATCAGCGTCTCGGCGCGCGGCGCCAGACACCACAGGCGCGCCAGCAGGAAGGCGTCCTCCAGGGCCATGGCCGCGCCCTGCCCCAGGTTCGGCGTCATGGCGTGTGCGGCGTCACCGATCAGCACTACCCGTCCGCGGCACCAGGAGGCGCCGGCCAACTCCTCGAGGTCGTTGTGCACCAGCGTGGTGGCGCTCGGTATGAGCCGGGCGATGCTCGCGCCGATGCCGTCGAAGTCCGCGTAGTGGGCGGCCAGCCGTTGCGGGGTTACGAAGCCCTCCTCGTCCTCGGGCTCCTCCCGGCGCACCTTCAGGGTCGCGTAGACATACATCTCGCGCGGGCTGATCTGGATGAAGCCGAGGCGCTTGCCGTGCCCCCAGACCTCTCCCGCCAGCTCGGCGTCCTCCAGCCGATGGGGAACGACCAGGCGCCAGCAGGTTTCGCCGGAATGACGCAAGGTCGCCTCCGGCCAGACATAACGTCGCACGCTCGAACGAATGCCATCCGCACCGACCACCAGCGAACAGTCGTGGACAGTGCCGTCGCTCAGGGTCACGCGTTCGTGGTCGAGTCCGTCGAGGATCTGCACGATGGAGACCCCGACCCGAATGCGCGACTCATCCAGCCCCTCCAGTAGCGCCGCATGCAGTTCGTGGCGCTGTAACGCCAGGCCGCCGCGGGAATTCCCACCCAGACTGGAAGGCATCGACATCAGCATCGAACCGTCGTGGGCGTATACGTTGATGCCGGCCAACGGCATGCCACGGCGGAACAGCCGGTCGAGATCCAGGGTGCTGGACAACGCCGTCAACGCATTGCTCGCCAGGGTGATGCCGGTACCGATGGGCCTGATCTCGCTGGCCCGCTCGACCAGCAGCCAGTCGATGCCTGCCTTGGTGAATTCGCGCGCCAGCGCCAGGCCGGCGATCCCGGTCCCCTGGATAAGAACGGTCATCCGTTGCTCCTTAGCAGCGGCATCCGTCGCGACTTCGTGCGGTCGCGACAGGCCTGCCCGAGACGATGAAAATGTCCATCCTAGCCGCCCCGGACAGCCCACCGACCCTATCAGAAGATCGAGTTGACCCTGCTCGCCGACACCTCGCCGCTCGCTTTTCCTGTCCTCCAGGCCACCGGGAGTCCGGCGCGCCGGGAAGGCAAGCGTGGCCCGGGCACGGCACGCGTGGCCGGAAATCCCCGCTAGCCGCCGCCCGCCGCGGCGCTACGGTTTTCCTTGGCCAGCGGCCTCCCGAGCGCCGGCAAGCGGCGATGGCGCCTGAAGCTCAGGGCAACCGGCCCGCGCCACCACCGCCCACGACGATCATCCAGGCGCAGCCACCCCGGCGAGAGTGGCCGGGACGGCAGTGCTCAGCCGGGCCACGGCAAGCATGCACGACCGATCGGCACGGCGTCGCGGAGGCGCGGCTATACGCAGACCCCGCTCCTGTCAACCCCTTACGCAAGGTAGTGATTGCCGGAAGCCCAGCGTACGAAAATCAACCGAAACGACATCCGCATGGAATAACGAAGCCCTGACGCCTTCAGGGCGATAGCATCGCGTGCAAGAGGTAACCGATGAGCCCGTCCGAAAACATCCAGTACGATTTCGAGTGGCGACCACTCAACAACTACCTCGCCGTGCAACGCATCACGCCTCCGGACATGCGTCAGGGTTCGGCTGCCGAGCCGCGCCTGCCCAGCGAAGCGCTCTACGAGTGGATCGTGCTGAACGGACGCTCCCCCCTGGAAGGCCTGAGCCTGGGGGAGCACTACCGCCTTTCCGACTACGGCGTCGCCGGGCTGGCATTGCAGAGTGCCGGCACCGTGGGCGAAGCCTTGCAACTGATCAAGACCAACATGCTGCTGTTCCGCAAGGATATCCGCGGGATCGCGGTGCGACGTTCCAGTTGCGACACCGTGGATGTGGATATCGACCTGCAGGACAAGCCGGACTGGCCGCAGTCGGCCCGGCTGTATCACGCCAACGTCCTGGCGTCGGCCGCCTACGCGGTGTTCCGCGACCTGCTGCTGGGCGAGCTGGAACTGGTCCGCCTGCGCCTCCCGGAAAGGAACGGCGACGTGCGGGCATACGAGGAGTATTTCCGGGTGCCGGTGTATTTCGCCGGCGCAGGCATCACCTTCACCCTCCCCGAGGAATTGCTCGAGGCCGAGATCGCCACTGCCAACTCCGCCGTGTTCCAGGCCTCGCTGGCGCTCGGCAGCAAGGCCTTCAACACCCGCGTCACCCGCGAGATGGGCGGCTACCGCCAACGCATCGTGGCACTGCTGGAGGTGCTACAGGACCGCTACCCGAGCATCGCCTGGGTCGCCCGGCAGTTGAAGGTCACCGAACGGACGCTGCGCCGACGGCTCGCCGACGAGGGCACCAACTACCGGGAAGTGCTCGACCTGGTCCGCCACGACAGGGCGCGCCAACTGCTGCGGGACGAGCGACTGCGCATCGAGGAAGTCGCCGAGAGGCTGGGCTACATGGATACCTCCAGTTTTCGCCACGCCTTCCGTCGCTGGACGGGACAGTGCGCCAACGACTATCGCCAGGCCCGCCTCGCCGGCAAGACCGCGCGGCGCCAGGGCGAACGCTAGCCGGCATGATTCCCTTCAGGGCAATTTCTGCGGATAGGGGCGAAAGGCGAACAGGCTGCACGCAGCCAGGGAAAAAGCCGCGAGCAGCACCCATTCGGCCGTCCCGTAGCCTTCGGCGCGGTCGTACAGCCAGCCCAGCAGGTAAGCGCCGAGACTGATCGACAGGGCGAAGGTGAACGGCTGGATCGAACCGTAGATCACACCGAAGCTGCGCAGGCCGAAGTAGCGCATCAACAGGTACTTGGTGGTGCCGCTTTCCCCTCCTCCACCCAGGCCGACCAGGAACACCGCCAGCCATAGACCGCTCGGTGTGTCGCCCACCAGGAACCAGGCCATGCCGAGCACCGCCGCCAGGGCGAAGGGCAACGCCACCCGAGGCGTCGCCACGCGGTCGAGAAGCCAGCCCATCAGCGGCTGCGACAGCATCATGCCGACCCACAACGCCGACAGCGCGGTGCCCGCCTCGCCCCGGGACAAACCGCGCTCCACCAGCATCGGCACGCCATGGGTCATGATCCCGGACATCACGAACACCGCCAGTACCTGGTTGCCCAGCACCAGCCAGAAACTGGCGCTGCGCCAGGCCTGGGGCGCCGTCGATCCGCTCAGCGCGGTTTCCGCTACGGCCGTGCCGGCGGCCACGCCAGCATCCGGCGCTGGCTCGCGGAACAGCCAGGCCAGCAGCGGCAGCGCCAGGCCCAGTTCGAGCACGCCGTAGACCAGGAAAGCGCCGCGCCAGCCCCACGCTTCGAGGCTCTGGTGGCCGACCAGCAGGCCCAGCGGCCCGCCCACCCCGAAGCCCAGGCCTAGCAGGCCGTAGGCCACGCCCAGGCGTTGGCGGAACCAGAGTCCGAGGATACGTCCGTAAGGCAGGTTGCCTGGCGCCAGCAGGCCGATCAGCAGGAACAGCGCGTAGAGTTGCCAGACGGCATTCACCGCCGCCAGGCCGAGCAGCGGCAGCGACAGGGCGGCGGTCAGCCCGAGCATTGTCCGCCGCGCGCCCCAACGATCGATCAGCCAGCCCTTGAGCGGGCTGGTGATGGCGACCGCCAGTCCGAACAGCGTCACCAGCAACGACACCTCGGCGCGGTCCCAGGCGTACTCGGCGCTCATCGGTGCGATGAACAGACTGAAGGTGTTCAGCAGGATGCCGGTGGGCCCGAGCATGATCGCCACCACCGACGCCAGCAGCACACCGCCGCTGGTCGCGGAAAATTCTCGTTGCGCCACGCCTGGCCCTCTAGAAGCGGTATGCCGCGCGTAGGTAGTAGAAGGCGCCGTTGAAGCCGATCTGCGAGGCATAGGTGTCGTAGCGCAGCACGTCGCCATAGGTGGTGTTCTGCGCGGGCAGCTTGTCCGGACGGACGTCGAACAGGTTGTCGGCGCCGGCGGTCAGCGTCAGGTCGGCGCTGAGCCGGTAGCGCGCGGCGATGTCGGTGATGTACTTCGGGTCGTTGACGAAATGGTTGAATTTCTCCGTCGACCAGGCGTCCGGCCCTACCGTGTAGTCGAGTTCCGAGCTGGTCCGGCCGTAGCGCGTCAGGCGCAGGCTGACCTCCCAGTCCTGGCGGCTCCAGGTGCCGCCGAGGGAAACCTGGCTGCGCGGGGTGGAGCTGGTGATCCAGGCGACCTGCTGGGCATTGAGCAGCGGCTCGCCGTTGGCGCCTCGATGGTTCTTGCGCAAGGTGGTGCGGTTGAAGTTGGCCGACAGTTCCCAGTCGACCTGCCCGTACTCGCCAAGCGCGACGAGGTAGTGACCGGTGATGTCGACACCGCGGGTGCGGGTGTCGGCACCGTTGGCCAGGTAGTGGGTACTGACCGTACTGGCACTGGCCGGCAACGAGATCCCCGCCGCGGCCAGGGCATCGATGGCTTCCTGGCCGGAATAGGTGGCGCTGTCGACGATGCGGTCGCGGATGCTGATCTGGTAGGCGTCGATGTTCAGCCCGACGTTTTCCCACGGGCTGAGTACCAGGCCAAGGTTGAAGCTGGTCGACTTCTCCGGTTGCAGTTCGTCGGCGCCGAGCATCTTCGCCGCCGGCGAGTTGGCCGCCAGCAGGCCAAGGGCGATGGTCGGGCCGACGCTGAGGCCGGTGTAGTGCTCCTGGACCAGGGACGGCGCGCGGAACCCGCTGCTTACGCTGGCGCGCAGCGCCACCCGCGGATCGAACTGGTAACGGGTGGCGAACTTGCCGTTGGTGGTGCTGCCGAAGTCGCTGAATTTCTCGTGGCGCACCGCCACGTCGACCTCCCAGGCTGGGGTCAGGGAGGTACCCAGGTCCAGGTAGGACGCCCAGGCGTGCCGCGACCATTGCCCCTCGCTGAGCGGCGAGAGGCCAGCCAGGGATTCCGCCCCGCCGCTGTAGTAGGACGCCGGGTCGCCGGCGTCGATGCGGTAGCTTTCCCGCCGGTATTCCGCACCCAGCGACAACGCCAGCGGAGCAGCGAGGAAATCCAGTTCGAATTCCCGCCCCAGGTCCAGGTTGCTGGTCCATTGGCTGTTGCGGTAGCGCGCCAGGTCGAAGCTTCTCGGACTGTTGCCGGTTTCACGGTAGATCGCCGCGTTCACCGACTGGGTCATGCCGATATCGGGACGGTCGGCGCCGTAGCCACTGCTCAGGTCCCAGTGCCAGGCATCCAGCAGACGCTCGCCGCGCACCCCGGCGAGGAACGCATAGTCGTCCTCGTCGCTGTTCGGGCGCGGCGTGAAGCCGTCCGGATACAGCGTCGGCGCCACCGAAGCCAGGCGATAGTTGGCCGCCGAGGAGGCCTTGCGCCGGGTATAGGTGCCGAAGCCGTACACCTCGATATCGTCGCCCAACCCGAAACCCGAGTTGAGCGCCAACGATTGCCGGTGGAACGCGGGATCGCCCATGGAAATGTTGTCGCGCCGACCGGTGCGCTCATCGATGCCGCTGCGCATCGTGCGCTCCTGCTCGCGATATTCGGCGGTGAGGTTGACGAAGCCGCTATCGCCGAAGGCCAGCCCGATGTTCCCCCCGCCGCCATGGGTGAAGCCGTCGCCGTCGCCGGTCTGCCCGACGTCAGCGGCCGCCGACCCGCCGCTGTCGGCGGACTTGAGGATGACGTTGATCACCCCGGCGATGGCGTCCGAACCGTACTGCGCCGAGGCGCCGTCGCGCAGCACCTCGACCCGCTCGATGGCGTTGATCGGGATGGTGTCCAGATCGACGCCGGTGGAGCCCTTCTCCAGCCCGCCGCTGATATTGAGATTGGCCGTTTCGTGGCGACGCTTGCCGTTCACCAGCACCAGCACATGGTTGGGGCTCAGCCCGCGCAGCGACTGCGTGTGGGTCAACGCCGAGGCGTTGAACGGCTGGGCCTGGCGGGTCAGCGAGGGCAACAGTTTGACCAGCGCATCGCGCAGGTCGACCGCACCGCTGCTGCGTAGCTGGGTAGCGCTGACCACATCGATCGGGCTCAGGCTGCCCTGCGCCTTCACATCGCTCTTGCGCGTGCCGGTGACCACCACGGTGGACAAGGTCGGTGCCACCGTCGCACCTCGCGTCTCCTGCACAGGCGCCTGTCCGCGGCGCAGGACGAAGGCACCGCTTTCGTCCTGCGCGTATGCCAGCCCGCTGCCGGCCAGGGCACGCCGCAAGGCGTCCTCGACACTGAGCCGGCCGCGGATATCCGGTCCGCGCAACCCCGCCACCAGGCGCTGGTCGAAGGCGATCGGCACGTGTCCCTGGCGCACGATGTTCAACAACACCTCGGCCAGTTCGCCGGGCGCTATGTCGAATACCCGGGGCGCCGTGGCCGCGTCGCGCGGCCCACCGTCGGCGGCCTGCACCTCGCCCTGCAGCGCGCAGGCGAGCCCCACCGCACAGAGCACGGGGGTCAACGAACGAGAGGAAAGACGTACATCGGGCATGGTCGAATCGTCCTGGATGGAATTCGCCCATGAGTGCAATCCGACGCCGGCTTTTTCAGCGTCGGGCAATATGAATTTCGCATAACCTTATGCGCCCGGGTTCCTCCGCAGGCGGCGCACTAGCGTGCGTCGGCGAGCCGCGGCGCGGGCGGGTTGATCAACAGCGCGAATATCTCGGAGTGGGACTTCACGTTCAGCTTCGCGTAGATGTGCCGGCGATGCACCTTGATAGTGGCGATCGACAGCGTCAGCCGATCCGCTATTTCCTTGTTCGAGTATCCATCCAGCATCAGCCGGATGACATCCGACTCCCGCGCGGTCAGCGGCGATATCAACCCTCTCCAGGGCTGGACTTCCACCTCCGCCGCTGCGATCGGTTTCGCCTCCTCCCTGACCGCATCCTCGAAGTGGATGCGTTTTTTCATCAGCGCGATGACCCACGGGCGAAGCAGCTCGAACAGCGCGATCTGCTCGGCACCGAAGCGGCTCTCGCTGCCCAACGACAGGCATAGGGTTCTTTCACCATCCAGCGGGACGTTATATTGAACTTCGTCCGTCACCACATAATGCGCAAAGTACGTATTGTAATATTCGGTCGTTTCGAAATCTTCGGAGACGATATCCGCAAGATGAAAAAGCCCGCCGCGCCGACAGTTTCTGGATACCTGGTAGAAAGGATCTTGCAGATAAAGTCCGGTTATATATCGACTGATCAGCGGGTCCGGCTCGACTTCTTCTCTCTCCTCCTCCATGAAGGAAAGAATCAAGGGACTGGAATCGCTGAATATCAGGGCCGCCCAGTTGTCGACGGGGGCGAACTGGCCGAGGGTCTGCGCCAGGATCCGCCAGAAGAACGGCCGGTCCAGCGCTTCGAGCAACTTTCCCAGTGACTCGTGCCAGGCGCCGCCGTGCAATGCGATATCCACACAACTACTCCTCTGGGATTAGTCACTCGGCGTTATGTCATGAAGAGTTCCAATGTGCATAATATCGATGCCTTCGAAGATAGCCACAGGTCAGAACTACCAGTTCTGGTAGGTGCAAAATCCAACTTGTTTCGTTTCGGAAAGGAAATCCAATGAAAAAAGTTTGTGCACTGGCGTTATCGATCCTGACGACGATCGGTGCGACAGCGGCGGACAGTGCATGGGCTGCGCAAACCAGCGTCCATCTTTACAACTGGTATGACTTCATCGCCCCGGAAACGCCCAAGGCCTTCCAGCGGGAGACCGGCACCCGTGTCGTCCTCGACACCTTCGACAGCGCCGAGACCGCGCAGGGCAAGCTGATGGTCGGCCGCTCCGGCTACGACGTGGTGGTGATCACCTCCAACATCCTGCCCGGGCTGATCAAGGCGGGCGTCCTCCAGGAACTCGACCGCGACCGGCTCCCCCACTGGAAGAACCTCGACGCGGACATCCTCGGGAAGCTTCAGGCCAACGATCCCGGCAATCGCTATGCCGTACCTTATCTCTGGGGAACCACCGGGATCGCCTACGACGTGGACAAGGTCCGCAAGCTGCTCGGCCCCGACGCGCCGGTCGACTCCTGGGACCTGGTCTTCAAGGAGGAGAACATCTCCCGCCTCAGCCAGTGCGGCGTGGCCACGCTGGACTCCTCCACCGAGCTGGTGTCCATCGCCCTCAACTACCTGGGCCTGCCGCACAACAGCCAGAATCCCGAGGACTACCAGAAAGCCCAGGAACTGTTGCTGAAGGTTCGCCCCTACATTCGCTATTTCGACTCCTCCAGAGTCGACACCGATCTCTCCAACGGCAACGTCTGCGTGGTGGTCGGCTGGCAGGGCACGGCCTACATGGCCCAGGTCAACAACGAACAGGCCGGGAACGGTCGCCATATCGCCTACAGCATTCCCCGGGAAGGCTCGCTGGTCTGGGCCGAGAACATGGTGCTGCTCAAGGATGCACCGCATCCGCAGCAGGGTTATGCGCTGATCGACTACCTGCTGCGTCCGGAGGTCATCGCCAGGACCTCCAACTACGTGGGCTATCCGAATGGCAACCAGGCGGCGCTGCCGCTGGTAGAGCGGAAGCTGCGGGAAAACCCGGCGGTTTACCTGAGCAAGGAAACCATGGCGACCCTCTTCCCGCTGGAAACCCTGCCACTGAAGGTCGAGAGAATACGTACCCGGGTCTGGAGCCGGGTCAAGACCGGGAGCTGACACTCGCCCGAGACGCCCCCTGGAAGCGCGGGAGCGCCCGGAGCCAGAAAAATCCAGCGAGGTCCGCCAGGACCGGCGTTCGCGTCTTTCACCGGGCGAGGCTCTGCCTCGTCCGTCAGGATGCGGCTTGCCGGCTGACCTGCGACCGATAGAGATACCTCTCCCCCAGGGCGGGAAAGCCCCGGGCATGCCTGATGGAGAAAACCATGCTTATCCATTTCTGCCCCAGGCTGCTGACGCCTGCGGGGTTCGACCTGCCGTGCGAGTTGATCGACATCCGCATCAAGGAGTTCGACCTGCACCTGCTTGGCGGGCGCGACGTGGTGGCGCGTCACCCCCTCCCCGACAAGCGCTACCACGTGGCCTGCCGCAAGTCCGGCTGCAAGGCGGTGAATGGCCTGCTGGTGGACGTGGAAAAGCACGTTCCGCTGTTCACCGTGGACACCCGCTGGAGCATCGACGCCGAAGTGGTCCTGCGCCACCGCGTCGAGTACGTGGTGCTCGACGCCGAGCACGATGCGGTGAGCGACTACATGCTGCTGTGGTGCGACGAGGTGCCCAACTACTTCCTCGGCCAGAGCACCCCGGCCATGCAGGTTCCGTTGATGGAACTGATGCGCGGCAATGCGTTGCAGACCGAGCGGCAGGATGTGTTCCGCCTGCCGACGCTGAGGTCCGAACGCCTGCGCCAGGGCAACGCCGATGCCAACCAGCATCTTCCGAGCCGTGAGCAGGCGTTCCACGTCAAGGCCGAGCAGATCAGCTATGGGCTGGCCTGAAGGACGCGCGCCAGCGGCAAGCTACGCTGGCCGCCGGTGCCGCGCATCACAGGGCAGCCGCGCCGCTCAGTGCCGCGGCTGCCATACCTCCACGGCGCGCGCATCCACCGGTTTGGGTAGCAGTCCCTGGGCGTGGAAGGCGTCGGCGATGCGCTGTTGCTCGTCGAGACCATCTGCGCTCACCGGTTGTACGTCGTAGCTGCGCCGCGCATTCGCCTGCTCGACGGTAGCGGCATCGAGATTGCCCCACAGCGGCCCCAGCACCTTGGCCGCGTCGGCCGGGTGGCTCTTGAGCCAGCGCCCGGTGCGCTGCAGTTCGGCGAAGACCTGCTGGAGCACTTCAGGATGTTTCCTGGCGTAGTCGCTGGAGGCGAGGTAGTAGCGCTGGTAGCTGGCCAGGCCCTGGCCGTCGGCCAGTACCCGCGCGCGTTGCTGGCGCTGGGCGCTTGCCACGTAGGGGTCCCAGGTCACCCAGGCGTCGACCTTGCCGTTCTCGAAGGCGGCGCGGCCGTCGGCTGGCGTCAGGTAGGCTGGCTGGATGTCGGAGAACTCAAGCCCGGCGCTGGCCAGCGCGGCGATCAGCAGGTAGTGGCTGCCGGCGGCCTTGGTCACGGCGATGCGCTTGCCCTTCAGCTCGGCCAGGGACTTCAGCGGCGAATGTTCGCCGACCAGTATCGCCTGCGCCGCGGGCGAAGGTGTTTCGCGGGCGAAGTAGGTCAGGCGAGCACCCGCCGCCTGGGCGAACACCGGCACGGTGTCGGCGACGTCGGCGGAGAGATCGACGTTGCCGACATTGAGCGATTCGAGCAACGGCAGGCCGCTGGGGAACTCATGCCAGGACACCCGGATGCCCTGCCTGGCCAACTCGCGCTCGAAGGTGCCCTGGCTGCGGATCAGGGTCAGCAGAGTCGAGGATTTCTGGAAGCCGATGCGCAAGACCTCCTCGGCCTGTGCGCCACCAATGCCCGACAGGACGACGGAAGCGGCAAACACGATGGCCAAGCGACGCAGGAACGGACGAGACATGCGATGACTCCTGGGATAGGTGCGAGCGCCCGCAGGGACGGGAGTTCCAGCTGCCGGCGACGGAACGGATAGATTATTGGAATAAAAAACAATCGATAAATAACTTATAGTTATCAATTAATGCCCGGGCAGCGCCTACCGGATATCCGCATCCGACGCCTGCCTGACCGCAAAGCCGCTGGCGAAGGTCGGCCGCACATCGAGGCGCTGCGGAATCAATCCATGGGCCTGGTAGAAATCGGCGGTCTCCTGCTGCTGGCCGAGCGTTCGCTCATCCAGCGCCTGCCAACGCAAGCGCCGGCGTTCGAACTGCAAGCGCGCGGCGTCCTCGGGGAAGCCGATGATCTGCGCCAGGCTTCGCGAATACTCGTCCAGGTGCAGGTACGCCCAGCGCTGGGCGCTGGCCAGGCGTTGCAGGTAGTCCTGCAGCACGGCGCGTTTCGCCGGGTCGGCCAGTGCGCTATCGGTAGCAGCGAGGAAGCTGTTGCCAGCCCACAGGCCGCGCCCGTCGACCAGTACCCGAGCCTTGTCGGCGGTCTCCGCGAACGCGGTGTAGGGCTCCCAGGTCGCCCAGGCATCCACGGAACCATTGGCGAGGGCCATTTTCGCGTCCACCGGGCCGAGGAAGCGGAATTCGACGTCCTTCTCGCCCAGCCCGACCGAGGCCAAGGCCTTGAGCGCGACGAAGTGGCCGATGGAACCGCGCCCGGTGGCAATGCGCTGACCTTTCAGGTCGTTGGCCGAGCGCAGCGGCGAATCCCCTCTCACCAGCACGGCGGTACCGTAGGGATCGGATTTGTCGACGGCGATGGCCTTCAGCCGGGCACCGGCGGCCAGGGCGAAGAGCAATGGCGCGTCGCCGATGATGCCGGCATCCACCGCACCGGCATTGAGTGCTTCGGCGAGGGGGGCGGCGGCGGGGAATTCGAACCAGCGGATGTCGTAGGTCAGGTCGTCCAGCGCGCCGGCAGCCTCCAACTGGGCGCGCATGTTGCCCTTCTGGTCGGCCAGGCGCAGGGTCACGCGCTCGTCGGCACAGGCCTGGCCGACGAGCAGGCAGAGAAGCAGGAACAGGCTCAGGGTCTGACGCATTCCGTAACTCCTCAACGCTGGCCGACGCGGAGGTCGGCGGGCAACTGGCGGGCCACTTCGGCGGCACCGGCGGACAGGCTGAAGTCGAACGCCGGGGCGACCTCCAGCGACTTCGGCAGCACGCCTTCGGCATGGAAGAAATCGGCGGCGGTCTGCAGGGTGGCGGCAACCTCCGGACCGAAGACCACAGGACTGATGCGCGCCTCGCCAACCCAGCGCCGAGTGACTTCGCGCGGCATGTTCAGATCCTTGGCCAGGGCCTCGGCGAACGCCTCCGGATGCCTCAGGGCCCAGGCCTGGGCACGCGCCAGGCGGGTCAGCAGGTCGCTGATCGCGGCCTTCTTGCGGGCGATCGCAGCGTCGCTGGCCAGGGCATAGGAGTAGCCGGTCATGATCCCGGCACCGTTGTCGATGACCCGCGCCTGATCGAGCAGCACGGCGCTGGAGGTATAGGGCTCCCAGGGCACCCAGGCGTCTACCGAGCCACGCACCAGGGCGGCGCGGCCGTCCACCGGACCAAGGAAGGAAAAGCTTACGTCCTGCGGTCCGAGGCCGGCGCGACGCAACGCGCCAAGGGCGAGGAAATGCCCCCAGCCGCCGCGATTGACGGCAATGCGCTTGCCCTTGAGGCCGGCCACCGAACGGATCGGCGAGTCCTTGCCGACCACCAGCGCCACGGTCGCCGGGTTGAAGTGCCAGGCGCCCACCGCCTTGAGCGGCGCGCCGGCAGCGTAGACGAAGAGGAACGGGATGTCGCCGGTAAAGCCTATGTCCAGGGCCCCGGCGTTGAGCGCCTCGAGCACCGGTGCACCGGAGGGGAACGCCGACATTTCCAGCTTGTACGGCAGGTCGTCGAGCTCGCCGGACGCGCGCAGGGCGGCGTAGCGGTCGCCCTTCACATCGCCCAGGCGCAGGCTGATGAGGTCGGCGGCACTGGCGGCTCCAGCCAGCAGGGTCGCGGCCAGCAGGCCGGCAAGCACACACAGGGGTCGTTTCATGGGCAATCTCCAGGCAGCTCCGCACGGAGCCGGGGCTATCCTGGGCTATCCGTTCCGCCGGTGCGGTCGCCGACAAGGCCAGGGTCGAGAATCGTGGGAGGTACGTTTCAAAGACTCAGCGCCGCCCTCCCCGCCGCGCTCCAGACGCTATCTTTCTGTGGCGTGTGGACACGTCCGCAAAGCACGTCGCGGTAGTGCCGCTGTAGCGGATTGTGCCGGCTGAGGCCGTGGTTGCCGCTCAGTTCCAGGGCCTTCTCGACCACCGCCAACGCGTTGTCGATGACCGCGACCTTGAGCAGCCCGGAGTCGCTGGCGGGCAACTGTCCGCAGCACGCGGCATCGAGCAGCAGGCGGTTCTGCAGGAGCAGGCCGTCGATCCCGCCGAGCGCCTCCTGCATCCTCGGCAGGCTCGCCAACGGCGCGCCGAGACTGGCCGGCACGCGCTCGCGCAGCCAGCCGACGAGCCACTCGCGGGCGCTCCCGGCGATACCGTCGTAGAGAGCGCCAAGCAACACCGCGCTAGCCTGGGCGAAGTCGCGCAGCACGGCCTGGTCCGGCGCCGGAGGCTGGTCGTGGGGATGCAGGCCGATGGCGTTTTCCAGAGGCACCGCCACCTCTTCGAAGAGCACCTCGTGGCTGCCGCTGGCGCGCATGCCCAGATGGTCCCAGCTCTCCACGATACGGATGCCTGGGCTGTCGCGGCGCACCAGCCAGGTACCCACGCGGGGGGTCGGCTCGTCGCTGCGCGCCCATACCGCCAGCCAGGTCAGGCCGGGAATGCCGGTGGTGAAGAGCTTGTGCCCGGACAGCTGCCAGCCGTCGCCGACACGCCGCGCCAGCGTACCCGGCAGACCGCCGCGTGACGGCGAACCCAGCTCGGGCTCCACGCGCAGGCTATTGATCAACGCCCCCTGCTCCAGCACCTCGCGCGCCACGCGCCGCTTGAGCGCGCCGGGCCAATCGGGGTTATCGGCCAGGCGCCGCAAATGCAGGTACTGCATGCACAGCACCAGGGCCGTGGAGGGTTCGCCGCGAGCCACCGCGCCGATTACCCGGCGCAGCTCGCCGAGGCTGGCGCCGGGACCGCCGAGCGCAGGCGGCAAGGCCAGGGCGAGCAGCCCGTGGTGTCGCAGCAGGGCCAGGTTGGCATGGGGAAAATCTCCGCTGCGGTCATGGGCATCGGCGCTTTCCGCCAGTTGCCGGGTCAGTTCTGGCAGCCGTTCATCGAACGCCGCCGAGGGAGTCTGCAGGACGGCCATGGGATCAGGCCGTGGCGCGCCGGCGCTCGCGCTCGGCGACTTTGGCGCGGGTCAGCGGGATCAGCTCGCGGCCATATTCCACGGCATCGGCGAGGGGATCGAAACCGCGAATGAGGATATTGCGCACGCCCAGGTCGTAGTAGGCGAGCAGAGCGTCGGCCACCTGTTCCGCGGTACCGACCAGGGCGGTGGAGTTGTGCCCGCCACCGACCAGCCTGGCGATTCCGGTCCAAAGGCGCTCGTCGAGGCGCTCGCCCTGCTCCACCGCCTTGAGCAGACGCTGGGCGCCGACGCTCTGCGGCTTGCCCTTGGGGAAGCCGGCCTCGCCCAGGCGCGCGCCGGCGCTTGCGCGTATCGCCTCGGCCTTGGCCCAGGCCTCGTCCTCCGTGCGCCCGAGGATGGGCCGGAACGACAGGCTGAATTCCACTTCGCGACCATTCGAGCGCGCCTGTTCGCGCACAGCGGAGATGGTTTCGGCGGCCTGTGCCAGGGGTTCGCCCCAGAGCATGAACACATCGGCCTGCTTGCCGGCGACCTTCAGCGCGGCTTCCGAGGAGCCGCCGAAATACACCGGAATGTGCGGTTTCTGCTGCGGACGGATGGCCGAGAAGGCGTGCTCCACGCGGTAGTGCGCGCCGTGGAAATCGAAGGGTTCGGTGCTGGTCCAGGTGCGCTTGAGCAGTTCGATGAATTCGTCGCTGCGGGCATAGCGCTGGTCGTGGTCGAGATAATCGCCGTCCTTGCGCTGGTCGGCGTCGCTGCCGCCGCTGATGATATGCACCGCCAGGCGCCCGTCGAGGAGGTGTTCGAGGGTCGCCAGCTTGCGCGCGGCCAGGGTCGGGGCGACGAAACCGGGGCGGTGCGCCAGCAGCAGACCGATCCGGGAAGTGGCCAGGCCAGCGGCGGCGGCCACCAGGAATCCATCCGGCTGGTCCGACCAGTAGCCGACCAGGATTCGATCGAAGCCGGCCTCTTCGTGGGCGCGTGCGAAAGCGGCGATGTAAGGCTTGTCGAGGATAGGTCCGACCGGCGCGAGGGTCTCCGAGGCCAGGCGATGGCCGATCATGCCGAGAAACTGGATGCTCATGGTCCGTACTCAGTGGAAGGCTTCGTTGAAGGACGTGTCGATCACCGTGGAAGTGTCGAACGGCTTGGGCAAGGCACCGGTCTGCAGCAGGAAATCCGCGGTCTCCTGGTAGTCGGTGGCGGCCTGGGCGTCTACCGGGCCGACGCTCATGCCGGCCTGGCCGATCCAATGGCGGGAGACTGCCCGGTCGAGATTGGCCTTCTGCGCCCAGAGGTCGGCGTACTGCTCCTTGTGTGCCTCGACCCAGGCCCGTGCCTTGCGCAGGCGGCCGAGGAAGTCGGCGATCTGCGCGCGCCTGGGCTCGATGGAAGCAGCGTTGGCGGCGATGCTGGACAGCCCCGGCATCAGGTCGCGGGCGGTGAGAATCGGCCGTGCGCCGGAAACCACGATCTGCTGCGAGATATACGGCTCCCACACCGGAAAGGCATCGATGCTGCCGCGCGGCAAGGCGGCGGCGGCGTCGATCGGCATCAGCTTGACGAACTCCACGTAGTCCTTCGGCAGGCCGGCTTTCTCCAGCGCGCGCAAGGTCAGTTGCTGGCTCCAGGCACCGGGCCAGTAGGCGACTTTCCTGCCCTTGAGATCGGCAATGCTGCGCACCGGAGAATCCTTCGGCACCAGCAGGGCTATGGTATCGGGGTTCTGCCGCGAGACGCCGACCAGCTTCACCGGCGCACCCTTGGCGGCGAGGAAGATGAAGCCCGAGTCGCCGAGGAAACCCAGGTCCAGCGCTCCGGCCTGCAACCCTTCGGCCACCGGCGCGGCGGACTGGAAATGCTTCCATTCGACCTGGTAAGGCGCGCCTTCGAGAACTCCCGAGGCCTCCATGGAAGCCCGCACGTTGTAGTAGTTCTGGTCGCCCACACGCAACGTCGGCAGCTCTGCGGCCTGGGCCAGGGAGGCACCGAGCAGAAGCGTGGCGAAGCTGGTTAGCAGGTATTGCTTGAGTTTCATCGGAGCTCCTCAACCGGCGTGCCGCAACAGCGGCAGGCGGGCGATATGGTCATGTATGGCGGGAATCAGGCCCTGGCCGTAGCGCACGGCGTCGCCGAGCGGATCGAAGCCTCGAATCAGGAAGGTCGAGACGCCCAGCCGGTAGTACTCGCCAAGCGCAGCGGCAACCTGCTCGGGGGTGCCTACCAGGGCGGTGGAGTTCCAGCGCGCCCCGGTCAGCCGGGCCACGCCGGTCCACAAACGGCTGTCGAGCACCTCGCCCTGCTCGGCGGCGGCCAGCAGGCGCTGCGAACCGACATTCTGCGGCTGGTGGTCGCGCAGCGGCAGACCGAGGCGCGCACGGTTCTCGCGGACCTGTTCGAGCACCTCGGCGGCACGCTTCCAGGCGGCCTCCTCGGTATCCGCGACGATCGGCCGGACGGATCGCGTCCCTGGGCCTTGGCGGCGGCGCGCACTCTGCGGATATGCCCGTCGACCGCGGCCAGCGGCTCGCCCCAGAGCATGTAGGTGTCGGCGTGCCTGGCGGCGACCTCGATGGCTGCGTCGGAGGAGCCACTGAAATAGATCGGTATGTGCGGCGACTGGCGCGGGCGCACCGCTGGCGAGGCGCCCTGGAAGCGGTAGAACTCGCCGTCGAAATCCACCGGTCCCGTGGCGGTCCAGATAGCACGCAGGGCTTGCAGGTATTCGTCGGTACGGGCGTAGCGGCGGTCATGGTCGAGGTAGTCGCCATCGCGCGCGAGGTCCTCGTCGTTACCACCATTGACTACGTTCAGGGCCAGGCGGCCCTCGCTGAACTGATCCAGGGTAGCCAGTTGGCGTGCCGCCAGCGGCGCTGCGATCACCCCCGGGCGATAGGCCAGGAGAACGCCAAGGCGCCGGGTGGCAGCGGCGACGAAGGAACTGACCACCGCGCCCTCGGCGGCATTGCTGAAATACCCCACCAGCACCCGGTCGAAGCCGGCGTCCTCATGGGCCTGGGCGAAACGCCGGACGAAACCGGCGTCCACAGCCTCCCCCAACGGCTGGTCCACCTCGGAACTCGGTGTGGCGGTGATCATGCCGAGAATTTCCACGCTCACGCTGTTGCCCTCGCCTGGGCCGCTCGACTGATAAGGTTGGCGGCTGTCGTTATAAGAAAAACATCTGCATGGGTGCTTTTCTTAGAAGCTACAGGCTGAAACTACATGATGGAAATTCATTTTTGTCATATCTTAATATGCTAAACACGCATATTTAGCTTTTCCGTCTTTGCGTTTCCCAAGGCGGACACTATGCATAGCAGCCCTCGCTCCCTCTTCCCTCTGAAGCGAAAAGGGGCTCGCAGGGGAATGTTGATCCCGACTGCAGCCCCTTCTCATTCACGCTCCCGTCTCCCGGGGATCTCCCGGCGCCGCTACTCAACCGGCTTGCATATCCAACCCCTCGGCCACCGCCCTGCCGAACAGCCGTGCCGGCGTCTCCAGATTGCCCAGCAGGCGCGGACGCACCAGCCAGAGCTGGATCAGCGGCTGGAAATCCTCCAGTTGCAGCACCTGCAACTGATCGCGGTAGCGGCTACGCGCCAGGGCCGGCGCCGGCACCAGGCCGAGACCCCGACCCGCGGCGACCAGGCCCAGTTGCAGCTCGCTGCCGAAAGTCTCGAGGTTCAGTTGCAGGCCCAGGCCCTGATCGGCCAGGGCCCGTTGCAGGCCGGCACGGAAGCCGCAGCCATCGGGGTTGAGCACCCAGCCATGGTGGTAGCAATCGAGCAGGCGTCGCGCCTGGATGGCACTGTCGCGGGCGACCACCACGCAGAGTTCCATGCGCCCTAGGGGCGTGGCGCCGAGTTCTTCGGGGAACACCTTGCTTGGCGGAAACAACACCACTGCCGCGTCCAGTTCGGCATTCTCCAGGCGCGCCAGCAAATGGCTGCCCCAGCCAGTGCCGACCTGCGCGCGCAGCTCCGGGTACTCGTCGGCCAGCCGCCGAAGGGCATCCAGCAACACCACCTCGCCGATACTCTGCGGCACGCCCAGGCGCAGCACGCCACTTGGTGTGGCGTCACCGGCCACCAGTTCACGCAGGCCATCCACCTCGCGGAGCACCCGCCGGCACTGTTCGTAGACCCGCAGTCCGCTGGCGGTGGGTTTGAGCGGCTTGGTATTGCGGTCCAGCAATGCCACTCCGAGGGACTCCTCCAGGCTCTGTACCCGCCGGGTGATCGCAGACTGGGTCAGGCCCAGGCTCTCGGCGGCCTGGCTCAGGGAAGCGTTGCGGATCACCGCGACGAAGGCGTCGATGTCATCGATTTTCATGGGGCCGGCACCAATTGCATTTCTCGCATATTAGCTTAGATTCAAAATGCATTTCAGGAATAAAAAAGCGTTTGCTACCGTACCGCCAGAACTTCCCGGAGTGAATCCCCGCATGTCATCCATCCTGCGCCTCGACCGCCTGCGCCAGTTCATCGGCGAGCTGGCGACACTGCTCGACAGCCGTCCCGACGAATCCACCCTGCTCGCCCAAGCCCACCCCCTGCTGGCCGAGCTGGTGCGCCAGGACGACTGGCTGCCGGAAGACTGCGCCCGCCCCGATCCACAGCGCTACCAACAGTACCTGCTGCATGTCGACTCACGGCAGCGCTTCTCGGTGGTCAGCTTCGTCTGGGGGCCGGGCCAGATCACACCGGTACACGATCATCGGGTCTGGGGCCTGATCGGCATGCTCCGCGGGGCCGAATACTCGCAGCCGTACGCCTTCGATGCGGGGGGGCGTCCGCATCCCAGCGGAGCCCGTCGACGCCTGGAGCCCGGCGAGGTCGAAGCGCTGTCGCCACGCATTGGCGACGTGCACCAGGTGAGCAACGCCTTCAGCGACCGCACATCCATCAGTATCCACGTCTACGGCGCCAATATCGGTGCGGTACGGCGTGCCGTGTTCAGCGCCGAAGGTGAGGAAAAACCCTTCATTTCCGGCTATTCCAACAGCCGCTTGCCCAATATCTGGGACCTGTCGAAAGAGAACCCCGCATGAGCCAGATCGCCGTACGCACCTTCCACGATATCCGCGCCGCTCTCCTCGCCCGCCGGGAGCTGGCGCTGCTCGACGTGCGCGAGGAGGACCCGTTCGCCCAGGCCCATCCCCTGTTCGCCGCCAACCTGCCGCTGTCCAGGCTGGAACTGGAGATCCATGCCCGGGTGCCGCGCCGCGACACGCCGATTACCGTCTACGACGACGGCGAAGGCCTGGCGCCGGTCGCCGCGCAACGCCTCCACGACCTCGGCTACAGCGACGTGGCCTTGCTCGATGGCGGCCTGTCCGGTTGGCGAAACGCCGGCGGCGAGCTGTTCAGGGATGTGAACGTGCCGAGCAAGGCCTTCGGCGAACTGGTGGAGGCCGAGCGCCACACGCCATCGCTGGCCGCGGAGGAAGTACAGGCTTTGCTCGACGCCAGGGCCGAGGCGGTGATCCTGGATGCCCGTCGTTTCGACGAATACCAGACCATGAGTATCCCCGGCGGCATCAGCGTGCCCGGCGCCGAACTGGTGCTGCGCGTCGCCGAACTGGCGCCGGACCCGCGCACCCGGGTGATAGTCAACTGTGCCGGGCGCACTCGTAGCATCATCGGTACCCAGTCGCTGCTCAACGCCGGCATCCCCAACCCGGTGGCGGCATTACGCAACGGCACCATCGGCTGGACGCTGGCCGGTCAGCAACTGGAACACGGCCAGACGCGACGCTTCGGTGCGATCTCCCAGGACACTCGCAAGGCCGCCGCCCAGCGCGCCCGTGCCGTCGCCGACCGCGCCGGCGTCGAACGCCTCGACCTGGCCGGTCTGGCCCAATGGCAGGACGAGCACGACCGCACCACCTACCTGCTCGACGTACGCACGCCCGAGGAATACGAAGCCGGTCACCTGCCTGGCTCCCGCTCCACGCCCGGAGGCCAGCTGGTTCAGGAAACCGACCATGTCGCCAGCGTGCGCGGCGCGCGCCTGGTACTGGTGGACGACGATGGCGTACGCGCCAACATGAGCGCCTCCTGGCTGGCCCAGATGGGCTGGCAGGTCGCGGTACTGGACGGACTCTCCGAGGCCGACTTCAGCGAGAGGGGCGCCTGGAGCGCGCCGCTGCCGAGGCAACCCCGGGCCGACACCATCGACCCGACCACCCTCGCCGACTGGCTGGGCGAACCGGGCACCCGGGTGCTCGACTTCACCACCAGCGCCAACTATGCGAAACGCCACATCCCCGGCGCCGCCTGGGTATTGCGCAGCCAGTTGAAGCAGGCACTGGAACGGCTGGGCACGGCCGAGCGCTACGTACTCACCTGCGGCAGCAGCCTGCTGGCGCGCTTCGCCGTGGCGGAAGTCCAGGCACTCAGCGGCAAGCCGGTGTTCCTTCTCGACGGCGGCACCAGCGCCTGGGTCGCCGCGGGCCTGCCGACGGAAGACGGCGAAAGCCTGTTGGCGTCGCCGCGCATCGACCGCTACCGCCGCCCCTACGAAGGTACCGACAATCCGCGCGAAGCGATGCAGGGCTACCTGGACTGGGAGTTCGGCCTGGTGGAGCAACTCGGTCGCGACGGAACTCACGGCTTCTTCGTGATCTGAAGCCATTACCCGACGAAATCGGAGAGTCATCGAATCGACGCCGGGCAGGCTGCGGAAACGACCCGGAAGTGCGGAAGAGCGGCGCCCCGAAAATGCAAAAGCCCCGCTCAGCGGGGCTTTTCAGTACGCGGATATGGCGGAGGCGGTGAGATTCGAACTCACGGAAGAGTCTCCCCTTCGACGGTTTTCAAGTCTATCGCTGAATTCAAGGTTTACGCGGGTTTCGGCTGGATTTCGTTTCCGCAATTTAGCCATTTCTCATTCTCTGGATGCCGCTTGCTGCCTGGGGCGATGCATAAATTGCGGAAATGATTTCAGCCCCTTCCATGGCATTCCCATGCGCCACTCTCCGCTCGTCGGTCGCTCTCGTATACTGGATATTCATACAGAATAATTTCCGGCCCACTCGCCCGCCGGAGATTTCCTATGTCCTGCTCCGACCCCCGCATCTGCCACCACCAGCGCGTCACCCAATGGCTCGCCGCGATACGGCAGCATGCCGCCTGGCTGTACGCCGCGGATGAGCAGTACCTGTACCTTGTGGCCGAGGCTAACGAGCTATACCAGTGCGGAATCGTGGGCCTGCAGGACCGCCACGACATGGTCACCGACGCCTTGGGGATGTACGGCTGGGCGATCGAGCACGGCATCACACGCGAGACGCACTACTGCGCGGACTGCTGCTACGACGTGCTCGACGGCGACCATGTGGTGGGGACAGTGAACAGCGAGGGGATCTACCATGCGCCTGCCCCGGGACGGCAGCGGCTGGGCTACATCAGCCGGGATTCGCTGGATGGAATGACCTATCTGCGCCTGGGACAGGCGCTTGAGCGCTCGGGCGTCGTGCGCGGCCTGCTGATCGAACTCGACGCCGGCGGCACGCTGCAACTCGTCGAGCAAATACCCGCGGATTTCCGACCGTGGCGGTGGCCCGCCCTAGAGCCTCCGGTCGGCCTGCGCGCCATCATTCATCTGCTTTTGAGAACTTGTCCCGTCGAAAAAAAAGGTCAACCCCGAGGATGCCAAGGCAAATCCCCAAGATATCAAGACCAAAGCCTGCCAACTTGACCGAGGAGAATCGAAGAATAAGCACCCAAGCCGCAACAAACACAGCGATCCCAAGCCACTTACGGACCTCCCTGTTGCGCACTAGGTGACCGACCGCAACAATGACTACAGTCCAGATGGCGAACTGGATGACATCATTCATGCGGGCTCTCCCGCGCTCTGGACGATCTCCGACTTGACCGAATGCTGAGGCCCGATCCCGCCGGACACCTCCCCTTCAACGCTGATTACGACATCACCGGAGTGGTAAGTCGGCAGACTCTCTTGGGTCGCCCAACGAACTGCAAGGCCGCTGCCAACTCCAACAAAAGTGTTGATGCGTTTACCGGCTACACCCGCAAGCATACCGACCATGCCAGCAACGGTGACACGCTGCTGGTTCAGAGAGTCAGCCTGAGCTCGGGTCAGGGGCAGCGAGACAAAAACCCTCAGTATGCAAGGTCGGTCCTTTGCCTGCATCCGGTCGAAAACCTCAACCGCAAGATCAGCAGTCGCGTGACTGGCTTTCACTGACGGACAGTACTTCATGTGAAGCAGCCGGCTGCGCTCCGCCCATGCGAGGCGAATGATCGCCAAGCTGAAGTTGATGCCGTGCTGGCTGTGAATATGCGTCCGTTCGATATCCATGGCGTTCCTTCCGTGCTTCGAGCGCGCAGTTTCGGTAGCCAACAACACCGCAACCACTAGCAAAACAGCTAGCTCTCAACATCCACACCCAGACGGAGTTAGACTCAGCGCTCCGCCTCATAGGCAGCAACGCCCGTCCCTATGGCACGCCACTCATTCTGCGGCATGCGCGCGTCGCAGATGAATACCTCGACTTCGCCGCTTTCCTTCGGCTCCGCCGGCCGGATCGCTGCATGCCGGAGAATCGTCTGCATGTCTGGGACGTAGCTGCTCTCCGAGCCGTGGAATGACCAGATGCCGAACTTCCCTGCTCCACCCACCTGGTGGTCGAGTTTCACCGACCAGCCCTTGAATCGAATGACCAGCATCGCCCTGCTCCGTAGGAAAAGGCCGTAGTCTACTCCTAATTCTGACAGGCCTGGTTCGCAGCCAGGAGTTGCGCCTCGTAACCAATCCGCTGCCGCCGCTCGGCCAGCAGCGCACGGACCTTGGTCTGTAGGTCGTCGCTCTTCTTCAGCCCAGCCGCTGCCCAGGCCGGCACTTCTACCGCCGGCACTCGGCACGGCACCGCAACAGGCACTTCTACGCGCACCGTGCGCGGCTCAGGCTCGACCTGGCCGGCGCATCCCGCCAGCGCGCCCATCACCAGCATTAGCACCACCCTCATAGACCCAACTCCTGATCAATGACCGCCTCGGCGGCCGCACACTGCCCGCCGGCGGTTCGCTCACGTACCAGGCGCTGGGCTTCGGCATACTGCTCCGCGGCCTGCTGCCGTCCCCGATCCACAGCCTGCGCGGCATCCCGGGCGCGCTGCTCGCCAGCCTGACGCAGCGCGGCAACCTGCCGGACCTGCTCCGCCACTGCGTCCTCCAGGCCTCCCCTGGCGGCGCGGCAGGCGACCAGATCCGCCAGCGCAGCATCAAGCTGCGGCCGGTAGTGCCGCGCGCCGAGCCAGACACCGCCGGCGGCGCCGAGGCCAAGCAGTAGCAGGCAGGCCAGCGCGACCGATAAAGCACGGGCGGAGATCACGACAGCACCCTCTTCGCCCGCTCCCACAGCGCCAGGCGCTCCGCCTGGCCGTTCGTGCCGCCGTTGATGCGCCGAGTGATGGCGGCGAACTCGCCGCGGTCGGCCAGGTCGTTCAAGCCGTGACTGGCCCACCACCAGGCCGCCGACAGCGCAGCGAACTCCGGCTGCTCGAGCAGCTCTGGTTCCTGCTCCAGCGGCTGGCCCAGCCCGGCGCCGGCGGCGCGGTAGTTCGACCGGCCGGTGATCTGCAGCAGGCCGCGCCCGCGATACCGCCAGCCGTCGCCGGAGGCCTCGTCGCCATTGCCGTTGCGCGAGGCGTAGGCGTTGTTGGCGATGGCCCGAGGATTGCGCGCCAGGCGCTGCGCCAACGCGTTGGGCTGCCCGTCGGCGCCGAGGTAGCGAATCGGCCAGATCGCAGCCAGGCCGCGCGCGCTGTAGTTGAGGTTCTCCACCAGGCGGGTCAACTGGCCGCTTTCATGGCCGATCTGGGCCAGAAACGCGGCGACTCGCACAGGCGACGTGATACCGAAGCGCGTCATCCCGCGGTTCAGCGCACCAACAAAAACGCCGGCGCGAGGGCCGGCGTTCGGGAGGATTTGCAGCAGTTGCTGCTCAGTGATAGGCATGCTGATCTCCAGGCACAAAAAAGCCCGCAGAGTGCGGGCTGGTCATAGAGTCTCGGGCTGCATCTCGGGAGGTGCCGGCATCGACAATCGGACATCGATCCAACTGTTGAGCGGGACATCCAGTGGGGCGCCCTTCCCGAGCACCATTTCGCCGTCGTCACTGAGTGTCCAGCGCTGTTTGAAGAGCCGGATGGTGACCGTCCCATCCTCAGCCTGTTCGCTGTCAGTGATACCGAGTGGGCGACCGCCGTCGGGAGACGCAGGGTCGATCACGCGCCAGCCCTCTTTCGCTAGCCCCAGGCTACCAGAGACCTTGTAGACGCCAACGGCGAGCCGTTGAACAGTAACGCCGCGGGCCTCTGCGTTGGCTACACCCCAAGCCCCCGCAGTCTCGAAGTCCAGTTCGTTGAGGTCCGGTCTCAAGCTCCCATCAACGTTGGCGATACGCACGACCGGCGATGCAGCACGAAGCGTCCCGTCGGTTGCTCTCGCAGATCGAAAACGCCGGTCGCCTCGGCGGCGGCCTTGACCACCTGGTGGCGGTAGCGGCACGCCAGAGCTTGGTGGAACGCGGTGTCGTGGTCCGGCAGACCGAGCGACTCCGGTTGGACGCTCAGGCAGAGTTCTCGGAATGTCGGCGCCGCCAGCGGCCAGTCGAACCGGCTGCCCATGAACGTCAGCATGTTGAGCCCGTGGGCCAATTGCTGGCCGGTCAGCCCCTGGAGCACCGTAGCCCAGGCGCCGTCAGGATTCGGGTTGTCGCCAAAACTCGACGTCCAGCGGTGCCCGTACATCTCGGTCATCTTCACCCAGAGCCGTTCCAGCAGCCTGTCGGGCAGCCTCGTTGGCGGCGACGATTGCGTTGACGCGGTCGACGGCTGAGCGAGGGCCCTGTCGATGTGGGAGGCCGCGCTTTGCGGCACGATGGCCGGCTTGGCCTTCGGCGTTTCCTGCTTGGTTTCCATAGCTGCTCCTGTTCTGGTCGAAGCGCTGGTTGCGGCGGATTTTCTGTGCCAGTTCGTGCTCCCACTGGCCTTGGGACTGGAATTTCTCGGGGCGGTTGATCCAGTAACTGCGGAATTCGAGAAGCTCGTCGTCGCGTAGCTGGTAGCTCCCAATTCCGTTGCGGACCAGCGTTGCCGCCCACCCCTTCGCACTCGGCACCCAGGCCTCATGCATCGGGAATCGGTCAGCACCAGATACCGGCTCTGCCTCGCGCGCGTTACGTGACGGAGGAGGTATCGGAGGAAGACCGGATGTAGGCCCCACCTCTGGCCCCACCTCGGGATAACCTCCGGCCCCACCTCTGGCCCCACCTGCTCCAACCTCTTCGCTGTAGCCCAGTAGTTCCGGGGCTTCTGGCTCTAAATCCTTGGCCCCACCTAGGGCCCCAGGTCTGGCCCCACCTTGGTCAAACCTCTGGCCCCACCTCTCCGAGACGGATTGATCCCGCGAAGCCTTCGGCAGGTGGAAAACGAAAGGACCGATGCTGGGCATAGGCTCGACCATGCCACGGCGCACCAGCGCATCGATGGTGTAGCGGGCCTCCTTGCGGGTCGCCTTGTGCGCAGGACGCCCAGGTGATGCCGGGATGCTCAAAACCTCAATCAGCATCTGCTCGCTCAGGCGGCGGGTTTCGCCAGCGATGCCGGTCCTGTAGTCCATGAACATCCGGATCGCGCAGTACACCTTCAGAAGCTGATGCGGCTCGTCGAAGAGCGCATCCCACTCCTCGTCGTTGATCTGGAAGGACGGCACGGCTACCCCTGAACAAGGCGCGGCCGGCGCATCTGGTCGATCATCCGCAGCGCCTCATCTGCCGCCGCCCTGGATTCGGAGAGCTCCCGGTGGGCCTCCTGCAGTTCCTGGTCATCAGCGCCATCGACGAGGTTGGCCACGGCCTGCTGCGCCTCACCGTTCTCCTTGATGAGTGTCCGGAGCATGCAGAGCACCTCCGGCCGCTGGCCGGCATCGCCGCCGATCAAGCGCACCGACACGCCCAGCGGCGTCAGGATGTCGCCCAGGGCCTGGACCTTCAGGTCAGTCGGCAGCGCCGCGAGGATGCTGGGAACGAAGTTCGCCGGCACCAGGTTGGTGTCCTTGGTTCCGTCGTCGAGCCAGCGGAACACGCGGTCAGCGTTGACCTTCATCCGCTCAGTTGTATCGCGCGTTGGCGGGTCGAAGACGATGCCGGTGACCAGCGCTCCCTGGATGCGCTCGTGCGCCTCCACGATGTGCTGGACGACGGTCTCTCGGCTCCACCCCTCTCGGCGGCGCCATTGGTTCACCACGCCGAGCAGCGTGGAGATCAGGGTGTGCGATTCGCTTCGCATGACGTGGCGGCTCCTGGCCAGTAAGGTGTGCTCAGGCAGCCGCACCCCATGGGAACGACGGGCAAAGTTCACTTCGAAGGACCCGACCTGCGGTGAGCGCCTCAATCTCAACTGCGCGCTTCGCCGGGATTGGTCGAACGCCTGAACACCATTGACTTACGGTGGGTGCTCTCACATTGAGCTTTCGCGCCAACTCGGCCCTACTGCCCAACATCTCGGCGGCCTGGCGCACTGCTTCTGCTGGAGTCATGCCTCTTCTCCGGGGAATGTTGGAGAAAACAGTAAGTCAATAGCTAATCACAGGCAAGCCATTGCCTAACAACACCACAACTGACGTTAAATTAGGCAATGCTTACCGGACCCCAACTCGGCGCCGCTATCGAGGCCGCCAGACTCGCCAAAAACATGTCGAAAAAGGCTCTCGCAGAGCAGTTCGGCGTGAAGCCCCCTTCTGTCCAGGGATGGATCAACACCGGCAGGATCGATAAAGCGAAACTGATCGAGTTGATATCGTTCTTCTCAGGCGTCGTTGGCGCAGAACACTGGGGGTTGAGCGAAAAGGAGGCGGAGCTTATTGCGCCAGGTAGTTCGCCTCAGCGCCCTGGCTCATCGGCCGCGGAAAAGGTGATGGAGATGCTCCAGCGCCACGGTAAAGGGCTGAGCGGCGAAGCTAAGGAGAAAATCGCGCAGGCAGTAGCCGAGTCTCTCGATGGCGATCAATCGACGACATCGAACGTGATTCACGCTGACTTCAACCGCACCACTCTGGTGAAAGGAAATACGATTTCGATCGCCCAGTACGACGTGCGCGCTGCCATGGGTGGCGGCCAGGTACCGGCCGAGTACCGCGAGTTCGTCAGGAATCTGGTGGTCGACAAGGTCCAACTGGATGACCTTGGTCTGAAGTACACCGATCCGGCCAACCTCAAGATCATCACCGGGTGGGGCCAGAGCATGCTGGGCACCATCGAGGACAAGTCCCCGATCCTCGTCGACGTGGGCATCACCGACTTCGTCGAGGAAGGCGTCTACGTCTTCACCTGGCTGCAGCACCTGTTCGTGAAGCGGGTGCAGATCCACGATGCCGAGCACTACCTGCTGGTGTCGGACAACAAGTCCTTCGAGCCGCAGAAGGCACGCATGGAAGACGTCCATTTCCAAGCCAAGGTGCTGGGCGCCTGGAATTTCAGAAAGCTTTGACAGGCAAGGTAATCTGGCGGAGTGGGGATTTGTAAAGCGACGAGCATGGCCAAGACCAGCATACATGCCAGGTGCTGCTGGTGTGGAATGCGAAAAGGTTGTGATGGACACCTGACGTTCAAGGAGAGAAGCAATGGTCGACTGGCACGCTGAATTTGGGAAAAGTCGAATTTTCCACGAGAAGCGCATAGACCGAAGGTCTGTCGATGCGCTCTCAGGACTGGCCGCTGGGATCACTGCTGATGGGCATATCAATCAGCATGAGGCCGAGTTCCTACAGGATTGGATCGCTACGAACTTGATCCATCTTGACGATCCAGTGACCAACCTCCTCTACCGGAGGCTCTCAGACATGCTGTCCGATGGCGTGTTAGACGCTGATGAGTCTGCCGAACTGCTTGAGATTCTTAGAGGGTTTGGTGGCCTCTCTGCTTCCAAGCCGAAACCAAGCGACAATTCCTTTACTCCATCGAATGCTCTTCCGCTCAACAATCCAGCTCCCAAGCTTGAGTGGTCGGGCCATCTCTACGTTTTCACTGGCGTCATGGTCTACGGCCCCAGAAAGCATTGCGAAGAGATCGTCGTCAACCGCGGCGGGGGAATAGCCTCAGGCATCAGCAAAAAGGTGCACTACCTGGTCGTCGGCGAGATAGGCAACGAGCAGTGGCTACACAGTACGTATGGAACCAAGATCAAGCGAGCTGTCGAGCTGCGCGAGGAAGGCCATCCCATCGCAATCATCAGCGAGAAGCACTGGCAAGCCTCGATGTTCAACCTGATCTAGATGAAGCGTAGCGTCATCGTATATGGGTTACAGGCTCACAAGCACCGCATCATAGGCAAGGTCATATGGCATTGGAGGCGGCATTGGATAGGAGATCGCTTTGGTTGTGTTTATCGCTTGCCTAGCAGCTTCCCTTTTGGACCCATTGGTGTTCGTCCTTTGCGCGGCTATCGGGTTCTTCATCAAGAGCAGAATCTCGGTACTGATCTCTGCTTGTGTATATGTCGCTATCACGCTTGCCTTTTCAGGCAGTATCCCAGCCAGCGAGAACCCTACTACTCTCCTTCTGGCCAAAGCAGCAGCAGGCGCCATTTTCTGCCTGCTTGGCATGGCCATCAGGAGATTCACGCTAAGACGCCGCAGATAGAATCTTTCCAAAGGAGCCAGGTCATCTGGCGGTGTATTGATCTCTAACCCATGCCGCAGGAGTACCGGAAAATCATGGGGTAGTGACCGCCGGCCTGGAGGCCGTGCCCCGACTCAAACGCGGCCTTATCGTTTACTCCCCCGGCAATCGTGACAGCATGATCTAGGCCTCAACCAGGGCTGTTGCTCAATGATCCGTATGTCTACCTCAAAGAGGTGCTGACGCGGCTGCCGACGTTACGGTCGAAAGACATCAGCCAGTTGCTGCCGCATCAGTGGGTACAGATCTAGCTTATGTGATCTATTGTCCCCTGTGAAACATATATAAATCACACTTGGTAGGTGAGGGAAATGGATATTCGTCTGGAGATTTTAGCGCTTGAACAGCTGTTGCTAGATCCGGAAGCGAGAAAGAATGATCGACTGCTTAAACAGCTGCTTGCCGAAGACTTCGTTGAATTTGGAGCTGTCGGCAAAAGCTGGACGAAAGCGGAGGTGATCGTGGGACTAAAATCCCAGACTTGGATCAAAAGGACAATCGAGGATTTCAAACTGCGTGTGCTTGCAGATGGTGTCGCGTTAGCAACGTACCGATGCCGTCATCAAAATGCTAATGGCGATGAGTCGTTATCAATGCGTAGCTCTATTTGGAAAACCTACGAAGATGGTTGGCACATGGTATTTCACCAAGGCACGAGGGTCTCCGAGTAGATGTCGATACAAAAGCCAATGTGCATGAGGCGGTATCTCACACATATGAAACGATTCTTTTGCTGATACGGCTCAACCTAAGTAAAGGTGTATTGGCCGTACGCTTACTACCAGTATAGATATCAAGGATTAGCGAATGAATGCTCGTATCGAAATCACGGTCAACCCAGGAGAAAATGAACGCTCGGCTATCCTTAAACCCTTACGGGCTCATGATTTTTCTAAAGCGGGTGATCCAAAATCGGAGTCAATCGCTCTGCTAGTCCGCGATGAGCAAACCAACGACATCATTGGGGGGCTTTACGGTGAGATATTTTATCGTTGGTTATTTATCGAGTTGCTAGCCATACCCGAGGAAACGAGGGGGCAAGGCACGGGCTCACGCCTAATGAATATGGCGGAAGACGTCGCGCGTGAAAAGGGCTGCGTTGGAATCTGGCTCGATACCTTTGACTTCCAAGCACCAGCTTTCTACCAACGACATGGTTTCACCGAGTTCGGTCATCTCGATGATTTCCCACCACAGCATAAGCGTTTCTTTTTCCAGAAACGACTTGTCTAACGTGCTGCTTTAAAATTTTTGCCGAAAGACCTGCTACGCGTCTGCTCACTGAAACGCTGAAAGGCGTGAGTAAAAGTTTCGTTAGCGGGTGGGGTCCGCTTGGTAGGGCTGCAAATGGCGTCCACTTGAATGTGATGGGCGCCACAGTTAATAGCCGTAGCAAAAAGTCAGGTGTGTTAGCCAGACGGTTACAATCCTACAGCCGCTTCTCCATAATGATGGTGCGCTCCGCCCCATGAAACTCGTCGCGGATTTTCTGATAACCCAGCACGGTATAAAACCTTTCAGCTGTAATCGACGATGGCACACGTACAGCTTCAATTCCTGCGCTGGCAGCAGTCGTATGAATTACATCCATCAAGTGCCGCCCGATACCGCCTCTCTGGTGAGATGGGTCAACAAAAACACTTCTGACGACATCACCGTCGAGACCGGCAGTGCCAATAATGTTTTCGCCCAGTAAGGCAACGAAGACCCTACGCTTCGTAAGCTGCGTAGTAATGGCTTCAGGAGAAAAGCTCTGCTCAACCTGAGCGATCACGTCAGGTGGATAGTCCTGTGAATTTGACTCACGCAGGGCGGCTATAACTACGCGGCTTATTGCTGCTGCATCTCTGCTCGTAGCGGGACGAACGTGGCATTCCATGTTGATACCTCAATCCTAAAGGATTACAGCTTAGCGCATCGCAGTATGCCCTCCCCGAACGCTTACCCTGCTTGATGCGATGCCGCGTACTCATCCTATCCACTCATGCGACGACATTGCCAAGACGCGCAGATTGATGACTATCAAGAAACGACTTGGCCGCATCGTTGTAGCCGGGCTCTATGTAGATGATTTGGTCTCGTCAGCGCACAGCGCTCTCAGTCGTACCTACGACCGATAGCGATTCGGAGCCCGCTACGCGCGGGCTCTCCTTCCGCTAGATCCTCTCCTCATGTAGACGCTGAACCACCATGTCCAGCTCCTGCACCAGTTCAATCCCATCGACCACTTCAACGCCCTCCTCGTCTCCCGCCTCCCAGGTGAGCGTAACCACTCCATCCTCCCCCAGCGACATCTCGAGTCCATCGGTTTCGGCCAACTCCTCCAGCACATGCTGCCAGGCCTCTTCCGAATCCCCCTGCGCCTTCCAGATTGACGCCCTGCGCTCTGTAGTGGTCAACCCATCCCGGACAGTGGGTTGAGTTTTTCTTCGGCCACCGCAGGTGGTAACCCGTCGTTGAATTGATGCGGGCTGATCCAGTTGTAGCGGTGCATCAGGTAATGACTGATGTCCCGTTGGGCCTCCTGCGCCGTCAGGTAACCCGTTGACGGGACCCACTCCGACTTCAGACTGCGGAACAGGCGCTCCATCGGCGAGTTATCCCAGCAATTCCCTCGGCGACTCATGCTCTGCTGCATCCGATAGCGCCAGAGCCGTTGCCGAAACAGGCGGCTGGCGTACTGGCTGCCCTGGTCTGAATGGAACAGCACCTGCTGTGGCTTGCCGCGCTGTTTGTAGGCCATGTCCAGGGCCTTGATCACCAGTTCGGCATCCGGCTTGGCCGAGAACGCCCAGCCAGTCACCCGCCGGGTATGCAGATC
>NZ_JAEMVM010000034.1:0-4285 GCF_016463925.1 Pseudomonas sp. P20 | reverse complement strand
GCACGTATCGAGCTGGAGTTCGACAGCCAGCAGGTGACACAGGCACTGAGCGCGGCGGCCGCGACTCTGCGCGATCCCTCCCTGATCCTCGAAGACCTGATCGAACCGTTGCTGCGCATTCACCAGGCGCGCTTCCGTGCCCAGCAGGCTCCTGACGGCACGCCCTGGACGGCACTGTCGCCTCGCTACCTGGCTCGCAAGCGGAGAAACAGGGACAAGATCCTGACATCCGAGGGATTACTGCGAGGGTCACTGCGCGGCCAGGTTGAAGGGGATATCTTGTTGTTCGGTACCGATCGCCCGTACGGTGCCATCCACCAGTTCGGCGGTACGATCCAGCGTCAGGAGAAGCAGAGCACGGTTTACTTCAGGATGAATGAGCGTACTGGCGAGGTCGGTCGACAGTTCGTCCCGAAACGCCGCAGCAACTTCGCCCAGGACGTACGCATCGGCCCCTACACGATCACCATGCCAGCCAGGCCCTGGCTGGGCACGTCGGATACTGACGATGCCCAACTGCTGCAGCGAGTCATGAGCCTCATAAACTCAACCTTGCAGAATTAGCGTTTCTAGGCCCCTGGCGGACCAAACGAGGGCGTAGGTCTATCTTCGTTGGCCTACGCCCCTCTACGGGCCTTGCTGACGCTTTATAAATCGCCCTACTGGGGTTGCCACGGTGCCCGTTGGCGTGGTTTCGTAGAAAAGCCTCCCCAGCGCGGCCTCTGTCCCAATTTTCGATTGCGACAAAGATCGTCCAGTTCTGCCGCCTCACTCTGGGCGGCATGAAAAAGCCAACCGCCACTCTGCCAATCCTCCCCGCCGGCCGGCACGTCGCTCTCGATGGTCGCCCGGTGGAGTTCACCGAGGCCATCCTGCAGGAGATCGCCGCGACCTACGATCCGGCGCTCAGCGAGGCCCCTCTCGTCATCGGTCATCCCAAGCTCAATGCACCGGCCTACGGCTGGGCCAAGGGCCTAGAGGTGCGCGAGGGCATGCTCTATGCCGAGCCGCACCAGGTGGTCCCCGAGTTCGCAGAAGCCGCGAACCGCAAGATGTACAAGAAGCGCAGCGCTTCGGTGTACCTGCCGGACTCACCAGGCAACCCGGTTCCGGGCAAGCACTACTTGCGCCATATCGGCTTCCTCGGTGCCGTGCCGCCGGCCATCAAAGGCATTCCTGATGCTCCCTTTAACTTCGCCGAGGATGACGGCGCCCTGGCCATCGAGTTCGCGGAAGCCCCCTACGCGGTCACCGGGCTGACCGACATCCTGCGCCGCCTGCGCGATTTCTTCGTCGAGCGCGAAGGCGCCGAGCGGGCCGACCAGCTCATCCCGCAGTGGCAGTTGTCCTCGATCGAGGAAGACGCCCGCCGAGGCTCCGCCCAGGGCGCTACTGCGCAGGCCTCGGCCCTGTTCTCCGAACCCGTAATAGAAGAAGGCGTTGACAGCGCAGCGGCCTCTGCCGCCGCTGCGCAAGAGCCGCAGGGCACCGTCACCCCATCCGACGGTGCTTCCGCGTCAGCGGCAGAGGCTGACCGGACCTCTCATCCCTCACAACAGGACACGACCATGTCTGACGAAGCTGCGCTCGACGAGCGCCAACGCCAGCTCGACGAGCGCGAGCAACAACTGGCCACCCGCGAAGCGGAGATGGCCCAGCAGAAGGCCCAGGAACACCGCAACGAAATCGCCGAGTTCGCCGAAGGTCTGGTCAAGAGCGGCCAGTTGCTGCCGCGCCAGAAAGCGGCGGTGATCGAGCTGCTGGTGAACCTGCCTGCCGACGCGCCCTTGGAGTTCGCCGAGGGCGACGGCCAGGTCACCAAACCGGCGGCCGAGGTGCTGCGCAGCCTGCTGGCCGAACTGCCCAAGCAGATCGAGTTCTCCGAGAAGTCCGGCGCCGTCGGCGACCTGAGCTTCGGCAGTGCTCACGCCATTGCAGCGCGAGCGCAGACCTACCAGGAAGAACAACGCCAGGCCGGACGCCATATCAGCACGACCGAGGCCGTTACCCACATCACCAAGGGAGCCAAGTAGGCCATGAACATTCCCGGACTCATCGCCGCCAAACGTGCCAGCGGCGCCATCGCCGCCCGCCGCATCGTGATTCATGGCAGCTCGGACGGCCTGGCCGCCCAGGCTGCCGGTAGCACTGCGCTGCTGATCGGCATCAGCACCGAAATTCCCGCCGCCGACGGTGCGGTCTTCGACGTCATCCGTTCCGGCCTGGCGCCGGTCGAGTACGGCGGCAACGTCACTCGCGGTGATGCGCTGACGGCCGACGCCCAGGGGCGAGCGGTTGCCGCGACGCTGCCGCCGGCCGCCACCACTTACATCATCGGCTTCGCTGAACTCAGCGGCGTCGCGGGTGATATCGGGTCCGTCTACATCGCCCCGGCCGTTCTGCCGGTAGCCTGAAGGAGCGCTCCATGAGCAATGCACCATTTCCCATCGATCCCGAACTGACGGCGATCGCCATCGCCTACCGCAACGGCCGGATGATCGCAGACGAGGTTCTGCCGCGCGTACCGGTCGGCAAGCAAGAGTTCAAGTACTGGAAGTACGACCTCGCCCAGGGCTTCACCGTGCCGGAAACCCTGGTCGGCCGTAAGTCCAAGCCGAACGAAGTGGAGTTTAGCGCCACCGACGAAACCAGCAGCACCGAGGACCACGGCCTGGACGCCCCGGTGCCGCAGGCGGATATCGACAACGCGCCGACGAACTACAACCCCCTGGGCCACGCCACCGAGCAGACCACCAACCTGATCCTGCTCGATCGCGAAGCTCGGACTTCCAAGCTGGTTTTCAACCCCAACAGCTATGCCGCGGGCAACAAAAGGACACTGTCTGGCACCGATCAATGGAGCGACCCGGCCAGCAACCCGCTGCCGGAGATCACCGACGCCCTGGACAGCGTCATCCTGCGCCCGAACATCGGCGTCCTGGGCCGCCGCACCGCCACCATCCTGCGCCGTCACCCGAAGATCGTGAAGGCATACAACGGCACGCTCGGCGACGAGGGCATGGTGCCGATGGCCTTCCTGCAGGAGCTGCTTGAGCTGGAGGCGATCTACGTCGGCGAAGCACGGCTGAACATCGCCCGGCCGGGACAGAACCCGAGCCTGATTCGGGCCTGGGGGCCGCATGCGTCCTTCATCTATCGCGACCGCCTGGCCGATACCCGCAACGGCACCACCTTCGGCTTGACCGGCCAGTGGGGCGATCGCGTGTCCGGTTCGATCGCCGACCCGAACATCGGCCTGCGCGGTGGTCAGCGCGTCCGTGTTGGTGAATCGGTCAAGGAACTGGTCACCGCACCGGACCTCGGCTTCTTCTTCGAGAACGCCGTCGCGGCTTAACCCTCAACTGGGCGGCCGTTCGGGTCGCCCTCGGAGTTTCTATCTCATGGCCCGTAAAACGAGCAACGACCAGGATGCACCCAACACCGAGGGTGTCGGCGAAAAGAACCGCTACATCGTCAAACGCGAACGCCTGGATCACGACGGTGAGTCCTACACCTTTGGCGACAGCATTCTGCTGAACAGCGATCAGGCGGACCAGCTCCTGCCCATCGGCGCGATCGTTCCAGAGGTGCTGTGATGGACAACCAGCACCGCAAGATCGCCGGCTATCGCGAGTTGACTCAGGACGACATCGACCTGATGAACCGTGTCAAGGCCGTAGGCGCGGAACTGCTGGCATTGCAGGCCGCGTTGGCCGGCCGGCTGAGTACGGACCTGGAGGTTAAGCAGGCCGCCGCAAAGGCGTCGAAGCTGGCACCTGAGCATGAGTCGAGCCCGGAGTGTGTCGAGCTTCGTCGCTTCCTGGCTGCAGAGCCGTTGCGCTGGGCTGCGATCGCCAAGACCGACATCCAGACGGGTGTCATGGCCCTGGTGCGCGCCATCGCTCAGCCCGAGGGCTGCTGAGGTGGCTGTGTACATCACGTTACCGGAGCTGGCCGAACGGCCTGGGGCGGAAGAGTTGTCCCAGGCCGCGACGCCTCAGCAGTACCGTGCGGTCCAGACCGAGCTGCTCGATGCCTTGCTGCGCGGCTTGCCGGTGGACCAGTGGACGCCGGAGGAGATCGAGGTCGGCAACGCCGCTGTAGAGGTCATCGACAGTGCGGTGAGCGATGCCCGGTCCTTCATCGACGGATTCCTGCAGCAACGTGGTTACCTGCCGCTGCAACAGCGTTTTGGCATCGTGGTCGGCTGGCACCGGGCGATCACGCGCTACCTGTTGCATAAGGACCGGTTGGGTGAAGGCGCGGAGAAAGACCCGATCGTTCG
>NZ_JAEMVM010000033.1:0-7486 GCF_016463925.1 Pseudomonas sp. P20 | reverse complement strand
GAGATCGTCAAGCATCCGCGAACCCGGGACACACTGGCCTTCGTGCCAGCGATCTTCGGCGACGAGCAACTGATGCCAAAGGAACAGGCGCTGTTGGACCTCTGCCTCGAGGAGAAAGCGAAGGGCCGCAAGGTCCTGGCCTACACGGTCTACAGCGGAACGCGCGACACCACGTCCAGGCTGAAGAAAGTGCTCGAGCAGGCTGGGCTGAAGGTGGCAGTGCTACGTGCTTCGGTCGTTACCTCTCGGCGCGAGGACTGGATCCTCGACCAGGTTGAACGCGGCATCGATGTGCTGATCACCAACCCGGAACTGGTGAAGACCGGCCTGGACTTGCTCGACTTCCCGACCATCGCGTTCCTGCAGACGGGATACAACGTGTACACCCTGCAGCAGGCCGCGCGGCGGTCGTGGCGGATCGGGCAGAGGCACCCGGTGCGGGTGGTGTTCTTCGGCTACGCCGGCAGCTCGCAGATCACCTGCTTGCAACTGATGGCCAAGAAGATCGCTGTGGCTCAGAGCACGTCGGGAGACGTTCCCGAGTCAGGTCTCGACTCATTGAACCAAGACGGAGATTCGGTGGAGATGGCGTTGGCACGACAACTCATTGCAGCATGAACAGATAGGCCACCTTTGAGTGGCCTTTTTTATATAATGCTTATCGAAGTTGTAGGCTTTCGAAATAAATGCGAGTTTTTCGAAATAGGTGCGACTGAAGGTGGCCTTCGTGATCGACGTCTTTGCGCGTCGCCGGTTGGCGAGTCAGTACCAGCATGAGGACCGACTTCGTCCTGGATGCGCTGGAGCAAGCATTGTACGCCCGTCAGCCGCATCGCACCGGTGGCCTGATCCATCACAGCGACAGAGGCAGTCAATACGTCTCGATCCGCTACACCGAGCGACTGGCCGAAGCCGGTATCGAGCCCCCGGTCGGCAGCAAAGGTGATAGCTATGACAACGCCCTGACCGAAACCATTAACGGGCTGTACAAGGCTGAGTGATACATCGTCAATCGTGGAAGAGCCGCGAGGCTGTCGAGATAGCGACCTTGAGATGGGTGCATCTGGTACAACCATGAGCGTCTGCTGAGTTCTCTCGGCTATATCCCACCTGTGGAGGCTGAGGCAAACTTCCACCAGCAACAAGTAAGTCAGGCCATGGCGGCCTGACTTAAACGAAACGGCCTCCACGAAACCTGCGGCGATTCACACCGCGACGCTCTACCAGTTTCAGCGACCAGCACTTAAGCATACCCCGCCCCCATAGCCACGCCACGAGGGCTACGATACCGTATAGCCACTACGACGTCGCTCAACGTGATTAGCCGATCCGTGGCAGGAGACCGAGATGGGTCAACAAGGAGGTGAAATGTCTTTGATGCCGATAGAATATCAGGGCAGAGAACAGGCATACGTCAAGCACACCATTCTGAGAACTTACTTGCAGCGGCTGATCATGATCATCGGCCGCAGTGAGAAGGTGATCAATTACGTCGACTGCTTCGCCGGCCCCTGGTCGGAAGAGTCTGATGACTTGCGGGACACCTCCATTGGTATCTCGTTGAGCCTGATGAAGGATTGCGCGAAGACGCTTGAAGAGCAGCATGGCGCAAAGGTGAGATTCCGCGCCCTGTATATCGAAAAAAACGACAATGCTTTTGCGAAGCTGCAGAGATTCCTTTCCAACGATACGGGCAGTGTCGTAGACGCCAGCTGCATGCACGGCGACTACACGACGAAAATCGAAGATATCGCAAGCTGGGCCAAACTTGGCTTCACCTTCTTCTTCATTGATCCCAAGGGCTGGCGAAAGGTTATCAACGCACCGGTACTGGCGCCGCTATTGGCGTTGAACAGAGCCGAGTTTCTCATCAACCTGATGTACGACTTCCTCAACCGAGCAATGTCGATGACGGCCCAGCAAGCGAACATTGAAGAGTTGCTCGGTAAGGCAATCACGTTTTCAGGCAAAGAGTCGGCAACCGAGCGGCGACAAATTATTGTTTCCCAATACCGCCAGGCGGTAGGAGATATCTACAACGGCAAGACTGCGTACGTTACCGTTGAGCGGCCGGGCATGGACCGCGTCCTGTACTTCCTGATCTATCTCACGCGACATTCTAAAGGGCTAATTGTCTTCAAAGAGGCCGCCGAGCAGATGGATATGGTTCAGCGTGTCAGTCAGTTCGAGACCAAGCTCAGGCGGCAATCGAGCAAGAGGCTTCCTGTTAATGACCTCTTCTCCTCACCTGAGGATCAGCCCGAGCCAGTCAATGTTCGGGACAACAGGATGCTCGCCAAAAAGTATTTGCTGACACGCCTATCCGCCACACCATTGCTCGTGGACAATGATTGCTGGGCAAGCTTCCTTGAGGAAACCGACCTCTATCCGACGGATCTGCAACTCGCATTCAAAGATCTAGCTAAAGAAGGGAAAATCATAAATCTGGATGCGGATGTTCGAAAGCGGACAAAGAATCCAGTAAGGCCTCATTGGCCGAGGAAAAGTGAGCGCTGGGTGCTCTGCGCAGAATCATTTTCGCCAAAAGAGATTTTTTAGTTTCTACCAACAGCCCACAAACCAGCCGACGACAAGAAAGTTTTAACACCCCATAAAACTGTAAGCCAAATACCATATTAAGCAATTCTTATTTAGCTGAGATTATCTGGATAGATGTGTTACACTTACAATTTGACAGGACCTCGAACAGAAAGGCCAATCACTAAGGTGATAGTCATTTGATTCGCGCCCGATTTACATGAGCATCGCGCACGACAGGAGTTACAGTGCAATGAGTACCCAGACGAGCATAGAATGGACAGAAATGACCTGGAACCCCATTGTGGGGTGCACCAAGGTATCGCCGGGCTGCAAACATTGTTATGCCGAGAACATGGCGCACCGACTGCAGGCCATGGGCACTCCAGGTTATGAAAATGGTTTCAAGCTTAGCCTGCGTCCAGAGAAACTTCGCGAACCGCTTCAGCGCAAGAAGTCGACTATCTATTTTGTAAACTCCATGTCGGATCTGTTTCACGAGAAAGTCCCTGACCATTACATCGATCAGATTTTTGACGTCATTCGTGAGGCGACGCAACATACCTTTCAAATCCTGACAAAGCGCGCGGAACGATTGGCTGACTACTTCAGCAAGCGCGTTCCACCTACCAACGCCTGGCTTGGAGTATCGGTCGAAGACAAGGCCTATGGCGTTCCTCGTATCGACTGCTTGCGCCGTGTGAATGCCACAATCCGCTTCCTCTCGGCGGAGCCCCTTCTGGAAGATCTCGGTGAAATAGACTTGACCGATATCCACTGGGTGATCGTTGGAGGCGAGTCAGGCGCGAAAGCGCGTCCCATGCAGCAAGAATGGGTCGACAACATTCATCGTCAGTGCGATATCTCCGGTTCCGCGTTCTTTTTCAAGCAGTGGGGCGGATGGGGGGCGGATGGAGTCAAGCGCTCTAAAAAAGCAAACGGGCGGCTGCTAAACGGCCAGACCTGGGATGAAATACCTCTTTTGAATTTAGCCTGAGTTAAAGGACTTACCGGATGGCCAAGGATGAAAAGTACAAGTGGAATATTTCCACCGGGACATATCCTCAGATTGATCCCCACAGCAAGATCAAACACAAGATAATTCAGGACTATATTCGCTCCTACATAACGGTCGTGATGAGCAACCAGATGATCCCTCGAATAGGAATCAGCATCATCGATGGGTTCTGTGGAGGGGGTATTTACAAAGACGATGATGGTATAGGCATCCACTATGGATCGCCGATCATCGCGTTGGAGACCGTTCGCCAGACAGTTGCGGAAATTAACACCCTGAGAAAACAAGACCGCGAAGTAATTGCCAAGTACTATTTTGTAGACATCAAAAAGGACAACATAGATTATCTGAACGCAGTACTTAACGCGAAAGGATATTCGCACTTAATAGACAAGGACGTATTCCCGATAAAGTCACGCTTCACCAACGCTCTCCCTGCGCTAATAAATCAGATCAAGAAATTAAAATTCTCTCAACGCGCAATTTTCTTGTTGGATCAGTACGCTTACAAAGATGTTCCATTCTCCAGCATCCGCGCCATCTTTCAGGAAGTGAGAAACGCTGAGGTGTTGCTGACGTTCAACGTTGACAGCCTGATTGACTACCTTTCTGAGCGGGAGGAAAACCGTAAGGCGCTCCAGAATATTGACCTTGAGAAATACATTCCGTGGGCTAAACTCCCTTCCTTCAAGGCCACGATGCGTCATGAATGGCAGCACCTCATTCAACGCTTCCTGGCAGAGGGCATACTGAAAGAAAGCGGCGCAGAGTTCATGACGGTATTCTTCATAACGCCGTTTGGCGCTAACCCTCGCACCTACTGGTTCATTCATCTCGCCAAGAGCTATCGCGCCAACGCTGTGATGAAGGAAATCCACTGGAAGTACGGCAACCACTTTTCGCACGCAATGACGCCCGCGCTATTCGTGGGGTACGACACTAAGCGCGATATACAGGTTACCGATCAGCAAAACCTTGGCTTCGGTGAAGAGCATTTCTTCGATAACGTCACCGGAAAACGCATCGAGAGAGAGCTTTCCGAGCTGCTGCCCAGGCAGATCTACCAACAGCCTGTACAGACGTTCGAGGACATGATGAAGAGCATGGCCAACAGCACGATGGCCAACGAAAGCATCGTTCGCGAGGCCCTCCACATGCCAATTCTGTGCAAAGACATCGAGGTTTACGACAAGGACAGTGGCACCAAGCGGCGAAAGGGCAGCAGCATCAAGTCCTCAGATATCCTGATGCCGGCGGCGCAGCGGACAATGTTTTTTATACCTCCCATCTCAATGGTCCAGAAGGGAAAGGCGGAGTTCGAAGACGAGTGATTGTCGGTAACTCACCCCAGCAACGGCCACGCTCATCTTGAGCTAGTGTCCCGCCTCAGCCAGGCTCCACTGCACAAGCGGCTTTAGCCATCGAACGAGTCAAGCCAGATGAGTAGACTCGAAAGATGCGACATAGCATGACAGGGAGTTTTGGCTTGGCTGACCAGCTTCAACCAATTCCTGGCACGCTATCTCAATGATGGTTTGTTCGAGCTGGGGAAGGTCTGTATTCATAGCCTAGGGCTTCCTCGAAGCAGTGTTAACCAGAAATGACGCAGCCTAGATGCGTGTGAAGGGCACCCAGAGTCGACTGATCTTCGCATAGCGAATCAGGCCCGGCGATTCGCCAGAATCCTATCCAAAAAAATCCCACCCCCACTCACCGAGTATTTCCTACTGCCTCAATGGGGGCAGTCTGAGAGGGTGTCTCTGGCTTCGCGCGAGGACACTCATGAAACGCCCATCCCCTGCATCAATGATTCTTGGCCTCTGCTTGACGGCAATGGCCGGCCTGCTGGGCTACCAGCAATACCAACTCATTCAGCTCCGATCAGGCGTGGACAGTGCCGCGGAAAAGACCTCGCTAGAGGCGATCCTGGCTCGCTTGAATCGAGTCGACGAGCGCCTCGACGCCGTGGATGGGCAGCACCTGGTCAGCAACGAGGACTTCCGCTCAGGCCAGCAGGCACTGTCCAACCGCATTGACGCCGCGCAGGCCTTCGCCAAGCAGGCCTCCGACGCCGTCGAGAACCTGGCTCAAACCACCGCCTCGGCCGGCGATCTCCTGGTGCTCAAGGCTACAGTGGAGACGCTGGACGGTTCTGTCCGCACGCTGCAAGAGAAGCAAGCCAAGGCTCCGCCGCTGATCGTGCCTCCACCGAAGCGCGGTGCCTTCCCTGTCAAGCCCAAGCCCAAGCCGAAACCCAAGCCAATCGAGCCTCCGCCCTTCTCAATCCTCGGCGTGGAGTATCGCGGGGGCGAACGGTTTCTGTCGGTTGCACCTCCGGGATCCACCCAGCTCAGCCAGATCTACCTCATTCGCCAGGGCGATGCCGTCGCCGGCACGACCTGGCGACTGACCGACCTTGACGATCGTACCGCGCACTTCGACGTCGCCGGCGCCTCGCGCAGCGTTCGCATCCAACCATAGGACCCCGCACATGAACAGAACCGTATCGCTCCTGTCCGGCCTGGTGCTGCTGCTGAGCTATCCCGCAGTCGGCCAGGAGGCTGCGGCAAGCCGAGAGGCCAGCAGCCAGCTGTCCGGTAGCCAACTCGACACGCTGAAACAGCAGACATCTCAGAGCGACCTGGCCCAGGAGTGGGGACTGAATCAACAGGAATGGACCCGCTACCAGACGCTCATGCAAGGCCCCCGGGGCGTGTACTCACCTGGCATTGACCCGCTGACCGCGCTGGGCATCGAGGCGCGATCGGCAGAGGAACGGCGGCGGTATGCCGATCTACAGGTCCAGGCCGAACGGCGCCGGGTCGAGAAGGAACTCGCCTACCAGCGCGCATACGACGAAGCCTTCGCCCGCGCCTATCCAGGCGAGGGGGTCATCCGCCTCACCGAAAGCAGCACGGCCAACCCGTCGGGCGCGCCGAACATGAGCCCAGCGTTGCAGAGCAGCGGGCGCCTGGCCCTGTTCGTCCAGGACAACTGCACCGCCTGCATCCAGCGGGTGCGCGACCTGCAGCAGCAGAACAAGGAGTTCGATCTCTACTTCGTCGGTAGCCAGAACGACGCAGAGCGAGTGCGGCACTGGGCAATCCTCGCCGGCGTCGACCCGAAGAAGGTTCGCAGCAAGCAGATCACGCTCAATCATGACGAGGGCCGCTGGATGGCCCTGGGACTGGGCGGGGCCCTTCCCGCCCTGGTCCAGGAGGTGAACGGCCGATGGCAACGTCTGTAATCCGCGCCCTCCAACTGGCCGCCCTGCTGGTCCTGGCCAACATCGCTCAGGCCGCCGTGGATCCTCCGCCGGCGTACAAGCAGATCGCCCTGCCCAAAGGGGTTCCGGCCGAGGTGCTCTATTCGGTCGCGCTGACCGAGAGCAAGGTCCTGCTGCGCGGCGAATACGTTCCCTGGCCCTGGACATTGAACGTCGCCGGGAAATCCTACTACTACGCGACCCGCACCGCCGCCTGCACAGCGCTACTCGCGGCAATCAACCTCTACGGGGCCAAGAGCGTCGATTCCGGCCTCGGCCAGGTCAATATCGGCTGGAACGGACATCGTTTCTCCAGCCCCTGCGACTCCCTGGATCCGTACAAGAACCTGGACGCCACCTCCGACATCCTGATCGAGCAGCGGGACGCCCTGTATGCATCCGCCCCGGGAAGACCGGTGGACTGGATCCAGGTTGCCGGCCGCTACCACCGCCCCGCCGGCGGCGCGCCTGCCGCCAAATACCGTAGGACGGTATCCCGCCACCTTAGCCAAGTCCTCGGCGTCAACCTACTGGTGACCAATCCATGAAGAAGATCCTTGCCACGCTGGCATTTTGCACGGCGTTCGCGACTCAAGCCTGGGCCGCCGGGCTGATCGTTGTCGAAGACCTCGGCGGAGCCTCAGCGCTCCCCTACTACCAGGGCC
>NZ_JAEMVM010000032.1:0-3928 GCF_016463925.1 Pseudomonas sp. P20 | reverse complement strand
CTCCTGGCGCATCGACGCCACACCTGAGCTGCTCCGCAGCAACCTGATCCTGGAGCTTGGCCTCGCCGAGGAACAATTCGAGATACTGGATACCGTCCAGGAGCTGCTCAGCGACGGTAGCTTCGCGCCGGCGACCGAGCTGCCCAGCATGAGCATCGGCGGTCCACAGCAGGAACCGGCAGCGCCATCCCTGGAGGACGAGTCAGCTTGTGACATCTACCTCGCCGCGGTGCCAGAGATCGAGCGCACCGAGTACAGCTCGGCTGATATCGAGGCGGCGCTTCAGGGCTACTCGCTACTGGCCCACCAGCCTGCCGGCATCGCTCACTTGCTGCAGAGAACCAGCGCCCTGTTGGCCGACGACATGGGATTGGGCAAGACCCGCCAGGCGGTCATCGCCGCTTCGATCCGAGCGGCGGGCAGGCCAATTCTGGTCATCACCCTGGCCACCCTGTTGATCAATTGGCAGCGCGAAATCCAGGAGGTCTATCCCTCGGCCACCGTGGCCATCCAGCAGGACAACCCAGAGGCGCAGTGGATCCTGGTCAACTACGAGCAGTTGAGCCCCTTCGTCGCCAACGCTTCGCGCTTCGCCGTGATGGTCATCGACGAGGCGCAGCGGATGAAGGAACCGACGGCGCAATGCACGCGGCACGGTTTCGACATTGCCGCCCAAGTGCCGAACCGCTACCTGCTTACCGGCACGCCGGTGCTCAACCGTGAAACCGAGCTGCACACCCTGCTTCGCCTCTCAGGCCACCCCATCGGACAACTGCCGCTGAAAGAGTTCTGCGACCGCTTCGCCGGCAACCCGGAGTTCCGCCAGAGTCTGCGGGCGGAGCTGGGTGACTGGATGCTGCGCAGGCGCAAGGATGTGCTGCCCAGCCTCAAGGGCAAGCAGCGGCAGTTGCTGAAGGTGGCCCTCTCCACCGAGGAACGGCAGCAGTACGACGTGCTGCGCCTCGAGGACCGACCGATTTTCGCGCGACTCGGCGCGCTGCGGCGTTACCTGGAAACGGTGAAGGTTCGCGTGGCGATGGACCTGCTGAGCGAGCTCGACGCCGAGGACAAGGTGATCCTGTTCTGCGAGTTCAAGCCGACCGTGGCTGCGCTGAAGGAACTCTGCGAGCAGGCCGGGCTCGGCTGCGTCACGCTGGTGGGCAATGACTCGCTTACCAAGCGGCAGAAGGCGATCGATCGCTTCCAGCAGGATTCCGACTGCCGGGTGTTCATCTGCACCACGGCGGCCGCCGGGACGGGCAACAACCTCACTGCGGCGAACTACGTGTTTTTCCTCGGTCTGCCCTGGACTCCCGGTCAGCAGGAACAAGCCGAGGACCGCGCGTACCGCAACGGCCAGCTCCGCATGGTCGTGGTGAAGATCCCACTGGTCGAGGCCACGATCGACGAGCAACTGTGGCAACTGCTCAACGCGAAACGCCAGGTTGCCCAGGACCTCATCGAGCCCGAGCAGGTCGACGGAAACCGTGCGCTTTTGGCCGCAAGCCTTGCCGAACGCTGATTACTCGGGTTGAACCAGCCGCTGATCGACACAGTAAAAAAACTACTCTCACCAACCGAGCACTTCCTGCTGCAACACGGAGGAGCAGGAAGCAAGCTCGATCACAACGACACGACTGTTCAGCAGGAGATGCCCCAAAAATGAGATTCGAGCAGCCCTCACCGACTATCGACTACAGAAGAAATATGGTGCTGCAAGCGTTGCTGAAGATCGAGGCGCTCTACGAGCTCGCACATGCCGCCTCTCCAGAGCTGCTAGCGAACATTAAGGAAGCGCTGGCCGACCCAGATAGACTTTGCGAAATGGCGACAGCAATCGCCTTATATTACCTTCACCGGGAACCTACAGTTCCAGCGCTATACATAGAACTCGTCGAGGATGAAGTTGCACGCTACCCCTTCACCTATGACGAGATAGAGTCAGTGATGGATTCAAAGATTAGGGAAGTCCTATTCCCTAGGTATGAGCGATACCACGATACATGAGTGAGCCCAGCAACTCGATTCACCAGTAATAGCCAAGGATCGGGAGAGGGAACTCTAACTGGACGAGTTCTCACTGAGCATGCGGGCGGGCGGTCAGATCAACTCCCAGAGCTCGCATTACTGCCAGCATGGTTTTCAATGTAGGGTTCCCGCGCTCACTAAACGATTTGTAAAGCTGCTCCCTGGCCAAACCCGTTTCCTTGGCCAACTCCGTCATCCCCTTGGCGCGGGCCACGACTCCCATAGCCTTAGCGATATAGGCGGTGTCTCCAGTATCCAAAGCGTCTGCGATGAACAGAGCCATGGCCTCCGGGCTGTCCAGCGCTTGCGCGGGGTCATAATCATAAATTTGCTCGGTCATTGCGGCCTCCACTCATTTGCCAGGCGTTTCGCCATTTCTATATCCCTGGCCTGGCTGCTCTTGTCTCCACCACATAGCAGGATGACGATTTCCGTCCCGCGCTGCTGGAAGTACACCCGATAGCCTGGGCCATAGTGAATCCTCAACTCGCTCACACCCTGGCCGACTGGTGACACATCGCCGGGTAGTCCATTCGCCAATCGGAAGATACGGGCGGCGATCACGGCCTTTGCCCGCCGATCCTTTAGCTTGCTTTCCCATGCCATGAAAGTGGCGGTTTGTTTGACTTCGACCATGGGTCAACTGTGACTTATAAATCACAAACAGTCAATCGCACGCAGCCTTAGCACACGCTTTGTTCCAAATTCTGTTGGCTCCCCTTGAAGCACAATCCTGCGGGTGGGCAAAAGAAATCCCCTACCCTGTTGCCGAGTATTTCCTGCTGAGGCATGGCGAATGGCCTGCCACTGTGTGCCCCATCATCAAAGGGGGCCTCAATGACCAGGCAGTTGACCACTCTCACGCTGTGCCTGCTGCTCGCCAGTTGCACGACCCACAAGGCTGAGCCGGCCAGGCCCGCCTTCGACAGCAGCCGCAATCCAGACCTGCTCTCTCCGGACCTGTACCCGAATGGCGTACAACCGGAGAAGGAGCCCGTCGTGCGCTACGGGCGCTACACCCTGGTCAGCACCCAGCCTGATGCCGGTCAACGCGACCTGATGGCCCAGATCATCGACGTAACCATCCCGTCGAGCATGAACCCGAGTGTCAAGGACGCCATGCAGTACGTGATGAGCCGCTCGGGTTACTCGCTGTGCCCGGCAGAGGCCGGTCATGTGAACATCCTCTACACCCGGCCGCTGCCGGCGGCTCAGTACAAGCTCGGCCCGATGACCCTGCGCAACACCCTCCAGGTCCTCTCCGGCCCTGCCTGGCAGGTGAAGGTCGACGAGGTCGCGCGGCAGGTCTGCTTCGTGCTGCGCCCGGGCTATCAACTTCCCCCGGTGCCAAGGCCGAAACCGGTCCAGCAACTGTATGCGAAGCCCGCTGCCCCAACTCCAGCGGCGGTAACGCAACCCTCCTCCACGGAAAAAGTCAGCACGCTGGAGTCGCCCGTCGTGGTCGCCTCGGTGCCAACGCCGGCGCCGATCACAACCAGCCCCGCTCCGACCAAGAAGCCTGAATACACCACTGTGCTCCCCCCAGCCGCACCGGCCAAGGATGGCCACTCCTCTTCTCCTCCCGCGGCTTCGGCACCGATCAAGCTTCCGGCCTCCGCCGTGAAGTCCACGCCGCCCACTCCGGCCACCGTGGCTTCCACTCCACCGGACAAGGCGCTCCCTTCGGCGGAGCCGAGTCGGCCGCTGACACAGGCCTGGTCGGCCGAGACGGGATCAACCCTGCGCGACACCTTGGAAGCCTGGGCCAAGCGCGCACGCTGGACCGTCCGCTGGGAGCCGCAGGATCTCAACTATCCGATCGAAGCTCCTCTGACCTTCCACGGCTCCTTCGAGGACGCGGTATCCGAGCTGTTCCCGCTGTATGACGCTGCCGAACGGC
>NZ_JAEMVM010000031.1:0-6068 GCF_016463925.1 Pseudomonas sp. P20 | reverse complement strand
CTCCTGGCGCATCGACGCCACAACTGAGCTGCTCCGCAGCAACCTGATCCTGGAGCTTGGCCTCGCCGAGGAACAATTCGAGATCCTGGATACCGTCCAGGAGCTGCTCAGCGACGGTAGCTTCGCGCCGGCGACCGAGCTGCCCAGCATGAGCATCGGCGGTCCACAGCAGGAACCGGCAGCGCCATCCCTGGAGGACGAGTCAGCCTCTGACATATACCTCGCCGCAGTGCCGGAGATCGAGCGCACCGAGTACAGCTCGGCTGATATCGAGGCGGCGCTTCACGGCTACTCACTACTGGCCCACCAGCCTGACGGCATCGCTCATCTGCTGCAGAGAACCAGCGCCTTACTGGCCGACGACATGGGACTGGGCAAGACCCGCCAGGCGGTCATCGCCGCTTCGATCCGCGCGGCGGGCAGACCAATTCTGGTCATCACCCTGGCCACCTTGCTGATCAATTGGCAGCGGGAGATCCAGGAGGTCTATCCCTCGGCCACCGTGGCCATCCAGCAGGACACCCCAGAGGCGCAGTGGATCCTCGTCAACTACGAGCAGTTGAGCCCCTTCGTCGCCAACGCTTCGCGCTTCGCCGTGATGGTCATCGACGAGGCGCAGCGGATGAAGGAACCGACGGCGCAATGCACGCGGCACGGTTTCGACATTGCCGCCCAAGTGCCGAACCGCTACCTGCTTACCGGCACGCCGGTGCTCAACCGCGAGACCGAGCTGCACACCCTGCTGCGCCTCTCAGGCCACCCCATCGGCCAACTGCCGCTGAAAGAGTTCTGCGACCGTTTCGCCGGCAACCCGGAGTTCCGCCAGAGTCTGCGGGCGGAGCTGGGTGACTGGATGCTGCGCAGGCGCAAAGATGTGCTGCCCAGCCTCAAGGGAAAGCAGCGGCAGTTGCTGAAGGTGGCCCTCTCCACCGAGGAACGCCAGCAATACGACGTGCTGCGCCTCGAGGACCGACCGGTCTTCGCGCGACTCGGCGCGCTGCGGCGTTACCTGGAAACGGTGAAGGTTCGCGTGGCGATGGACCTGTTGAGCGAGCTCGACGCCGAGGACAAGGTGATCCTGTTCTGCGAGTTCAAGCCGACCGTGGCTGCGCTGAAGGAACTCTGCGAGCAGGTCGGGCACGGCTGCGTCACGCTGGTGGGCAATGACTCTCTCACCAAGCGGCAGAAGGCGATCGATCGCTTCCAGCAGGATCCCGACTGCCGGGTGTTCATCTGCACCACGGCGGCGGCCGGGACGGGCAACAACCTCACTGCGGCGAACTACGTGTTTTTCCTCGGCCTGCCCTGGACTCCCGGTCAGCAGGAACAAGCCGAAGACCGCGCGTACCGCAACGGCCAGCTCCGCATGGTCGTGGTGAAGATCCCACTGGTCGAGGCAACGATCGACGAGCAGCTGTGGCAACTGCTCAACGCGAAACGCCAGATTGCTCAGGACCTCATCGAGCCCGAGCAGGTCGACGGCAACCATGCTGTACTAGCCGCTGCTATAGCAGTTCCATTTTCAATACGATCAAATGGTTCAAGCTCGTAGAAGCAGAGTATAGTAGTTGGACAATAAGTGCAAAAGAACAGAGCCCTCTTACGAGGGCCTCTGTCTACTCTTATCTAGATTAAAGAAAAATTAATTATGCCCTGGCTCTTTCAAAGCAAAAGAAAGAGTGCTGACTTTCAGATCAGGCGTATACCTAAAGAAAATCCTGATATCCGAACGCTCAGGATGGGTATATGAGTCCCAGCCACCCACCATGCCGACTACCGGCATCTTAAATGGCTCTTTTGTGCTATCTGGAACTCCGAGAAAAGATCTGACTACTGCTTTATCCATGCTTCGAGAAAAAGGAGACGGTAGTTCGCCTTGGTAAGCCGGAATATCATCCATTGTCCTTATAAGGACAATATGAATTTTTTCTGAAGCTCTAGTTTCCGCCCAGAACTCCAGATCAATCCCAACATCAACATCCAAAGTAAGCCAGTCAGACTCCTCATACTGTTTCACCAGAGGACCAGCTGGAATTAATTTTCTTTCAACCAATTCACTATAGCTTTGCCCAAGAGCACCCACAAGCTCTTTAATTGATTCAGGATTCATTAGTACCACCCCTGCTCTTCATTGATTCGATGCAATTTAGCACGAGCCTCTTCAACATCTTTCTCAGAGAACCCTTCTTCTATCAACGCGCTTTTAATTGCGTCAAAGTTACTATCTACGGCCCTTCTTAAGTCTTCGGCATCCTTACGCTGTTTTTCCTTGGTATTGCGACCACCATAAGTCTCGCTATATTTCTGATGTATGCGAGCAGGAATCGCTATGCTAGCACCTTTCTTCATCAGTTCTCGAATTTCCTTTTCCTGAATATCTGGTATCGCCGACCTCAAGCTAGTTGCTAACGCACCTTGAGCTGGCATATGGTCAAGATGATTTCCATTACGAGGCCTACCCGTAAAGTTACCATAGATGTCTACTTCCAGTGCGCTAACTGGAGGCTTAGAGAAAACCAGATAGAGCGGCGGAATACCCGAGTCTGCCGGGAAGATCACGATCAAATCATCCAGATCTAACGGCACTCCCGGATAGGACTCTGGCTCGGCCTGCACTGAGGTAATCGTTGCTCCTTCATACACCGGAACCGGCTGCGGCACCACCGGGGTGGTACTCGAAGGGTTCTGGCTTCCGGGCGGATTGGCTGGTGTCCAGGTGAGGGTCAACGGTGGCGCATCAGGCACGGTGGATTTCGCTGGCACCGTAACTTCGTAGCGCCCGGTCGCGGGGTTGAAGGTGGCTGCACGAACGGGCACACCTTGAGGGGTAGGAACTGCATTAGTGACAACAACAGCTATCTGCGACTTGTTGTCTTGATCTTCCTCGGTACGACTAGTTAGCCGCACAGGCATATCAACAGTTCCGCCGGCCTCGGCAGCACTTTGCAGATCCGCATCAGGAGAAAGACCCAGAGTGGATGCCTCCAGCGCTAAAGCGGTGCGGACACCATCAGGCACCCTATCACTGTCTTTTCCTGCTTGGTCAGAGTACAGCGTCAACACTGCGAAGGTGGCAACATATGCACCGGGGCCAGCAGTAACAACCTGAGTTACGCGGTTTACCGCGTTAGCTAGCGAAGCGCCCAATTGGGCCAGTTCAAGTGCTGCGGTGCCAAATCCAGCGACGGAGACCAACGGCGCTGCAATCGCCGGCATCGCCAAGGTGTTAGCGGCCTGCGTGATCTCTCCCAGTACACCATCAGCTGCCTGTTGCAAACCTTCGTTTGCTACCCGCTGTGCCTCGGCAATGGCTGCCGTAACTTCTTGCGCCTTAGCTTGTAGTGCCGCTTCGGTTTGTTGGGCAAAAGTGTTCACATTGGCATAGGTACTTTCCGTGAACTGACGAAGAGCTGCCTGCGCTGACTCAGAGGATGCTTGGGTGGGGGTGGCTCGAACTTGTTCCGCCAACCTGGCAGTCTCAGCTTCGACTTCAGCAGCCGCATTTGCAGTGAACTGGGTCAACGCCTGCTTTCTCGCCTCCGAAAATGAAGTGGCTTCGGAGACTATTTGATCGATGCGGGTGTTGAAAGCAGATACACGGGACTCACCACTGGCCTGAGCGGCGGAAGCGATCTGACCTCGAAACGCAGAACTAATCAAGCTCTCGCCGGAAGTAAGGGAACTGCTCGCGTGCTGCTGTGCTTCAGAAGCTTTAGCCTGTACTGACTGAGTAGCAGTTGTGACTGCACTTCCGATCTGACCGGAGATTTGAGCCTGCGTCGTATCCACTGCTTGTACGCGCTGCTGAACCTTATCTCCCATCGGCGCAGTGATCGCGTTGAAATTGGCACCAAGCTGCTGAGTGACCTGCTGTGCTTCCTGGCGCGCAGCAGCTTCGTCGGCAGCTCGCTGAGCCTCTTCTTCCGCCTTGCGCTGTGCCTCCGCCTCTGCTTCTTGCCGAGCCTTTTCCTCAGCCACCAATGGAGCCCGGGCTTTTTCTAACTCAGGAAGGCGCCCCTGAAGGTTAGCGATATATTGGCTGGATACATCAGCATTGTATTCCACCGCCAAACCATCACTTTCAGAAATCACGAATGGCTCAAGACTCATTTTGAAGAGCTGACGATTATCAGGCTCCGCGTCATAGAGCATCTTAACAAAGTCCAAGTCATTCCTCGCGGAATAGCTTGACTCTGGAAGGGAGGCTAGCCGTTGGCGCTCAGACTGAAGTTGTTCACTTCGCTGAGCTATAAGTGTTTGTATTGTGGAGATAGCGATATCAATCCTGCTGAGTGGACTGAGAACAGAGTCACCACCAGCAGCTTTTATTGCCGCTTCAATTTTCTCATCAATATCTTTATCTATATTGCCTTTGGCGCTCTTGTATTGATTATCCAGATGTTCCCTGAGTTTTTGGTAAACTTGAATTGCATTATCCTCAAATGCATCAAATGACTGAGACATAGGAGAGAGCTCCTGCCTATTAAGGCCTAGAGAGTCGGACCCTCCAGAGAACCCTCCACCTACTCCGTCAAATGAATAGCCCCCATTCCCATCCTGGTATCCCACTACCGTGGTGTCGTTCCAATTTTCAACAGGTAATGCCATTTTCTGTACATCCTCCTTCTGAAAAGGCAATGATATAACATAAATTCATGAAGCAATCGCTATTCGAAAAGCGATGGAACACTCGTGGCCGGAAATCTCTCTCTGGGGCTCATCACGGGGCCGGACGAAGACCGCGCGTACAGCAGCGACTAGCTACGCATGGTCGCGGCTAAGACCCCTTGGTCGAGAGAACGATCGACGAACAGTTCGTGGCAACTGCTCAACGTGAAACGCCAACTGGTGCAAGACCTCATCGAGCTCGAACAGGTCGACGAGAACCGCGTTACTGGCCGCAAGCCTAACTGGATAAAAAAGCCCTGGCCCTCCGCCGAGTATTTCCTGCTGAGGCATGCCGATTGGCCTGCCATTGTGTGCCCCATCATCAAAGGGGGCCTCAATGACCAGGCAGTTGACCACTCTCACGCTGTGCCTGCTGCTCGCCAGCTGCACGACCCACAAGGCTGAGCCGGCCAGGCCCGCCTTCGACAGCAGCCGCAATCCAGACCTGCTCTCACCGGACCTGTACCCGAATGGCGTACAGCCGGAGAAGGAGCCCGTCGTGCGCTACGGGCGCTACACCCTGGTCAGCACCCAGCCGGACGCTGGCCAGCGCGACCTGATGGCACAAATTATCGACGTGACCATCCCGTCGAGCATGAACCCGAGCGTCAAGGACGCCATGCAGTACGTGATGAGCCGCTCGGGTTACTCGCTGTGCCCGGCAGAGGCCGGTCATGTGAACATCCTCTACACCCGGCCGCTGCCGGCAGCTCAGTACAAGCTCGGCCCCATGACCCTGCGCAACACCCTCCAAGTCCTCTCCGGCCCTGCCTGGCAGGTGAAGGTCGACGAAGTGGCGCGGCAGGTCTGCTTCGTACTGCGCCCGGGCTATCAACTTCCCCCGGCGCCGAGGCCGAAACCGGTCCAGCAACTGTATGCGAAGCCCGCTGCCCCAACTCCAGCGGCGGTAGCGCAACCCTCCTCCACGGAAAAAGTCAGCACGCTGGAGTCGCCCGTCGTGGTCGCCTCGGTGCCAACGCCGACGCCGATCACAACCAGCCCCGCTCCGACTAAGAAGCCTGAATCCACCACTGTGTTCCCCCCTGCAGCACCGGCCAAGGATGGCCACCCCTCTTCTCCTCCCGCGGCTTCGGCACCGATCAAGCCCTTGGCTTCCGCCGTGAAGTCCATGCCGCCCACTCCGGCCAGCGTGGCTTCCGCCCCTCCGGTCAAGGTGCTCACGCCGGCGGAGCCGAGCCGGCAGTTGGCACAGTCCTGGTCAGCCGAGACGGGATCAACCCTGCGCGACACCTTGGAAGCCTGGGCCAAGCGCGCACGCTGGACCGTCCGCTGGGAGCCGCAGGATCTCAACTATCCGATCGAGGCTCCTCTGACCTTCCACGGCTCCTTCGAGGACGCGGTATCCGAGCTGTTCCCCCTGTATGACGCTGCCGAACGGC